>CAVZSD010000045.1:0-219481 GCA_963777615.1 uncultured Bacteroidota bacterium | reverse complement strand
AAACTATTTCTATTCTGCCTGGAGTTCCTGGTTCTGATACAATAGGCTGTACAAAATTAGTTCCAATTTGTCCTGCTATCTGATTACCGTATGAATACATCTGTGCGCCTTCGTATAAAGAACCGGATTGATAGCCTGCAGTTAAGCTATTTCCAAGAGTAACAAACCTGGTTAAATTAGCATTCCCGCTAATTGGATTAAGTGCTGCCGGAGGAGTTAGATCTGTTCGATCTTCACAACCGGAAATAACGATAAACAAAAAAAGTAATAAACTAATTTTTATTTAATATTTTATTCATTTCTTTAACCTTCTCAATTTTTATAATGAATATGATAAAGCAATTGCAACAAGATTAGCTGTAGAGTTATAGGTTCCGTTAAATGCAGCATCTCCCAACGTGAAGCTTTCTTTTGAGTTGGTTATAGTTAATTCGCTGTTTCTAATAAATAAATACGAAGCAGAAATATTTAAATGCTGCATAATAGCATATTGAACGCCAAAACTTAAACCTAATCTATTTGCATCGGGAAGTGATGGATTAACATATTCATCTTTTACAGGATTCTTATCAAAATAAATTCCGGCAAGAACTTCTAAACATTCATTTAGTTTATAATCCCCGCCAAGCCTTACGATATATGAATTATCATATAACCTTGGGCTGGATAAAGTACTGAAAGCAGGGTCATCGAAACCAATTGTAAGTGAATCATAGCTTGACCATCCAACATATTGAAAATCAAAACTTAATTTTAATTTAGGCAATACATCATAAGCAGCGCCAAAAGCTAAATTGAAAGGAGTAGTTAATTTTGCTGTAACGCCGCTGTTGGGTAATTGTTTTACATCAATTAATGCCTGGGCTCCGGTCGTTGCTGCATCACCTTTAAATTCAAAAGGAAGTTCGCTGTGGAAAGAAGCACCTAAACTTAATTTTGGAATTGGCTTATACATTACTCCAAAATTATAACCCGCTGCAAAATTATCTTTACCATCTAATTTAACAAAGGCATCTCCGGCAAAAGGAGTTTGAGGCACTTTGCGTGTAATGGTAACATTTGCAAAGCTGTAAACAAAACCGGCACTTATGGAAAGATTGTCCATTAAATTATAAGCAACAACAGGAGAAATGGTGAATACTTCCAATTTAGTTTCAATAGCAAGATATCTTCCAACCCAGTCTTCTCCCCATTTTGTTCCTAAACCAAAAGGATTTGTATAACCTAATCCAACTGCCAGATCTTTATTGAATGAATGAGAAACAAAAAAATGAGTTGGGAAAAAAACTTGTTTTTCCATTTTATATTCTGTTATATCTGGAGTTACACCTCTAAAAGATGTCAAAGGAGCAATCAATGTTGTACCGAGTAAAAAATTAGTTCCTGATAATTGAGTTAAACCGGCACCGTTCCAATAAATTGCAGAGGCATCATTAGCAACGGCAGTATAAGCGCCTCCCATACCCATTGCTTTTGCACCGTGTTCATTTAGTTGAAACCCTCCGGCAAAACAAAAGTTTGCCAACAATATTACTGAAGCAACAATAGTAATTGTTTTTTTCAAGGTCTCTCTCTCCTTAGTTAATTATTTGATAATGAATTAATGATTTTATGAATTTCGATTTAATCTATTCGATTGAGAATAGTAAAGTGCCTTTATCAACGGCAATTCCCTCTTTCACATAAATTTTCTTTATATGTCCCGTAATCGGAGAGCGAATATCATTTTCCATTTTCATTGCCTCAAGTATAATCACCGAATCATTTTTCGCCACTTTTTCTCCCGTATTTTTTTTTATGATTATCACCATGCCAGGCATCGGAGACTTTATGTCTTGCGAATGAAGCACTTTCTGTTTTTGTTCAATGATGCTGGCTGCTTCATCCTGTAATTTGTTTCTAACAATAGTTTCAAATATAGAGTTATTTATTAAAACATTGTAATATTTTTTTTCATTTTTTTTGATGGTGACTTCATAAAACTTTTCGTTCAGGCGTAAAATAAAAGTGTCATTATTTAATGCATAAAAATCATAGCTGTAATTTTTGCCATTAAAGATTAATTGCTTTTCATCTAAGATTTGAACATCTTTTTTCTTATCGTTTATGCTAACTATGAAATCATTCATAAAGCTGTTTCATCCAAAAATTGTTGGAGCTCATTTTTCCATTTTTGTTTGTTATTCCATTTGATTTAGAATTAAGCATAAATATTACTGCACTTATTGCAGCAGCATTTTCTATTTCTTCATCTATGTTTTGCTTATTATTATTTCGCTTTAACAACTTGTCTTCAACAAAATTAATATCGTACTTCCCATTTTGAAATTCTTTAGAATCTAAAATCAGATTAAGAAAATTATTATTTAATATTACGCCGCCTATTTTATATTCTCCCAGGGCCCTTTTCATTCTACTTATTGCTCCGGTTCTATCTTTATCCCACACAATTAATTTTGCGATCAATGGATCATAATAAATTGAAATGTTAGAACCACCACCAAACCCGGAATCAACCCTTACTCCAGGCCCGGCGGTCTGGAAGTATTCAGTTATTTTGCCTGTGGAAGGGAAAAAATTATTTGAGGGATCTTCGGCATAAATTCTACATTCAATTGAATGCCCATTAATTTTTAAATCATTTTGACTGAATGACAGCTTATCCCCATAAGCAATGGATATTTGTTCTTTAACTAAATCAATGCCGGTAATGAATTCCGTTACAGGATGTTCAACTTGCAATCGTGTATTCATTTCAAGAAAATAATAATTCTTTTTAGTATCAACTAAAAACTCTATTGTCCCGGCATTGTAATAACCGCACGCCTTTGCAGCGTTAATAGCAGCAGTCGTTATTTTATCTCTTGTTTGTTCATCTATAAAAGTTGAGGGGGCTTCTTCTATAATTTTTTGGTGTCTGCGTTGAATTGAACATTCTCTTTCAAATAGATGAGCATAATTTCCCTTTTTATCTGCAATAATTTGAACTTCAATGTGTTTAGGGTTTTCAATAAATTTTTCAATATAAATTGAATCATCGGAAAAAGATTTTAAAGCTTCTCTTTTAGTTGTCTCAAATGCTGCTTGAAATTCTTTTGTAGTTGAAACTTTTCTCATTCCCTTCCCGCCTCCGCCTGCCGCTGCTTTTAATAAAATTGGATATCCAATTTCTGCTGCGGCTTTTATTCCTTCCTTTAAGGATTTAATTGGAGTGGTTGTTCCAGGTACGATAGGAACTTTATGTGCTTTCATTAATTTTCTTGCTTCTGTTTTGCTTCCCATCAGCTTAACAGAATTTGAAGACGGCCCGATAAAGTTTATACCCGCTTGTTCCACCATTTCTATAAACTCATAATTTTCTGATAAGAATCCATACCCCGGATGAATTGCATCTGCTTTAATGGTTTTTGCGAGTGAAATTATTTTATTTTTATTGAGGTATGAATCTTTTGAAAATGCTTCACCAATTAAATGAGCTTCATCAGCAAGTTTGGGATGAAGAGATAAATTGTCGGCTTCGGAATAAATTGCTGCTGATTTTATTCCTAATTCTTTACAAGCACGAATAACACGAACTGCTATTTCTCCTCTGTTGGCAATTAAAATTTTATTAAACAAAGTTGTCCTTTTTATTTTAGTTCAGCAATAGTAACACCCTCCCCGCCAAATTCAATTGGTGCAAAATAATAGCTTTTTACTTTCTCATGATTTTTTAAAATATCATTTACAGTTTTCTTTAAAGCTCCGGTTCCTTTGCCATGTAATATTTCTACTCTGTTTAGATTTGTAATATAAGCATTATCAATAAATTTAACGATTTCAAATTCAGCTTCTTCAGGTTTTTCACCTCGAATATCAATTCTCATTTGAGGTGACTCAAAGCTATAGTCTGATCTATCTTCTCTAATATCTTTATTCTTTATTTTTTTAGCTGGAATTAATACATCCAATTTAACTTTCATTTTTATTGTACCAGTTTTAAGCACTGCATTTTTTTTATTAGCGGAAAGCTCAATAATCTCACCGGAAGTATTTGTGTTTTTAATTGCGGCGTAATCTCCAACTACAAAATCATAATTTTCATCAATCAATTCAACGTCATCATTAAAAAGGTTTTTGTTTTCTTCTTTTAGTTCTTTTATAATATTTTGTGAAGAGCGAATACTTTCCTTTGCTGCATTGGTTTCTTTTAAGTCTTTAATAACCTGTTCAAATTTTTTATTTATATTCTTTAAATAATTATCAGCTTCGACTTTAGCTTTTTTCAATATTTCTTTTTTCTCTTTATCAAGCTTTTCGATATTCTGCTTATATAAATTGGATAAGCCTTGTAGCCTTGTGTTTTCTATTTCCATGGTTTTTAATTTTGACTCGAGCAGATTTGATTTAGCCTCTATTTCAATTAAAAACTTTTCAATTTTATGCTTACCAGAATCTAAATGTGCTTTGGCAAGATTAATAAAATTATCTTCAAACCCTATTCTATGTGCTATTTCAAATGCATAGCTTGAGCCGGGAATTCCCTGCTTAAATTTGTAAGTTGGTTTTAAATTGATATGATCGAATTCCATAGCTGCATTTTCAAATCCATCAATATCATTGGCAATTAGTTTTAATTCACCATGATGTGTGGTTGCAAATGCAGTTGTTCTTTTATCTTTCAATTGGAGTAGGATAGCCGATGCCAATGCCGCACCTTCTGTGGGATCCGTGCCGGTTCCGATTTCATCCAGCAGTACCAGGCTTTCCCGATCACTATTATCGAGGATATTTTTAATATTAAGAAGATGAGAACTAAATGTTGAAAGATCATCTTCGATAGATTGTTGATCACCAATGTCCAATAACAAATTATTATATACTTGAAAATTACTATCCGGGCTGGCAGGAATATGCAAGCCGCTTTGAACCATTAAAGATAATAAACCTATAGTTTTTAATACTACTGTTTTTCCACCAGCATTTGGGCCAGTGATTAATATTATTCTGTTATTAGTTAACTTAACATTTAAAGGAACTGTGTTTTGCCTTCCATATTTTTTTAGAAGTATTGGATGCCTTGCTTCTTTTATTTCCAACCCTTTCATTATATTTAATTCGGGGAAAGAGCCCATAATTTCAATCGAATATTTAGCTCGTGCAAAAATAGAATCTATATATGAAATTGTTTGAAGAGTCAAGCTTAGTTCAGAACTAACGCTGCCGATTTTTTTTGTAATCTCTTTTAATATTCTTTCAATCTCTCTTTTCTCAGCAAAGGAAAGTGAAACGAGATCATTATTCAATTCCAAAGTTTCTTCAGGCTCAATATAAACAGTCTGCCCGGTAGATGATTCAGAATGTATAAATCCTTTTATATGTCTTTTATGCTCAGATTTAACGGGGACAACAATTCTCCCATCCCTTAAAGTCAGATAATCTTCGCGGATAAAGTCCTGCTCACTGTAATTCTTAATTAAACGGTTAACAGCTTTAATAAGCTCATCGTTCTTCTTTCTTATTTCAGACCGTATTTCTGCGAGCTTTGAGCTTGCATTTTCTTTCACTTCCCCGTTTTCGTTAATTACATTTTTAATATGATGTTCAAAAACTTTATCTACAAACAAGCTTTGTGTTAATGAAAAAAGTGCCGGGGCAATATCAAAATTATTTTTTAAGTATTGAAATAGATTTCTTGATATTACAGCCAAACGTAAAATTTCAAGAATTCTCTTGCTATCTAAAAACGACGCCTTCTATTTTCGATTTAGATATTACTTCATCTAAGATCGGAAGGTATTCAATCGGGGGATAAACATTTTTAATCAATATTTCTTTTGCCTGAGTTACTAACTCACCTTCCTTCTTTATAGTAGATAAATTAACTAGCGGCAAAGTAGATATAATTAATTGTTTCCCGTTTTCAGTCTGAGAATAATTGGCAGCGTATTGAAGTATTTTTGAAAACTCTAATTTTTCTAATGAAGCTTTTTCAATCATTTTAATGAATCTTGATCATCAACAATTTTTTTAATTATTTTTTTTGGTTCAGGAGTATAGTCTCTAATATGGTCTACAGCAAAAGGAATAATATTTAAAACCGGTTTATAAAGCAATGAATTGTCTGCAGTATCTTTACCGGGAATATCAAATACATTCAATAAAAAAAACAAAGCACTCATAAAAACAAGTACTTGAATTATTCCTACAATTCCACCGATAATCTGGTTTATTAAATTATTTACTTTATCAAATGGATGAATAACCCTTTTTAAAATTGAAGTCAGAATCATGATGGCAAGAAAGATTGCTAATCCGCCGATTATCCTGGCGAGATAAATTTCAATTCCAAAAACATTCTCAATTGACTTACCAAGGTCAAATGAAAACCTAATGGCTAAATATGCTGCGGCAATGAAACCAATAGTTCCGATCAACTTTCTTACAAAACCATCTTTGTATCCCAAAATAAACCCGATCGTAAGAACAGCAGCAATAATAATATCAAAAACGCTCAAGTAACTCCCAGAAATTTTTCAACAGCACTTTTAACTGCTTTCCCGTCAGCTTTACCCTTAAGTGATTTCATAGCCTGAGGCATAAGCTTAGGAAAATCCTCTTTGGTTTTTGCTCCAATTTCATTTCCTATTTTTTTGACTGCTTCCAAAATTTCTTCACCGGATAATTGCTTAGGAAGGTAATCCATTATAATTTTTAGTTCAGCTTCTTCTTTTGAAGCCAACTCTTCTCTTCCGGCATTTCTAAATTGTTCAATTGCTTCTTTTCTTTTTTTTGCAGCAGTAGATAGCATTTTAATTTCTTCTTCTGTATTCAGTTCTTTTCCACTTCCACTCTTTTCAAACTCTAAAATTAATGCCCTGATTGAACGAATTGTTTCAAGCCTGAGCTTATCTCCGCTTTTCATAGCGGATTTCAATATCTTCAGTAATTTGAGTTTTTAAATCCATTTAACACCTATTAAATTGAAAAAGGCAGGAAAGTTTATTTAAAACCAACCTGCCTTAAAATCATTATATAAATTATAATTTTATATTTTTAATCTTGAGGAATAATTCAAACGCAAACATGAAGCTTTTCTTAATTCCTGCTGAATATCGGTAATCAAACCCATATCCGCTCCTTGATCTACTCTTAAAGATACAATCACATTTGGTAATTCTTGTCTTTTTGCATACATAATAGTCTGAATATCTTTAAGCTTAACAAGGCTGTCATTTATTTGCATTCTATCATCTTTACCAACCCAAATGTATGAAACCAGTCTTTTGTTTTCAATTTTTTCAATAGCCTTTGCACTAGGAAGCTTGTAATCAACCAATACATCCACTTCTCTCAATGTTGTAGTAACCATGAAGAAAAGCAGCAGCATAAAAACTATATCCGGCATTGATGCAGTTGGAATTTCTTGTTTAGTATTTGCCCGTCTTTTTTCGAATTTCATTATTTTTTACCTCAGCTTTTTTTAACACTTTCCGGTTCGGCTATGGAAATAATTATAGGAATTTTATCTTTTACAACATCTTGTTGTTCAGGAGCTAAATCATTGAACTTCCTACCACTATATTGCCCTTTCGAATATTCATCCCTCACTTCAAAAAAAGCCAACTTAATTTGATCGAGGGCCTGGATGTAATCATTATATTTTGTCTTTCGATCAGTTTTAAGCGAAACTATTAATTTTTTGCTAAGAGGAAGGTCAATTTTGGATTTTATTCTGGCTTCTAAATTATTTTTTATTTGGAATAACGATGTTTGTACTCCATCGACTAACACATCGCCATTTTCATTAACTAGAACTGCAGCCATTCTATCTTTGGGAACTTCAGCTGTGGTTACATCTTCATTATATTCAGGCAATGTTAAACCTAAACCAGTATCCACATCTATAACAGTAGCCACAAGGAAGAACAGCAAAAGTAAAAAAGCTATATCAGCCATCGAACTGGTAGGTATAGCTGCTTCAGATATTTTTCTTTTTTTGATCATTGCTAAATATCAATCTAATTTTTAAAAAATAATTAATCTATTTTTTTACCGGTCTTTATTTCATACAAAGCATCAATCAATTCAATTGAACTTTCTTCCATGTCTCCAACTAAACGGTCAATTCTTGAAATAAAATAATTGTAAAATACTTGAAGTATCATAGCTACTACAAGTCCGAACAAGGTAGTTAAAAGAGCAACTGAAATACCTTCAGCAACAATTGCAGGAGAAATTTGAGCCGCCTCTTTAATTGAGTCAAAAGCCTGAATCATACCTTGTACAGTTCCGGTAAATCCAAGCATAGGAGCAATAGTAATAAATGTCGAGATCCAAATCATTCCTCTTTCAAGGAAACTCATTTCAATACCGCCATAAGCAATGATAGCTTTTTCAGCTGATTCTATGCCTTCATCTGCTCTTAAAAGTCCGGCATGGAAAACAGAAGCAACAGGGCCCCTTGTATTAGCGCAAACATCCATAGCAGCTTGAACTCCACCTTCGTTTAAAGCTTTTTTCACTTTAACAATAAAACTTTTAGTATTAACAGTCGCTCTGGAAAGTGTCCATAATCTTTCGATACAAAAAGCTATACCAAGAACCAGGCAAACTAAAATTGGCCACATAAAAAGACCGCCGGCAACAAATTTAGTTGTTAGCCAATTTAAAGCACCCATATCCTGAGCAGCACTATTTGCTTGGGCCAACACATTTACGATTGACGAAAATATTCCTGTAAATTCCATTGAGAGTAACCTCCAAATATATATTAATAATTGACGCTTAAGGAGAAGAAAGGCTCCAAAATATTCTTAAAAAGATGATGCTACAATAATGATTTCAAAAAACAAAGTCAACAAAATATTTTATCTAAATGGTATTTATTACTGATTAAAGGCTTCAAAAGTTTATTAATCCTCACTTCACTTAGTTCTCATAATCTCAATCTGAAATTTCAAACCTGATTTTTAATTGAAATACGTTACCTGATATAAAATTAAAATTTGAAAATATATTATTAGCAAGTTCACCAATTTCTTCAGGTTTAATCCATCCGGGGTAATCACTTTCTTTTCCCCATTTACGATTAGCTTCAGTGTCGATTACATAGGGAGCAATTGCATTCACGCTCAACTTTATTTCTTCTGCTTCAATTGCTAATGATTTTACTAGATGAATTAAACCTGCTTTTGAAACACCATAGGCTGCTGTTTTCTTTTGCGGATTTAATGCCGTATAAGCAGAAGTAAAACAAATAGAACCGCCGGCAGACTCTTTAACAATATTTGAAAAATGCTTAGCTATTAAAAAACTTGTGTTCAAATTAATGTTGAGCATTTTACTCCAGTCTTCGTAATTTGTTCCCCACAAATTTTCTCCGCCAATATATCCACCTACTGTTGAGTATAAAAAGAATAATTTGTTTTTTCGATGCTGTAATATTTTTAAAAGCCTTAATTACATTTTCTTCTATTGACAGATCCATTATTTGAATATTAACAACATTTTGGTTTTGCAAATCTATCTTCATTTTTTCGAGAAGCAAATAAATAAATCTTATCGTAATCTTTTTGCAGCATTACATCTGTAATTCCCTTACCAAGAGCACCATTAGAGCCGAATATTAATAATTCTTTTTTCATCATTTATTTTTGATTTTAAAAATTGCAATTACCGGGAAATGATCGCTATATCCTCCTAAATATCTTTTGCCGCCATAAGTCGGGAATGCTGTGCCTTTATATTTACCCGATTTCTCAACCAAAAATTCTGGCTTATAAACTTTAAATGTTCCGCAAATATATTTTATATTTCCATCTGCCAATAAATTATTTGAAATAATAATTTGATCCAGCATATTCCATTGATCATGATATTTATATGTTCCTATATCCATTCTTGTAATCATTGTAAGCAAGATTAAACAATTCCTTTTTCCTTTGTTCAATACTTTCTTCCGGTGAACTACATATTAATGGCTGTGCATTTAACACTTTTAAAATGGAATTATCAGTGGGCATATCATTAAAATCACCCATGATAATTATTCTTTTATTAGAGTTGCTATTCAAAATCTTCATCAACAAATTTCTTTACGAGTTTCCGCAGCTTCAATTCTTCTTGGTTCGGATTTATCTTCACCGCTTCTTCTTGAAGGCCAATGATTTACAAATATGCTTAAAGTATCTTTATTTTCATTAACAAGTAAATCAACTTGTAATATCATATCTAGTTTTAAATGCAATTATCATTTATTTCATGGGGTAAATATTGATCAATGAAAACTTATCTGAATTAAAAATTAATCCGTTATCTATTCCGCGTTCATCAGGTGATTCTGCATAAGCAATTTTATAGTTTTTCTTTAATTTAGTTTTAGCTATTAAACTTTTAAGTAAGCTTTCATGTTCGACTTCACAAGTTCCTAAAATATCAGGGCCATTTCCATCATTCATTGATGAAATAACTTTAGCTAAATTATTGAGTTTTTTGTTTAATCTTTCTTCTGTCCATTCACCTGAACCGGTTGGTGTGAATTCTTCATCAAATTTATTAGGATCATCTACAGTGTCAAATAAATTTTCGAGATTCCATGATGCAACATAAATTTCATTTGAGTTTTTGTTACTCTTGCAGGAAATATTAATTGAAAGTATGATAAATAAAATAATACGAAATTTTAAAGTTGATATTTTTGAAAATTGATTGGTACATAAAAAAATAGAAAATGTTAATAAATTAATTAATTGAAAGATATAAAAATAGGTATTTGTTATTTTAAACATGCAATATTATTTAATTGTTAAATTTGTATAAAAATTTTAGCCTTAATTTTGTTGCGGAATATTAATTTCATTTTCAGAAGTTGCAATTAAAACAGCACCTGTCGCATCTCCTGTAACATTAGTCATTGTTCTGCACATGTCAAGAATTCTATCAACTCCAAGAATCAATGCAATTCCCTCTTGAGGAATGTTTACGGATTTTAGAATTATCACCAACATAATTATTCCTACTCCAGGAACAGGTGCTGTTCCGATTGATGCAAGCACTGCCATAAATACAACAGTCAACTGTTGAATTATATTCAAATCAATCCCAAATACCTGCGCAATAAATACTGCCGCAACGCCTTGATACAAAGCAGTTCCATCCATATTTATTGTAGCTCCTAATGGAAGTACAAAACTTGCAATAGATTTTGAAACACCAAGATTTTCTTCACAGGTTTCAATATTTACCGGCAAAGTAGCCGCACTTGAACTTGTACTAAATGCAATTGCCTGAACTCTTTTAATTGATTTAAAGAAATACGAAACTTTCACTTTTGTAAATAATTTTAATAATTAATCCATAAACACCAAATGTATGAATTGCTAATCCTAACAATACTGCTATTGAATACCAAATTAATGTTTCTAATATATCAAAACCGAACTCGCTGACTGTTGCGGCAATAAGGCGAATACACCTAATGGAGCTATCAGCATTATCATATCAACTAATTTTATTAAAGCATCTGTGAGCGCATCTAAAAGCTTAATTACAAAGGCAGATTTTTCTTTATCAATTAGACTTAACATCAAACCTAAAAGAATAGAGAATATGACAACCTGAAGCATATCTCCATTTGCCATAGAGCCAATCGGATTTTTGGGAACCATTTTTACAATTTCACCAAAGAAATCATATTCCTGAATATCACCAAGTTTTGATGAAGCATCTTCTTCATAAACTGAAAGAAGTCTGTCTTTAGTATTCGCTGACATTCTATGGCCAGGCTGAATAATATTTGCTAAAACAAGTCCTATAGTAATTGCAAATGCAGTTGTTGATATATAATAAGTTAAAGTTTTACCGCCTATCCTTGCGAATCGTTTTAATATCTCCTAAACTTGCCGCACCAACGGTTAAAGAAACAAAAACAAGTGGAACAGCAATCATCATTAGCAGCCGTATGAAAATATCTCCTATCCATTTAATTCCTGTTGCAATTGTCCCCTGCCGTGAATTGAAACTAAATTTGTAAAAGATTTTTGATGAATTTTTTGGCCATCAATTTGAAATTCGTTTACCAACTACTTCTTTTATATTGACTTTATGTTTATCGAAAAATGAAATTATGGCAAGTTGATCAGCTGCATCAAATTTAACCGTATCAGTCTTTTCATTATTAAGTATAAAAGAAAAGCTTTGCCAGCCTTTGATCTTTACAGTTGTTATTTCGTTATTATCTCTGTAAGAAATTTTAAGACTGCTTTTAGCAACATTGAAAAAAGCTCCGAACAATGCACCGGCAATAAGAGCTATTAGAATTTGATTATGAAGTTTTGGAAGTTTTAATTTCATAAAATATTATTAAAGTAATTTTGATTTGAAATTCAGAACTGATTTTTATTTAGCGTTAGTACCAAACAATTCATTATAAAGATTAATACTTTCTTTTATAATTTGATATGCTTTTTTCTTATCTAAAAAATGATTTACAACTACATGTTTATTTTCAAGTTTTTTATAATCTTCAAAAAATCTTTTTAGCTCCACCACTGTGTGTGGAGGAAGTTCATTTATGTCGTCAATATAATTAACCGACATATCATTTTTTGCAACTGCAATAATTTTATCATCATGTTCATTATCATCAATCATTCTCATTACACCAATGACTTTAGCTTCAATAATACACATTGGCTCAACATCAATTGAACAAATAACAAGTATATCAAGCGGATCTTTATCGGCGCAGTAAGTTTGCGGGATAAACCCATAATTAGCCGGATAATGAACAGATGAAAACAAAACTCTATCTAGCCTTAACAAGCCGCTGCTTTTATCAAGTTCATATTTCGCTTTTGAGCCTTTAGGAATTTCAATAATTGCATTAACAATTGATGGAACTTCATCTCCCATATTAACATCATGCCAGGGATTATAATGTTGTACCTTTTGATTCTTTACCGGAACTTTTTTCATTATTTACCAAATTACTTTCTGTTTTACTTTATAAATTTTTGTGCAAACTTAATTTAAAATGAAACCAAATGCAGTAAAGAAAATCAAAGCAATTACGGCAGATGTTACTGCATAAGGCAATTGTGTTCTTACATGATCAATATGATCGCTTGCTGAAGCCATAGATGAAACTATTGTTGTATCTGAAATTGGAGAACAATGATCACCGAAAACACTGCCGCTTAATACTGAAGCTATTGCTAAAGATAAATTAACATCCATTAACATTGCTGTTGGGACAGCAATTGGAATCATAATTGCAAATGTTCCCCAGCTTGTTCCCGTTGAAAATGCAGATAAACATCGAAGTAATAAAAATAATAGGCGCAACAAAATTAGGATTTAAAAAACTATTGGCTACTGAAGCTACATAAGGGCCTGTTCCTAAAGTTCTGCAAGTATCTCCAATTGCAAATGCAAACATCATTAAAATTGCTAATGGAATTAAGCCTCCAATTCCTTTTAAAGTATAATCCATTACTTCATGAAGAGTTAATATTTTTTGTCCGATTGATAAAATCCCTGAAACAATATTGCAGTTAAAACCGACCACAAAACAGAAGTTGATCCTGAACCGGCAGTTAAATCCCCATTGCCTGTTATCATCAAACTAATAGGCATCATTAATATCATTGTTAGAATTGGAACAACCATATTAATTGCTCGATGAGGAATTTTTGCTTTTGGCTTTATTGAAGAAACTTCTGCGGATACAACCGGAACTGCTCCATCCGCAATTGTCTTTCCTTCTTCCAAAGATCTTTTCTCTGCTTTTTTCATTGAAGCAAAATCTTTAAATGTAAACGCTAAAAATCCTGCAAGAAGAACGGTTATTATCGGATAAAAGTTTAATGGTATTGTTGAAAAAAAAGTTGGAATTGGATCTTTAATATTTTCTTTTATTAAAAGACCAATTATATAAGCGCCCCAGGCATTTAAAGGAATTAAAACACAAATTGGAGATGATGTTGTGTCACAAATATAAGCAAGCTTTTCTCTTGAGATTTTAAATTTTTCAAAAATTGGATGAAAAATTGTTCCGGTTACTAAACATGAAATGCTTGATTCAATAAAAACTGAGCAGCCTACAAAAAATGCAAGTACAGATGCACGTTTGCGGGAATTAACTAATTTTTTCTTTTGAATTAAATCAATAAAGCCCTGAACACCGCCTGAGATTTGAGTAAGAGAAATTAAAGCCCCAACCAAAGCAGAAAAAATAATTACCTGAGTATTTCCTTCATCCTTAAAAACATTAACACATTCTTGAATTGCGCTTGCCATTCCATTAAATGGATTCCATCCTTCAATTATCAACCAGCCGGAAAAAATTCCCTAAAAATAATGAAAGATAAACTTGCCTTGTTTTTATCGCTAAAAGCTATAGCAAGCAATGGCGGGATGATTGAAAGCCAACCGTAATTTGTCAATAGAATATTTTCCTAATTTTATCTGAAGTTTTATAGAAGTTCTATGGCAAGCTAATTTTTATACAGATGATATTCAAGGATTCTAAAATAATTTTAAGTTACTATTTTAGATTTATTGTTGTTTGGATTATATCAAACTAGTTAATTTTATTCCAGTAACCGTCTATTGATTAAAATGCAATATAGCCACTAATTTCACTAATTAACACGAATTTATTTATAAGACTATTTGTGATATTCATGTAATTCGTGGCTAAATTTTATAAAACATATAAAGTGATCAACTAGCAGTAAATTTAATTTTATTATATTTGCATTTAATAATAACTCGTCAATTTTTTAATAAAACAAATCAATGTAAATGAAAAACAAAAAATTTGTAATTGTTGATGCAATGGCAATAGCTTACAGAGCTTACTTTGCATTTATGATGCATCCATTATCAAACAGTAAAGGCGAACCAACTTCGGCTGTATTTGGATTTGTAAATCAATTATTAAAAATTCTTGAAGACAACAAACCTGATTATATTGCAGTTGCCTTTGATTCACATGGAAAAACTTTTCGGCATGAACGATATGAAAAATATAAATCATCGCGGCAGGCAATGCCTGAGGATATGAAACCTCAATTGCAAAGAATTAAAGATATCATTGAATACTTGAATATCCCGATTTATATTCTTCAGAGATATGAAGCAGATGATATTATCGGGACAGCCGTATTGAAAGCTGAAGAAGCAGGATTAGAATCATGGGTAATTACACCTGACAAAGATTACAATCAATTAATAACCGACAAAGTGAAAATTGTTAAACCTGGAACTAAAAATGACGAACCAATTAAGATATATGATACAAAAAGAGTAGAGGAAGAATTTGGATTTGAACCCATACAAATGATCGATTATCTCGCATTGGTTGGAGATTCGTCAGATGATATTCCAGGTGTTGCCGGAATAGGGCCTAAAAGCGCTACACCATTAATTCAAAAGTTTGGTACTGTTGAAAACATTTATGCTAACATTGATGAAGTTGATAAAGCCGGAATCAAAAATAAATTAATTGCGAATAAAGAAAACGCTTTCCTTTCAAAGGAGCTTGCAACAATTCATCGAGAGGTTCCTTTAGAATTCGATTTTGAGAAATGTAAATTCTCAAAGCCAAATTTTGATAAGCTGCGTGAAGCTTTTATCGAATTGGAATTCAAGACTTTGTATTCCAGATTGCTGAATGTATATGAAGCTAATAATTCACAAGATGAAATTAAAGAAGAAGAAACTGCTGAAGAATTTAAAGAATTTGATGAGAAAAAAGTTAAATACAAATTAGTTGCCGATGTAAAAGAAGCAAAAAAGTTAGCTGAGTATCTTGGTAAAAAATCACTTTTTGTTTTTGATACTGAGACAGACGGGCTAAATCATTTTGTTCTAAATTTAGCTGGGGCATCATTTTCAACTAAAGCCGGAGAAGGATATTTTGTAGCTATCAATCCTTCAAAGGAAGACTCTTCCCTATTCGAAAAAGATTTAAGTGACCGATTGCCGATTAAATGATTTTGTTAAAATATTCAAGCCGGTTTTTGAAAATAAAAAAATTAAAAAAGTTTGTCAGAATGGTAAGTTTGATATTTCAGTTCTTAAGTCAAACGGAATTGAAGTGAACTAATTTTTATTTCGATACCATGCTTGCCAGCTATTGTATTGATCCTGATGAAAAGCATGGAATGGATGATTTATCACAAAAATATTTGAAATATAAACCTATTCCTATATCAGAATTAATTGGTGAAAAGAAAGACCCAACAAAAATATTTGAAGCTGACGTAAATGCGCTTAGTCATTATGCTGCAGAAGATGCGGATATTACATTTCGATTATATGAAGTTTTAGATAAAGAAATTAAAAAAGATAAGCTTGAAAAAGTAACTTATGAAATTGAGTTCCCTCTTGTTCCTGTTCTCGAAGATATGGAAAGAGAAGGTGTGAAGATTGATAAGAACTTTCTAAAAATATTGAGTAAAGATTTGCAAATTAAAAATAGATCAGCTACAGCAAAGAAATTTTTAAGCTTGCAGGAGAAGAATTTAATTTAAATTCGCCAAAGCAAATGCAGGAAATTCTTTTCAAGAAATTAAATCTTCAATCAGGAAGAAAAACTAAAACCGGGTTTTCAACAGATGCCCGTGCTTTAGAAAGTATTACGCGGCGAACATGAAATTATTGGAACTATTTTGGATTATCGTCAAGTTACAAAATTGAAATCGACTTACTCCGACTCTCTTCCCAACTTGATTGAGCCATCAACTGGAAGAGTTCATACCAGCTTCAATCAAACAGTTGCTTCAACCGGCAGACTTTCAAGTATTGATCCGAATCTTCAAAATATTCCAATTAGAACAGAGCTTGGAAAAGAAATTAGAAAAGCATTTGTACCTCGCAATAAAGATTATGTTATTCTTAGTGCAGACTACAGCCAAATTGAATTAAGAATTATGGCTCACATTTCAGGTGATCCGGGTTTAGCAAAAGCTTTTAAAGAAGGTGAAGATATTCACCGAAGTACTGCGGCACTTGTGTTTATGGTTCCGCCTGATGAAGTAACTCCCGACATGAGACGAAAAGCAAAAGAAGTTAACTTTGGAATTTTATATGGTATTGGCCCGTTTGGATTAAAAACAAGATTGGGAGTTACACAAGCTCACGCCAAAGAAATTATAGATACCTATTTTAATACATTTAAAAAAGTTAAGAATTTTATGGATGAGTCAGTTGCTCTTGCTAAAGAAAAAGGATTTGCAGAAACATTATCAGGGCGAAGAAGATTTTTAAGAAATATAAACAGCAACAATAGAGTTGTTCGTCAGTTTGAAGAGCGTGTTGCAATAAATATGCGAGTACAAGGAACTGCCGCTGATATGATTAAGCTCGCTATGATTGACATTTTTAAAGAACTGAATAAACGAAAAGCAAAAACAAAAATGGTTTTACAGGTACATGACGAACTTTTATTTGATGCTCATAAAGATGAAGTTGATGAATTGCGTCCGGTTATAAAAAAGTTAATGGAAAATTCAATGAAGATGAATGTACCGATTTTAGTTGAAACCGGAGTTGGAGATAATTGGCTGGATGCGCATTAATGAATTGTCAAATTGCTTTATTGTTAAATTGATTTTTTCATAATAACATTCAATTCAAATTAGCCATTAAATGCAAATGAAGTGCTCGCATAAATTTTTAACTTTTGACTTTTGATTATAGTATATTTGTAATAAATGAAAGTTAATTATGACAACCAAGACCATAAATAAAACAGAAATAAAGCTGCCAAAAGAATTTCTTAATCATCTTAAAGGGGAAAAATTGACCATTAGAAAAACAGAAACAGGTATTGAAATTTCAGATACTGATGATATGATAAAAAAACTGAAAGGAATTTTAAAAGGTAAAATTTCTACAGAAGAATTTTTAAAGTTAAAAAAAGAAGAAAAGGAATTAGAGAAACGGAAACTTTCATAGTAGATTCTTCTGCAATAATTGTATATTTGAATGAGGAGAAAGGTTCTGTGAGAATTGGAACTATTTTTTATAAAGCACACCAGGGGAAAATTAAATCTTATAGTTCATTCAATCAATTTGTTGGAAATATATTATTATATTATTAGGAAACAAGGTATCAAACAAGCTGATACAATTCTTAATTATATTAATAAATTACCTATCACCATTGAATATAATTTTAATGAAGAGTTATTAAAAATCGCAGGAAAATTAAAAAGCAATTATAAGATTTCATTAGCTGATTCTGTCGCAGCAGCTCTTTCAATATCAAAAGAAGCCATTCTCTTAACATCTGATCACCATGAATTTGAAATATTACAGAATAGAAATGAACTTAATATTGAATGGATAAGATAAAGATTTCTATTTCAGGAATTTATAAAATCCTCTGCATCAAACCTCGCGGGATTGGAGATATTGTCCTATCAACAATTATTCTTGATAATCTTGTTAATTATTTTCCTAGTGTTAAGATTGATTACCTAGTTGAAAACTTTGCAAAGCATTCTGTTTCAAACAATCCAATGGTAAACAAAGTTTTGACCATGCGAAAAACAGAATTCCCACTTTGGGTTGCTGCAAGAATTCGAAAAGAAAAATATGATATGGTTCTTGATCTTTGGTCGAATCCGCGATCAGCACAAATTACATTTTTATCAGGAGTAAAATACAGAGTTGGATTTGCATACCGCGGAAGAAAATATGCGTACAATATTTTAGCTACTTCAGGCAGAGGGAATCAGCATTCAGCGGAACATAACCTGGAAATCTTAAAAGCAATTGATGTTCCGGTTATTTCAAAAAAGATTCATTATTCCGTTAGTGGAAAAAGATGATCAGTTTGGAAAAGAATTCATACAAAATAATTTTAATGAATATGAAAAAGTAATTGGAATTATTCCCGCCGGCGGCTGGCCATCAAAAAGGTGTGATGCTTCAAAGTGGGTCGAAATCTGTAAAACAATAAATGAAAAATATCAGCAAGCAAAATTTTTAATCCTTTGGGGACCTGGGGATGAGAATGATGCTGATTATATTATCTAAGCATCTCCCCTCTCAAGCAATTCTTGCTCCAAAAACAAATCTACTGGAAATGACCGGCTTAATGAAAAATTGTAATATATTAATTGCAAATGATTCTGGGCCAATGCACATTGCCGCTGCATTAGGAATTCCCACATTAGGCATCTTCGGCCCAACAAACCCTAAAAACCACGGCCCGTATTCCCCAAATTCAACCTATGTTATAAAAGAAGATTTGTTCTGTATTATCTGCAACAAACTTGAATGCCCATATAATCATGAATGTATGCTGCAACTTTCAAATGAAAAAGTTTTAGAAGCGGTTGAAAAGATTGGGAGCGGAGTTTTGTAGGGATTTGATTTATCAAATTCAAATAAATTAATCTAGAATCTGATTCAATACTTCTTCTTTAGAGGTTTTCATTCGATATGCAAGATCTGAAATAATGTTATTTAAAGTTCCTATTTTAATAGGGTTATGATTAGGTATTGTTAAATGATGTTCCCCATCTATATATTTTTTTGTTAATCTAATATGACTTCCCTTTTGTCTATCTAAATTATATCCAATTTTTAGTAATTTTCTTTTTAATTCTTCTCCAGATAAGTTGCGAGGAATCTTCATGCTGCAATAACTTCTTCTTTCACATAATGGATTCTAATTAGTTTAGGAATTTTGTCTTCATCAAAATGACATAATACAGCTTCTCTAATATTATTTTTTAATTCATCATAAGTATCAGCCTCAGTAAAAATAGATTCCCCTACAGCTTTTGCTTCAAAACCACCTTCAAGTGAATCTTCAACAATAAAAATTATTTCATTTGCCATTTTCTAACTCCTTTTGCTGAAAGAAAAATATCTAATTATCATTTCAAAGTAAATGGTTTTTGTATGAATAATTTCTACTGTTATGATGTAGGAATTTGATCTATCAAATTTAAATTATAATTTGTCTGGACAACAATGACCTAAATGAATTTCATAAATGAAATTCCTACAGGGTTTTCCTACTATCAAAATATTCCATCAGTTCCCTGTCATCTTTATCTTTATTATTATTAGCAGGATTATTTTCAATGTAGTTCCTAATAAAATAGAATTCTTTTTCATCTCGAATAATTCTATCATAAAACCTTGGCTGCCACTTAAAGTTTGGTTCAATTTTAGCAATCTCAAATTTAGCTTTACCCTTAAACCAGCGAATAATAAATCCCAAAGATTTTTCTTTTAATTCCATAGGATTATTCACAATTCCCGATTTAAAAATTGGGTTCTCTTTTATAACAATATCTCTTCCAATTTTTACAATTCCGTGAAAATGTTCCGGCATTATCTGGTAACTATCTAACACAACGCCTGGAAATTTGGAAGTAATATTTTCCCATATTTCATCCACAAGTAATCCAAGTGGAGATAATATCATTTTATCATTTTTTATATCACCAAAATATTCTTTGTTTCTATTTTGAGTATTTATAGTCACAAAGTAATCCCCATCACCGGCATAATTAAATCCAGGAAGCCGGTATTGTTTGTGCTGTTTGTAATTCATATTTATAAATAGGAATTTGATAAATCAAATTACAATGCAGAAATTTCATTTATGAAATTCTTTTGTTTTGATTTTGAAGAACCTGCCAGGTAGTAGGCAGGTTTATTAAGTTCGTCTTAAATGAATTTGATGAATCAAATTACAATGTAAGAATTTCATTTATGAAATTCTTTTCTATGAATTTGATGAATCAAATTCCTACAATAATTAATCGGCCTGGTTACAAATGAAAATGTATAAGGTTCTTTCATTCTATTGCCGTACATATCCGTAAGTACTGTTGAGATTGTTACTGTATATTTTGTATTTGCCTGCATACTTGAGTATGGTGTAAACTTAATCTGATTTAGTTGTTCATAAGGTGAGTAACCTCCAAATGAAATTGAGCCGTTAACTGTTGGCGAAATCGAAATTGCAGACAGTGCCGATGAAAGTTTAACAAAATTATTAAAACTAAATGTTATTGGATCAATTTGAGATGTAAACAATTGCCCGTTTGAAGGATATGTGTTGGTAATATTTAATCCTGCTGTCCTAAATGAAAATTTAAAATCCTGTCCAATTGGAATTCCATCTTTACCTTTTGCACTTTTATCAATCATTACTGTTATTGTTGTATCGGATAAAAACGGGCCGCCTGTATAAATTCTCAATACATTTTCTTCCGGCCATAAGAATGTTGTATTCATTGTAGGAGTTAAATGCGTTTTCATTTCTACAGATTGTTTATCCATCCGTCTCGGGAAAGTAACTGTAATTCCCGAATAGCTGTAATCCAAAGGAGAAACATCAATATCTCCATGTACTGGGTCAGTTAAAATTCCGTTTTGTGTTGAATACGATTGCACTGTTTTAAAGCTGTATTCAAGTGGGAAACGTAAAAAAGTACCGGCTGTATCTTTCGCAGTTGTGCCGATTGTAATTTTATATTCCTTATCAGGGTAAGAATCTTTTTTAGCAAAAGCATAAGTCATAGAAGTTACTTTACTGAAAGTTGTAATTGTTGCGCCTAAATTATATCCTGACGTTGCATCTGTAAACAAGCCGTACATTGGTTCAGTAGTGTAATTGCCCCAATTAAAAATTCCTTCCACAGGAGGATCGACCGTAAATGCTTTTTCAACACTTTCTCTATCCATTGGCTGAGTAAAAAGTATTGAAACCGTTATGCGTCCATATCTCCAATCGTAAACCACTTCCCCTTTATTTTCCGGGTAGAATGAATCTACAAGATCAGGAACATCTGAAAGTTTTATTTCACCAAGATAATGAACGCTGCCGCCATCAAGCACAAGACTTTTGTTAGAATAAATTCTGTAATTATCTGCACGAATAGTCACGTCATAATTTCCCTTTCTCAAATCGATAAAAGAAAATGATCCGTCAACTGAATTGATTTGCATTGAATCAATTGGATTAACCTGGCTGACAATTACCATTGCTTTACTTTCTCTTGGAACCACCTTCCCCACAAGATCTGCATGAAGCAAGTCGTTATTATCAATTTTACCCGTCGTTCCAGGTTCAATAATAGTAGTTTCTTTTTTGCAGCCGAGGAATGATAACAATAGAAATGTGAAAAGTATAGTTGCAGTTCTCATAATAGGTACTCCTAATTTAAATTCTTGCTAACCCAATCCGGCTTCTCACAGATTGGGTTAGTTCTTTTACTGTTACACTATGCTTGTCGAAGCGCGACTTAATTTCTTACCCAATGAATGCACCTCCCCGAAATTTGAGCAATAATCTATAAAACCAAATTACATGCCGTAGTAACATAGTTTAATTTCATTTGATTTGCTTAAAATTTTAAGGAATGATGAGGATAAATATTATCAGGTATTTGATAGGGGTTCAGGAAGTTGGAGGGATAAAAATCAAAATTATTATTTCTAATCAGTTTTAATTAATTCACTTATTCTCAAAAGTAATTGCATTAGAAATATAAGTTCCTCTCAAACCGGTAATCAAAGTTTTAATGTTTGATTTAGTTCCGCAATAAAATGTGTTAATAGTTTTAGGTTTCTTAAACTCATATTCTATTGCCAAAGTATATTTCCCTTTTGGGCGTTTACTCATATTATACAAACCCACTTCTGTCGGCGGATATTTAATTGTCTCCCCTGGCCTTAATAAAATTAAGTCTGTTTCATCGGGGCAAGTTTTTTCTCCAACACAATCCATTACTCCAAGTCTTTGCTTGATCCAATCTCCTTTTGCGTTTTCAAGCAGCAAAGTTATAACCTGGAAACACAAATAGTTTTTAAAAATATAAAAAGAATCCTTTGCATTGTTTGTCACTGAGAAATAGGCTTTAGGTAAACTTTTTGTTACTTCAATACTGTCAAATTTAATTGACAATATTTGAGAAATATTATTTTGTTCTTCAAGTCTTTTATGATATGCCTCAATTTCTGAAGTAGTAACTGAATCTAAATCAACAGTTGGTGATTTAAGTTTTATATTAAGTTCAACAACTTCATCTTTATCTTTAATTTCAACATTATTGTCTATATGGCCATAGACAACAAAACTTGCCCTAATAATATATTTCCCGGGTGGTAAATTTTTAATTTCATAAAAACCATGCACGTCTGTAGCACAACCGATTTCTTTTCCAAGTACAACTACATTTGCACCAGTTAGAATCTCACTTGTTCTGGAATCTGTCACAACTCCTTTAATAGTCGCCGGATAAACAGTAATATGAAAAGAAATAAAAATTAAGGAAACGAATAGAAAATTAGTTAGCTTCATTTACAATCCCCGGATAAATGCAGAAGATATTTTAATTTGCAGTTTTAATGTAATAAATAATTTTACAATTGTTAAACGAGTAATCTTAACTTGTTATTTGACATCCCCCTTTGTCCCCCTTCGAAGTGGGAATAACCCCGCATTAACATTCAATACATTTAATAACTATTGAAATCGATTATGTATTTATATTTGAAATATCAATTCTAAAATGATAAGAGTTATTATTCCGAAGTTACTCACTCCAACAAAAGTCCTCCTTTGAAGGAGGATTTAGGAGGATGTATTTTGCTTTGAATTAACAATTGAATCACCGAATAATTTTTATTGTATTTATTTGATAACTATTTTTGTTCAACCAATTTTTAATAAAGACAGCAGACATAGAATTGACAAAATTAAATTTAAGAACAGTAAACGCTGTAAGATATGTAACTCCCCTTCGAGAAGGCGGATCGCTGCCTGCAATTATCGAAGCAGATGATGACGGAATTTATGTACTTAAATTTCGCGGCGCTGGGCAAGGCACTAAAGCTCTTATTGCTGAATTAATTTCAGGTGAAATTGCACGGGCAATCGGATTAAGAGTTCCAGAAATTGTTTTTGTCAAGTTGGATGCTGATCTGGCACGTACTGAAGCAGATCCTGAAATAAGTGATTTAATAAAAAAAAGCGCCGGATTAAATCTTGCTCTTGATTACTTGCCCGGCTCGGTAATGTTTAATCCCGTTGTGGATATTCCTGATGAACATCTTGCTTCAACAATTGTTTGGTTTGATGCTTTTGTAACCAATGTTGACCGCACAATCAGAAATACTAATATGCTTATGTGGCATCGAAATCTTTGGTTGATTGATCATGGTGCTTCTCTTTATTTTCATCATAATTGGGAAAATTATTTAGAGAAAAGCCGCGATCCATTTTCATTAATAAAGAATCATGTACTGTTAAAGTCAGCAAAACATTTGAAGGAAATAGACGAAGAAATTTCATCTAAAATTACTCCGGAAATTATTCGCAATATTGTTGATACAATTCCTAACGAATGGCTTGATGGAGATTCAACATTTAAAAGCCCTGATGAAAATAGAAATGCTTATAACAATTATTTAACAAAGCGATTGGGACTGCCGCATACATTTATTGAGGAGGCAATACGTGAGCAATAATTATTTTTATGATTATGTAATTATACGTGTTGTCCCAAAAGTCGAACGGGAAGAATTTATAAATGTTGGAGTGATACTTTCATGTAAAGAAAAAAAATTCTTAAAGGCCCGCTTCGAGTTAAATGATGAAAAATTAAAATCTTTTAGCCAGGAAATGGATTTAGAAATGATAAAGAATCATCTAAAGGCAATAGAAGAAATTTCCGCGGGAAGTGAAAATGCCGGCCCTATTGGAAAACTTTCACAAATGGAACGCTTTCATTGGCTGTCTTCGCCTAAAAGTACAATTATACAAACATCCGCAGTGCATTCAGGCTACTGCAAAAATCCGGCTGACACACTTGAGCATCTGATAAAGACGATGGTTAAATGAATTTATATTCTAAAAGGCAAAGGAATTTATTCAATGGAATTTCTTCATTGTAACTTTTCGTATTAAATAAAAAAGGCTCAGTTATCTGAGCCTTTATTAATTTTTATCAGCCGCAACGGATTTACTTTTAAATTATTTAAGTAAAGTCATCCTGACTTACGCACTGGGACACCCAAAAGGGATATTAAAGAGTCTAAGTAATTCAGCTTGTTCTTCATTTTTAATCAATAACCTAGTATACTTCGTTTTAGAATATGGTGTAGTAATTGTTAATGCATAAATGGTTTTTAATATGTCTATTACTTTTTCAGGGCTTAGAGGAGATTTTTTATTTTTTAACTGTCTCTCCAACTCTTTGTAAATAACACATGCTGCAAATGATATACAGATATGTGATTTTATTCTTTTTCTTAAATAATGAAAGATTGGACGTATTCGTAAATCTGTTTTAGATATTCGGAATGTCTTTTCAATGTGCCATAGCTGTTTGTATTGCGCTATTACTTCTTCCTTTGATAATTCAGTGTTTGTTAAATAACCCTTAAGTCCATTCCATTTAGCATCGTCATTATATTTATCGTAATCTATAGCTACGGTAGCTTTTCCATCCAATTTTAGATATTTATTATAGCCTCTGTTTGTTATTTGTTTTTTTATAAGATTACCCGTTGTGACTGATTTTTCAAGCTTCTGTAATCCACGCTTTCTATTATGCTCATCTTTTTTAGCTCTTTGCTCGGAATAACTGACAATCATTCTTTCTTCTTGTTTCTTGAAGACTGTACTTTGACCATCGCTTAATTTTAACGATAATATTTTCTCTCTTATGGCTTCAGATTCATTCTTTATCCTCGCTCCGATTATAAACTTGTATTTCCTCTTTACTATTTCTTTAATATTTGCTTTGGACATCAACCCAGCATCCGCAACTATTACTAATTGTTTTAATTTATATTTCTTCTTGAATGCTTCAATTACTGGAAGCATTGTATGGCCTTCAAACTTCTTACCGTCAAATATTTCATAGCCTAATGGAAAGCCGCTTGCATTTACCAATAGTCCAAGCACTATTTGTGGATTCTGATGCTTGCCATCTTTGCTAAAGCCACTCTTGCGTAAATCGTCTTCATCTTCTGCTTCAAAATATAATGTAGTAACATCATAAAAAACTATCGAAACTTCTTCCGGCATTTCTTTGATTGCATGACGGGAACTTACTTGCTCTACCAAACCGATTTGTCCTTTATGCAGCCTATCTAAGTAACGGTAAACCTTATCTTTATTTATTATAATCCCTTTATATTTGTACAAATAATCAATCGTCTTTAATTTACTTACCGGATATACTAATCGTGTTATCACCAAATGACGAAATAGTTCCTCCTTTATAATATTAAAACCGATTTCATCAAATATTTTTCCCAACAAAAGTTCAGGCCCTAATAATTTAAAATCTTCAATTGAATTATAAAACGTATCTACTAATTGTCTTTCCTTATCTATCTCAAAATTGAATTGCTCTTGAATATTAAGATTTTTTATTTCTCGACTTGCTTTTATGAAAAGCTCTTCAATTATTTTTTTTTCTGCCGAACTGCCGACTGTCTTAAGAACCTTATACTTGCCTGAACTCTTATCAATAATCTGTATACTAATAATTCCGCTTTTATTTTTCTTCTTTCTGACAAACATATCCCCAATATTATTTCTGGGACACCCAAATGCAAGTTAAAAATGCTCTTTATGATAAATATTCTAAGGATTTCGCCCCTCCTTTAAAAAAGTGCGAAAGTCAAGAAAAAGGCTCAGTTATCTGAGCCTTTTTTAATTTTTATCAGCCGCAACGGATTTACTTTTAAATTATTTAAGTAAAGTCATTTTTTTTGTTTGAACAAAATTGCCGGCTTCAATTTTATAAATATAAATTCCGCTGACAAGATCATTTGCATTAAGCATAACTGTATGAACTCCGCTTCCTGGAGGTCATTTACCAGTGTTCTTATCTTTTGCCCGAGCAGATTATATATTGTAAGCTTTACTACACTTGCTTCGGGTAAATTGAAACGAATTGAAGTACTGGGGTTAAATGGATTTGGATAATTCTGGCTTAATTCAAATTTTTTTGGAGACCGAAATCAACTTCAATTGTTTTTGAGTATTCAAACTTTCCATTAATATCAATTTGTTTTAATCTATAATAATAATTGCTTGATGAAACAGCTTTATCTTTAAAAGAATAATTCTTAGGAGAATTAGAATTTCCACTTCCATTTACAAAGCCTATTTTTTCCCAACCCCCGGAAGTTTTGTCGTTAATCTTTGATAATCTTTCTACTTCAAAGCCATAATTGTTAACTTCTGTTGCAGTATTCCAATTAAGTTCAACACTGTTGTTCAAAACATTTGCTGAAAAGGAAGTTAGTTCAACCGGGAGCGGTAAATCTTGATCAACACCAGATGTCCATTCGTAAACTCCCATATCAATTGTATTTTGCAATCTCAATTGTCCCTTTATATCATATGTTTGAGAATTATAACTGCTGTTGCCAATATTTATACAAGGCGAGTTCCCGGCGATTCTGAAGTCACTATTTAAAGTATCAACAAACTGTGGATCAGAAAAAATGCAATTTGCTGTAACTGGATTCCCAAAAATATCACTTGCACTATTAGAATAACATGAATTATTTATTGTTGTAATCTCTGATACAGCACTAACTGAAATTTGGCTGCCGTCGGTACCACTTGTATGAGTATTTCCCCACACAATGCAATTGTTAAGTGTCACAGTGCAAAAATAAATTCTAACACCCCCGCAATAACCGGCGCTATTATTTGCTACAGTAGTGTTTGTAATAAAAACATTGCATGGGTTAGATCCGTCTACATCATAGTTATATATTCCGCCGCCTGTTGTGGCACTATAATTATTTACAACAAGGCAATTTATTATTTGTGTTTGTGCACTTGTTGTATTGTATATTCCGCCGCCCCATCTTGTTGCAGTGTTTGTGCTGAAAAGGCAATTACTGATAATCGGCGAGCATGTTAAGTTATATATTCCTCCTCCGTATGTTGCATAATTATTAAGGAATGAACATTGATTTATTTCAGTGAATTACCTATTCCGTTATGCATTCCACCTCCGCGAACTTCATAAGTTCCAGGCCCGTTCGCATATCCATACTTTAAAGTAAATCCATTTAAAATTGCAGAGCTTGTTAAGCCATATCCATCCGGGTGATAAAAATATGATAACAATTATCTGAATTATCGTTCGGGACACCTATATCACCACTTAAAATTGTTTCATTAGTTCCGCCAACCGCAAAATCCGTTCTATCATCAATGGAAGTTTCTGTACCTGCAAATCCTCCATAAATTTTAACCCCATCTTTCATTCTGAAATGATAATAGCGGGATGTATTAGTCAAATCATACGCTGATGATGGATTGTAGATCCCTTTTGCAACCCAAATTTGATCTCCGGAAACTGCCATATCAAGTGCAGATTGTAGAGAAGAAAAGCATTATTCCAATCACCGCCATCATTATTACCTGCAGCATTTATATTTACATAAATAGTTGTTGCTGCTTGAACAGAGCTGCCAAGATTAAAGAATAAGCTAATAAAGGCTAATGTAAATAGAAATTTATTATACATTTATTTATCCTTTGTATTATGGTTTTAATATTACCTGCCACAGCAGGTTTGAATTACTAATTATGGTTTCATTATTTATCAGTGTAAAGAGCCGGCTTCAAGGTTAAATACGCTCTTAGAGCTGTTATTTTTATTTGATGGAAATGTTAAATAAGAATTGAAAAGATGAAACGAAAATCTTTTATCGGATTTAAAATAATCAGCAAAGGAACTTCATATTCAACATCGAATTTCATAACACTATCTATATACATCAAATCATTTATTTTAAAATCGGTCAGAGACCTGTAATTCCCTACCGTGTTAAAGTTGCAAATTAAATTTCACATTAATCCAACTTATTATTACTAAATTTAAAATTTGAAACAGTTTAACACTTTTCACTATAATTATCGAAAAGTTTTAGAAAATATTTAATGTGCCATCTTAAATTAATTTATGATTTCCAAAATTTCTTCAAACTTGGCAGATTCAATATTTCATATTTAATGAACACTAAGCAAAGAGATCAGTTAAGAATTAATAATAACAGATTTATATTTTGAGAGATTATTAAATATGAAATTATTAAACAGCTTTCAGCGTAAAAGACACTTCAGTCCCCTTATTATTTTCACTTTTAATTTGAATTTCTCCACCATGCTTTTCTATTATTTCTTTGCATAAAATTAATCCTAAACCTGTTCCTTTTTCTTCAGCAGTACCTTCAGTTGTATAACGAATATCAATACGTAATATTTTTTCCAGATCATTATCTGGAATACCGATTCCATTATCTGAGACTTTAACTTTTACAACCCCATCATTCTGTTCCGAGGTTATTTTTATGATTCCTTGTTTATTTGAAAATTTAATACTGTTTGAAATTAAATTTCGTAAAACTAAATTAAGCATATCCTTATCGGCATTAACAGTAATGATTTTATCCACTTCATTAACTAAAGAATATTTGTTTCTGTGAAACAAAATCGATAGAGTTTCTATAATATTATTTATCGAATAATAAAGATGAATATTATTTAAATTAACTTAAAATTTTCATTTTGTAATCTTGACCAATTTAACAAATCATTTAATAATACAAATTGCTTATTGAGAGAGTGATTAATTCTTAATATTGAATTCTTTAATTTCCTCTTTACTTAAGTTTTCAATATCATTAGATAAAGCATCTGAAAATGCAAGTAAAGAATGAAATGGCCCCCTTAAATCATGTGCTATGATTGAGAAAAATCTATCTTTTGTGGTATTAAGTTCTTTTAGCCTGCCGTTTAATTTATTAAGCCGCCTATTAATTTTTTTTTTATTAATATAGCCCCAAATAATTAATCCAACAATTACACAACCGAGGACAAGAGAAATTGAAAGCCATTGAATAAATATTTTTTGTTTGGCAATTTCCGAGTTCTGCTTCACTTTAATTTCTTGAATTTTATAGTCAAATTCTTCTTTAGCCAGTTTTTTAATTTTATCTGTAATTTTCAAACTATCCGATGCATCTTTATAAATTTTAAGGTAATAATATGCCTTGCTAGTAATTACCCTTATTATAATATTCTGCCTGAAGTAGTTTCGCTGCACTTGGCAATATTATCTAATGAATTAATGGAGTCAGCTAATTCAATAGCTATAAGAGCATGATTAATAGCATAAATTCGACTCACCTTCAATTTGATAAATAGAAGCTATTCCATTTTCAGATTGAGACAAGCCATGTTTTTCATCCATTTCTTTATATAATTTATTGGCTAAATTATAATAGTCCAAAGCTTTATTATATTCATGTTTTGTATAGTATATCCTGGCAAATATTAAATATATACCTGCTTCAGATTGTTTATTACCTGTATGCTTACCTTCTATTAAAGCATCATTTAAGTATTCAATTGCTTTATCATATTTTCCGATCCTTGAATATATATCTCCAATATTTTGCTCAATAATAGAATAACCTTTACCATTGCTAGTTTTTTTTCTTATTACCAAAGCTTTATTCAAATATTCCAAGGCAGTATCATAATCTTCCAAAGCAAGATAAACGAGAGAAATATTATTATAAGAAGTTGCCATTTTATTTTCGTTTCCATTCTCTTCACGTATCTTCACTGCTTTAAGATGATTTTCTATTGAAACTAAATAATTCCCCTTGATAATAACTTATTATCCCAAGAACATTTAACGAATTAGCTATTCCAGATTTATCATTTATCTTTTCTCTAACGGCTAAAGCCTTTTTTGTATATTCTAAAGCTTTTTTATTATCCAAATTAATGTAGCAATACCCAATACTGCCCAGGCAGCTTGCAAGTCCTTTTTTGTAATTAAGTGATTCAGCTAGTTCGTACACCTTCATTTGCATAATCTAATGTTTTCTTACTATCTATATATTGATATAAATCGGCAAGTTCATCCAGAACGTCTACCTTTTTTTCACCACTTATTTTTCCCAATTGTTTTTCTAGGCTATCAGCCATCCCTTGTTGAGCATATTGCGTTATAGAAACAGCAAGGATGAAAATTATTATAAGATAGATTTTATTTTTCATTTATTTGATAATGTTAAATCATTATCTGATTTAGCAATAATGATGAGATTAAATTTTTGAAAAGTATAACGATTTCAATTTTATTTTTCAACCTATACAAATTCAATTTAATAATTTAAACTAAGGCTCTTTTTCATCCATTCACTGAAGTTTATTATCTTTATTTTTTCTCAATTGGCAATTTAATCAATTATTTATATTTGCAATGTAGCTTTCTAAATATTTGGCAGCAGCTGTATATTTTTCACGTTCTCTTACTTTGATATATCTAAAACTTAATATTTAAATATAAATTTTGGTGTGAATTATCTGATAAGCCATTCAATATTTATTCAAAGTAAAAGAAACATCTGTTCCTTTCCCTTTTTCACTTTTGATTTTAATTTCTCCCCCGTGTTTTTCAATTATTTCCTTGCATAAAATTAATCCTAACCCAGTTCCTTTTTCTTTAGAAGTCCCTTGAGTTGAATAATGAACATCTATTCGAAATATCTTATTTAGATCATCCTTAGGAATACCTACGCCATTATCTGAAACAGTAAATTCTATTTGCCCATTTTTCTGGACTGATGTAACTTTAACTATTCCTTGCTTATTGGAAAATTTGATACTGTTTGAAATTAAATTTCGTAGCACAAGTTCGAGCATATTTTTATCTGCATTTACTATAATATCTTTTTCAACTTCATTAACAATATTTATTTCTTTTTGAGAAAAATTCAGATGTAATGCATCTATAATATCCATAAGTTCATCATGTACTTTAATAATTTCTAAATTCAATTTATAATTCTCATTCTGAAGTCTGGACCAATCCAGGAGATTATTTAATAATTCAAATTGCTTTTTAAGCGAATTATTTATATCCGTATTAAATTCTTTAATCTCATCATTACTTAAGCTGTCAATATCATTAGACAATGCATCTGAAAGTGCAAGTAAAGCATGAAATGGGCCTCGTAAATCATGCGCAATTATTGAGAAGAATCTATCCTTTGTTGCATTAAGTTCTTTTAATTTGTCATTTAATTCATTTAGCTGTTTGTTAATTTTTCTTTTATTTACATATCCCCAAATAATTAATCCAACAATCACTAAACCAAGAACAAGAGAAATTGAAAGCCATTGAATAAATATGTTTTGCTTAGCTATTTCAACATCCTGCCTATTTTTTATCTCCTGAATTTTATAATCAAACTCTGTTTTTGCAAGCTTTTTTATTTTATCGGATATTTTTAAGCTGTCAGAAGCGTCTTTAAAAATAGTGAGATAATAAAAAGCCTTTTTTGTATTCCCCAACTTATAATACTCTGCCTGAAGTACGTTCGCGGCATGTGCGACATTTTCTAATGAATTGAATTGAATCAGCAAAAGTAAATGCAGTAAGAGCATGACTCACCGCAAATTCTGATTTTCCTTCTTTCTGATAGATTGCTGCTATTCCATTTTCGGCTTGCGAAATACCGTGTTTTTCATCCATAGCTTTATACAGGTCAATTGCCATATTATAGTTATTCAAAGCTTTTTCATTTTCACCAATCTGCATGTAAACTTTTGCCAATATAAGATAATTTGCGCCTTCAGATTTTTTGTTACCAATCTTTTTATTAATATTTAAAGCGTCATTCAAATATTTAAGCGAAAGATTATTCTTACCCATCCGGCTGTAAATATCCCCAATATTGCCTTTAATAATTGCAATTCCATCCGGGCTATTTATTTTTTTTCTTAAAACTAAACTTTTATCCAGGTATTGTAACGCAGTTTCATAATCTTCTAAAGCAATATATACAAGAGAAATGTTATTGTAGGAAACAGATAAATTTTTTGCATCTCCAATCTCTTCACGCATTTTAAGCGCTTTTAAATGATATTCTATTGCAGCTAAATAATCTCCTTTGAAATAATTGATTACCCCAATTACATTAAGAGATGAAGCAATCCCCATTTTATAACCTATTTTCTCCCGGATTTCCAAAGCTTTCTTTGTATATTCTAACGCTTTGTTATTATCCATACTTATGTAGCAGAAGCCAAGGCTTCCATAGCAGCTTGCTAAACCTTTAGCATCACCAATCGACTTGGCGAGTTCTACTCCTTTATTAGCAAATTCAATAGCAGTTTTAGTATTAATATATTGGTAGATATCTGCAAGCCTATCCAGGGTTTCAACTTTTTTTTCAGCACTTAGAATTTCTAGTTGCGCTTCAAGACTATCAGCAAGATCTTGCTGAGCGTATTGAGTACTAGCAATGGAAAATATGAAAAACAATATAAATTTGAATTTATAATTCATAGTTAAAGATTTGAAGTTAAATATCTTTAAAAAGTATAATTAATCTCAATTTTCGTTTATTAAAAAAATGTTTCACCACTTTTTTGTATCGCTCTCTTCTATTGAGTAATATATTATTTAACTAATTTTTGTTTTATATATCTGTTGACTATGCGTATCCTTTATCTACCATATATTATCGAAACAAGTAATTAAAAAGTGAAGTTAATGATAAACGTTGAAATACACCACAGTTAATTTAAAAGACAATAACTTTTTAATGTTGGATTAAATTCTTGAGCTTAGGAACAAATTGCTGACAATACTTTTCTTGTTTAATTTTATATCTATTTTTAAATGAATGAAAAATGAATACTAAGCAAAAGCAACGTAATTAAAATATAAAAATGGAAACACAACAAGCAATCCAAATTGATAATAATAAAATCGCAGAAAAAACAACGTATCAAATCTTGTTTGCAATTAGTTTTTCACATTTGCTTAATGATGTTATGCAATCTCTCATACCATCTATTTATCCAATTATCAAAGATTCGTTTCAATTAAGTTTTGCCCAGATTGGATTAATTACTTTAACATTTCAGCTTTCAGCATCACTGTTTCAGCCTTTTGTAGGATTTTATACTGATAAAAAGCCAAAACCTTTTTCACTTACTGTAGGAATGATGTTTACTCTTTCTGGAATAGTTTTGATTTCATTTGCATCTAATTATACAATCCTTTTATGTTCTGTAGCTTTGGTAGGAATCGGATCTTCAGTCTTTCATCCGGAAGCGTCACGTGTCGCACATCTTGCATCCGGGGGAAAAAGAGGAACTGCACAATCCATCTTTCAGGTCGGAGGAAATGCCGGCCGCTCAATTGGGCCTTTATTAGCAGCAATAATTATTGTTCCTTATGGAAGATTAAGCATACTTTGGTTTTCACTACTGGCTTTCCTTGCTATAATAATATTAATTAGGATCGGTAAATGGTATAAAAGAATAAACCATGTTCAATCACAGATTAAAAACAAATTAGATAATATTGAATTATTGCATAATTTCTCCAGGAAAAAAGTACAGTTTACTGTATTCATTTTATTAGTATTAATTTTTTCAAAGTATGTTTATCTTGCCGGTATGACAAGTTTTTTTACTTTTTATTTGATTGATAAATTTCAAATGTCTGTTCAAACATCTCAAGTTTATCTATTTATTTTTTTAGCTTCTGCTACTGTAGGAACAATGATTGGAGGCCCTTTGAGCGACCGATTCGGAAGAAAATATATCATCTGGTTTTCGATTTTAGGAGTTTCCCCTTTTACAATTTTACTTCCTTATGCCAATTTATTTTGGACAACTATTTTGACAATTTTGATTGGAGTAATACTAGCTTCAGCATTCCCTACAATTTTAGTTTATGCACAAGAATTATTGCCAGGTAAAGTTGGAATGATTGCTGGATTATTTTTTGGTTTTGCTTTCGGAATTGCCGGTATTGGTTCAGCAGTTTTAGGTGAATTAGCTGATCAAACAAGTATAAATTATGTTTACCAGGTGTGTGTCTTTTCTACCTTTGATAGGATTAATAACCTGGCTGCTCCCGAATATTGAGACTATAAAAAATCCGATTAACGGTTAATTAGAAACTTGATTTAAAAAGTTATCCAAATTATCCGCGTAATTATTGATTAAATAATTTTTCATTACCGAATCATAAGCATTTTTACTCAAATCATTTTTAAGTTTTTCATTCAAACAAAGGTTATAAATAGCCGATGTTAATTCATTTGACTTTTCTGAATTGAAAAGCAAACCATTTTTATTATCAAATATAAATTCATTATTCCCTGGAATGTTTGACGCAATTATTGGCAGGTGTGAAGCGGCTGCCTCAAGAAGCGAAAGTGAAAATCCTTCAGAACGAGAAGGCAACAGAAAAATATCCATCGCTCTGTAATACTCCCAAATATTATCCACGTATCCCGGCATAATAATTTTTGTGTCTTTAATATTAAATTCCTTAGCATAATCTAAAACAGCATTATGATCATGTTCAGGAATTCCGACAATTAACAAGACAAAATTATTGTTAAGCTCTGAAAATGCTTTAAACAAAATGTCGAATCCTTTTCTTTCTTTATGAAACCAGGTTGACAATCCCAAAACAATTTTATTATTCAAATTGTATTTCTTTTTGATTTCAGATCCGGTCAACATAGCGATATCATCTGGAACTGAAATTCCATTATAAATAATTTTAACTTTTTGTGATTTTACACCGGAAGAAATTAAGCTATCCGCAACACCTTTACTGCAAGCTATTAAGTAATCATAATAATGATTATAGAGATATGGGCCAACAATGGGAAAACTTTTAGTAATGTTATGCCTGTATCCAATGTTGAAAAATGTTTTCTTAAATTTTTTCTTTAATTCAAATCCAACTCTTCTATCCAATGAATGATGTGAAATCACTATTTGGGGTTTCTCTTGTTCAAATATAAATATTACTTCTTTAATGAGATCTTTAAATTTATTTCTGCTATCTAATGAAACAATATCTAAGCTTTTTTCTATTCCTCTTTTTTTGGTTAAAGAATTTTTAGAAACAAATAATGTGACTGAATATCCTTTTTTCTTTAAAAGTTCTGAGCTTAGTATTGCAATTTTAGCACTACCTGCATAGCCATCCCCAAAACTGAATTGGAAGACCTTCATATTAATTCTACTATAGGTTAAATTCTTTTATTATATTTGATTCCTATTTCATAAATCAAGTTAAAATTTCATTATCAATTTAATGTTTATATTTTTACTATGAAAATAGAAATTCCAAATTGTAAAAGATTTACTGGTTATAAGCCATGCTACCCGGATCACGATTGTTTAAAAGACGGGTGCAAAGATAATATTCCAATCGGCACCAAAATATTGATTATAAATCTTGATGCTATGGGAGATGTTTTAATGACAACAGCACAGCTTCCGGCATTAAAACGAAAATTTCCTGAATCAACAATTTATTGGATAACAGATAAAAATGCAGTCAAACTTCTTTATGAAAATCAATTTATAGATTACGTATTTCCTTATGATGCTGAATCTATTTCAATCTTAAAAGAAATGGAATTTGATTATGTAATGAACTCGGATAAATCATTAAAATCTTGTGCATTACTGAATTCAATTAATTCTAAAAATAAACTTGGCTTTGGGCTTGATAATGATGGTAAGATAATTCCCGTAAACGAAGGTGCGTTATATAATTATCAACTTGGAATGAACAATAAATTAAAGTTTAGAGAAAATCAAAGAACCGGACAGGATTATTTGGCTGAGACTTTTGAACTTAAAGAATTTTATAAAAGAGATGATTATGTTTTTAATTTCAATGAAGAAGAAATTTCGTTCATTGAAACATATAAAAAAGAAGTTGGATTAAGTTCTAATGATTATGTGGTGGGATTCAATACAGGCTGCTCCAACCTCTATCCAAATAAAAAAATGACAATTGAGCAGCATATTTATTTAATAGAGAAATTGCTTGAAACTAACAAAGTAAAAATTATTCTTCTTGGCGGCCCTGAAGACTCGGAACGCAACTTAGAAATTTATTCTCACTTCAAAAATAAAATAATTAATTCTCCAACTAATTTAGGTGTTAGAAAAGGAGCATGTTTTGAGCAGCTTGCTGATGTGGTTATAACCGGTGATTCATTTGGAATGCATCTGGCAATAGCGCTAAAGAAATATATAATTGCCTGGTTTGGGGTGAGCTGCTGGACAGAAATTGATCTTTATAACCGTGGAGTAAAGTTATTCCAAGAATAATTTATTCTGTTCTCCTTGCTGGAAAAAAGTTTGCCCTTATAATCTTGAATGTATTCAGAGGATAGATTTAGATAGAATAATTTCTGAAATAGAAAAGTATTTAAATGCTAAAAATGATATTTAAAACAATAAGCTTATCATAATAAACCCTTTAATTCTTCTAATGTAATTCCAATATCTTTGCATATTGATTTAATAGTTTTTCTTTTTAAAGAATTTTTACCGTGGACAGGTATAGTTGTTCTTGAACCATCGCCTTCTCTTCTATAAATTGCATGACTACTTCCGCTTTGTCTTACAAACCTAAATCCAAGTTTTTCAACAATTTTAATTATCTGTTTTGAATTTATATCCGGGAATATATTAGTCATACGGAAATTTGAACTGAAGTTACAAGGAAATTATCGGTAGGCAGCTCTTCATTCTTTTCTTTATAATCTGTGATGAAAGCCTTAACAGCCTCTCTCATTTCTTTAATCGTTTCTTCATATGTATCCCCTTCAACATGACAGCCAGGAAAAGCAGGACATTCTGCATAAAATCCACCTTCTTCACATTCTTCCACTACTACTTTATAATTATATATTTTCATAAACATTCTTTTTAGATTTTGTTGATTATTTCTTTTTGGAGAAAGTTAAAGAATTATTCATAAAAAAACCATGAGTAATATTTTAGCTTATTTATCTAATTCTACTCTATATTAGACATTCAATTAGTGGGTCTCTTGAATATTAAAACAAATTCAATAATATTTAATAATAATTTTACTAATAAGAATGTTTCTAAATAATAATTATATTAATCCATTCTCCCTTTCCAAAAGAATTAATAGGCCATTGATACTTGATGGCGCAATGGGAAGCCTTTTACAGCAAAGAGGTTTGAAAAGTAAGGTTTCAATGTGGATGTCACAGGCAAATATTGAAAATCCGGAAATGGTTTTTCAAATTCATCAAGATTACATCAACGCCGGTGCTGATATTATTACAACAAATACTTTTAGAACGAATCCTGCTGCTGCTGAAAGTTTTAAAATTGATAACAAATCTATAGTCAGAAAAAGTGTCGAAATAGCAAAAGAAGCTATTGGTGGATTACCGGTTTTTATAGCTGGTTCAAATGCTCCCGCAGAGGATTGTTACCAGGTTTTGAGAACTTTAACTCATAAAGAATTAGAATATAATCATCATAAACATATAAGTCTTTTATATGAAAACGGCGTTGATTTTATTTTAAATGAAACACAAAGTCACTTTGATGAAATCAAAATTATTTGCAAATACTGTCATAAAAATGATATTCCATTTATAATAAGTATATTCTTGGAGAATATAGGTAAACTTCTATCAAATAATAAAATAACCGATGTAATTAAATATATTTCAAACTACGAACCTGTTGCAATAGGGTTTAATTGCATCTTGCCTAAACTTTTTTCAAAAATTCTTCAACAAATTACAATAGATTTTAATTGGGGAATGTATTTGAATTTAGGTTCAGGGAGTTATACAGATAAACGAATAGAAAATTTTGTATCTCCAATAGAATATAAAAAAATCAGTAAAAAAAATCTTAAAAAATAATCCTTCTTTCGTAGGAGCATGTTGCGGCTCCACTCCAGAACACATCAAAGAAATTAAAAAGCTTTTAGATGAATAAGATAATTATTAAATCTTGTGCTAAAATTAATGTCGGTTTGAACATAATTAGAAAAAGAGATGATGGATATCATGATATCGAAACTATATTTTATCCAATAAATCTTTTTGATGAACTGACTTTTGAAAAATCAGATTCATTTCAATTTACGTCTAATAATAAAGAGTTGGAATTCGACCCCAATAATTTAATTATCAAAGCAAAAAAAATATTAGAAGATATTTACTGGAAAGAAAATTAGTGCAAATATTTCATTAAAAAAAAATATTCCAATCGGGGCAGGCCTTGGCGGTGGAAGTTCTAATTGTGCGGTTACACTCCTTTCCTTAAATGAATTATTTAATTTATGATGTTAGATGAAAAGGATATAAAAAAAATCGCTTTTCAGCTTGGCTCAGATGTTCCTTTCTTTTTAAATCCGAAACCAAGTTTCGCTTCTTCCAGAGGAGAAGTATTAAAAGAAATTAATTTTAAGATTGACTTCCCTATTTTGATTGTTAACCCAGGAATTCATGTATCTACAAAATGGGCTTTTGAAAATCTAATATTTAAAAAAAAGAAATTTTTCTTTAGAAGAAATAATCGAAAATCATGAACTTCACATTCAAGATTTTAAAGATAAAATCACAAATGATTTTGAAGGAGTAGTTTTAAAAAATATCCTGAAATAGAAAACATAAAAACTAAAATGTATGAAGCAGGAGCTTTATTTTCTTTGATGACAGGAACTGGTTCGACTGTGTTTGGAATTTTTAAAAACTTAGATGAAGCCGTAAAAGCAAAAAGACACTTTAAAAAATATTTTTCAGTAATTCATTTTGAAGAAGATTAACTAACTGCAGCTTCCGTAAATTCCACAAATTCCTTTGAAGCATTTAATTTCACCATTGTCCCGAAAGGAATTGTTATATTTTCTTTTACATGGCCATGCTTAAAATTATAAATCACCGGGATAGAAAGCTTTCCAAAATAATCATCTATAACTTCACCTAAAGTCAATGTACGTTTTTCCGGGTCGTGTTCATTGCAATCTAAAAATCTTCCTAAAATAATTCCTGCTGATTGCTTAAATAATTTATGCAGTCTTAATGTATTTAACATTCTATCAACTCTATAAGGTAATTCTTGTACTTCTTCTAAAATCAAAATTTTATCTTTTGCATCCGGGAAATATTCTGTTCCAACCAATGCAGATATTAAAGATAAGTTGCCGCCAAATATTCTTCCTTTAGCAGCACCTTTAGTAATCTTTAATATTTTTTCTCCGTCAGGCGGTTTAACTCTTCCTATTTTTTTGTTTGATGTTAACAATGACCAAAAGAATTCTTCTGTGAAAGGGTCAACGCTATTATAAAAATCAACTGCAACCATTGGCCCCGCAAAAGTTATTAATCCCGCCTTTTGAAAGAATGCCATTTGCAAAGCAGTTATATCACTGTAACCAACAAATATCTTTGGATTGTTTTTGATTATTTTAAAATCAATTTTATCCAACAATCTTGGAGAGCCATAACCACCGCGAACAGAAAAAATTGCTTTCACTTCTTTTTTCTTAAACATTGAATGTAAATCATCCAATCTTTCTTTATCGCTGCCGGCTAAATATCCATGATAATTTCCAACATTCTTTCCAACTTCAACTTTGTATCCTAATTTTTCTAAATAAGATACACCTAAATTTATTTTTGAAAGGTCATCTGGAGATGAAGCCGGAGAAATAACCCCTATCAAATCCCCTTTTTGTAATTTTTTTGGTTTAACAACTCTCATACGCCTATACTTTTATTTTTGATATTTTAATAATTGGCTTTAATTTAACTAATCAATTTTAATCTAACAAATTATAATAACATAATTTAGGAGATTTTTTATGAATTACTCAAAAATTTTGGGTGATAAATATTCGGAAATCCAAAAAAAAGCAAATAAAATAAAGCTTGTTTTAACGGATAATGACGGAGTTTTAACTGATACTGGAGTTTATTATTCCCCAAAAGGTGAAGAATTCAAAAGATTTTCTATCCGGGATGGGATGGGTGTTGAAAGATTACTCAGTGAAGTAAATATCGAAACCGGAATAATTACAGGCGAAACTTCAGGTTCCGTTAAAAAAAGAGCTGAAAAATTACAAATAAATGAATTACATCTTGGAATAAAAGAAAAGCAAAATATTTTCCCTAACATCTTAAAAAATAAAAACTTACTTGCTGAAAATGTTGCTTATATTGGCGATGATTATAACGATTTGGAGATTATTAAATTAGTTGGCTTATCAGCCTGCCCAAGTAGATGCTATGCCCGCCATTAAAGAGTTAGTTGATTATATTTGTGCAAATAAAGGCGGAAATGGAGCTTTTCGAGATTTTGCTGAATTACTTATATTTTTTAATAAAGAATAATAATTTCACTTTTTATTTTATTTCAACTCATAAGACCAATCTCTTAGAATTTGAGTTTAATAGTTTAAATTGAAATTCGCCTTATCTCTCTTGTATAATTACCACGATAATAGTATATATATACATATATAATCAATAATATACTATATAACATTATTTATAAATTATTATTCATTTTTATGTTGACAATAAATGTAACAGAATGTATTTTTTTCAGCAAATGAAAATAGATTTTTTAAATATTGATCTATAACAATTTAAGCGAAAAAATTTTTCTGCTCACTTCTATAATTAATTTAAATACACGCCGCCCCCGTTTGGGGTAATAATATTTCATTCATTATAAATAGTTCATTCATTATTAATTAAAAACTCAAAAGGGATTTTTATTATGTTATCTGTTGGAATATTAGGCGGAACCGGTTATACGGGAAAAAAATTATTAGAGTATTGTAATGCTCATTCCGAAATCGGTGAAGTTAAAGTTTATGCAAATACAAGTTCAGGCCAAAAAATAATTGATTTGTTTCCGGATTTAAAAGGTATTGTTGCTGATGATTATGTTGAATCAATAAATAATATTTCTTATGAAGAAGATGTCTTCTTTATAGCACTTCCTCATGGCGAAGCTTTAAAATATGTGCCTACAATTTTAAATAGAGGGAAAAAAATCATTGACCTCGGCGGAGATTTCAGGTTAAATGAATCTGCTATTTATGAAAAATGGTACGGACTAAAACATACTTCTTCTGAATTGCTTTTACAAAAAATTTACGGCTTAGCTGATTATAGTAAAACGGATTATTCTAAATTTGATTTAGTTGCAAATCCTGGCTGCTACCCTACTGCTGCACTTTTATCTCTACTTCCTATTGTTTCAAATTTTTCAGATGAAATTATTTCCACAAGTGTTAACGCTTATTCTGGAACAAGCGGTGCCGGTAAATCTGCTAAAACTGAATTGTTAATGTCTGAAATGGATGGAAATGTTTCTGCTTACAATGTCACCAAGCATAGACATGAACCGGAAATTCTTCAACTGTTAAATGCAAAAGGATTTGAATCTCCTTTTTCATTTACAACTCATTTACTTCCAATTGCAGTTGGTATTTATTCGACTTCAGTGATTTATCTTAAAGATGATATTGACGAACAAATAATAAAAAATCTATATACGGTTTTTTATGAAGATTCTTTTTTTGTTAGAATGAGAGAAATTCCTCCACAATTAAAATGGGTAACCGGAACAAACTTTTGCGATATAAATGTAACAGCAAAAAATAAAACTGTTATCATAACTGCTGCAATTGATAACCTTATTAAAGGTGCTTCAGGCCAGGCAATTCAAAATTTAAATAAACTTTATGGATGGGATGAAACGCTTGGTATATTTGAAAGGGGGAAGAACAATGTATCAGTTTATTGAGAATGGTTCGGTTACTTCTGCAAAAGGTTTTCAAGCAGCAGGAATTTTCTGCGGAATTAAAAAAAAGAAAAAAGATTTAGCTTTAATTTACTCTGATGTTAGCTGCATAACTGCCGGAACATTTACTACAAATAAAGTTAAGGCTGCCCCTCTTTTAATTACTCAAGAAATTGTAAACACACATAAAAAAGTAAAAGCAATTCTGTGTAATTCAGGAAATGCAAATGCATGCACGGGAGATGATGGTTATAATGATGCGCTTGCAAATGCAAGAAAGCTGCGCTGAATATTTAGGGATTAAACAGGATGAAGTTTTAATTTCTTCAACCGGTGTAATTGGACAAAAACTTCCAATGGATGCTTTGTTAAATGGAATTAATACTATCTCCTCCTCCCTTTCCGATAATGGTGGTTTAGATGCTGCTGAAGCAATCATGACTACTGATAAAAAAATGAAATCATTTGCTGTAAAAGTTAACTTAAAAAAGGTGAAGTAACTATCGGCGGAATTTGCAAAGGCAGCGGCATGATTGCTCCAAATATGGCTACTATGTTAGGGTTTCTTACTACCGATGCAGAAATTGATGAAACTATTCTTAAAAATATATTTGTAAAATCAATTAATAATTCATTTAATAAAATTTCTGTTGATGGTGAAACAAGCACAAATGATATGTGCATAATATATGGCTAATGGAAAGAGTGGAATAAATATAAATGATTCCGAAAACTAGAAGCATTTTCTGAAGCATTAAATGCAATCTGTATTCAAATGGCTAAATCAATTGTCGCAGATGGTGAAGGTGCTACAAAGCTAGTTACTGTAAATGTTAAAAATGCAAAATCAAAAAATGATGCTGATCTTAATTGGAAAATCAATTGCAAATTCTTCTTTAGTTAAAACAGCAATTTACGGTGAAGATGCTAATTGGGGAAGAATCATGAGCGCAGCCGGACAAAGCGGTGCTGATATCGAACCAAATAAAGTTTCAATTAGCTTTAATGATTTATCAGTACTTCAACCGAATTTTAGTCTTACTTTGAATGAAGAATTAGCTTCTAAAATTCTTTCACAGCCTGAGTTTGTTATTAATATTGATTTAGGTTTGGGGAAAGAAGATACAACCTGGTGGACCTGCGACTTAACAGAAGAATACATCAGAATAAACGCAGATTATAGAACTTGAGAATGGAGAGAAAATGAAAACAGCAATATTAAAAATAAGCGGTAAAACAATTAGTGAATTTATTGAAACCAATAAATGGATAGAACTAATTAAAAATCTTTATGAAGTTTATGATAGTGTTAGTGCTTGTTCATGGCGCTGGAAAAACAATTTCTGAGTGGGCAGATAAGATTGGACTTGAAACAAAATTTATTGATGGACAAAGAGTAACTACTTCAAAATACATGGAAATAGTTGCTGCTGTTCAGGCAGGATTAATTAACACGCAGCTTTCAGCTAAATTAAATTCATGCGGAATTGAAGCGGCAGGATTTTCCGGTATTGATAGAAATACTTTCACAGCAAAAATATTTGATGACAATTTAGGATTTGTAGGTTATCCTGAATTGACAGGTTCAAAAGAATGGATTGAAGCGCTTTTATCTCATAAAGTTCTTCCTGTCTTTTCAAGTGTATGCAAAGATGCAGATGGTAATTTAATTAAATGTTAATGCAGATATTTTTACTGAAGTACTTGGCTGCAGCTATTCAAGCAGATTCTGTATTATTTGTTTCAGATGTTGATGGAGTTATCATTAACGGCGAAGTAAAAAAACAGCTTAATACTTCTGAAATTGTAAATGGAATTTTATCAGGTGAAATTACCGGCGGAATGATTCCAAAATTAAAATCATGCTCTTCCCTTCTCTATAAAGGAATAAATAAAATCTGGATAGGCTCGAAATTAAATCATCAAACAATAACAAATAATGAAGACTTTAATGGAACTTGGATCATTGGTTCAACAGAAGAAAACAAACAGCTTCACTACGTTGCTTAACGTTTATAACAGATTCCCGGTTGAATTTGTCCGTGGGGATGGCGCTTATCTTTATGATGCGGACGACAATAGGTATTTAGATTTTCTTTCCGGCATTGCAGTTAACGGTTTCGGCCATAACAACAAAGAAATTAAAGCTGCAGTAAGAGAACAGCTTGATAAATTTTGGCATGTTTCAAATTTATATCAATCAACCCCTCAAATAAATCTTGCAGATAAGCTTGCACAAATTTCCGGACTTGATTCTGTTTTCTTCAGCAACTCCGGAACTGAAGCAAATGAAGCAGCAATTAAGTTTGCAAGAAAATGGGGCGAAGGAAAATATCATATCATTTCAGCTTTTGGCGGTTTTCATGGCAGGTCAATGGGAAGCCTTTCTGCTACAGGGCAATTAAAACTTCATGAAGGTTTTACCCCAATGCTTAATGGATTTTCATTTGTGCCATTTGGTGATATGGCTTCTATTGAAAGTAAAGTTAATGAACAAACTGTTGCAATAATGATTGAACCCATTCAAGGTGAAGGCGGTGTAAATGTTCCTTACGCTGGTTATTTAAAAGACTTAAGATATTTCTGCTATGAAAAAAATATACTTTTAATTGTTGATGAAATTCAAACCGGCAATGGAAGAACTGGAAAATATTTTGCTTATGAGCATGAAGAAATAATTCCTGATATTGTTACTACTGCTAAAGGACTTGCAAATGGCTTTCCTATTGGAGCTACAATTTGTTCAGCAAAAGTTGCTGAAGCTATTAGCCCGGGAAATCACGGTTCCACATTTGGCGGAAATCCAATTGCAGTTGCTGCAGCAAATAAAGTAGTTGAAATGATAAATGAAAAAGTACTTGAAAATAATTCAAAGCTTGGCAATACAATAATGGATTCGCTTCATGGTTTGCATCTTGAAGAAATAAAAGAGATTCGAGGCAAGGGTTTAATGATTGGGATAGAATTAAAAGAAGGAATTTCAAGTAAGAAAATTGCAAGCGAACTTCTCAAAGGAAAAAGTCTTGGTGGGAACTTCCGGCGACACAGTAATACGGATTCTTCCTCCTTTTATTATTACTCAAAAAGAAATTATGAACTTCCTTTTAAATTTTAAGAAAGTTGTTCTTAAAGTATCCGAAGAAACTATTAATCAAAAACCGGAATAAACTTATATGTCATCAAAATTAAGAAGATTAAACAGAATCAAAGAGCTATTGAATAACAGGTATATCACTTCTCATGAAATGCTTGTTAAACTCTTGCAAGCTGAAGGAATTCAAGTTACTCAAGCAACACTAAGCCGTGATTTTGCCGAGCTTGGAGTTGTAAGAATATTTTCCGAAGGCGGAACAAGGTACGTTTTCGATTCACATGAATCAGGAAAACAGATTGCAAAATTAATTGGTTATGAAATTATAAGTGTCGAACAAAATGAATCTTTAGTCGTAATAAGAACATTAGCCGGCAGAGCACAAGGTGTAGCAAATCATGTTGACAGGCTAAATAACCCGGATATAATTGGAACTGTTGGAGGAGATGATACAGTTTTGATAATACCAAGTTCAGTTAAAAATATTCAGAACGTGGTAGATTTAATAAAAAAAATGATGACTGACAATGTCGGTTATTAAATAAAATAAAAAAGGAGATGAGAAAGTGGCTAAGAGAAAAATAGTTGTTGCATATTCCGGTGGATTAGATACATCGGTTATGGTTAAATGGTTAAGCAAAAAATATGATGCCGATATCATTACAGCAACTGGATTTTTAGGTCAGAAGAAAGAGATACAAGGTGTAAAGGAAAAAGCCGCTAAAACCGGTGCTGTTAAATCGGTTGTTTTAGATTTACGCGAAGAGTTTATTACAAACTATGTTTGGAAAGCATTGAAAGCCGGAGCTTTATATGAAGGAAGCTATCCCATGGCAACTGCTATTGGAAGGCCTTTGCTTGCAAAAATGCTTGTTGATGTTGCTATCCAGGAAAATGCAGATTCAGTTGCTCATGGATGCACAGGCAAAGGAAATGACCAGGTTAGATTTGAAGTCGGAGTAAATACTTTAGCTCCGCATTTAAATGTGATTGCGCCTTTAAGAGAATGGGAATTTAAATGCCGGGAAGATGAAATGGAATACGCAATTGAAAATGGAATTCCTATTAATGCCACAAAAGATTCTCCATATTCAATAGATGAAAACCTTTGGGGAATTTCAATTGAGTGCGGTGTGCTTGAAGACCCGGAAGCTGCACCGCCGGAAGATGCTTATCAAATTACAACTAATCCTAAATTTGCACCTGACAAAGCTGATTCTATTTCTATTGGTTTTGAAAAAGGAATTCCGGTTACGTTAAATGGAGTTGAATTAAATGCGGTTGAATTAGTTTCACAATTAAGAGACCTTGGAGCAGTTCATGGTGTTGGCAGATTAGATTTAATTGAAAATAGAGTTGTTGGAATTAAATCAAGAGAAATTTATGAAGCTCCGGCAGCAATTATTTTACATACGGCGCATACTGGAATTGGAAAGATTAATTCTTGATAAAGAAACTTTCAGGTTTAAGCAGAATGTTTCCAATAAAGTTGCTAATTTAATATATGATGGTTTATGGTATTCTCCTTTGTTTAAATCTCTTTCTGCTTTTGTTGATTCAACTCAGGAAAATGTAACCGGAGAAGTCAAATTAGAATTGTATAAAGGTTCAATTAAAACATTGTCAAGAAAATCAATTCATAGCTTGTATAGCAAGGAACTTGCAACTTATACAAAGGAAGATACTTTTGACCATCAGGCTTCAACCGGGTTTATTAAAATTTATGGACTGCCGTATAAGACAATGTCTCAGGTAAAAGAAAATACTCACAAAGAGGTAATTTATTAATGTTGTGGGGCGGAAGATTTAATGACAAAACTGAATAATAAAGCTCTTAAATTTTCTTCGTCCCTAAAGTTTGATATTCTTTTAATTGAAGAAGATATTGAAGGAAGCATAGCTCATGCAGAAATGCTTGCTCATGTAAATCTTATTTCAAAAGAAGAATCAAAAAAAATAATTGACGGCTTATCTAAAATTAAAGACGAATGGACAAATGAAAAATGGAAGCCCAGATGAAAGTGAATTTGAAGATATCCATTCTGCAATTGAAGCAAAATTATTTGAATTAATTGGCGACACTGCCGGTAAACTTCATACCGGCAGAAGCCGAAATGACCAGGTTGCCACAGATGTAAAATTATGGCTTCGAAAATCATGTAATTCAATCATTGATGAAATTATTGAATTCCAAAAAACACTTCTTAATCTTTCCAAAGATAATATTGAAACAATTATTCCCGGCTATACACATCTGCAGCGTGCTCAACCAATTTCTTTAGCATTTCATTTTCTTGCTTATATTGAAATGCTTGAAAGAGATAAGGATAGAATAAAGTTTATTATTAAATCCATATCTGACTCCCCTCTTGGTTCTGGTGCTTTGGCTGGTTCAACTCTTCCACTTGATAGAGAATTTACAGCAAATAAATTAGGATTTGATTCTCCGACAGCAAATGCTTTGGACTCTGTTTCTAATAGAGATTTTATAATTGATTTTCTAAATGCGTGTTTCAATTGGAATGATGCATCTAAGCAGATTATGCGAAGAGATAATTATCTGGTCATACAAGTGAATGGAATTTTATAAAATTAAGTGATGAATATTCAACAGGCTCATCTTTAATGCCTCAGAAAAAAAATCCGGATATGGCTGAATTAATTAGAGGCAAAACCGGAAAAGCTTTTGGCAATTATGTTTCTTTAATTTCTACAATGAAATCTCTTCCTCTTAGTTATAATAGAGATTTGCAAGAAGATAAAGAACCATTGTTTGATTCATATTTTATTTATTCTGATTCACTTCAAATAATGTCCGGTATGCTGCAAGGAATCAAAATTAATAAAGAAAGATTTGTTGATGAACTTGATGGCGATTTTATTCTTTCCACAGATGTTGCTGATTGGCTGGTGTTAAAAGGAATTCCATTTAGAAAAGCTCATGAAATTGTTGGAAAGCTTGTTAAAGAATTAGAAGACAAAAATATGAATTTTAAAAATGTTACATTGGAAATGTTAAAAGAAATTGATTCGATTTTTGATGAGACAGTACTGGAATGTTTTGATATCAAAACTTCATTGGAAAGAAAAAAAACTTTTGGCTCCCCTAACCCAACCTATGTAAAAGAAAAAATTGAATACTGGCAGAATCTGCTTAAATAATTTTAAGCATCATTCCTATATAGCATTTCGTGCGAGTTATAAATCAAATAATATTCCTGAGCCCATTCATTTTCTTTAATATCATCATTAAAAATTTCATCCATGGGTTTCCTGAATTTATAATTTACAATGGATTCATATTTATTTTCTTTATCCAATGTAAATTTTATTTGCGGTAATTTTAATTTAACTCTACTCTGTTCTTTCATTTTTTCACCTTTGCATAAATTACGTCTATTTTATTATCGAACTTATTAGTAGAATGTTAACATAGTATGATTCTAAAATTAAATAATTGTTAATTATTCATTAAAAAAGATTAATAAAATAATATTTCAGATTGAATTGAATAAGGATAGATAAATGAATGGATTTATTTTGTGGTTATAAACACGCTGGTGATTTAAAATAATTTATATAATAAAAAATCAACCCGATTATTTTTCAAGTTAAAAATTTATTTCTTATTCGCAGTGTATTTAATAATATCTGCTTTTTCAATTGTGATTAATCCACCGCAATTTGACTTCTTCAAATATAATATCAAGCATTGGAATAAATTTTTCTATCTTAGGAAGTTCATCAACTATTTCAATAATGAGTGGAAGGTCTTCCGACAATCTTAAAATCTTTGATGAATGGATTCTGCTGTTACCACCAAAACCCATCACTCCCTTGAGCACAGTTGCGCCAGCTAATCCTTCTTTGCGGGCTTCTATAACTATTTTTTCATAAACAGATACAGAACCGTGCTTATCACTTTCCCCTATAAAAATTCTTAATAGTTTTGCTTCACCGTTGATATGCATTTTTTTACTTTCATATTTTTGAAATTAGATATGCCAGGTAAACTCCAATCAAACAAAGTGAAATATTCAAAGCAATATTTAAGAAGCCTAATCCGATTTGTGAATCCCTAAATAAGTTCATAGTCTCAAATGAAAAAGAAGAAAATGTTGTAAATCCGCCGCAAAAACCGACAGCTAAAAATATTCTTATATGTGAGCTTAACATTTCTTTCTCGTCAAAGTAAAACATAAATATTCCCAGTAAAAAACTGCCAGTAATATTCACTACTAAAGTTCCATAAGGAAATGTAGGAGGGAAAAATTTATAAGTGTAATTTGAAAGCCAATACCTCAATGCACCGCCTGCCGCAGCGCCAAAAGAAACAACTAAATAATTTATCATACTTTATAAATAAAACTGATTGAGTGAATTTATTATTTTTATTATACCACACTGGGTCTGCCTGTCGGCAGACAGGCTTGTCGAAGATATTGAAATGTCAATCTTCCGTAAACCTAGACTGACAATTTAAAGATTAAAAAAAATTTATACTAAATAGAAATATTTTAAACTATCTATATTTGGTTGAATAAGTTAAAAATAATTTAAATATTTTGCACCCATTCACAAATCAAATCTATTGCTTTAAGAGAGTCCATGCAACACTTCTTTATGAACTTATCATCGATAGCGCCTTTAGAATTCAATAGCAAAGCTTCTTCCATCGCTTTGTTGCCGTTAAAATTTACGTAAGCTATTCTAGCAGTTAGTTCCTCAGGAGGCCTTCCGAATACTGTTCCGGGTAATATCGCCACACCTTTTTCTTCCAAAAGACGTTCGCATAAAATCTCGCTTGATGTTATACCTTTTAAATTCAGTCCATCTTTAAATGAATCGAATGAAACAAATAGATAAAAGCCTCCTGAAGGATTGACTGTAAAAATTCCGTTTGATTTTAATTTTTCAGAAATGGTGGTTCCTAATTTTTCTAATACCCATCTCGCCCGCCATAGATATTTTTCAATCCCCTTTCCTCCTTTGAACGCAACTACTGCAGCGTGTTGTATTGGTGCACTGGTTGCAGTAAAAGTTTCACTGGCAACTACAGACATTGAATCAAGCAGCCATCTGAGAGTCGGAGGAAATGTAAAAGTTCCTAATCTCCATCCGCCCGCGCCGCACCATTTGCTTAAACCGCTGCTTATAATTGTTCCCTCAGGATAAAACTGTGAAATTGAAGTATGATTTCCTTTAAATGTTAATTCACCATAAATCTCATCTGAAAGTAAAATTATTTTATGCTGCTTTGCTACAAGAGCAATCTCTTTTAATTCACTTGTAGAATAAGTTATGCCAACAGGGTTTGAAGGATAATTTAAAATTACTATTCTTGGTTTATCTGGATCTGTTTTGCAATGTTCAATCAAATCACCGGCAGATAAAAGCCACTTCTCCTCCTTCTGAGTAGGAAGCCACCTTACATGTCTCCCAATAATGTGTGCTTGAGGAGCGTATGAAACCCAGCTTGGAGTTGGAATTACTAAATCGCCGTAATAAACCAATTGAAGTAAAAACATTAATTCTTTTGAACCAGGGCCAATTAATACATCATCTGCTGAATGATTGATATCTTGTGAGCGTGAATGATACTCAGCTACAGCTTCGCGCAGCTTATACAAACCTTTTACAGGCAGGTAATCCTTTTGATAAGCATTTTTTTGTAAAGCTTCAACCACAGATTTGAGGAACAGGGAATGGAGACTGTCCCAGTCCAAGCTTATATATTTTTCTCCCATGCTTGGATTAATTCATTGCTTCTTTCATTAATAGATAAAGTTGCAGATTGAGGGAGTCCACGGACATTTAAATTTAAATTTATTTGATGTGAATATTTTTTGTTGTTATTCATTAAGTCAAATTAAGTGCAAACAATCATGATGTAGTTACAACAAATATAAAATAATAATTATAATAATTAAACTTTTCACATTGCGATCAATTCTTATAAAATTATTATTGGAGTTAATATTTAGGCAAAAGTTATTGTCTGTAACTCAGTCAAAATAAATTATTATTGAATGAACAGGCAGGAATGCCTGCTTATAATAAAATGTTTAATATGAATAACAAAAAAAGAACTATCAAAACTATAACAATAACTTTAAATGATTTACTTTCCTTGGGAAATTCATATCCGCAAATGGGACAAACTTTTTCATCTGATTTAATTTCCATTGCACAAGCCGGGCATTCTTTTTTCTTCAAAAGTACCTTCATTTTTATTTTATATAAACTTTAAAATAAGAAACCCGGTTTCATAAAGAAATCGGGTTAAAATTGTTTTTAAAATTCCTCCTTTGTAGAAGTTTTGCCTGCAACTATGTGGGAGAAGCTGTTCTTTTTATTTTAACAACGTCATCTTCCCGGAAAATTGTTTATCAGCAACTCTTAAATTGTAAATGTAAATTCCGCTTGATACTTTAACTCCGCTTTCATTGGTTCCATCCCACCTGGTTAAATAACTTCCGGATGGTAAGACTTCTCTTACTAATCTTTTAACTATCTGTCCCTGGATGTTATATATTACCAACTCTGTCATTGAATTTGTTAAATCATACGGAATTGAAAAACTGATTATTGTACTTGGATTAAATGGGTTCGGATAGTTTTGAGCAATTAAATGTGTCTCTGGAATTATCTTATCATTATCTTTTTCCACAGAAGTCACTAATTGCAACCCCTGCCCTTTTGAATTACCGCTGCTGTCTGCTAAATAAAGATTAACCCATGAAGGCCTTAAAGCAGAATACAAGTATTGATTTTCCCACTCTTGATCAGTCAAGCGAAGAAAATTTGTAGTGACATATTCATAATAACTAAAGCAAGGTCCAACAAAGGCAGTCTGTTTTCCATTTGGTAATTGGGCAATAAATACACCAAGGTTAATTGGGCCTGTACCAACATGAGTAACAGCACCAATAAAATTAGCATTACAGTCTGTGGGAGTAGTATGTATATCAGCGACAATAAAATTATAATCCATTAATCCAGTTGGTGAATACTCATTATCCTTATAAAATAATTTTGGATACCATCCATCGTAAGGTGGAGCACCATATTGTCCTTCTGGAACATAATATATCATGGTTCTTAAAAATTCGTTTTCACCTGCAGTAAAAGATTCATTGTTTAAAATTTTGGATGCAATATTTTCTAATGTGTCCATAACCGGACCAAAATAATTTATAAAATTTAAGATATTATTTTTTAGTACTTCATTATTGAAAGGCAAATTTTGAAATTTAGTTTTAGATAATTCGGCAAAATGTTTTAATGTTTGATAGAACTCGGGAAATGGTTCAACATAAGAATGAGGGAAAGAACACAGAGTTCCACCTGTATAACTTTGTTTAGCATAAAGAAGATTATCATGCCTTAATTGTGCCCATGAAGTTAGTTGCGTATTTAATTTTTCCTGCCAGAATGCTGCCGTCTGCATAAATTGTGGTAAAGTATTTCTATCTTTTGGTGGATTTAAATTTCTAATTGAATTAAGCCACATGTTATAAATTGTATTATCCCAAAATTCAGTTCCATAAGAATTAATCAAATAACGTAACGCGGCAAGATTTGTTGCATAATGATATTGCTCAATTTCAGGTTTAAGTAATTGCGCTGCTGCATCATTACCTAATGCAAACATTGGATCTAAAGTTGAAGGAAAAAGTCTGCAAATAACCTGATTATTATATCTGATTCTATCATATACTACACTTCCGGTTACATACGAATCAATCACAAACCTTTGCCCGAATAGCATAAACGCTGATGCGGGCCTGATGCTATCTGGTGTTAAGACATCATTGGATATTAATATTTGAGAAAGGATTAATTGATTTGCAAATGATTGATTGCTGAGAGTATCCTGGAATTCAACAAGCTTTAAGCTGTCAAGTAAATTGCTTGCAGCTCCCAATTTAATTTTATCTTTTAGATATAATAAATTGTCAAGAGTAACATTGTCCTGATCTCCAACAAAGAATTTTATTATTGCTTCAAAATCATGGTATGACTGCCATGAATTTGATAAATCAAATAGTTCTGTTATTAAATATGAATCGATTGTCTGCCTTTTTGCATCTTCAAAATTTTGTTTCAAACATGGCATATCCAGGAACCGCACTTGGAGGTATCAAATAAATTTCAATTCTACCCAACCACATCATAGCTCTAAAGTAATTCTCTAATTGAGGGTTTTGATCATCTACATAATGTCCCCGTGGTTTAAATTGGCTCCAATCTACTCTAACACATGCATCTGCAAACAATGTATCCGTATCAAAACCTTCTGCTTTAATAGACTTACCATAAAGAAGGTTTACTTTATATGTGTTGTCATTATAATATGGAGTAATATTCTCATCAAGCAATTTTCTTGCTATAGTTAAATAGACATCTACATCCAGCAGCATCTGCTTCATTTCTGTATTGCTTGAATATTTACTTTCCAACTGCGGCATTTGTGAATGAAGCTGTTCCAGTAATGAAGTGAGTTTGTCAATTAAAACAGCTAACTCAACATCTTTTAAAATTCTATCATACGAAATATGAAATGCATGTAATATAGCATCAGTAGAAATAAATACCGGAAGATCTTTATTATAAATATCAAAAAAAGCTTCCTCCAAAAGAATATTTGGATAATCTTTCACTTACCATAAATCCATTTTTATTAAGCAAGGATTTTTCATAATTGGTAAGATTATACTTTGCATCTATGCTGTCGAAATAATCTGCCGAAGAATAATCGGCATTAATATTTGCATCAAATTTTCCGGCATCATGATCTTGTAATAGCTGTTCGGCATCCATGTTTTGATGTGCGTTTAAAAACTGTTTGTAGCTCTCAATATTAAAATTCGTTGTTGATTGAGGATATAAAAAGAATGGACAAACAAAGAATAATAAGAATAAAGATTTGTATGAAGTTTTCATAATTTCCCCGGTAATTTTTTTTACTGTTTATAAGATAGGTAAAATTATTTTTAAATGTATGTTTAAATTTTAAATAAAATTAAATTAGGAAGGAAAGTTGTTGAAGTTATGAACATATTAAGAAAAAAGCTTTAAGATAATAGAATTAAGAAATTCAAAACTCTACTTTCTTATAATATATTTTATTCAGTCACTAAAAATTTTTCCGTAGGAATACAAATATTTTGTTCGTAATTTACATCATTAAATAAATGACTTAAAATTTTTACTTAAGGCAAAGCAATTAATTAAAAGAAAGAAATCAAAAAGCTGAACTATTCCATTGATAAGTAACCCTTTTTAACGGACTATTATCTAACGCAGGTTCAAAATAAAGTGCGTTCCCCTTTTTAATATATTTCTTCAATTTATAAATCAAAAATAATCAATTCCAGTCTACTTCATTCGAATAATAGTATTAAGTATTCCGGAATAATTAATATCAAACTAAAGGAAAAATGTATGAACATTTACGTAGGAAATCTTTCAACAGAAGTTACTGAAGAAGATTTAAAAAATCTATTTTCCGCATACGGAAATATCACCAGTGTTAAAGTCATTAAAGATATGTACTCTGGTGCATCAAAAGGTTTTGGCTTTATTGAATTATCAAACCAGACAGAAGCTCAGAAAGCGATTAACGAACTTAACTCCAAAGATTTAAAAGGAAAAAGTATCGTTGTAAACGAAGCTCGTCCAAAAAGTGATAGCGGATCAGGCGGCAGAGGAAGAGATCAAAGAGGATCCAGAGGCTCCAACAGCAGCCGTCCTAAAAGATGGTAATTAAGATTTAAGAATTTAATTACTATAATATATTTTTAATTCTGGTCTTAAATTTTGTATAGTGTTTTCATGAATTTAGGTATTGTCATTTGGAACAAGCCTGCCATTGCCGTTAAGGCTTCGTGCAGGCTGGTTTAGAATGACAAGCTAAGATTTCTGAAATACTTTTTGTAGGCAGGTAGATCTCGTGTAAGAAATCTTTTATATTTTTCCAAAAAGATTTTTGCAACCTGCTTACCTCAGGCAAGTTTGTCGAAATGATTCCTTTTCATTTTGTATTAAAACAAAGTTGGACAAGTTTCGATAATATACTATAGTTAAAGTGAGATAATATCATTTAATATAGAAATTGATAATATTTCATTTTTAGATATTCATAAAAAACAAAGGTTAAAATTTAATTGCACAAATTTCATATCCCTGTAATGGGACTCGCTTTTACAATCGATACTCCGCTTAAAGTTGCACACTTTGGAATAAATTCAGTCATATCAATAGTTGACGATGATCTAGTTGAAAAGATGAGAAAGATTCATTCCATTAATAATAATATTACGTTTTTACCCGTTTCAATAAAGGAACCGGATTACAGGGCTAAACGAATTACACTTTACCTTAATCTTATTAGTGAACTTGTAAATAAAAATTTTAATACTTTAAAAGATAAACTTCTTAATAAAGATTCCGAACTTGAGAAATATTATTCAATTCTGCCGGACTATTCCGAATTGAAGCAGCATTTAAAATCTTATATTAAAGGCTTGTTAAACAAAGAAGAAATTAAAGTACTGATTGATAAGTTTATGCATCCAGGCAGCATAGATGTAAACATTATGACAAAAGTGGATAAAGCTAACTTCGATAAATCCGGTCCGCTTCCAATTGAGTTTAATGATGCGCACGCATCTCTACGCGGTTTTGCAAATAGCAATCTTAATTCATCAGTGGTTTTATCAGCAGGGATGAATCCGAAGCTCTATAGTTATTTTGAAAGCTTCGCTGATTTTTTCCCTGATGAAAACGGTAATCTAAAGAAAAAAATAATTTTAAAAGTAAGCGATTTCCGTTCAGCACTTATACAGGGAAAATTTCTTGCTAAAAAAGGATTGTGGGTTTCTGAATACAGAGTTGAATCAGGACTTAATTGCGGCGGGCATGCATTTGCAACCGATGGTTATTTAATTGGGCCAATACTGGAAGAATTTAAATCAAACCGTAAATTATTTAATTAATACAATCCATGAAATCCTTACAGATGCATTAAGCAAAAAGAATCTTCTATTCAGCAAAGAACCGCCTGAGCTAAAAATTACTGCGCAAGGCGGAGTTGGTACATTTGAGGAGAATAATTTTTTGTTAGATTACTACCAATTGGATTCTGTCGGCTGGGGCACCCCTTTCCTTCTTGTGCCTGAAGTAACAAATGTTGATGAAAGGACTTTAAAGCTTCTTAGTGATGCCAAAGAAGATGATCTGTATTTAAGCAATACATCTCCATTGGGTGTTCCTTTTAACAGTTTGCGTGGAAACACAAAAGATGTTGAAAAAGCAGGGAATGCCGAAAGAGGAAAACCAGGTAGCTCATGTCCGAAAAAGTTTCTAATTTCTAATACAGAGTTTAGCACAAAACCTATATGCACTGCTTCGGTAAAATATCAATCCCAAAAAATTGAACAGCTAAATGCTTCTGAAGTAAGTGGAAGCTGAAAAAGAAAAAGCGTATAATAAAATTATTGACAAGACTTGTTTGTGTGTGGGACTTGCTCTACCTGCTTTAGAAATAAATGATGCTGTTTCAAAAGTTGATGGTATTGGAACGGCTGTTTGTCCAGGCCCTAACATGGCTTACTTTTCATCAATTGTTTCGCTAAGCGAGATGGTAAACCATATTTATGGCAGAATTAACCTGATAACCAGGACTGACCGCCCGAATATGTTTATGAAAGAACTTAAGCTTTACCTTAATTATCTTGAAGAAAAAATTGCATCTATCGATCTGCCAGTGTCCACAAATCAAATGAAATATTTCAGCACTTTCGTAACCAACATTTCTGAAGGAATTGAATATTACAGACAGTTATTCTCAGAAGCTATGGGGAAAATATTTGATATTAAAAAGAAAGCTGATTACGAAATAACCACACTTGAAAAAAAGCTTTCTGATTTAATTGAAGATATGATTAATAAAAATTTAATAGCTGATGTTTCTAATATGGCAAAGATTTCTGTGATGTGATATCGCCAAAACAATTTACTTTCTTATCATAAGAGAATTTTATTCCCTAAAGTAATCCCCTCATTTTCTTTGTCCATAAAATACAACAGTTACTTATATTTAATATATCTTTTTTACTTATTCTAAATCCAATAAATTTGAAAAACAATTTTTCCTTTTACTTAAATGAAAACATCACAACAACCGAAAATATCGGGGAGACAATCAATCCGATTCCAAAGATTCCCTGCTATACTATTTTGAGATTTACATTCTATTTAAAAGCATTTTGAATATATATAAACTTTCAACATTTCTGCTAATGGTTTTTCTTTTGTTGTCCCCAAGGGGATACAAATTTCAACTCTATAATTAATTATCTAATGCCGTTTGATTAATTATTGAAAGTAATTCATCATTAAAAGAAGTAAGTTTTTACCAACAGGCTTAAAAAATTCCGCATCAAATTTTTCTACCGCAATGACTGCCTGCTTAACTACTTCTATTCCTATTCTTGTTAACTTAACTGTTTTTGCTCTGGTGTCTTTTGCATGCTCCCACCTTTCTAAAAGCCCTTTTGTTTGCAGGGAGCGTAAAACTGTGGAAGTTGTCATGGGATCAACTTTGGTATGCTCCGATAGTAATATCTGTGTTACATCTTCATCATGTAAAGTAAGCCAATGAACACTTGCCAGCAAAACATATTGAGCATGTGTTAATTGAAGTTTTTTAAGCGCTTTTTTTATTTCTCTCTGCCATAAATTGGTAACTTGCCACAATAAAAAACCTGTGCTATCGCTGGCATTTTTAAACGAGAAGGTATTTTCATTTTTTTTCATAACTTACCAGCAGCATCAACTTGCTTTTGCATATCAAGGGGCATATCATTGGCAATTTTTTGTGCAACTAATTTTATCCATAAAAAACTTAACAACCCGGTAACAGATATAGAGTTTGTGAACTCTAACCCTTTATTAGTCTCTTCGAGTAAATGCTCATCAACCATTTTTGCTAATGGAAAATTTGTAACATCAACATATTTTTTATTCTCAACCGTTTCAATCAATTTAACTTTTACATTAGGCCCACCTTTAGGGCGCAAAGTAAACTGATTTCCTTTTTCAAATTTGCCTTCCATTTTTGCATACTCAATTCCGTCATCCCATAAATGCCAATTATTTACATCTGAAAATAGCTTCCACATCTGCTCTTTTGTTACATTTTTTGTAACAACCGAATGCGTTTTCTTCCACATATATAGCTCCTATATCTATTTGATTATCAGTTTTATTATTATAGGCGCTAATATAATATGTACACTTATTATTATCAATATTATTATTGTTTCGCTAAGATATTTTTAAAATAAAAAAGGCTGCCTTTGCAGACAGCCTTTATTACTGGTGACCCCAAGGGGATTCGAACCCCTATTACCGCCGTGAAAGGGCGAGGTCCTAACCATTAGACGATGGGGCCAGAATTTAAAAAACAAATTTCTATCTCCAAATAACAAATAAATTACAAATCAAAAAAACTTAATCCATAATTATATCTGAAAGTTTTATGATTGAACATTATTTGCAATTCATTATTTGTCCTTTGGAATTTTATCCATGGGGTGAGCGATGGGATTTGAACCCACGACCCCCAGGGCCACAACCTGGTGCTCTAACCAACTGAGCTACGCTCACCATGTTAAGTCAAAATTTAAAAGTTAAAGATCAAAATAATTATTTAAAATGTTTTAAGATTTGACCTTTGATTTTTGACTTATCTTTTAGTACGCCCGAGTGGAATCGAACCACTAACCTACAGCTTAGAAGGCTGTTGCTCTATCCGATTGAGCTACGGGCGCATCTATTTTTTTAATAAAATAAACATTCCCATTAATGGGTTGATTCTACCCTAATGGGTTGTGGGTACTCTCACAAAATCAAAAAGAACAAAATTCTAATTTCAAAAATTTTTCAAACACCAAATTCCATTTTGAATTTTGACCTTTGATCCGCTGTGGCGGATTGAATTTTATAGTGTCGGGGCGGCAGGATTCGAACCTGCGACCTCCTGCTCCCAAAGCAGGCGCGATGAACCGGGCTACGCTACGCCCCGAAAAATTATTTCAACAAAAAAAGAACTTATCTATTGGAAATTTTCACGGGATTATGCCCGATATGTTTTAAAAAACAGATTTCAAATATATATTATAGATGTCTAATAATCAATTAAAACTAAAGTAAGAATTTAACAAAATATTGAAATATTTTGTTATGCGGCGAAAAACGGAAAACCATTTTGGTTGGTTAAAGAATAATTCCTAAAAATATAATTGAATATCTATAAAAGTAATCATCAAGGCATGGAATTTTTTTTTGGATAGCTTTAGTATCTAATTTTATAGGATTCACTCCTATACTTCTAATACTTTTGTGCAGAGATGCCATCAGGCTTAAAGTGTTTTGCTTTTTATCATGATGTATCATAATTTTCTAATTTATATTGAAAGAAGTCTCTACTAAAAAGTTAGTTTTATAACAGAAATAAACTCAAATATCATCAGATGAAAATGATAGTGATTGGCAATTAATCATTTCAGTGAGTATGTCCAAAACTTAATGAGAAAATCATTAGGGAGATTCCTATTATTTGATGGAAAAATTTAGTTGTTAATTTTTATTATGAAAAAATGCTTAAATAATTTATATTTGAAGCCAACTAAACATAAAATCAGAAAATAGTTTTGCTTACTTTCTTAAAAACATTTCAATCGACTCCACAATATAAAATATTCATATATCACTTATTAAAATTTATCAGATGAGGTTCTAATGTTCAAAAAACATCCCCGCGGTCTTTACGTTTTATTTTTTACTGAAATGTGGGAACGCTTTGGCTACTATTTAATGGTAGGAATTTTACTGCTTTATTTAATTGACTCTAAAACCGGCGGAAAAGGATTTGATACGAAATCAGCCGCTGATATTGTGGGATCATTTATAGCATTAGTTTATTTAACTCCTTTTATAGGCGGGCTTCTAGCTGATCGTTACCTGGGGTACATCAAATCAATTTACATTGGCGGTTCTTTAATGGCTGCCGGGTATTTTGGTTTATCATTTCCAGGAGATACCGCATTATTTGTTTCCCTTGGATTAATAATAGTTGGTAATGGATTTTTCAAACCAAACATTAGTACTATCCTTGGAGTTATTTACAATACAGAAGAATTAAAACCTTTGAAAGATTCAGCATATAATATCTTTTATATGGGCATCAATATTGGTGCACTGGTCTGTAATTTTGTGGCCGCATATTTAAGAAACAATTATGGTTGGGGTTATGCATTTTCGGCTGCAGGAGTAGGACTAGTACTCGCATTAATATGGATCTCAACCGGACTTAAGCATATCAAATTTGCCGACGTAAGGAAACCGATGGAAAAGGAAGATATGCCGATGATGAAAATATTTTTGTATGTTTTTCTTCCGGCAATAATATTTGCTGTAATTGGCTGGCTTATTCCGAATAATTTATTTGGTTCAAATTCGAATGACGCATTTATCTTTGCATGCATCCCGGTTATATCTTTCTATGTTTCTTTATGGATGAAAGCTGCGGGGCAGGATAAAAAAAGTATTGGGGCTTTACTCTTCATATTTACCGTTTCAATTATTTTCTGGACTATATACAATCAAAATGCAACCGGCTTAACTATCTGGGCACAGACTTATACTGACAGGCAAATTGCTCCCATATTGGAGGGCCCGGCTGAACGAATAGACATGGTACAAAATGTAAATATTAATCCCAGGCAGGTGGAAAAAGTTGATGAGCATCTTAAAGTAGTTACAGATGAAAATGGACAAGCAATAATGGTTGAAGGCCCAGATCCATATTTTGAGAATCTTCCCAAAGATGAATGGCCTAAGCAGGGTGAAGATATCAAATTAGCAAACGCAGAATTATTTCAATCTATTAATCCGTTTTTCATAATTGTGCTTACTCCGATTATTGTCGGATTGTTTACCTGGCTGCGGCGGCGCGGCAAAGAACCAACCACTGCTTCTAAATTTGGATATGCATTATTTATTTCAGGGTTATCATCATTGATAATGGTTTTTGCTATTATGTCTGTGCCTTCTGTATATACGCATAAAACAACTGCCATCTGGCTATTTTTAACTTATGGAATTTTTACAGTGAGTGAAATATTTCTAAGTCCAATTGGGCTTTCTCTGGTTTCAAAATTAGCGCCCGCAAGAACAACTGCGTTGATGATGGGCGGATGGTTTTTATCGACTTCTCTAGGCGGAAAAGTAGCAGGAATAATGACCAGCTTTTGGGACAGCTTTGATGATAAAAAAATATTCTTTTTACTGATGACGATTGCAGCTTTTCTTGGCGGAGTATTTATATTCTCAAGGATTAAATCTCTTAACGCTATTGTAAAAGCAAAAACCGGATCTGCGCATTAAATAATAATTCAATTATATCTTTAAGGGTTGGATATAAGTCCAGCCCTTTTTTTATTTTAAACTGCTATGTATAAAAATTATTTTTTCCTCAACAGAATTATTCTGGAAGCCAACCAGGTTTTAAACGGTTATTCGATTACAAATTGTTTTTCACAGGATAAAGACAAAATTGTATTTGAACTGAAAAATAAAAGTGATTTAAAATTTCTTGAAATCTCAGTAAACCCGGGGATGCCTTATATAACCATTAAAAATGATTTTCATAGAGCTAAAAAAAATACTGTTGATTTCTTTATTAATTATTTACCTGCCGACAAAATTCAATTTAATATTTCTGATTCTGATCGAATAATTAAGATAAAAACTTCAAATTGTGATTTTTATTTTACGATAAGAGGAAAGTTTACAAATCTTTTTTTGTTAAATAATGACAGAATTCAAAGCTCATTTAAAAACATAATTGAAGATTCTCAAGAACAATTGATTAAGGAATTTCATTCAACAAACTTTATTAATGAATTTAATATTTTGAAAATTAATATTGATGCGAATGAACAATTTGAACCTCAGATTAAAAGCAAATACCCTTTTGTGGGAAAAGAAATTTTAAATGAAGTTAAATTTAGATTTGAATCATTACAGAATAAAAATGGAATAACTTCTGATAAAAACAATATTAATATATTGGAAGAAATTATATTAGAAATAAAAGATGAAAATCCAGTTGTATTTACTGATGATATACAGAATCAGCAAAAACTTGCTTTCAATAATTTTAAGAGTATTCAATTCTCGCACAAAGAGATATTTGAAAACGCATTTGATGCAATAAATTTTTATTTATCAAAAGGATTCTATATTGATGCAAAATTAAATGCAAAGAAAAAAATTGAAAAGCACCTATTAAATGAATTTGGAAAAGTGACTTCAAAATTGAATAACCTAAAAGCACGGATTGAGAAAGGCAGTAAGGAAGAAGAATATAAAAAATTAGGTAATTTACTTTTGATTAATCTTAATTCAATTAAAGGTGGAAAAAATGAAGTGACTGTTGAAGATATTTATGAGAATAATTTGCCCATCAAAATAAAATTGGATGAAAAGTTCTCACCTAAAAAAAACGCTGATATTTATTTTGACAAATCTAAAAACCAGAGAATCTCATTGGAAAAGTCAAAGCAGCTTTTTATGGATTATAAAATTAAATTTGAAATGTTGAAAGAAATTGAAAATAAATTTTTATCAGAAGAAGGTTTAGAAAATTATAGAAGTATTATGAAAGAATTAAAAATAAAAGAAGAATATTCTTCATCAAATAAAGAAGAGCTTCAAAACAAATTTAAAAGATATTTACTTGAAAATAAGTATTACATATTTGTTGGGAAAGACAGTAAAAATAATGATTTGTTAACTACAAAATTTGCCAAGCAAAATGATTTTTGGTTTCATGCCAGAAGTGTTCCCGGTTCGCATGTAGTTCTTCGAATAGATAACACTAAAGATGCTGTTCCCAAAAGTATTTTAAAAAAGACAGCTTCATTGGCTGCTTATCATAGCAAAGCAAAAACATCAGGCATGGTGCCGGTTTCATATACTCAGAAAAAATATGTAGTTAAGAAGAAAGGAATAGAGCCGGGAAAAGTAGCTTTATTAAAAGAGCAAGTATTAATTGTTAAACCTGAAATTCCTTCTGATTGTGAGTATATTTCTAACGAATAAGTTTCTATCTATTAACTAAATAAAGGAGATTATTCATGAGACTGATAATTCAACCCGATTATAATTTAGTTTCAAAGTGGGCGGCAAATTATGTTGCCAGCAACATAAATTCTTACAAAGCAACAGCTAAAAAGAAATTTGTTCTGGGCTTACCTACCGGCTCATCCCCTATTGGTATGTATAAAGAATTAATCAAGCTTAATCAAAAAGGAAAAGTAAGTTTTAAAAACATTGTAACATTTAATATGGATGAATATGTAGGTTTACCTGAGGAACATCCGGAAAGCTACCATTCATTTATGTTTAATAACTTTTTTCAACCATATAGATATCGATAAAAAAAATATTAATATATTAAATGGTAACGCTAAAGATTTAGAGGCTGAATGTGAAGCTTATGAAAAAAAGATTAAAGCAGCAGGCGGAATAAATCTATTTGTCGGCGGGGTTGGGCCGGATGGGCATATTGCATTTAATGAGCCAGGTTCCTCTTTAGCCTCTTTAACCAGGATAAAAACTTTAACCATGGATACAATCATAGCTAACTCAAGATTTTTTAATAATGATATTAATAAAGTTCCGCATACCGCATTAACTGTTGGAGTTAAAACTGTTATGGATGCTCATGAAGTTTTAATAATAATTAGCGGACACAATAAAGCACGGGCTTTAGCAAAAGTTGTTGAAGAAGGATTAAATCACATGTGGACAGTCAGTGCACTTCAAATTCATCCTAAAGGAATTATTGTTTGCGATGATTCTGCTACTTATGAATTAACTGTTGGTACAGTTAAATATTTTAAAGATATTGAATCGGAAAATTTGGATCCCGATACTCTACTATAAAAAAAACCGGCGAGGAAAAAGCGCCCTCCAACAACATTTACCACACTGCTTCTTCCTGCCGGCACCACTGCTAAGTGGGAGGTACTCTTACTTAGCCAACTATTGTACCAACTAATATTTTTGTTTTTTATTAAAAATTAAATTGTATATTATCTTGAATTGAGAGATAAAAAATAATTGAGTCATTTTTATACATTAGGATTTAAAAATATGAAGTTTTGAAGCAGTTTTAAGATATGAGTTATCTTTGAAAATAAAAGCTGTTTATGGTATATTTGGGCTCTAATTTTTGCACCCGTAGCTCAACTGGATAGAGCATTTGACTACGGATCAAAAGGTTTGGAGTTCGAATCTCCACGGGTGCACAAAGTTCCCTTTCTATATTTTCAATTTAAATTTTAATAAATTTTTTTTCTTTTGCCTTATAAACTTATTGGCCCAAAAATAAAACCCGGCCTCTATTAGAAACCGGGCAATTAAAAACATCAATCAAAAAGAAATTATTTAGTTCGTTCATTATGTTTTTTACGGTAGATTGTCTTGCTGGCATGTTTCTGTTCAACTCTAATTTTAGCTCTTTCTTGTTTCGTAACAACTCCATCTGATTTTGCTTTTACTTTATCATGCTGAATTTTTGCCTGTTGTGCTTCCAATCTAACAGTATCACTTTTTGTTAATTCACCGCTTTTAACTCCGTGTGACATTCTTTTTTGCTGTTTGACTTGTGTTTTAGTTGCTTTGGGAGTTTTTGTCTGTGCCATTAATTTGAGTAGATGACGAAAATGCAATTAAACATGCAAAAAACAGAATTACAATTATAGCTTTCATTTTAACCTCTCTTTATTTTATTGATTTTTATTAAGTTATTTTCAAATTCTCTGACTAACAAAGACCAGAAACATACCAAATGGATTTTATTGTTTTCTAAATCATAAACAAACTTTTTACATTTGTTCTAACGCCTAGAAACAATATTATTTTGCCTGAATATTTCAATTCATGCTTTTTTAATCTATTCTATTCTTAAATATAAACTCTGATTAACAGATAGAAATTATTTAATTGAAAAAATGTGATTTTTATGGTTGAATTATTAATTTACTTAATGGAATTTCCAATTCAATGACAGAGCTCTTGTAAAAAGTTAAACAATTAATCAATTGTAAGGTGGAAAAAATGAGAAAGAATTCAAGGTAGAATTAAAATGGCAGAAGAAGATCAAAAAGAAAAGATTTCTAAAAAGGGATTTAAGATTGATTGGAAATATACTATATCCACATTAATAGCATTAACGGCTGTTATTATAACTATAATTGTTAATGCAAAAAGTTGTAATAAAGAAAGCAACCAAGACGCATTAAATTTTAGAAAACTGGCTGCAGAATATCGACCTACACTTGAAGTTAAAGAGCCAATCATAAAGAATGTTATCTTTAAATTGGACCCAAAAATTTTTCTTTATAACATAAAGCATTCGAAAATACCTGATTATAATTTCATAATACAGATGTCTACTGGAAAATATGTTGATATTGATTTTTATATACACAATAAAGGTAATTCTCAGGCAAAAATTATTTTTTATGAACTCTTCGATTCAGTATATAATAATAAATTAATTTTAGAACAAATTGACAAAGGTATTCATTACCCAAAAGTATACTACAATATGGAATTTCAGAATGCAGCAATAGATAAAGATTTCACTTATAGATTTAATGCAAAGTGTCCTATATTGAATCCAAGAGGCGAGAATGTAACTTTTCACTTCTTATTAGTTTATAAAAATGATTTAGGTATTATATACAATACCTACTGTTGGTTTCGTTATAAACTAATATATCCCAATTTTTTGTCCAAGATAAAAATGATCCCCAAAAATATACAAGGGTTGATAAAATTGAAGGTACTGAGTATTTGAAATTGTATTACTTTAATCAGACCTCCGATGTTTATTTGCCTAAAGATACATCAAAAATTTTAAATTATATAAGAAATAGTAAGTATTCTATTTTGCAGCCATAATGTAATCAGTATGAAAGTCAATAAAATAGTAATGTAATAATTCACTGTATATTTAAACAATTATTATTTAGTCCTCCTAATAATTCTAATTTAATTCCCAACTTATAGATGATTTACTAATCAGCTCTTTAATTTAAAATAATAATACTTTAGATTTGTCAAGTAAAAATTAAAAGTAGTTATGCGCCCGTAGCTCAACTGGACAGAGCATTTGACTTCGGATCAAAGGGTTGAGGGTTCGAATCCTTCCGGGCGTACTAGCTTAAATCAAAAGTTAAAAAGTTTTGAATTTTGACTTTTGATTATTTGACTTTATCAATGCAATCCATTTCATCATTAAATTAAACTTTCGATGTTCAACCAAGAAACTTACAAATTCATGTATGCTGCTTTGCAGGAAGCAGAAAAAGCATTTGAGGAAAATGAAGTTCCGGTTGGTGCCGTTGTAGTTTATCAAAATAAAATAATTGGAAAGGGTTATAACCAGGTTGAAAAACTAAAAGACGCCACGGCACATGCTGAAATGATTGCTATTACAGCAGCTTCAAATAATTTGGAAAATTGGAATTTAAATGACTGCGATATTTATGTGACTCTTGAACCTTGCATTATGTGCACTGGCGCTTTGTTAGCAAGCCGAATTCGTAGTATTTATTTTTCAACATTTGATCCTAAATTTGGAGCGTGCGGATCTCTTTATAATCTCGCTGAAGAAGGTAAATCTAATCATAAAATTAAAACATACTCAGGTTTATTAGCGGATGAAAGTAAGCAATTGCTAAGACTTTTTTTTGATAAAATGAGGAAAAAACATAATTAGCATTTTGAATATTTCGAATCAAAGTCACCAAATTGGATACAAATTTAAAACTAAACTTGATTAAAAGAGTTAATAGTAATAATTTGTAAACAAAAAAAATGGAAATTTAATGCGTTTCATTTTGTTCGGATCACCAGGGGTAGGCAAAGGCACACAAGCTAAAATCTTATCCGCTAAACTTAATATTCCACACATTTCAACCGGAGACATTCTTCGCGCAGCAGTAAAAAATAAAACTCCACTTGGAATTCAAGCTAAAAAAACAATTGACGCCGGAGAACTTGTTCATGATGATATTATGCTCGGTATTATAAAAGATGCAATTACTCAACCCAAAAGTAAAAATGGTTTTATTTTAGATGGATTCCCAAGGACAATAACTCAGGTAGAAGAGTTTGAAAAATTATTGAAGGAAATGAAAATACCTGATTTATATTTAGTGATTTTAAAAGCTAATGAAGACGAGATTGTAAAAAGACTCACAAATAGAAGAGCATGCAAAGTCTGTCATAGCATATTTATTTATAATGATATCAAAGATATCAGCAATTGCCCAAACTGTGGTGCGGAAAATAGTTTTTACCAGAGAGATGATGATAAAGAAGAAGTAATTAGAAGAAGATTAGAAATATATGCTACTGAAACGAGGCCAGTTGTAAAGTATTTTGAAGAAAATAATAAAGTCATTCGTATAAATGCTTTAAACTCAGTCGAAAAAGTTACAGAAGATATTCTATCTGTATTGAAAGAAAAACTAGGAAATAAAATTACTCTTTCTGCTTAAGAACAGCCTTTAACGCTTTACCGTCCTGTATTTTATATATTTTAGCTTTATATCGCTTTACTATGTCATAGTTATGAGTTGCGATTAAAATTGCTGTACCGCGTGAATTTATTTTTAAAAATATCTCTAAAATTTCTTTAGAGGTTTCCGGATCTAAATTTCCTGTTGGCTCATCTGCTAAAATTAAAACCGGCTCATTAACCAAAGCTCTTGCAATTGCAACGCGTTGCTTTTCTCCTCCTGATAATTCATCCGGCATGCTGTTTTTTCTATGGCCAAGCCCAACATCAGCTAAAGCATTATTAACTCTTCTTTTTATTTCTTTTGCAGGAACATTTAGTACTTCAAGAACAAATGCAATATTTTCAAAAATAGTTCTATCTCTAAGGAGCTTAAAATCTTGAAAAACAATTCCAAGTTTTCTTCTTAATTCCGGCAGTTCAATTGGCTTTAATTGTTTTAGAATTATATTTATCAACTTGCACGTATCCTAACGAAGGCAATATGTTCATATAAATCATTTGCAGCAGAGTACTTTTACCCGAACCGCTCTTTCCAATTAAAAAGCTAAATTCGCCTGCGTCCAATTCTAAATTTAAATTTGTAAAAACATTTTGAGTTGGATAACTAAAATCCACATTATTGATTGACAGCATATTATTTTTTTCTTTTTTTAATTACAAATTGAACTCTATCTGAGGTACTCTTCCCGTCATCAAATGTAAAAGCTTCGTAACAATTTACTACGTAAAAGCCGGTAAGGTCAAGTAAGTTGAAGTAAGTTTCAAATGGATAAATTTTTTGTTTGTGAATTTCCTTAAAGATTGTTCCGTCCTTTTTAATCTCAAAGCTGTTTTTATGTATTCTTGTTTTTTCATTGTATTCACTTTGCTGTTCAAAATGAACTTTTTGATAAACACCTTTTCTGTGAGAATATCTTAAATGCTTGTATGAATTTTTCTCCAGGCTTACATCGAACGTACATATTCCCTTATCTGTTAAATATAAATTTATAATATTAAAATATTTCACTAATTCTTTTTCTGTTAAAATATAATTCACACTATCAAAGGTAGAATAGATTAAATCAAATTTAATATTAAAAGGTAATTCAACCATGTTGCAGCAAATTTTAGGAATGTTTTTTTGAATTTTGTGCCGAAGCATGCTTAAAGATATGTCTGTAACGATAAGCTTTGGATAGCGCTTAATAAAATATTTTGAAAAGTTACAATTGCCGGCGGCGAGTTCCAAAACATTAGAACCAGGTTTAATATGCTTTTTTGTAATGGAGTAGATATAGTCAGACCAGTATTTATAATCCACGCTTCTCATCAGGTAGTCGTAAATTGAAGCAACTTCATTATAAATCTTATTTTGATTTTTCCTTTGCATTTGCAATTCTGTTTTTGACAATTTTATCGGCGTAATGATATGCTTCTAATATACTGAATTCATCAGCTAAATTTTTGCCTGCAATATCAAAAGCAGTCCCGTGATCCGGGGATGTCCTGACGATTGGAAGCCCCGCTGTATAATTAACTCCGGAAGAAAAATTAATCAATTTAAATGGAATTAAAACCTGGTCATGATACATTCCAACTACAATATTAAATTTTTTATATAGGTGATTTGCAAAGAAAGCGTCGGGAACAAATGGCCCTTTTATTTCAACATGGCTTTGTAGTTTTTTAATAACCGGAGAAATGATATTATTTTCTTCATCCCCTATTAGTCCGTTTTCGCCTGCATGCGGATTTAAACCTAAGACTGCAATTGAAGGAGAATCTATATTCAAATCATATTTAAGTGACTCAACTATTACTTCTAATTTATTTGAGAGAATATCTTTTTTAAGTAATGAAGAAATATTTTTTACAGGATCATGAATTGTAATTAATGCAGCATTCATTTTTTTTGATAGAAACATCATCACGAAATTAAGCTTGCTGCCGAATTTGATTTTTTCTCTACACCATTCAGCATACATTTCAGTATGCCCGGGAAATTTAATCCCGGCAAGATTGATGCTTGTTTTGGATATTGGAGCGGTGATGACAGCATCAGCTTTTTTATTTATCAAAAGATCAAAAGACAATTTAATTGAATTGAAAGCTGCCAAGCCACTTTCAACACTAGGCTCTCCCCATTTTTGTTTTACTTTATTTAACGGGAATATAATAACACGTTTAGAAGTACTGTTTTCAACTGAATTTGTGATGTTGTAATCGAAAGTTGGTTTTGTATTTTTTATTGCTTCGAAAAAAATGTTTTCCGGACAAATAAATACAAATTTATTTCTGGTTTTCCCCTTCGTTATCCTATTTAAAGTTTTAATGACAATTTCAGGGCCTATTCCATTCACATCACCGCAAGTAAAAATAAATTTACTCATCTATCAACTGTCTTGTAAGGAAAAATTTCCAGTGCCGGTTAGATCAGTAAAAATAAATTTTCGTTTCGGATTTTCATAAATCCAGGTTTCAACTATTTTCCCTTTGTCATTTGAATTTCTATCAATTTTCAACGGCTTGCCAAATTGAATAAATATCTTCCCTCTATCAGTGTCAACACCACTTTTGCCGCTAATAGTTGAGAAATTTTTTGCTGCATAATCCACTCTTGAATAATATTCTCTCATCAAAGGATTATATGCAGTTTTTGGAGTTGGGTCGTTTTTTGTCCAATATTTAAAAAGTTCTTTTGGATAATCATCATCTTTTGCATCCAGCAATTTATCAATCACTTTTTTATCATCTGCATATTTTAATGATTTGATAGCGTATTCAGGATCCATCAATGAAACTGGTTTGTTAAACCATCTTACATTAAGGTTAAATATTTTTTTTGATTTTTTATCTATTCCATCAGAGACAATTAAAGCTAAATCGCCTTCGTATATTTTGCTGCTAAAATTCTTGATAACAAAATTCTTTGTCTGATAATTATCTTTAGAACTGTTTAACAATATTTTATCATTATCTAATATTAACGACAAAGATGAATTAAAATATTCACTTACTTCTGAAGAAGAAATTGTGTCTTTATTATTAAGCATAACTAAATCTATTTTTGATAAGCTTGTATCGGATACAGGTATAATCAAATCATAGCTATTTTCATCAAAAGGTATGCTTCCGCCAAAATTTGTCAATTCATAATACTCTTTCATATTACTTGAAACTTTTTGAGAATTAACAATAATAGGATGGTTAAAATTTTTATATGAAAATTTATCAGGATACAATGGAATTATTTCTTCGTTTTCATTTCAATATTTGAATTAACATCAGTGAAAACCGGGGTAATACTATAAATGCCTTTTTTAATATTGAATTTAATTAATCCTTCCGCATAAATGCCTTCGCTATTTGTCTCTTCAAAGCTATTTACGGCAAGTCTTTTATCATCTAATTGTCTTGTTACAAAATTTGAGTTTGAATCAATTACTTCCACTGAAATGCTGTATTCTGCTTTATAAACATTATCATCTTTTTCAAAAACGATTCTATTATATGGTATTCTATACGATAAATAAACAGAATATAATGAGTCCGAAGGGATTATGTTTATTTCCGGATAAAATGTTTGAAATTGATTGTGTTGGAAACCCTTGAAATTTCTTTGTCCATATACAAGTGTGGCAATTAAAACCGCCAAAACAATAAAATTTATTTTTCTCATAATTTTTAGAAGTAAAGATTATGTATTTCAATTACTTATGAAAACCGGGGTAATACTATAAATGCCTTTTTTAATATTGAATTTAATTAATCCTTCCGCATAAATACCTTCGCTATTTGTTTCTTCAAAGCTATTTACCGTAAGCCTTTTATCATCTAATTGTCTTGTTACAAAATTTGAGTTTGAATCAATTACTTCAACTGAAATGCTGTATTCTGCTTTATAAACATTATCATCTTTTTCAAAAACAATTCTATTATATGATATCCTATATGAGAAATAAACAGAATATAATGAGTCCGAAGGGAATTATGTTTATTTCCGGATAAAAATGTTTCCAAATTGATTGTGCTGGAAACCCCTGAAATTTCTTTGTCCGTATGCAAGTGTGGCAATTAAAATCGCCAAAACAATAAAATTTATTTTTCTCATAATTTTTAGAAGTAAAGATTATGTATTTCAATTACTTATGCAAGGATAAAGATAGGGTACACTCTAATAATAATTTTTGGTCAATACAAATAAATAAAGGACAAGTATAAACTTGTCCTTTAAATATTAATCTGAATTTAGAAAAATATTTGAGATTTTACTTTAACAACAGCATCTTCCTTGTACTAACAAATGAGCCGGCAGTTAATTGATAAAAATATATTCCGCTTGCCCGATTGGATGCTAGTTAATTAAATTTCATAATTGCCGGCCTGCTCCTGCTTGTTTACTGATGCTACTATTTCATTTCTTAAAATGCCATAAATATTTAACAGTAGAGAGGCATCGCGATGCGTCTCTACAAATAGGATTGTGTAATTTTATGATAGGATTAAATGAATTCTAAATAGTAAATACAAAAAAATCTATTTACTAACTATTCATATTATTTAAAAATTCCTTGTTGTTTTTAGTCCCTCTTATTTTGTCGAGCAAGAAATCCATTGCTTCTACGGGGGAAAAATCACTTAATATTTTTCTGAGAATCCAAACTTTTTGAAGGTCATCTTCTTTCATTAACAATTCTTCACGGCGTGTTCCGGAACGGTTAACATCAATTGCCGGGAAAATTCTTCTGTCACTTAAATCACGGTTAAGGACTAATTCCATGTTGCCTGTACCTTTGAATTCTTCAAAGATAACATCATCCATTCGGCTGCCAGTATCAATCAAAGCAGTAGCAATAATTGTTAAGCTGCCGCCGTCTTCTGTATTTCTAGCGGCACCAAAGAATCTTTTCGGTTTGTGAAGAGCATTAGAATCAACACCACCGGAAAGAATTCTACCTGAGTGAGGAACAACTATATTGTGAGCTCTTGCAAGCCTGGTAATACTATCAAGAAGAATAACCACATCTTCCTTAGCTTCCACAAGACGTTTAGCTTTTTCAATAACCATGTCTGCAACCTGAACATGCCTTTCAGCAGGTTCATCAAATGTGGAACTTATTACTTCAGCTTTAACGGATCGTTCCATATCGGTAACTTCTTCAGGCCGTTCATCAATTAAAAGAATAATCATTTTGATTTCAGGATGATTTCTGGTAATCGAGTTAGCAATTTTTTGAAGAAGAATGGTTTTACCGCTTTTGGGTGGTGATACGACCAGGCCTCTTTGCCCTTTACCGATTGGCGATAGCAAATCCATTACTCTCATAGAATATTCGCCAGGAGCAGATTCAATATTAATTCTTTTTGTTGGATAAACAGGAATTAAATTATCAAATAATGTTCGTTCCCTAATATTTTCCGGGGCCAAACCATTAACTGCTTCCACTCTAAGCAAAGCAAAAAATCTTTCACCTTCTTTTGGGGGCCTAACCTGTCCGCTTACAAAATCACCGGTTCTTAAGCTGAATTTTTTAATCTGCGACGGCGAGACATAAATATCATCAGGCGATGGTAAATAGTTATAATCTGAAGACCTTAAAAACCCGTATCCATCAGGCAGAACTTCCAAAACTCCTTTAGAGAATGTCAGTCCGTCTTTAGCGGTTTGAGCTTCTAAAATTTTAAATATTAATTCTTGTTTTCTTAAATCGCTGTAACCGGAAATCTGAAGGTCTTTTGCGATTTCATTTAACTCTACGATTTTTTTCGATTTGAGTTCAGAGATATCCATTGGCATTTTTTGTTCCCACTACTATTTATTGAAAATTAACTTTTTATTATAATATTTGTTCATTATTAAGGAAATTAACTGGACATGCTTAAGGGGTTTTATTTTAAATTTTTTCTTAAATGTTTTAATACTGAAAGGAACACGAGGTTTTCTCGAAACATACATCTAAAAAAAAATAATGTCAAGCAATTTCTTTTTGTAATTTAGTTTTTATTTCTCCGAGCAAATACATACTTCCTAAAACTACCAGGCATTCATTAGACGGTTTAGTAAAATAACATTTAACAAGTTCAACTGGTTCCTTTGTAGTATTTCCATCCATATTTAGCTCATCAGTAATCTTTTTTAGGTCTTCTATTGAAGATGATCTAATATTGTTTATCTCAGTTAAATAAACAGTATTAAAATACTTTTTTAGTTGTTCCAGCATAATTTTGGAATTTTTATCCTTCATACAAGTAAAAAGCAAAGAACAATCTGAATAGTTTTTAAAATGCTTTTTGAATTCGGTTAAAAATACTTCAACACTCTGAGGATTATGTGCCGAATCAAAGATAATGTCAGGCTTCCTATTTATAAATTCATATCTTCCCTGGATATTTGTATTTGAAACTACGTTTTTAATTCCTCTTGATATAATGGTTGTATTAGTTAAATCAAGAGTTTTGGAAACGGCAAGTGCAGCTAATGCGGCATTATAATGCTGAAAACGTCCGTACAAAGAAGTAGTCCAATTATCAATTTCAATTTCTTCGGTATATAGTTCAAGATTTTCGCTTTTTTGATTTGAATATTCATCCAATCTAAATAATTCACTTTTAAGCACATTGCATTTTTTACCTATCATTTTTAAAGAAGTTTGAGGCAACATCCCGCAAAAAACTTTTATTCCTTCTTTTATAATGGCTGCTTTTTCGTTTGTAATTTCTTCAATCGTGTTTCCTAATACATTTGTATGCTCCAGGCCTATTGCCGTCAGGACTACAGCTAACGGAGATAAAACGTTTGTTGCATCCAAGCGTCCTCCAAGCCCAGTTTCAATTACAGCATATTCAACTTTCATTTCCTTAAAGTATTTAAATGCCATAGCAGTAGTTACTTCAAAAAAAGTAAGCTGTTGTTTATCAATAAAATCATTATTTGAATTAATAAAATCAGCAACAAATTCATCCGGGATTTGCCGATCATTTATCATAATTCTTTCATTAAACTTTATAAAATGCGGCGAAGTATAGAGGCCAACATTATAATCAAATTCTTGCAGAATACTTGAAATAAACGCCGCAGTGCTTCCCTTCCCGTTTGATCCTGCAATGTGAAATGCTTTTAAGTTTAATTGAGGATTTCCGATATGATCTAAAAAAAGTTTGATATTATCAAGCCCGAGTTTCATACCAAATGTGTGAAGGGAGAAAAGTTTATCGAGTGATTCTTTTAAATTCATATTTTAGATAATATAAGATCCAGTTAAATCTGAAAGTCTATCAATTCCTGAAGTTATGCAATATTCTTCAAGCTTAATCAAAATTTCTACGCTTGCTGATGGATCAATGAAATTTAAAGTCCCTAATTGTACTGCCGAGGCACCAACAATCATAAATTCTACAACATCTTTCCAATTCATTATACCTCCTATTCCTATAATCGGAATACCAGGTACCTTTTGTTTAATTTCTAAAACTTTTGATAAAGCAACAGGCTTTATTGCTGGACCAGAAAGTCCGCCGTTAACATTGTACAATTTTGGCTTTCGTGTAAATATATTAAATGAAGTTCCAACCAAAGTATTTATAGCTGAAACAGCATCACCACCTTCATCTTTCACAACTTTTGCAAATTCAGATATATAAGAAACGTTGGGAGATAATTTTATTATAACCGGTTTGTCAGTTGCGGCTCTAATTTTTTCTGTTACTTTTCCAACTGCTTTAACGTCATTACCAAATTGTAATCCGCCTTCTTTTACATTTGGGCAAGAAACATTAATTTCAAAAGCATTAATTGATTCTTCACCGGTCAGAATTTTTGTACACTCCACATATTCTTCAATTGTACTTGCGGCGATATTACAAATTAAAGGAACATCATATTTTTTTAAAAAGGAATTTTTTCTTTTAGAAAAACTTCAACTCCAACATTGGCTAAGCCAATTGCGTTTAACATGCCAGCAGGAGTTTCAACAATTCTTTGAGGAGGATTCCCTTTTCTTGGCTTCAAACTTAATGATTTTGTTACAATTGCGCCAATTTTATTTAAGTCAGTAAATTCAGAAATTTCATTTCCGTATCCAACTGTTCCAGAAGCAAGCATGATTGGATTGCGAAGTTTTAATTTTCCTATTTCAACTGAAAGATCTATCTGTTTCATAAGACTACATCTTTCACATTAAAAACCGGCCCGTCTTTACAAACTAGTAAATATTTTTCAGGATGTTCAGTTGATTCAACCGGACAGCCCTGGCAAATACCAAATCCGCATGCCATGGCACATTCAGTTGACATTTCACATTCTATTTCATTTTTATCGCAAAATAATTTTACTGATTTAAGCATTGCAGTGGGCCCGCAAGCAAACATTTTAATTTTATCTGACTTAATCGAATCAAGATTTTTATTTAGTAAATCAACCACTGTCCCTTTTGTTCCCATTGAACCATCATCCGTTGAAACAAGAATATTCTTCATTCCATACGTTATAACATCTTTATGTGTTCGTCCACCGATAAAAGTCATTATCTTTTTTTGTGAACCAATTTTTCTGGTAAAAAAAGGAAAAGGAGCAGCACCTAAACCACCACCGACTATAACCGCAGTTTCATAATCCCCTTCTAGATTGAATCCATGGCCAAGCGGGCCGAGAATATCGATTAAATCACCTTTATGTTTTCTTGAAAGAATCTTCGTTCCTTCACCAAAAACATTAAACATTATATAAATAAAATCACCTTCAACATCACAAACACTAAATGGGCGGCGAAGTAAAGGATACATTGTTTTAGAAACGCGTATATTTAAAAACTCTCCGGGATTTATAACCGATGCAATTTCCGGGCAATACATTTTAAGAAGGTAGATATGATTATCGAGTTCTATTGTTTTTTCTACCGGAGCGTTTACGATGAACAAAGTACATCCTATTAGAATTAGTAATTAACGATTTCGATTGAGAATTTAATGTGTTGAAAGTCCACATGGAAGGTTATTAAAACACTTCGCTTTCTTATTATTTTTTTATAAATACAAACTTAAACATATTTTAAATTATTCACGAATAGGAGAAAAATTTTGTCACAATTATTATTTCATTAAAATCATTTTCTTAGTTTGTATGAAATCTCCTGCCTTAAGCTGATAAAAATAAACTCCTGAAGCAAGATTCTTTAAATTTGACTCCGCGTTAAATTCAACCTTATATATTCCTGCCGGTTTATATTCATCAACAAGTGTAGCAACTTCATTTCCTAAAATATTATAAACTTTAATAATTTGACGGCCTTCTACAGGTGTTTGCCAGGTAATCACAGTGCCTGGGTTAAAAGGATTTGGATAATTCTGTGACAACGAATAAGTACTTGGAATTTTATTTTCTTTTTCTTTAATTGAAGTTAAGATAGAAGTAAGTGACGCATCGTCAAAATACAATTCACCTGAATTAGTTCCATTTGAATCTTTATTTAATTTGATTGAATAGAAAATACTGCCATTGGTTTGCAAAAATGACTGCGATAAGAATATGCTCAAATTTCCAGCCTGTCCAGTCTATAGAATCGATATATGAATTGAATGGAGGTAAAGTTTCGTTGGTAATTAGAAAGCTTAATTTGTTTTTACTGTTATCACCAAAAATCCAAATTCCAAATTCAGTACTGTCTGTATATTGTTCATGTAATTTGATGACTTGCTGGAAATTGTTAAATGAGAAGTATCCGAAATAAATCTATACAACAACCTACCGGAATAACTTCCGTCAATTTTTCTGTTATTAGACTGTTTAAAGCTGGTAACATTTGTATCTGTTGCAAATTGGATTAAAGACCAATTCTCCAGGTTCTCAAAATCATCAATTACTTTTACATTTAGATTTAATTTTTCTTCTGTTCTAAAATTTATTGTAACATCATTCTGCATGGTAAAACCAGCCGAATCCTCAATACCTGCGGACACTACTACTTTATATTCTGAATTATTATCCAGTGGAATTTGCGGTTCAAAATATACTACGCCAAGTCCATTTTCTGAAAATATTTTTACTTTCACAACATTCAAATTATCATTTAGATTATCAAACAATTTTACTCTTCCGGATAAAGAGCTTTGAAGAACCGGTTCATCAAAATACAATCTAATCTGGACTGTAGTACTAATATTCTCCTGATTATTAGCTGGATAAGCTTTAACAAAATTTAACCTGTCTCTGTTTTTTGTGGAAAAGCTAAAAGAATAAATGCTGTCAAGATTAACATTCCAGACACTTTTTGCTTCTTTGCCAACAGTAACTGTGTACCGCGTTGATTTAGCTAATGAATCCGGAAAAAAGATTAATTTCTGCTCATTTTCTTCCCAAGAAAAAATTCCGGAAATTGGCGGATTAATTGAAATAGCATTTTTTGTAGAAACAGTATCCATCTGTCTGCTAAACAAAATTTCAATTTGCGATGTTACCATTACGCTGTCCGGATCGTCAATTGGTAGTGAAGATAAAATTGTAGGAGCAATAGTAGTATCGTATTTCAAATATTTATCCGCAAAAGCAGTTGTCCCAGCCTGAACAGTAACAGTTGATGAATCTAAAAAATACCCATCTGCTTATAAAACTAATTTATAATCTCCGGGCGCCAGGCTATCAAAAAGGAAAAATCCGTTGTTATAATCATCGCCGTTGTAAACAATATTATCTGGGCATTAAAGTAACTTTAATATTATTTACAGGTTTCTTTCCATCGCTTGTGGAAGGAATAAAATAATAAGGAACATTGCAGAAATATCTCTAACTTCACCTGCTATTTCTCCATAAGAATTCTGATTTAAATGAAAATATTTAACAAATGCTTTTTCAATTGCCCATGCTTCGTGCCTTGTATAAGCTTTGTTTCTAAGCCTCCACGACTCCGGGATATAATCATGAAAGGAACCTTCTGAAAGAGTACCCGGCATATTTAGTCCCTTAAAAACTCCGAGGTAAGCCTGCCCGGTACCATAAAAATCAAAATCTCCTCTGTTGTATTTTCCAGTAGTTCGATGTGCTTTGTAAATTTCATCAGCTATAAGATTTCCCATAACTTTTGCATTATCATAGGTTGGATTATTATCAAAGCCTTGAAATAAAAGAAGAGTGTAGTTTGATTGTGAATTATAAGCATTGCTGTGAATAGAATGAAAATAATCTACATTGTTAGCATTAGCTATTGCAACAATTTGTGAAAGAGGCAAATCATCTGCTGTGGTGTTTGTGGTTCTGGTTATAACAATATTGGCATTCATACCAACTAATATTTGCCTTAAAGCCAGTCCCTTATTTAGATTTCCATCTGATTCCCAAAAGCCGGTTTCCTGAATAAACCTGTCATTTGAATCATGTCCCCCATGGCCTGGATTTATACAAATTTTAATTCCGCTAAAATCCTGAGAATAATTATTTGCTGCAAAGAGATAAATAAAAAATAAAATTGGTAGAAATCTTTTCATTAATAACTTCTTCTATATTTCATTGCTAAGTTCGATCAACAATATTTCACCGTCATAAGTGTTACATACAATTTTATTGCCTGCTGAATTTATTGCCGGATACATTTCAATTTTATCTGATGTATCGGACAATTTAATTTTTATTTGGCTATCTGCTGATGAAATATAAATATCCGAACTTGTTACATAATCTCCATTATCTTTATCAACCATAAATACAACCCACTTACTATCCGCAGACCACTTAGGTGCGTCTGCAAAACCAATCGGGAAAATACTTGCTCCATTTAAATCAGAAATGAAAGTCCCTTTGCCTGCCAATGTAAATAAAAGCTTTGATTTGTCAGGAGATACAGAAGGCCAAATGTAATTTCCTTCTCCCATTGGCGTTAATATTCTTTTTTGCCCGCTTACATAAAGAGCAATTTTTGAATTTTCAATAAACACTAAAACATCATTTTGAGATAGAATATTTTTAATATTTTCTTCAGCAGGCTTTGATTCTAAATTATCATTGAGGCTAAAAGCCACTTTACCATTCTGTAAAACTATTGGAGTTGAAAGATCCCTTTGATCTTTAATTATTGATTTTTCTTCCTGGTTTTTAATGTCCTTTGATTTTATGGATGAATATTTTTTACCATTAACATAGTTATCAACTCTGTAATAAATAATTTTATCGTCAGGTGTCAATGAATATTCATAACCAGCTCCATTTTCATCTGGTAACAACTTTAATTTGTTTTTGATTTAAATCGTAATAATAAATTCCCTTATAATTTACTGTTGTAAAAAATATTTTTGATCCGTCATTTGAAAACCCGGGATAATAATATTCGCCATCATTTAAATTAGTAATTTGAGTTACACTTTTTACACTTGTTTGGGCAAATAAAAAGTTAGTACAAAATAATATTATTAAAATTGTGAAATGTTTCATAAAAACTACCGGGGTTCAAACATAAAATAGTTAGTTGATTATAAAATGATATCTGAAGTAATACTAAAAAGAATTATTTTCAATTAATGTGATCTTATTCAATCTCTTTTGATGCCTTCCGCCGCCAAAGCCAGTTGCCAGCCAAACTTCCAAAATTGATTTTATAGTTTCTTCACCTAAAGATTTAGCACCTAATACCATGCACATTTGCATTATTATGTTCTCGTCGCACTCCTTGCAGAAAACTCATTATAACATGTCGCAGCTCTAATACCTTTAACTTTATTTGCTGTAATTGCTGATGGGATTCCTGTAGCATCTATTACAATCCCGAAATCAACTTTCTTCTCTTTAACTTTTGATGCTACTGCGAAAGCAAAATCAGGATAGTCGCATGACTGCTCATCATAAGTACCGACATCAATTAATTCAAATCCTTTATCACTTAAAATTTTAATTAATAAATTTTTAACTTTAAATCCGGTGTGGTCGCAGCCAATTGCAATTCTTTTTTCTTTAACAGTGCTTGAAATATTCGGGTCTTCAAAATATAATCTCTCAGCTTCTTCTTTAGTAATTATCTTCATGCCAAGTGATTTTATCTTGTCCTTAGCAAGCGGAGTAAGAAATCATCATTGCCAATTGGAATGATAGTCTTCCCGCTTTTATGCAGTTTATAATATATCAAGTTCTGTAATTAGATTTTTTGGCATAGAGATTACAATATTATAAATTGAAGTCGAAAAATTATAAGCTCATATTAAACTGCGTTAAAAGATGACATCTTTTCTTAAATAAATATATGTTAACCAACTTTTAGAAAATATCAATTTTATTTTAATTTTTCATTTTAAAATAAAGATGTCATCTTTCATTGCTCTTTTTGCATGAGTTGAGTTATAAATACTCGTTTAGCTTATTAATCTTTAAATGGTCAACAACTTTTTTAACTTCCTGGCACTGGTCTCTTCTTACAATTAATAATGCATCGTCAGTATTTATCACAATTAAATTTTCAATTCCAATTGCTGCAGTAAATTTATTTGGTGAATAAATGTATGAATCGATTGTCATATCAGTAAAAACATTTCCAACCACTGAATTGCCGTCATTATCTTTTTTAGAAAGCTGATAAACTTCCTCCCAGCTTCCAACATCGCTCCAGGAAAAATCACCTTTTGTTAAAAACACCTTGCTAGATTTTTCCATTATACCATAATCAATTGAAATGCTTCTCAACTGTCCATATACATTTGAAACTGTTTTCTCAAATGAATCAGTATCAATATCCTTTTTAATATAATTCAATCCTTCACATAAATCAGGCATGTGATGTTGAATCTCTTCAAGAATAGTATCGGCACGCCAGATAAACATACCGCTGTTCCAAAGAAAATCACCGCTTTCAAAAAATCTAACTGCTGTTGCATAATTCGGTTTTTCGGCAAACGTTAAAACCTTAAAGATATTTTCAAATACTTCGGATTCATCAATTTGGATATATCCGAACCCTGTTTCCGGCCTTGATGGGCTAATTCCAATAGTTACTAATCCTTTTGAGTTATATGCAAAATCAGCAGCACGTTTAATAGTAGTATGAAATGCATCTATATCCTTAATAATGTGGTCCGCCGGAAGAACCACTATTACTGCATCTTTCTTCTTATTTTCAATTACAACTGATGCAAGCCCAATGCATGCGGCAGTGTTTCTTCCGAAAGGTTCCTCAATTATATTTTCTTTGGGAAGATGAGAAAGCTGGTTTATAATTTCAGGTTTTTGAAGCTTATTTGTAATCACAAAAATATTTTCATCTTTTACCATGTCCTTCCAATCTCTTTACTGTATCCTGGATTAAAGTATTTTCACCAAATATTTTTAATAACTGCTTTAGGTGTTTTTTCTTTACTCCTCGGCCAAAATCTTGAACCAACTCCTCCAGCCATAATAACTGCAAATAATTCCATCTAACTAAATTCCTTTATTTTTATGGTTTGAATTCTTTTGCCGAATTCTTCTGCTTTATTTAAATAATTTGTTATGTCGACTTCCTTTCCTCTAACCACTGCAACAATTACAATTAGACAAGCACGCAAAGCTTCTACAACATCCTTACTGACTGCCAACTTGTTTACATTAATTAAAAACAACGCTTTGGAAACTACCTTATGCATATTTGAAATAATTTCAAATCCGATTTTTGAAGATTGCTCGCCATTGTTCTTCATTATGTGTGCGAATTTAATAATTTCATTCTGGTCAATTTTATTTTCAGAAATATTTTTAAGCATAGCATCAATAGGCTTAATTGGTTTTAGTATTGATGCTTCATAATTCTGAAAGAATAAATCTTCGTCTTCCTTTTCTTCTTCAAAGATTAAATTTTCTTTTATTTTTTCATTTTCTATTTTTTTCTTATCAATTTCTGCGCTTGCGTCAAATGTATTTTCATCTAATTTTCTTTTTGATAAATCAACATTTATGCTATTGTTTGAAGCTGGAGATTCTTTAGATTCATTTTTAATTTCATCAGATTTTATTTCAGGTTTTTTATTAATTTTTTCCAATGCTTGTGAGATAGTTACCGGGTTTACCATATCAAGCATGTGGCTAATGTCTTTAATCAGCCATGAACTATGCTCTTTTATTTTATCAGAGATTTTAAATAGGTCAATATGGGGTTGAGATAGATAACTGTATATATCATTTAACCGAATTGCAAGAGTTGAAAGTTCTGTAACTTTCTTCATATTCTTTAAATCTTCCTCAAGGTCTTCAGATTTAATTATGTAATCACGAAGCAATGCAACAACTTCAATTTTTTGATTACTTAACCGGAGATTATTTGAAGCTGTAGTAATACTTTGAATAATATATTGTTTTACGAGATTCATTAATAATTATATACTCGTGGAATTCGTTTACTTATGTTACAAGTAATTTCATAAGGAATGGTGTTAAGCTGTTTGCTCCAATCCCATGCATCAATATTTATGTTAGCATGCTTGCCCAATAAAATAACTTTTTCACCAGGTTTAATTTTATCATTATTTACATTAAACATAATTCTATCCATTGTAACTCTTCCAACTTGAGGGTACAATTTACCATTAATAATTGCAAATGTTTTGTTTGAAAGATTTCTGCTGAATCCATCTGCATAACCAATTGGGACAGAAACAATATTTATTTTTTTATTGGCCGTAAATATTCTGCCGTAACTAACCGTATCACCCTTTTGAATTTCTTTGATTGATGCTGCATAAGATACAAGAGACATCACTGGTTTCAAATCAATTGATTCACTCGTTTCCAATGAAGGATAATAGCCATAGAGTGAAATACCGGGCCGGACCATATCAAAATAAGCTTCCGGCATATCCAAAATCGCTCCACTATTGGCGGCATGAGCCAATCCATAATTAATTCCACTTTTGTTTAATTCATCCAATAAAAGTTTAAATCTTTTTAATTGCAGATTTGCAAATTTTTTATCTTTTTCATCCGAGGTTGCAAAATGAGTATAAATTCCATCGATAATAAAATTCTTATTTTTACTTAACATAAGAATAAAATTAAGGGCCTCTGTAAAATTAATACCAAGACGGTTCATGCCGGTATCAACTTTTACATGAACCTTTACTTTTCGTCTACTCTTATTTTTTTTATTGAATTTATTTAAGGCTTGTGAAATTATCTTTACGTGTGAATCTTCAAAAACAGTTGCAGTGAGATTATAATTAAATATTAAATCAATTTCATTTTTAATAATAGGCTCAAAGATTAGAATAGGCTGTTTGATTTTAAGTTTTCTGAGTTCCACTGCTTCATCCGTAATTGCAGCTGCATAGTAGTCTGGTTTTTTATCATTTAAAGAATTCAATGCATAGACCACTTCTTTCATTCCATGTCCATAAGCATCGGCTTTTACAACTGCCATTATTTTAACATCTTTTACTTTTCGCTTTATATTAATGTAATTTTTTTTAAGGTTAGATAAATTAATACCAGCATAAGTAGAGCGCATAAAATATATCAATTATTTAATCCATAAAATATAATTTTAATTGAAGTTATAATCAATTTTGAAATCTTAAGTAATGCACTTCAGAAATAAAAAATAATTTCTCTTTGATGGAAAACATTAATTATTATTTTCTTATCTTTGAAAATATTTTTATATGTTAATAAAGTATTTGGATTTTTTTCTATTATTTTAGTGGCATATATATTGTCGAAGTTAGGACATTTGAATTTTTAAAGTCGATATTTATTTAATTTTGTATTGATATTTATTTTTTGAACTGATAGCTACGAAGGTTAGAGTAACTTAACAAAACCAATTTAATCAAAAAATGTTAACAGAATTTGGAAAAATATTTGCTTTTCTATTAGTTGCGGTAATATTTGTTGTTGCTGTAGTTTTTATAGCAAAGTTTATTCGTCCAGCAAGACCCACCAAAGAAAAACTTTTAACTTATGAATGTGGTGAAGATGTCCAGGGAACTCCATGGGTAAAATTTAATATACGATTTTATGTTGTAGCACTTATATTCTTAATATTTGATGTTGAAGTTGTTCTTCTTATTCCATGGGCTTTAGCTTACAAGTCTTTCGGAATGGGGGGATTCTTGGTTGGGGCTATTTTCCTATTTTTACTTGGTTTGGGAATGGCCTACGAATGGAGAAAAGGTGACCTTGAATGGGAAAAACCAAAAGTTACTCCACCTCAAATAAAGAATATCGAATTAGTTAAGAGTGTTCGACTTAAAGAAGAATTTACACCAACGGAAACAGTTTAATATGGGAATTTTAGACAAACAATTTCAAACAGACAATATAGTGGTTACAAAAGTTGATGACTTGATGAATTGGGCAAGACTATCTTCTTTATGGCAAATGAGTTTTGGTTTAGCTTGCTGCGCAATTGAAATGATGGCAACTTCTGCATCACATTATGATTTTGATAGATTCGGGGTTATTCCCCGCCCATCACCGCGTCAGTGCGACGTAATAATAGTTTCCGGAACAGTTACTTTAAAAATGGCAATCAGAATTAAACGTCTTTATGAACAGATGCCTGATCCTAAATATGTTATTTCAATGGGAAGCTGTTCAAACTGCGGAGGCCCGTATTGGGAACATGGTTATCATGTCTTAAAAGGCGTGGATAGAGTAATCCCGGTAGATGTTTATGTACCTGGCTGCCCTCCTCGTCCCGAAGCATTGTTGGAAGGTTTATTGAAGCTTCAAGAAAAAATTAGAAACGAATCATTTATAAAAAAATCTGCATGAAAAACCCTGAAGAAATTTATAATCTCTTAAAAGAAAAATTCGGTGAGGCTATTGTTGAACTATCTGCAAGCCAGCCTGTTGATCCGTTTATAATCGTTGACCCATTAAAAATTGATGAAATTTGCGCTTTCCTTCATGATGACTCAGAATTATTATTTGATAGCCTTATGAATCTTTCAGGTGTTGATGATGCAAATGGTCAAATTCAAAAAGAAGAAAGTGGTGACACAATAATTGGTGGAACTTTAAGTGTTTACTATCATATAGAGTCCACAAAGCTTAATCACAAAGTCACATTAAAAGTCTCAGCAAACAGAGAAAATCCGGAAGTTAATTCAGTTGAAAGTGTTTGGAAATGTGCTGACTGGCATGAACGCGAAGCTTTTGATTTAGTCGGAATTAAATTTTTAAATCATCCAGACTTAAGAAGAATCTTGATGCCTTATGATTGGGAAGCCGGTCATCCTCTGAGAAAAGATTATAAGAATCCTGAATTTTATCAGGGAATGAAAGTGCCTTATTAGAAATAACAAATGACAAAAGACAAATATCAAATAATAATCAAATTCAAAATTGCAAACGGGGATGGAACAATCTTCAAATAAATATGATTTAGAAGAAAGGACATTTCAATTTGCAAAAAATGTTTGTCTTTATACTAAGAAATTGAAAAGAACAGATTCAAATATTGAATATTCAAAACAAGTAATTAGGTCTTCAGGTTCAGTTGGAGCTAATTATATTGAAGCTAATGAAACTCTTGGTAAAAAAGATTTTAAGATGAGAATAAGAATATCAAGAAAAGAATCTAAAGAATCAGCATATTGGTTGAGATTAATTATAGAAACCAATGATGAAGATGTAAGAAACGAAGGTTTAAAACTTTATAATGAATCAGTTGAACTTAAGAAAATATTCTCAGCTATACTTCTTAAGTCATAAGAAAGTTTGAATTTTGATTTTTGAAAAATGGAATTTGTTTGTGATTTGTAGTTCGTATTTTGGAATTTATTAATGCCATTAGAAATTAAAGAAAATATTATAAAAGATCCAAACAGTTTAATAAAGACTGAAGAAATGATATTAAACATGGGTCCTCAGCACCCTTCAACCCATGGTGTTCTAAGATTAGAACTACAGCTTGAAGGTGAAATAATAACTAAAGTAATTCCCCATATCGGTTATCTTCATCGTTGTTTTGAAAAACATGCTGAAGCAATGACATATCCTCAACTAATTCCTTATACCGATCGAATGGATTATCTTGCTTCAATGTATAATGAATTCGGTTATGCTATAGCTGTCGAAAAATTGCTTGGAATTGAGCTGCCGGAAAGAGTAGAATATATCCGAGTGATAATGGGCGAACTTCAGAGAATTGCATCTCACTTAGTTGCTTTTGGAACTTACGGGGCTGACATCGGAGCATTCACTCCTTTTCTTTTTGCTTTTAGAGATAGAGAAAAAATTCTCAACTTATTTGAAATTACTTGCGGTGCGCGTCTACTTTATAATTATATCTGGGTCGGCGGATTATCCCATGATCTTCATCCGGATTTTGTACGGCTTACAAAAGAATTTATTCATTACTTCAGGCCTCAGATCAAAGAATACAATGATCTTTTAAGTTACAATTCTATTTTTATTGAAAGAACTGCGAATATTGGGATTCTTCCTGTTGAAACGGCTATAAATTTTGGTATTACCGGACCAATGCTTAGAGCTTCGGGAATGAAATGGGACTTAAGAAAGAACGATCCTTATTCTGTTTACAACAAATTTGATTATGATATTCCAGTCGGTGAAGGTAAAATGGGTACTGTCGGCGATAGCTGGGATAGATATTTTGTTCGTATTCTTGAAATGGAAGAAAGCTTAAAAATAATAGAGCAGGCTATAGAGCAGTTACCGGAAGGTGATGTAACTTCAGCTATTCCTAAAAGGATTAAACCTCCTATTGGTCAGGTTTACGCAAGAGTTGAAAATCCGCGTGGTGAATTAGGTTATTTTATAATCAGCAACGGAACTCCAAATCCATTCCGCATAAAAGTTAGAGGGCCATCATTTGTTAACCTTAGTGTTATGAATGAGCTTTGCAAAGGTCATATGATAGCTGATATAATTACAATCCTCGGAAGTGTCGATATAGTTTTAGGAGAAGTAGACAGATGATGCTTTACGATTACTTTTTCAGAATTACTAATAGCGAAATCATTTCAATTTTAATTGGAAGCGTCATTCCATTATTTTTACTTGTCCTTCCTTTCGCGCTTGTTGCCGTTTGGCTTGAAAGAAAAGTATCTGCACACATGCAGGACAGATTAGGTCCAATGAGAGTAGGCTGGCATGGATATCTTCAAACTGTTGCTGATCTTCTAAAGCTTATTCAAAAAGAAGACATAGTTGCTACTGATAATGATAAAAGACTTTTCAATTTAGCACCAATATTGGTTTTTGCAGGAAGCTACGCAGCATTTGCGGCAATTCCATTAACTGGAATTTTCATCGGCTCAAACATTGATTTAGGTATATTTTTTATTATTGGAATTTCAGGAATTGTAGTTGCTGGTATTCTTATGGCTGGATGGTCTTCAAATAATAAATATTCTTTGCTGGGAGCAATGAGGTCGGCTGCTCAAATAATTAGTTATGAAATTCCAACTATACTTGTTGTGTTAACAATTGTAATGATTACAGGTACTCTTAACCTTTATACCCTGAGCGAAATGCAAACTGGATATTTTTGGAATTGGATGATATTCGGCGGACCAGAATTGGGAATTTCTAAATTCATTTTCATTCCTTTAATGATAATTGGATTTGTTGTTATTTACATCAGCACATTGGCCGAAGTAAATAGAACTCCCTTTGATATTCCAGAAGCAGAATCTGAATTAGTATCGGGTTACCATACTGAATATTCCGGGATGAAATTCGCAATGTTCTTTTTAGCAGAATATGCAAATATGTTCGCTGTATCTGCAGTTGTTTCAGCTTTGTTTTTCGGCGGATTTCAATCGCCATTTGGTTATCTCGGTAACACTCTTAACTTGCCATGGCTAATTCCAATTGAGCAATTTTTCTGGTTTGCTGCAAAAGGAACTTTCTTTGTAATCGTTCAAATGTGGTTAAGATGGACGCTGCCGAGATTAAGAGTTGATCAGCTTATGGCTTTGTGCTGGAAATATTTGATACCGATTGCATTTGTTAATTTATTGATAGTAGGGCTTATAACAGTTTTATAATTATGAAACAATATTTATTAAATATTTGGAATGGATTGATTCCGGTTTTCATTGGAATGAAAATTACTTTGAAACATATGTTTGTTCCATCAGTCACAATTCAATATCCTGATGTAAAATTGAAATTACCGGAAAGAGAACGCAACCGACTTTATGTTAATATGGATGACTGTATCGGCTGCGATCAATGTGCAAGAGCATGCCCAGTTGATTGTATTTCAATTGAAACAGTTAAAAGCTTGCCTACAGAAGATTTGGGGAAAACTTCTAATGGTAAAAAGAAGGTTCTTTGGGTTACTCAATTTGATATCGATATTGCCAAATGCTGCTATTGTCAATTATGTGTATTCCCCTGCCCCACTGAATGTATTTATATGACAGATGTGTATGAGTTTTCTGAATTTGAAAGAAAAGATTTGCTATATGATTTTGTTACGCTTACACCTGATGAAATAGTCGAGAAGAAAGAAAACTTCGCAAAGATGGAAGCTGAAAAAGCAGCACAAAAGGCTGCCGCTGCTGCAGAAGCAGCTAAGAAAAAAGCTGAAGCAGAAAAACAGAAATCAGAAGAAAATAAACAGTAAATAAAAAGTATGTACGCTATAATATTTTATCTTTTTGCAGCAATCACTCTTTTATCTGCGTTCTTTGTAGTAACTACCAGGAATATAGTTTACTCAGCATTTTACTTGCTATTTACTTTCTTCGGGGTTGCCGGAATTTATGTTCTACTGGGTGCTGACTTCGTTGCTATCATTCAGCTTATTGTTTATGTAGGCGGAATATTAATTCTAATGATTTTCGGTGTGATGCTTACAAATAAAATTACAAATGTTGAAATTAAAACCGGGACAATTCAAGTTGCTCCTGCTGCAATTGGTGTGGGAGCTCTTTGGGGAGTTTTAACCGCAACTTTAATCAGCACAGATTGGAAAGTTGTTGAATCTTTCACTCCTACGTCAACAACTCTAAACTTAGGTATGCATTTAATGCAGGAGTATGTTGTAGTTTTTGAATTACTCGGTATAATTTTATTAATAGCTTTAATCGGGGCTGCTTCAATAGCCAGAAAATAATTATGAGTATTGGGTTAAATCATTTTATAGTTATAAGCACTGTCCTTTTTGCATTAGGATTATTTGGTATTGTTACCAGGAAAAATGCTGTTATGGTATTAATGGGAATAGAATTAATACTTAATTCAGCAAACATTAATTTTATTGCTTTTGCAAAATTTGGAAACTTCGGTAATCAAGGACAGCTAATGGCATTGTTCGTTATTGTGCTTGCTGCTGCCGAAGCCGCAATTGCCTTAGCCATTGTATTAAATATTTATAAAACATTCTCAACAGTTAATGTTGATGAGATTGATACTTTAAGAGATTAAAAATTTAAAAGATAATAAGTAATGTCTGAATCTTTACTAATAATACTTGCAGTTGTTTTACTCTTTCTTCCTCTACTTGGATTTGTAGTTACAATATTCATGGGAGAAAGAGTTAAAAAAGGTTTCATATTTGAAAATGTAATTATTGTATTATCATTTATACTTGCAGTCGTAATTCTTTTTTCAAAATTAAATTACTTCCCTTCTAAAACTATTGTCTCGCAATTTACATGGATAGACCTGGGCAATATTCCAATTATCGGAGCCCTTCACATTGAATTAGGAATCTTGATTGATAACATTTCTGCTATCATGCTGTTTACCGTATTCTTAATTAGCATGCTGGTACATATTTTCTCTCTTGATTATATGAAAGGAGATATTAGATATAACAGATACTTTGCTTATCTCGGTATTTTTACTTTTTCAATGACAGGTATAGTTTTAACTCACAATGTTTTGATGATGTACATCTTTTGGGAACTTGTTGGTTTATCATCTTATCTCTTAATCGGTTTTTGGTTCGAAAAGAAAACTGCTTCGGATGCATCCAAGAAAGCTTTCATTGTAAATAGAGTTGGCGACCTCGGTATGTTTGCCGGAATATTAATTTTATTTACAACTTATCATACTTTTACTTTTGAAACCATTTTTCATGAAATTTCAATCGGCCATCTTCCTTTTGACAGCACAACCGGTTTAACAATTACCGGAATACTTTTGTTCTGCGGAGCAGTTGGAAAATCAGCTCAGTTCCCTCTTCATGTCTGGCTTCCTGATGCAATGGAAGGCCCTACGCCTGTCAGCGCGTTGATACATGCCGCTACAATGGTTGCCGCCGGAGTTTATTTTGTTACCAGAATTTTCACAATGTTAACCGGTGATGCATTATTAGTTATTGCAACAATCGGTGCCTTATCAGCATTCATACCGGCAACAATTGCACTAACACAAAATGATATTAAAAAAGTTTTGGCATACTCAACTATCAGTCAGCTTGGATATATGATTATGGCGTTAGGTGTTGGGGCTTATACATTTGCATTTTTTCATTTAATCACACACGCATTTTTTAAAGCATGTTTATTTCTTGGCTCGGGTTCTGTTATTCATTCTATGCACCACGAACAGGATATTACAAAGATGGGTGGATTACGAAAGAAAATGCCAATTACCTATGCTGCTTTTTTAGTATCATCTTTAGCTATTTCAGGTATTCCACTAACATCAGGTTTTTTAAGTAAAGATGGAATTCTCGCTGGCAGTTATGCATTCGGTTCTCTTACCGGACATTGGTTGTTCCCGTTCATTGGATTCTTTGTTGCACTATTAACAGCATTCTATATGTTCAGGTTAATAATTCTTACTTTTCATGGAACTCCGAGAGACCAGCATAAATATGACCATGCTCATGAATCCAAATTCAATATGGCTATGCCGCTGGTAGTGTTATCTGTTTTATCAATTTTTTTCTGGTATACTCCAAATCCATTAAATCCTGAAACTGGTTGGGTTCTTTCAAAATGGGTTCACGTTCCTGAAATATCTGTTCCCCAGGATGCGCGTTACTCATTTATGAAATCCGATACTGAGGAACATGCTATTGAAGAATCTGCCGGAGAAGAAGTAACATATTCTGAATCATACACTCATGCAATGCATTCTGTTCATTATCCAGCTATGATTCTTTCACTGACAATGGCAGTGTTAGGGATTTTAATTGCATTTATGTTCTACCAATGGAAAAAGTGGGACCCGGACAAGCTGGCTAACTCGATTAAGCCCTTGTACAAGCTGTCATATAATAAATGGTACTTTGATGAAATTTATAATTTTGCTTTAGTTGGCGGAACTTTACAGCTAAGCAAATTTCTGGCCTGGTTTGACAGCACAATAATAGATGGAATTGTTAATGGTTCTGCAACAGTAACAAGAGCCGTGTCCAGGTTCAGCGGTAGGTTTGATTCAATTGTTGTTGATGGACTCGTAAACTTTATGGCTTATTTAAGCGGCTTTTTCGGTTTGATTTTCAGAAGATTTCAAACCGGTAAAGTTCAGACGTATTTAGTATTTGTAATTTTCTCATTAGTTATACTTTTATTTTTATTTAAGACTTTTTAGGTAAGGTATGGAACACTTCCCCATTTTATCGCTAATAACATTTCTCCCTGTAATAGGAATGATTTTAATTATGTTCATTCCCAAAACTCAAGAGAAAGCAGTTAAGAATCTGACTTTGGTAATAACCGGAATACAGTTAGTGCTTTCTGTTTTGATACTCGCCAGCTTTAATTATTCTAAAGGCGGAATATTCGATGCGAGTTCATTCCAGTTCAAAGAAATGTTTACATGGATTGACATTTCAGGCATGTCCTGGATTGGAAGAATTAAAATTGATTACTTCCTTGGTGTAGATGGTATAAGCGTCCCGCTGGTATTTCTAACAGCATTAATTACATTCATTGCAACATTAGCTTCATGGAATATTTCAAAATCAGTTAAAGGATATTTTGCTTTATTCCTCTTGCTTGATACCGGTATGATGGGAGTTTTCGTAGCTCTTGATTTCTTCCTTTTCTACATCTTCTGGGAATTAATGTTACTCCCGATGTACTTCTTAATTGGAATCTGGGGTGGCCCAAGAAGAGAATATGCAGCTATTAAGTTTTTCCTTTACACTTTGCTTGGAAGTGTATTTATTCTTTTGGCAATCATAGGTTTGTATTTCAGTTCCATGCAAACTCTTGCTGACGGTTCAAAAGTATTCACTTTTAATATGCTTGAGTTAATGAACTCGGCTAATTATTTAAGCACCGGAATTTTATCTCCGCTTAATCCAAACAATTTACGTCTGTATGCATTCCTTGCTTTATTCGTCGGATTTGCAATAAAGATTCCTATGTTCCCTTTCCACACCTGGTTGCCTGATGCACATGTTGAAGCTCCTACTGCAATAAGCGTTATTCTTGCCGGAGTTTTGTTGAAGATGGGCACTTATGGAATTCTAAGAATTTGTTATCCAATGTTTCCAGAAATCACCAGAGATTTAGCATGGTATATTGCGTTGTTTGGAATGATAAATATTATTTATGGCGCACTGTGCGCCATGGCGCAAAAAGATTTCAAGAAATTGATAGCCTACTCATCCGTTTCTCACATGGGATTTGTAATGCTCGGTATGGCAGCACTAAATACCATGGGAATTTCCGGTGCTGTACTGCAAATGTTCAACCACGGTACAATTACAGCAATGCTCTTTATTATTGTTGGAATTATTTATGACCGTGCTCATACAAGAGGCATCGAGGAGTTTGGAGGATTGGCAACTCAAATGCCTATTTATACAGGCTTCACTACTTTAGCTTTCTTTGCTGCAATTGGATTACCGGGATTGAGTGGTTTTATTTCCGAAGCATTTGTTTTCTTCGGCGCATTTGGATTTGAAACAATCAGAACAATCGCAATCATTTCCACTTTAGGAATTTTGCTTGGTGCAGGCTATATGTTGTGGACATTCCAAAGAATTTATCTCGGCAAATTAAATGAAAAATGGAGCGGACTTCCTGATTTAACTATGAGAGAGTATTTCATGCTGGTTCCTTTAAGCCTGGTGGTAATTTTCTTAGGAGTTTACCCTGCAGCAATGCTAAACTTGATGAATACTTCTGTTAATTCGATGGTTAGCTTTTTAATTAAATCACAGACATTCTTTAGTTCAATAGGAAGCTTTTAATTTAATTTTAGAACAATATTTTAAGAATATAATCAAGTTGATAAAGTGAATTTAAATTATATAACAGACAGCTTTTATTTATTCAAGCCTGAAATAGCTATCTCATTAACTTTAGTTTTAGTCGTAACATTAGATTTAATTATGGCTAACAACAAAAAGTTCCTTCCATATATTTCACTATTTGGATTAATAGTTACAGCTTATTTTGTAATTGAACAGTTTGATTATAATACATTTGCTTCGGTTTCAAGCGGCAATAAAGGACTTGTAAGCGTCGATGCTTTTGGCGCTTTTTTCAAACTGCTTGTGATTTTAGCCTCAGTCTTAGTTGTAATATTTTCCATTTCTTCTGATGAAATAAAAGCAGCGTTTGAAAGGCATGGAGAATATTATGCTTTAATATTCGGTATGATTCTCGGCATGTTCTTTATGATTTCTTCGGCTGATTTAATTTTGGTTTATCTCTCTTTAGAATTGGTTTCTTTATCATCGTATGTGTTAGCCGGGTTCACAAAAAAATCATTGCGTAACAGTGAAGCTTCATTGAAGTATATTATTTACGGCGGCGTTTCTTCAGGAATAATGTTATTCGGTATTTCAATTATTTACGGACTTACCGGAAGCACAAATATTTATGAAATAAATTCTCTTATCCAGGCTCCACAATTTCAAAGCTTAACTTTTATACTTGCCGGAATTTTCATCTTTGTTGGAATTGGATATAAAATTTCAGCTGCTCCTTTTCATTTCTGGACACCGGACGTTTACGAAGGTGCACCCATTACAATTACTGCTTACTTATCAATTGCAAGTAAAGCAGCCGGCTTTGCATTACTAATTAGATTTATTAAAGTAACTTTTGTTAAATCGGTTACCGCGGACGGATACTGGGAGTTGATTAATATTATTGATTGGAAGTCTTTCCTAATTCTTATTTCAATTTTGACTATGACTCTCGGCAACTTTGCAGCCTTGTGGCAAAATAATATGAAAAGGCTTTTAGCTTATTCAAGTATTGCACATGCCGGATATTTATTGCTTGGCTTAACTGTTATGTCCAATCAAGGATTGATTGCTATAATAATTTATTTTGCTGTTTATGCATTTATGAATCTTGGGGCATTTTATGTTGTAATGCTCATTGCAAATAAAATCGGCAGTGAAGAGTTAGATGATTACAAAGGACTTGGATATTCCGCTCCCCTTCTTGGAATTTCATTAGCAATATTTTTAGTATCATTAACCGGACTACCGCCAACAGCAGGCTTCATTGCAAAGCTGTATATTTTCATGGCGTTGGTTGATGCAAAAATGATAACAGTTGCTGTTATAGCTTTATTAAATACGGTAGTTTCACTATACTATTATGTCCGTGTTCTCAAAAATCTTTTCATACAAAAAAGCGAAACAGAAGTTCCGGCATTCTCAACTTCTGTCGGCAGCACAATAGTTATAGTTGCTTTACTTACACCAATTTTACTTTTCGGAATTTACTTTACACCATTGGTAAACCTTGCTAAAACTTCAATCGGGTTGTTAGGGTTTTAGAGTGCGGTAGTGTTATGCTGAATTTATTTCAGCATCTGATTAGAAGAGCTAACTAATCTAAAATAATTATTCACCCCATCTTAACAAAATCCATTTTCTTATTGCACATTAGCTTTCAATAATTTAATTTCAATTCTGTAATTATAACTCTTCTTTAAGCTACGATTGTTGGGGAAAGTAAAAATGAAGATAACTTTTCAATCTATGAATTAAACAATTATATGGAAGTAAACGAAAGCATAAAATATTATTTTAATTTTATTAATGAACATTTTAAATCAATTGATTCTATCAATATTGAGCATAATGAAGCCACATATAAAAAATTATTATATGTATCTGTCTTAGATATTCTATCTCATATCATGTATCCCAAAAAATATCAAAGAGACAGGTTTATTTCTTTATTACAAAATTTCTCGAAGTGGGAACACGGATTTTACGTTAGTCTCCCACATCTTTTTAAAGTATTACAAGAAAATATAAATCCCTTATTCAGACCTATAAAAAGAGTTATTAAATTTAATTTAAAAAAATGGAATAAATCAGATATAACGAAGTTAAATAATGATATTTCTATTCAAGAAATTAAATCTTTTCTGCCTGATAAATTTGAATTTAAATATCAGAATAAAAAAATCTATTTGAAATAATCTTACCCATTTTGAGTTATTTTATACTTATCGTAATAGTCTAGTTCACGATTTGAAATCTTTATCATGGCTTGATAATGAGATGGAAAAGGAACCATTTTATTTTTATATGCGCGATTTAGATGAACATATCAGAATAACAGATGAGGCATGGATATTAAATTACACTTCTATATTTTTTCGCAATTTAATTACAGAAATTATTACAGGTGTAAAAGAATATTTTCAAAATAATAACATCAAACCATATGAATCAATAAAATCAAACAATTATTGGTTAAATTTATCAAATAGGAAATAAGATAAACAATTATTTTTGCTTTTAAATAGATAGAAGGATAGTTATGGCATTAAAAATAACTAAACAAAATGTTGATACTTGGAAGAAACGTATACAACGTAATGGCCTGAAAGGCTCAACCTACTTATGTCAAGAAAATGGAAAAGTCTGGGTATCATCTTCTGCTGACCACCAAATAATTTGTATAAAAATTCTTGGAAAGCCTAATAAAGATGTTGGGTTATCGAGCTATATCAGTTGGGATAATGTTCAGGCAACAGATATTGTTGAATTAATTTATCAAATAGAAGTTTATTAGTTTTAAATATAAACGACATTTAATTTATTTATAAATGTTTTTTTACTTCGTTGTTAGAAATCTAAATTACTTTATGAAGTTATGGATAAAATGTTTTGTATAAATCATCCTGAAAAGAAGGCATTAAGCTTTTGCCATAATTGCAAAGAATACTTTTGTAAAGATTGTCTAGTAGAGGGACTCACTTATTATTATTGTAAAAAATCTGAATGTAATTCTTATATAGAAAAAGAAAATCTTGAGTATAAAAAATCATACGTTACTAATCCGTGATTCTGAGACAAATGTATTAATGAAACTGAACAAATTTCCACAGGTAATTTAGGAACATTTAATTTTATAGGCTCTTCTATTCATACTGTTGGCGGAATTTGTCCGACGTGTAGGTCCGTAATAGCTGAAAAGAGATTTGTTATATTTGGTGTACCTGTAAAAACTAAAGGATATTTTCGAGTCATATTTTTAAGTTGTGATTTTGGTTTTGCTTCGTCAGAAGAAACTTTTATTTCCAGAAAATTAATAAATCAAAAAATTAATTTAATTGAATTAGGAGATTTCACTTAATTTGTATTACGAGTCAATACTATATTTAAATCCATTCTGCCTAACAAAACATTAAGAAGATATAGCGCGGGCAATTTCCTTTTGAGAAGAACCAAGTGCTAACAACGACCTAATAATAAGGTCAAGAGAAACAGAAGGATCACCTTTTTCAATTTTTGCCACACGGGATTGGCTGGAATTAAGAATTTTAGCAAGTTCAATTTGGGTTATGTTTTGCTTAGCACGCAGCTTTCTCAAATTGAAGCTAAGCTTAATCTTTAATTCAATGTAAGCGGTTTCTTCATCAGATAAGTTGAGAAACTCTTTTGCAGAACCAATCTTCCAACCTTTCGTCTCTAAGTTTTTTTGTTTTACTTTATCCATTGTCATACTCCTTTAATCTCTTTTTACAAATATCAATTACCTGCTTTGGTGTTTGCTGTGTTTTCTTATTAAATACTTCAAAAATAATTATTGCGTCATCATCAACCCTATAAATTAAACGCCAAATTTTTGCTCCATCATTTATTCGTAGCTCGTGACAGTTTGAACCTATATTTGGCATTGGCCTTGAATGAGGCATTTTCAATTTTTCTCCCATCTGAAGCAAGCGTAATAAATAGCCTACTTCAATTCTGGCAGCAGATAAAATGGAGGTGTTTTGATTTCACCGTGCAGCCAGACGAGAGGTTTGTCTTGTACATTCATAATGCAAATATATGTCATATATGACATATCTCCAAGTTGTAAATTACATAGTCCATTTAATCAAAAACGTATTATGTATTACGTTAGCTTTAAACATCAATAAACTAAGTTACTTTTGCCAGATAAAAATGTAGCTGTTTTTTAATCGAACCCTTCTTGTTTTTTAAATCTTATTTTTGCACTTTCAAGTCGTCATTTTGAAAAATGAATATTTTGTTTACTGTCATTCCCCTATCCACTAGAACAAAAAGAATATTAATAAATAGCATCTGAGTTTATTTAAATACTTTGCCATTCGATATTTAATTTATCAGCGCTATCGTCATACTGAATTTATTTCAGAATCTCTTAGTGCAAATCCGATTCACTTTTAAGATTCCGAAACAAGTTCGGAATGACTTTATAGTATATCTTCTTATAAGTAATAATTTGTTTATAAATTTTTAATCAAACATTTCAGTCAAATAAACAAAACGGAGGGTTAATATGTTTTGTCCAAGTTGCGGAACTCAATTAGCTGACAATGCTATTGTCTGTACAAATTGCGGTAAAAAATTCGAAACATCTTCTGGTAGTGATTTAAGTAATAAAGCCGTGGGTGCATCCAAAAGCGCATTTGAGGCTTTTAAAATTTTAATTGTAAATCCTGTAGGCGGAGTGGCAAAAGCTTATGAGAATCTGGGCTCACAGCAGGCATTTATTGTTGGAATTGTTTTCGCTATAGCCTTTACAATATTTTTCTTAATTGGCGTACTAAGAATAGGAACAATGATTTCCTTCGCCTTATATGATATTAACTTTGGCGATGCAATAAAATTATTAATAACCGGCGCACTTTTTCCGGTCAGTGTTTTTGGTTCCACTCTACTCTTCCTCACTTTGTTTAAAGGAGAAGTTAATGTAAATAAAGCAATTTTTATAAGCGGAGTTGCTGTCCTCCCTATTGGAATTCTATGGCTGCTTGGCGGCATTTTAGGATTAACAAATTTTGATATACTAGGAATATTCATGGTTTTTGCTTTTACATATACCATTCTGCTTTTATTCAGCGGAACTACAAAGCTGTCAAATATTTCGGAGCAAAAATCTGCCATTACTGTTTCGCTAATTATATTAGTAAGCCTTTGGTTATTTAAAGTTTTATTTTCAGCGATAATGCTGCCGTAAACTATAGAATGAATATTTGACAAAATAATTTTATAAAGTAATTTTATATGTTCAAAAACAGAATTTATCGGCGCAGTAGTGATTATTATGCCCGAAATGAAAATTAAATAGATAAAATACATTATATCCAAAGTGATATCATAAGTAATTATAAAATCATTTTATGGTTAAGTTTTATATCGGCACTGCAGGATGGAGCTACAAAGATTGGGTTCCATCATTTTATCCAAAGAACCAAACTAAGGGCTTTGACTGGCTGCAATTTTATGCTCACTATTTTAATTGCGTGGAGGTTAACGCTTCTTATTACACTTATTTAAATCCAAGAACCGTAGAAAGCTGGATTGAAAAATTACCCGACGCTGAAGATTTTATTTTTACTTTAAAACTTCATCAAGATTTTACGCACAAAAGAAATTATGACCAGCAAAAAATTAAAGCTGTCTGTTACAGCTTAGATAAGTTAGCAAAAGTTGAAAGGCTGGGCGGATTGCTTATGCAATTTCCGTATTCATTTCAATACAATGAAATAAACATAAATTATATAAAAGAGCTTAAAGAAATATTTCAAAATTTTAGCTGCTTTGTGGAAGTGCGGCACAAATCATGGATGAATAAAAATACAATTGAGCTATTCAAAGAATTAGATTTAACTTTCTGCTCTGTTGACCAGCCGGATGTTGGTGAGGCAATCCCATTTGAACCAATTATTACAAACGACAAAGGTTATATACGCTTTCACGGAAGAAATAAAGAAGCCTGGATAAATTCAATTAACAACTTCGGGAAAAAACAAAATTACCAGGAGCAAAGTGCGAGATACAAATATTTGTATTCGCCATCGGAGCTGTTTGAAATACAAGAAAAAATTTTATCTATCAAAGAAGCTGTAAATGAAATTTTTATCATAATGAATAATCACCCCAATGGTGATGCAGTTGCAAATGCATTTGAGCTGATTCATTTGCTTGAAGAAAAATTGAAAATGCCGTTGCCGAATAATATTAAAATGCTATATCCGCGCCTTCAAAATATTGCATCGAATTAAAATTATTCAATTATATTGCTGAATTTGTTCCAGCATCTTTAGTATTTTATTTAGAAGATTCCGAAACAAGTTCGGAATGACATTTACTGAGAATTATTATTGTGAGAACTATATTTCATCTTGACCTGGATACCTTTTTCGTTTCAGTTGAAAGGATATTAGACCCTTCATTGGAAAACCTTCCCGTAATTGTAGGCGGAGATCCTCACGGCAGAGGTGTTGTGGCAGCATGTTCATATGAAGCAAGAAAATTCGGATTACACTCTGCTATGCCCATTAAAACTGCGTTTAAGCTATGCCCGCAAGGAGTTTATTTAAAAGGGCATTTTGAAGAGTACTCAAGATTTTCAAAGCTCGTAAAAAATATTTTATCTAAATATGCCCCGGTAATTGAGCAGGCTTCAATCGATGAATTTTATATGGACTTTACAGGGTGTGAAAAAATTTATGGTTCAATGTTAGCATTTGCTTCTTCTCTGCAAAATGAAATTATGAATAGACTTTCTCTACCGGCATCAATTGGTATCGGCAGCAACAAGACGATTGCAAAGATTGGTTCCGATTTTAAGAAACCAAAAGGAATAACTTATATTAAGCATGGAAATGAAAAAGATTTTTTATCTCCATTGCCTATTGAAATAATTCCAGGCGTAGGCAAAGCAACTTTAAAAGCATTGAATAGCCGTGGTTTTTATAAAGTTGGAGATTTAACAAAAGTTGCTTCTGATTACCTTGGAGTATTTTTAGGTAAATACGGAGTAGATTTATGGCATAAAGCTAATGGCGAAGGAACAGAATATTTATCAGTTGAGCGAGAACAAAAAAGCATTTCAAAAGAAAGAACTTTTGAAGATGTTGTTGATAAAGAAAAGATTATAAATATTCTATTTAATCTTACCGGGCAAGTTTGCCAGTTGCTGCGGGACAGCAATTATCAAACATCAACTATAAGTATCAAATTAAGATATTCGGATTTTAAAACTTTAACCTGTGCAAAAACTATTCAACCTACAGATGACGACAAAATAATTTTTGAAACAGCAAAGAAATTATTTTTGAAATCTTATACAAGAAGAGTGTCGATAAGATTAATTGGTGTAAAACTAACAAACTTCATAATCGCATTTCATCAAGGCAGTTTATTTGATGTACAGGAAGAAAAAAGACTACAAATGATTGAAGCGATTAATTCAATCCGTGCGAGATATGGATACTCGGCAATAACTATAGGAATGAACGAGTGAATGTTGAATTAATTCTTCTTGAACTTAATCATGAACTTGAACTTTGTTAGCCACATAGGTTTAATTCAAGAAAACGTATGAATAATAGAATGGTTGTATGATTTAAATGACTGATTATGAAATATTAATTGATTGAGTTTTTTAATCCGGCTACATACTTTTCAACTATTTCAAGCCTATTTATAGCACGTTTCAAAGCTGTTTGAGCACGTTCAATATCAGTTGCTGATTCCTTAACTGACAATCTTTCCTCAGCTCTTCGTTTAGCTTGTTCGGCTCGTTCAATATCAATTTCACCTGCAAGTTCGATCGCATCGGCAAGAACCATAATTTGATTATTAAGCACTTCAACAGTCCCACCGCAAGTTGCATAATGGTCTACCGATTTATCAAGTCTTTCTACTTTTAACAGACCAATTTCAAATGTGCTGATTAAAGGAGCGTGATCTTTAAGAACCTGAAAACTGCCTACAGTTCCAGGGATGGTAACAGATTTTACTTCGCCGGTAAATGAAACTTTAGCAGGTGTTATTATTTGTAAATTTAAATTTAATCCCATATTTATTTCATCGCCTTTGCTTTTTCAACTACTTCTTCAATTGTGCCGACATACATGAAAGCACCTTCCGGTAAATCATCGTGTTTACCATCTATAATTTCTTTGAACCCTCTGATAGTGTCTTCAAGTTTTACATATTTTCCTTTATAACCTGTAAACTGTTCGGCAACATGGAATGGCTGACTGAAAAATCTTTGTATTCTTCTTGCTCTTCTAACAACAATTTTATCTTCATCGGAAAGCTCATCCATACCAAGAATACTAATAATATCTTGAAGATCTTTATACTGCTGGAGAATTTCTTTTACATTTTTCGCAACGTCATAATGTTCATTTCCAAGAATTCCCGGCTCGAGAATTCTGGAAGTTGAATCCAAAGGATCTACTGCAGGATAAATTCCAAGTTCGGAAATTTGACGGCTTAAAGTGGTTGTTGCATCAAGGTGAGCAAATACTGCTGCCGGAGCAGGATCAGTTAAATCATCAGCAGGAACATATATTGCTTGTACAGAGGTAATAGATCCTTTTTTTGTGGAAGTAATTCTTTCTTGAAGTGCACCCATTTCCGTAGCAAGGTTTGGCTGATAACCAACTGCAGAAGGCATACGGCCAAGAAGAGCACTTACTTCAGAACCGGCTTGTGTAAATCTAAAAATGTTATCTATAAATAATAGAACATCTCTTCCCTCTTCATCTCTAAAGTATTCAGCAATTGTTAAGCCTGTTAAACCAACTCTTAATCTAGCTCCAGGAGGTTCATTCATTTGGCCAAAAACAAGTGAAGTTTTTTCAAGCACACCTGACTCTTTCATTTCGACCCATAAATCATTTCCTTCACGGGTTCTTTCACCAACTCCAGCAAAAACCGAATAACCACCATGTTCTTGTGCTATATTATGAATAAGCTCTTGAATAATAACTGTTTTACCAACTCCTGCACCACCGAATAATCCTGTCTTACCTCCCTTAGAATAAGGTTCAATTAGATCTATAACTTTTATTCCTGTTTCAAACATTTCACTTTGAGTAGAGAGGTTGGCAAATTTTGGTGGTTGCCTATGAATAGGGTATCTTTTTTCAGATTTAATTTCGCCTAATGTATCAATTCCATTTCCAAGTACATTTATCAAACGTCCTAATGTTGCGGGACCGACAGGCACAGTAATAGGTTCTTCGGTATCAATGGCATCCATTCCTCTAACAAGTCCATCGGTAGAATCCATGGCAACGGTACGCACTCTATCTTCACCTAAATGCTGCTCAACCTCTGTTATTAAATCTTCTTTAACACCCTCAGTATTAGTACGTGGAATTTTAATCGCATTATATATTTTCGGTAAATGACCATTTTCAAATTCGATATCAACAACAGGCCCAATTACTTGTATTATTTTGCCGATTACTTCGCTCATTATTATTCCTTATGATTAAAAATTGAATTACAAAATTAAAGATATAGGTTCGCTTTTACAAATATATTAATTTAAATAAGATTAAAAATGCTGCAAAAAATAGATTAAATAAGAAATTATAAATCGGATTTCGTTACTTTAAAGTTAGAATTTATCGAATATAATTTTAATAAAGATTAATAATAATTTGAAAATTTACAGGAGTTAAAATGTTATCATATTTTGATAAAACAAATCAATTTAACAGAATAACATTCTTTCTATTAACGACTCTTCTTCTTTCTAATTCATCCATTGCTCAATCTGATATTGGAAAATCAAACCTTACCCTTGAAAAGAGAGTTGATAATTTAGTTTCTAAAATGACATTAGAAGAAAAAGTTTCTCAGATGGTAAATGACGCCTCAGCAATTCCGCGGCTAAATATCCCGGAATATAATTGGTGGAATGAGGGCTTGCATGGAGTTGCACGAAACGGTGTGGCTACAGTTTTTCCACAAGCAATTGGATTAGCAGCTACTTGGGATACCGATTTGATGCACAAAGTTGCAGATGTAATTTCAACTGAAGCACGAGCGAAATATAATTATGCAATTAAAAATAATGACCACGGCATTTATAAAGGTTTAACTTTTTGGAGCCCGAATATTAATATCTTTCGAGATCCTAGATGGGGGCGCGGACAAGAAACTTATGGAGAAGACCCTTACTTAACATCCCGCATGGGAGTAGCATTTGTCAAAGGATTACAAGGAAATGATCCAAATTATTTTAAAGCTATTGCGACACCAAAACATTTTGCTGTACACAGCGGCCCAGAACCTGATAGGCATACTTTTAATGCAATTATTAGTAATCACGATTTATACGATACTTATTTGCCGGCATTTGAATCTTGCATAAAAGAAGCAGGCGCATATTCTATTATGTGCGCATATAATAGCCTATATGGTAAAGCATGCTGCGGTTCACCGCCATTACTACATAAAATTTTAAGACAAGATTGGGGGTTTGAAGGATATGTGGTTTCAGATTGCGGAGCCATATCTAATATTTATCGTACTCACAAATTAGTGGGAACAGCATCTGAAGCAGCAGCTTTAGCTGTTAAATCCGGGACAGATTTAAATTGTGGACAAGTTTATAGTTCTGATTTAATAAAGGCAGTTAATGAAGGGCTTATCTCTGAAAATGATATAAACATTGCTGTTAAACGACTTTTTACTGCAAGATTTAAACTCGGACTGTTTGATACTCTCAAGGACGTTCCATATTCAAAAATTACAATTAAAGAAAATGATACAGAAGAACATAGACAATTAGCATTAAAAACTGCTCAGGAGTCAATTGTATTACTAAAAAATTCTCCAGGAGGTGGAGGTTCAACTCGAGATAACTTATTACCATTAAAAAGGGATTTAAAACAAATTGCGGTAATCGGCCCGACAGCAGATTCATATTTGATGTTATTAGGCAATTATAACGGCACTCCATCTAAATATGTAACTCCTCTTCAGGGAATTAAGAATAAGGTCAATGAATTAAATAAAAATGGCAGCTCAATTAATGTTGTGTATGAACCTGGATGCAATTTGGTAAGAGAAGGAAATGTTATTCAATATTTTAATGAGGAGATGTTTAACACAGAAGGAAAACCAGGGTTAAAGGTCGAATATTTTAAAAATAAAAATCTTAAAGGAAATCCTTTCTTTTCGAGAGTTGATCACATAATAGGAGCAAATTGGATCTACAGTACAAAGAGGCCTTCTTTCAATGGTTACTCGGATATTTCATCAGTAAGATGGAATGGTTCAATTAAATTTAAAAATGCAGGAGACTATAACTTTATTATAAAAAGTGATGGAATTTATAAACTTTTTGTAAATGATAAATTGATTATAGAGGATTCTATAGGAGGAGAATTAATTTCTAAAACAAATAGCATTCATTTAAAAAGCAATAAGTCATATAATTTTAAATTAGAATTTTCAATTAATTCAGGACGTCCTCAACTAATAATGAATTGGGAACTGCTTAATATCGATAATTTTAAAAATGCTGTTAATATTTCCAATGCTTCTGATGCAATAGTGTTTGTAGGTGGAATAACTTCCCAGCTTGAAGGTGAAGAAATGCAAGTTGATTATGAAGGGTTTAAAGGTGGAGACAGAACGAATTTAAAAATACCAAAAGTTCAGGAAGATTTACTTAAAGTGCTTTATGCGACAGGCAAACCGGTTGTTTTTGTAATTACTAGCGGAAGTGCTATGGCGGTGAATTGGGAAAATGAAAATTTACCTGCGATTTTGCAGCTTTGGTATCCTGGTGAAGAAGGCGGGACAGCTATGGCAGACGTTCTCTTCGGAGATTATAATCCTGCAGGAAGATTACCGGTAACTTTTTATAAATCAGTAGACCAACTTCCCCCATTCGATGACTACAACATGAAGAACCGTACTTACAGGTATTTTAATGGTGAACCATTATTTGCTTTTGGATACGGATTAAGCTATACTAATTTCAATTACGATAAATTAAATGTTTCAGATAATAATAAAACTAATGATACAATTAAAATTTCTGTTGAACTTAAAAATGCCGGCAAAGAAGCTGGAGACGAAGTTGTTCAATTATATTTAACTAAACCTAAAAATGATTCAACACTAGTTCCAATTCATTCATTAGAGGGCTTCAAACGAGTACATTTAAATTCTGGAGAAAATAAAATTATTAATTTTACTTTAACTCCTAAACAATTATCTGAAATTTTTTCTAAGGAAAATAATTCATCAGATAATAATGAAGTAAATTATTTTGTTATGCCAGGTAACTATCAAATTTCTGTTGGCGGCATTCAATCAGGTTATCATGCTTCAACTACCGAATATAAAATAAAAGAATTTATGATATCGGGAAAACCATTTTTAGTTAATTGAGATTTAAATAATTTTTATAAAAAAAAAGCGACTAAAATTTAGCCGCCTTTTTTTGTTATACTTAAAAATCATTTTTATTTGATTAATATCATTTTCTTAATTGAAGTAAAATCATTTGTTGCCAATTTATAAAAATAAACCCCACTCGCTAAAGTTGAAGCATTAAAATTCACGGTTATTATTCCGGCAGGAGCGAAATCATTGTACAATGTTTTAATTTCCCTGCCAAGTATATCATAAATTTTTAACTCAATCTTTTGAGATTTTGGAACTTCAAATTTTATTGTTGTTACCGGGTTAAATGGGTTTGGATAATTTTGATAAAGATAAAATTTTACAGGTGAATTACTATCCTCTTTCTGAACTATACTAGTTAATATTGATATGGTATCGGTTCCGCCGGCTTCTAAATATCTTGCTTTAAATTCCTGTAAATAAAAATTAGCTATTCGTTTATCATGAATAATTAAAGTGTTTTCATTGTTTGATGTTTCTGCGGCATTTGACCAATTATGTGAGCCTGTAATTACAGTCGATTTGACCGAATTAATTTCAGCGTCAATTAAAGCATACTTATGATGGAAATAACCAGTTACAGCATTGCCCTTAAGATGAATATCCACACCATTACTTTCTAAATTGCTGAACTCATTCCCTGAATCAGTATTATTATCCAGGATTACACGGACTTTTTTTCCAGCACTCTTTTCAGCAATTAAAATCTGAGCTAAGTTATCCTGCGTGAATGTAAGCATTGCAATATTTATTGATGACTCGGCAGTGTTTAGTTCATTGCCGATATTGGTAGTGGTTTGATCGGAAGGATCAAAATAAAGTTCAATTGGTACACCAGAAATATTAAAATGATGCGGAGTATTGTTAGTTTTATCCACCCCAAATTTTGATTTTGATGAATTAGGTGTATCTGTATCGCTTCCCCACATCTCATCAAATTCCAATGTGTAAGCCCCGGCCAAAGCTTTATCTTGAATTACAATTGCATTTTGCGCATCATTATTATTCCCCGGGTCAGTAGCATTCCATGAACCGCTCCATACCCAATCATCTGTAAATGAACTTGTATCACGGTAATCAAAAACAGCAAACTTATTATGCATCAATCCATTTCCCATGTTTGAATTATCATAGCTGTCATCTATTACAGTGATACCATTATTTTTTAATGTACCCCATGGCGCAGTTCCTTGATTATCTTTTTCCCCAATAACACGAACTTTAACTCCACGATTTTTAGCGCTGATTAAAGCATTTGCAATATTAGCACCAACTGTTCCACTTAAACTGTATAATGCAATATCAATCGAATATGAAGCATGCCTTTATTTTATCAATAAACTTTTGAGAGAGATTTGCAGTTTGTGCATTCTCACCAATTGATACAGATGTATCAACGGAATGATTAAAAAACACTTGTATTGTCCCGGTAGAACCGTAAGGAGAAGCAGTTGAAAAAATAGCATCACCTGTTAAATTTGTACCTGAAGTGTCTGACACACCTACTTGATAATGATAAACAGTTGCAGGCCATAATCCTGAAATAACAACCGAATGATCAGTGCTCATATCATTTATAACAATTGAATCAGTATAGCTTGATGACTTTCCATATTTAATAACTGTTTTGGATGGTACATCGGTTTTAAAACCTATAGTAACTGAATCAGGGCATGATATTTTTTTCCACTGGTTTGTCTGTAAATTTTGGGCCTGGGCTTACAATTATGTCATCTTGAGTGCGGGCATTAATTTCATAATCAGATGTATATGGAGCTGAAGGTGTTCGTTCCCGGTTTATATTGTTTTAAAATTCCTATAAAATCAAATGTACCGCCTGGAACAGATAGACTTCCAAAATATCCTCCTGTTGTCCCGGTTTCATCGGTTATAGTTTGATTTGAAGAATTGTATGTAACTCCGTTTATTCGAACTAATCTTCCTTCATTTACTTCAGTATAATTAGTTGTATTAAAAGTTTGATTTACTTGAGCAGCAGTTAATACTAATGGCTCGGGAACTTCATGTCCATGTGAATGAATAAAGAATAAAGCAGAGTCCGGTGAAATTTCCGTTAATCCTCTAAATTGTTAAATGGAACCTGTAAGAGTAACACTGTCTCCAACTTGATAATCGTAATATCTTGAATAGCTGAAAATATTAATTCCCGCTGTAGAATCCTGAACATAAATGTCAGTTCTTGTAGAGTTAAAATCAGCAGTTATAATTCCACTTATAGTAACAGATGAACCAATACCATAAGGCGAAGCTGGGACCCCTGAAGCGTCATTAACATGAATATCAACTATTGGAACTACCTTTAAAATATTAATCTGGCAATGGCGAAACCGCTATTGGTGTTCCTCCATTTAATGCTGTACTAACAGTAAAATCAGTAAAACCAGCATTTGAAGGAGAAGTAACATTTGAAATATTTATGATTAAAGAATCGGTAGAAGTTATAGCCACTGAATCAATATAAATTGTATCACTTATGATTGAAAATGATTGAGAAGCTACTGCACTGCCGCTAATTTCAACATCGTTTGAATTTCCACTCCAACTCCATCCTAATGATGAAGGGATAACTATTAAAACACTGTCAAGGGTATGAGTTCCATCCCCGGCAATTTCAAATTTAAGTTTAGTAGATTCCGAAGCATTTATAATTTTTGGAAAAATAGAAACATTGCCTGTTCCATTTCCACCGTTATCAATTTCCGGCTCAGAAGAACTTGATGAATTTTGTGGTTGAGGTGTTGTTCTTTCTACAAAGTCTGTCGACATTATTATCTGAATCATATCCGTTACCTTCAAATTCATCTGCGCCGCCTGACTACCCATTGTTGATGCATTGGAAGAACTATTAGCTTTTCTTTCAAGTGAAATACCTTGAATGGAACTTTTGAGGCAACTGTTCCTTCATAATTACCAGCTGCTGCAGTTCCCCAACCTACTAAATCAATTGTATTACCTGATGAATTTCTTAAAAATACACCTCCCCCGGAATTGCCTAAACCTAAAGTCTGGATTCAGATGAATTATCTCTATTAGCTACTCCCCCACCGCCAACTAAGATAATATTTATGAGGCTGAACCATTGCTCCTGAAGGGAATGTATATTTATTTGTAAATGATGATGTATTAGCTGCACTTCTATAATCGATTGTCCAGGTGCTAACATCTACTGGATCAGAAGTTGGATTATAAATTTCAACAAACTCATCATTAGTTGCTGCTGATGATTCATTACACCATCAATAAGTACTTCACTTATAACTAAATGATTTGCAGTTTGTGCAAAAATAATTTGACTATAAATTAAATAAGAGCTGAACACAATTGACCCAATGTGGGTAGAAAATTTTTAAAATCATGATAACCTTAATGTAGATAATGAAAGATGAAAATATTTATATTTGAATGGGCTTCAAATAATATTGGGAAAGTATTATATAAAATAAGTTACCTCGTGTCAGTTGATAGAATAAATCTTAATACCCTGTTATGGCCGGTATCAGCCACATAAACTATTTTATCAAAGTACGCTACTGCATGAGGTTCACTTAAAATTGATTGAGTTGGATTGTTGGTTTCAAATCCTCCTATGGACTGAAGTTCATCCCCAAAAGCATTAAATTTAAAAACACTGTCTAAGCCGGCATCTGCAACATAAAATATTTCCTGAGTTATCAATAGTAACACCTTCCGGCATTTTAAATCTGTTTGGCTGAATAAAACTAACACCGTCACTTACTCTAAACCTGCTTTCATATTTAGAATCAAGCTGTGTAACAATATATTGCAGCCACTGAGTTTTAAAACTGTTATTCCCAATTAATGTAACAATAAAATCAATACTTTTCTGATTAAAGGCACTAATTGAGCTAATTTTATTTGCCGAAACTAATCCTGAACTTAAAGGATCAATATTGGGAACTCTGCCAATTAAAGTATCTCCTTCGCCTTTTCCATAAAATTTCTTTGGCTGAAATATTAAAATAGAATTATCAGGATCAACAATACTTGAATTGTTTGGGCCGGTTCTGGAGATGTAAAATGAATTATCATAAAATGCGGCGGCTCCGGTATATTTTAACTGAGGCCTATTTAGATCAGAAGTTCTCGGAAGCAACTGTTTAACCGGAGCTTGTTCAATTTGATGATTAACAGAAACTAAATCTAATTTAAAAACTGCCGCAAATGTTTGAGTTATCCCATCCTTTGTTATATCAACTTGTCCGCAAACAATTAAATTCAGCCGATAGTCCTGTGTTATTGCTACCGGTTTTTTAATGAAATGAGAACCGAGTATTTGTCCAGCTCTATTCAGTAATACTACTCTATCATTCTGTGTATCTGCTACGTAAATAAAAGGATCTGTTTCTTTCCCAATTATAATATCTTCAGGCTGATTAAATCCATCTATTTCTGCTCCGGTTTGTATATAAACAGTATCACCTGTTACATTTGCATTACCAGTGTTTGTATTAAATTGAGTAATATCAAACTTATCTTCGCAGCTATTAATAATGAATACTAATACAAATAAAAAAATTATATGATAAATCTTTTTAAACATCATAATCCAAGTATGATTGAAAATCTATGTGCAGAACCAAGTTTTGTAAAATTTGAATATGCATAATCTAAACTAAAATGTGCAAAATCTAATGGCACATCAAAACCAGCTCCAAGAGTATAATTTTGTTCATCAACATTAAACTTATATCCAGCTCGTAAATAAAATAAATTATGCCAGGAATATTCCGCTCCTGTCGAAACATTCTCACTGTTATCATTAGGATGATTAAGTTGTATTGATGTTGTTAATTTATTATTCTCATTCTCAATGGGTTCAAATGCAAATCCAATTCTAAAAATGGTTGGTGGGGAAAATGATTGCCATTCCGATTGCTTTCTTTTACCAACTAAAACAACTTCACCATCTGGAGCTAATTGATTTCCAAAATTTGAAACAGCCACTGCAAATCTTGTTGAGCCCAATCCTGTCCAATAATAAGTACCTAAATCGATCATTACTCCGCGCATTTTAAGTTTGTCTAAAGTTTCTTCAATATATCTTACCGTACCGCCAAAACTAAATTGATCTGTCATTTTCCGTGAATATGTAACCGCAAAAGCTAAATCATTAAATCCGAAATATTCTCCGGTTCCATTAGGTGCAAATTCCGTGGTCACTTTCATGTCTTGCATTGTTAAAGTAGTTAATGATATACCGAATGAATTTGTCGGATCAAGATGATAAACTGCACCAATGAAGTCATGATTAATATCTACAACCCATTCGTTATGGGAAAATATTATTTCATTTTCAGTAAATTGTGATAACCCTGCAGGATTCCAATATAGAGCAGAAGCATCATTTGCTAATGCAACAAAGGCATCACCCATTGCAGAGGCTCTTCCGCCAACGCCTATTTTTAGAAATTGTGCTGTAGAGATACCAGCTCTCTGCCCACCTAAAGTTGGAAAAAGCTGTGCCCTGGTAGAATTTGAAATAACAAATAATAAAACAAACAAAATCAAAATTATTTTGTAATTCAATCTATTAGAAAAATTTTTAAATCCGCTGTAATATGGTATTAAGGATAAATTCATTAAATATATAATTATCAATTAAACTTTTTTACTTAAAACACTTTTGAGAGTTAATTCAAATAATTTAAATTCACTCAAGGTCTAAAATCTTAAACTCATTCCAACTTTTATATTTCTTCTTGTTAAATACCTTGCTGGATTAAAAGGATAAGGCGTAATCGGAGCTTGTAAATCAGGGTATCTTGGATCATTCCATGATAACGGTACATCGTCGCCATATTCGTATGCCTTACCAGTAACCGGGTTTATTATTGCAGAATTTTTTGTATCAAGAAGATTATTTATTTCAACAAAAAGTGAAAATTTTAATTTATTTATTTCAAAATATTTTTCAATATTCATATCAATCCAAAACCAGTCATCACCAATCTTTCCATACCTATTTGTTAAATCAGTTTCATATTCTGCGCGTCCTTGCTGGTCATAATTTCCAGTAAAAACAGCAGGAGTATATCTTTTACCTGATTGAAAAAATACTCGTGTATAAATATTGATGTCATCAAAATCCCTGCACCGAATCCAAATAAAGGATGATCTTTCTCTATATAAATATTACCAGTTACTGAGGCTGTAACAGGCCTGTCCCATGATAAATATTCTTCCTTAATAGATTCGGTAAGGTCGCCTCTTAAAATCAAAACACCTTCATCAGCAGAAGAGCTTTTACCTGTTACAATTGCATACGAAAAAGAGGCAGATCCATTAAACCATTTTCCTACTCTTTTTTTGAATTCAATTTCCAATCCTCTTGATCTTGCATAATCTGAATTCACATAAGTAATAAATCTTTGTGTAGCAAATCTTGCAGATGAAATTAAAGCTGTTCTAGTGCTTACGTAATCAAATATATCTTTATAATAAGCTGTAACAGTTAGAACATCATTTTGAGTAAACTGAGTTTTTAATCCTAATTCATAAGCAACTGTAGTTTCAGGATTAAGATTTGGATTGCCAAAAGTTTGGAATGATGACTGTGCATTTAAAGGATTTAATTTTGCATAAACAAATTGTGGTTTAGGCCATTTACTAAAATGGCCGTAAGAGAAAAATAAAGTTTGGTTGTCAGAAACCGGGTGTGAAATTCCTAATCTCGGGCTTAATCTTGCCTTCCATCTTCTATTTCCGAACCATCCGAATGAATCGTCTAAATAATTTTTTCTGGTTGCATCCGGAATAGTAATAACTTCAGGATTATCAACTGCATCATCTACATATTTACCGGGGAACCAATAATCTAAACGCATACCAAAATTCAAAATCATCCCGCTGAAATTTATATTGTCCTGTGCATAAAAGGCACCGACTGCAGGATGAACTTTATAAATATCATTATTCAACCCTAGTGTACCAACCCAGGGTTTATAAATATCTACTACCTGCATTTCCTGAAATTGAACATTAAACCCTGCTTTAAATTTATTTTTTTCATCAAAAAAGCTTGTTAAGTCACCACGAATAGAATATTCTTCAACATAGTGATCACGCCAGGTAAACGGATTACCAACATCCCAAAATCCATCACCTGGTATAACACCAATTGTATCTCTGTTTAAATTATAATATTCAACGGGAAAGGTTGTTATATCTTTTGGTTCAGAATAATAAGTCCAATTCTTTCCGTTCGCATCTGCGCGTAAATTAGTATAAAAATAATTGAACTTTAACTCATAAAATGTTTTTGAATTTAGTGTATGAGTCAATCCCAAAGTTTGATATTTATTGTTATGTGTAAAAGTGTTTGCATTATCCAAAATGTTTTGAAATTCATATTGATAACCAGGGCTTGGCTCAACATATTCCAGGTTCGATTGAAGGGATTGTGAGTTTTGATTAATATTAACTGATTGATTAAACGAATAAACAAATTTTACGGTAGGAGATAATTTGTATGTTAATTTACCAAGCCAAAACCAGCTATTTTCGGCACGTAAAGCAAATTTATCGCCGTCAAATGTTGACGAATATAATTGATCAGCAGTACCTTTATAATAACCTTGAGTAATTCCATCGCTTATTCCCATATAAAAGCTTCCGAAGAAAGTTAATTTCGCCGGGAATTTGAATATTCAATAATGGAAGTAACACAGAAGTTATTGGCTCAGGCCCGCTTAAATTTAGCTTCTAAAACATCAACATTAAAAACATGATTTGAACTTTTATTTCCAAGGTTATCTTTTTTATAGGAAACATATCCTGAAAGCTTATCACTTCCCTCTCTGGTTTTAACATTTACTACACCTGATGTGGCTTGCCCAAATTCGGCATTAAATCCGCCAGTTATAACCTCAACTTCTTCTATAGCATTTGCACTTAATTGCAGTCCGAAGCCGGTTCCGGCAAGAGGATCTTGAACGGAAACACCATCCAGCAAAAAAGCATTTTCATATGATCTTCCACCTCTTATATGAATTTCATTATTTGATTTTACCACACCGGCTTGTTGAGTTACAACATCACCAATATTTTCAACAACTGCAATTTCTATATCTTCTTTTGAAATTGTTTTTTTGCTTTGAGTTTCTTCAACATCCATCAAAGGTTTATCACCAACAACAAGAACATCCTGGCCTAATGTTAATACTGATTCCTCAAGCTTTATATCTAATTCTTTTGTTTTATTTGCATCAATTTCAAACCCCGTATATTGGACCGTTTTATAACCTATAAATGAAATTTCAATATTATAAGTTCCAGTAGAAATATTATTTATCTTAAATTTTCCATCAACATCAGTGGCGGCGCCGTAATATGTACCTTTTAAAATTATATTAACACCAGGAAGAGCCTCCCCGGTAGACGCATCTAAAACAGTCCCCGCTAGATTTCCGCTTTGAGCAAGCAAGGAAACACTAAAAAATAAAATTAGAATTATAATTAATAATTTCTTCATAGAGAAAGACCGAAATCTTCGATAAATACTTTTTCTAATAAGCTTTTTACATTAGCATCTCCCCCATTACTTTTATGCAAAGGAATACCAATGAAAAATAAATTTTTATCAATGCTTGAGAGGCCAACAAAACCGTCTAATTCTTTATTCGGGAAATAATAAATCGGAGTTGCTGCCAATGTATTAATATAAAAAGATCTTGCTCTGAAAATGCCAGATGATAATTCCAAATTAGGGTATTCAGGATGTGTAGTATCAGATGAAATTTTTGTACCCGAAAGTAATGAAATTTTGAAGTTAGCGCTATCCGAACTAACAGGCAGAAAACTGGAAATTAAAGTTAATTCAACAGTTTGAGGAAATTGCAAGGAGAAAGCAATCTTACCGCCATTATCCAGGTACTTTTGTGTAGCTATACTTGCCAAATCCAAAGAAGGATTATTATCAGAATACCAGAAAACATAGTCAAATAATTTAAGCGTTTCTAAAAATGTAACATTTATATATGGAGGAACTTCACTATGAAAATTATAGACATCAAACTTCCCCGTTAATCCCATATCATTGAATGTTGAGTTATAAAATGAGGGGGCATTATCCGTAATTATATAATCATCAACAATCAGCAGCTTTCCTTTTGGCTTTTTAACATACCAGGTTTTATTTGTATCAGGCAAAACGATATAACTAGATTTAGCTCCTGAAATATCTACTGCCTGAACATACAATCTATTATTATCATTAAATTTTAAACCAGGTAATTTCTCTGAATTTATATTATTAGGAGATCCGTCAATTAATATTTCCATCATTGGAGAAGCAGAATCAAATTCTTTAGTTCGTAAGGTTATTCTTCTAACGCTGCCGTTTAATGAAATTATATTTGCATGGATTAGAGGTGTCATTTAAAGCAATATTTATATTCTGAATTGACTCATTGCCGTCAATATCCTCGGCTTCCCAACCAAACGACATTACAGGAAATGAAGTATCAGGCAAAACACTTAAGTCATTCCAAAAAATTGTTGGAGAGGAATTTTTAATAGGAAAATTAAATGCAGCAGGAGTTGGGTCAATTAAACCGATATCATAAAAAGTTTCTCCGGCATCATGCTGATTATTATTGTTTAAATCAATAAATGGTTCGGGGCCGAAGTTAATACCATTTTGAATAATGTCTGAATCATAAACTCCATTTCCGCCATCATCAACTGACGAGACCATAAATGTATAGTTTGTATCTTTTGCTCCAATTTGCAATGCAAATAAACTATCGTTTGATTTAGTGAAAGTCCAGTTTTTACCATCCCATGTAAAATAAAATCCAGTTATAATTCCATCAGGATCATCTCCCCACCAATGCACATTAATCTTACTAGGCTGACTGCTAATTACACTATCTGGATAAAGAAATAAGCCTGTATCCGGCGCTTTATTTTCCGACGGGTTATCTGTAATTTCAGTTTTACATGAAATCAGATACAATGAAATTAAGAGAAAAACTGGTATAAATTTTATCATTATTTTCTATTAAAAAACCCCCGGGATTTTTTAAACAATCCCGGAGGTTAAATCAAATCTCTATGTTATTTAAGCAGCATCATTTTTTTAACTTGCTTGTAATCACCTACTTGAATGGAATAAAGATAAACTCCGGAAGTCAAATTCTTGGCATTGAACTGTAAATTGTAACTTCCTGGTGATTGATATTTATTTACAAGCGTTTGCACTTCCTGTCCAAGTATATTATAAATCTTTATGGTTACTAATCCTTCTTTTGGAATTGTATATGATATAATGGTAGATGGATTAAAAGGATTAGGATAATTTTGATTTAATTTATAAGAAGCAGGTAGGATTTCTGCATTATCCTTAACATCAGTAACAAAACCAATGAAATCACTATTTGTTCTTGGAACTAATTTATAATTGCTGAATGAATAAAACATTATACCTACTAATGTATCAAAACTTGCATTTTCTTGTATCTCTATAAATTTTGGATTAGAAGTTAAAGATGAGTCCCATAAATTATGATAGAAATGATTTCCATCTTGTAATTCGACTCTGGTTTGTCCGGAGCCATCATCAATATACATTTCACCGAAATTACTTGGAGGCCCATCTGCATTTGCATCCGTAACAGTAATATTTTTAAACCCTACTAATACAGATTCCCATTGTTCAGCTTCAACAACATTATTTCCTTTTGTATCAATTGTTCCTGTTGTTAGTATTTCCGGTGCAGGTAATTTGTTTCCTGAAGAATTTATTGTTAATGATGTTATACTATCAATTTGTGTAACGTTGAAGTTTTCTGTGACTAGGCCTGTGACTGTAACTTTATCACCTAGCATTAAATTATATACATCAGTTCCGGAAGTATTATTTAATGCATTTAACCAAATACCGCTCCATGGCCCATTTCCATCTTGTATAATAATTCTATTAGAAGCATTGCCGGCTCTTTCAGAGAAACCTGTGGTATCTGCTGTAACAACACCGCTAATGCTAACTTTGTATCCCTGGAAGGAACTGTAGCCGCTTCCTTTAGGTGAATATTGTACATCTTTAATTGTTAGATCTCTATTAAGAGTGAAATAAAAGAATTTAGCATTTATAGTATCGCTTGGACTATAAGATTCAAGCCCATCGTTATCAACTGAAGTGATATAATATTCAACCATGGTAGAATCTCCTGCCATACCTGGAATTGCAGCAGTAAATTCGGTAGTATCAGTTGATGATTGAGTCATAACTGCCGAACCAGTAGGGACTCCATTAACACTGTAAAACAAAGTTGCTCCAGTAACACTTCCATCAGCATCGATAATATTTGCTGAAACGTCAACTGATTGATTTGAAGGAACAACTACAGGGTTTCTTTTTACAGAAGAAATTGTGGGAGGAGTTGCAGTTATATTTATATCTCCAGGATAAAGAGGAACTAAATAATAACCATCATTTCTAGTAGTTAGAATTCCTCTAATATAATTAATTGGTGTTCCATCCTGTGGTGCGTCATAGTCAGTTATTCCTACTAATCTATGGGCTCTTTTTGTAAAATAACCGGATTGATCATACATAAATAATTTATTGCCTTTACCATCATCAATTGTAAAGGTTCCACTGGAAGAATTTCTGTTACTAGACCTTACATTTCTTAAAATAACATACATGCCCTCATATTTTTCAGCTTGATTCTTTTTTGTACCAAGTGAATCTAAATCATTTACTGATAATTCAATTGGGTCAGGACGTTTAGCAACTTTACCTAAAATTTGAATTTCTGTAATCGGGTTCAACAATTGAAGCCCTTCAGTAGTTGTACTTGAAAATTCAGTAACTACGATAGTGAATTCAACAACTTGGGCTGTATCAATTAAATCAAACGCAGTATTTTGATTTTCTCCAGTTGTATCATTTTGTAAAACATTTAATCCTCCCCAAACAGCACCTGTGGAATCTTCAATGTAAGTTACCCATCTGCCGCCTGCTGCAGCTATTGGCCTTCTATCATTAACCGGGTCAACAACTGGTGCAACCATTACAACCCCGCGTACTCTTACAGTATCACCATCAAGGGGTGAAGGAGAATCTCCTTTTGAAATTACAGAGTCAGGTAAAAATTGTATATCTTGAATAGAGACTAAAGGATAATTCAGTTTGACCAAAATTTAAAACTGTTCCAAGAAAAAGAAAAACGAATAGTAATTTTATTTTCATTATTATACTCCTAATATTATTTAACTATTAAAAATTTTCCTGTTTTGATATCACCGGTATTTTCATTTTTTACAGTAAAAAGATAAAGACCTGTTGCTATTGCCTGATCGTTATCTGTTATTAGATCCCAGGCATGTTCGCCGCCGGACATTTTCTGATTACCGGTTGAGAATTGTTCAAACCATCTTAAATCAGAACCATTACTATTTATGTCATGTTGTATTTTTTTAACAATGTCACCAGAAAGCGTATAAATTGTAATCTCACAACGAGAAGGCAAATTAAAAAAATAAATTTTTCTTAATCTTTCATTTGCTCCATCCCAAATAGCATTAGCGTAATATGGATTTGGATAAACTCCTATTTCAATATTCTTATCCTCTTGAGGCAAAGTTCCCGGTAGAATTCTTTGGTAGTTTGCAATCGAACTTGATTCAAGGCTTTCTAAATTATTTTCAGGATCACCTTTATCAAACGCAGTAACAGAAAAAAGATACTGCCATCCATTTAATAAATTATCGACTTCAAATTTGTAATAATATTTTGTGGTATCACCTTGAAAAGTTACCGGTTCACTTAATCTCACATAATTAAAACCAGAATTAAAACCGAAAGAATTACCTGTGCTGTCAAATTCAGCTAGCAAAACTAAAGAAGAACGAATATCTTGATTCAATGAAATATCAAATCCTGTTTGTGTTCTATAAATTCTATATCCTTCAAAATCTTTTTTACCGGAGATAGGATCAATTGAATTTTCAGCACGTTTATCCCAATAAATTTCTACTTTTTTATCTTCTGGAACAACTTTAACAGCAGGGTTAACTGGCGGTGCCGGCAATATGTATCTTGTTATCTCACCGTTTCCATCCAGATCTTCTCCCTGATCAAGAACTCCATTTCTGTTTCTGTCTTCCCCAAAATAAGCACGCCTTGCCCATTCTGCATTTGAATAAAGATTTGTTCTCTGTTCTTTGGTATCTAAAGCTGCTGGATCAGATCCATATTTTTTAGCACATACAATTGCAAAAACAACATTAATTGAATCACCAGGAGCAATAGAACTAAATGCACCAGTTGAAATTAATATTGAACGATTAGAAGGGGTAATCTAACGAAGATGGATTAATTCCGTTTTTCCAACGATTGCTGGTACTAAAAAATCCCTGTAATTTTTTATATCTATCAAAATCATTTTGTGGAGCAAAGAAATTCTGATCATCAGTATTTCTAAACTGCCAGCTAACAAAATTTGCGGCAGAAGTATCTCCATTAAAAATTCCGAAAGCAGAAGGAGTTGAACCTAAAAATTGAATTCCCACGTAGCTGTCAGTATAACCAATGTCTCCGGTTGCATCAAATTCATAAGCAATATTTAATGAGTCATCAAAACCATCTCCACCTTTATTAAAAAATGAAGCACCGGTTCTTGGAGAAGTTATTTTTGTATTCCGTACAACTGCATCCGTCCATAACCCAACGTAAACGCTATCAATATATTTATTTGAAACATTTTTTATTGTATAATTCATTATTACAAAAAAGTTAGCAAACGGAAAATCCCAGGCATAACATTCTTGGTGGACAGCAATTCCCAATGGATTATGGTTTTCAATAGTTTCTCCATTAGAAAAAACTTTATTAGTATCAGTATAATCCATTATAAAATCTTGATGAGAAATTGCATCAGGATTATAGAAACGTGAATCAGTTAAAGAAGACCTTTCTATAATACTGCTGCCTTTAGCATTTGTATACTCAAAGCCGCCGCCGCGGGATGAAACAGAAGCTGCATCAACAGTACCGGTTGTTACAAATGGCCCAACTCTTCCGCTGCCATTTGCATTGTTACTAATAAAACCGCCAATATATAAACCACCATCAAAAATATGTTCAATACCGCTGCCTAAAGGATATTCGCAACTTGGCTGTTCAGGCCAAAAAGCAAAACCATGGCCATACGTTCCAAAGTTTGTAACAGTTAAACCAATATTTCCAACATCGGTATAATGAGAATTATCATCATCAAGTGTTTTATTTAATCTGGTTTGCTATGTCCCCTTTATCTTGTGCCACTAAAAGTAAAGTATAGGTTAAAAAGAATAGTAAAAATTTAAATTTCATTAACAGTAAAATTGTTGCTAAAAACTATAACCAAAATTAAAAACCGGATGACAATTTACAAATTGAAACTTATATAGTAAATATTGTTTTATATTAATTTTTTATTAATAAAGAAAGTTTAAAATATTCAACTCAAAATTTTCATCAACTTTGAAGATTCTTAAAAATCCTATAATAATTAATTATTCGCCAGATCATCTACTGATTTGAGAAAATTCCTGACTGCTTTTAAGTTTTCGTCCCGCGCATCCCAAGTAGTAAAATGAGCAGATCCTTTGAATTGAATGAATTTCGCACCCGGTACTTTATCAGCAAAACTTTTAACTAATTCCGGACCCACTTCATCAAATTCGCCCACTGTAAAAAGTGTGGGAACTTTTATCTTAGGTAGAAACGAAGTAGAATTGTAATCTTTTAATGTTCCTGTAATTGTAAACTCACTTGGTCCCTGCATATAAGAATAGATATTTTCATTGAATGTTGCATACGAACTGTCAAGATCAGCTTCAACAGGGTGACGGAAAAGATACATAGAGTAAAATTGTGTCATTGCGTTTTGATAATTAGGATCATCATATTTTTCAGTATTCTCTCCTATTTTAACCGCTGTTTGGGAGGAATCCGGCAAAGTGGTAAGCAATATTTTGACGTACTTTACAACTTCATGGGCGTTAAATACAGGGCTTCCAAAGATCAAAGAAGCAACATTATCAGGGTACTTTCGGTAATATTCAATAGCAAGTATTGTCCCCCAAGAATGCCCATACACACTCCATCTTTTTACTTTCAGATATTTACGGAGCGAATCTAGTTCTATTAAAAAATGATCAATGGTAAACATAGCTGTATCGGTTATTCTCTCGGATTTCCCCCCGCCTAGCTGGTCATAACGAATAACCTGCCGGTCATTGCCAATTTCTTCTAATGATTTAAGATAATAACTCGAAAAACCAGGACCTCCGTGAATTAAAACAACCGGTATTCCTTTATTAATTCCGGTAATCTTATACCAAATAGTTCCCCCATCGACTGCCAAATGGCCTTCGCCAACTTTTAAATTAGGCGGAGCTGAAACGACAACTTTATTTTTGCTACACGAATAGAATATGAAAGTTAAGAAGATCAAAGCTATAATTTTAACAACGAGTTTTCGAATGACAAAAATATTCATTTGAACCTCTGTAAAATATGATTAGCAAATGTCTAATGATTACGAGAAATTAAAAATAGCTACACTGAACTCAAGGAATTTTATTAATTAAAATAACGCCCTTGCATGTTTATCCGCGTGGTAAGAACTTCTAACTAGCGGGTGAAGATTCTAACAATTTTAAATCCTATTTTTAATCCCTCTTCTTTATACATGTTAAATTCGTCTGGCGTAACAAATCTATCAACCGGCAAATGATTTTTAGTAGGCTGTAAATATTGTCCGATTGTTAAAATATCACATCCGTGTTCAACAAGGTCATGCATTAAGCTTAAAACTTCATCTGGTTTCTCTCCTATTCCAACCATTATTCCGCTTTTTGTTTTTAAGTATCTGTCTTTAAACCACCGAATTAGTTTTAAGCTTCTTTCATACTTTGCCTGCGGTCGAACTGCATGATACAAACGAGGAATTGTTTCTAAATTATGATTTAGAATATCAGGCGGATTTTTCATGATAATATCAAACGCCTCAATCACTCCACGAAAATCGGGAATTAAAATTTCAATTGTTGTATCCGGCATTTCATCACGAATCAATCTGATAGTTTCTGCGAAGATTGATGCGCCGCCATCTTTTAATTCATCTCTATTTACGGATGTAATTACAACATGCCTTAAATTTAATTCTTTAACTGATTCAGCAACTCTTCTTGGTTCATCAAGGTCAAGTATATTTGGGATGCCAACTTTTATATTACAAAAGCCGCAGCTTCGAGTGCATGTATCACCAAGTATCATAAAAGTAGCACTGCGAGCATTCCAGCATTCTGCAATATTAGGACATCTTGCTTCTTCACATACTGTATTTAAATGCTGATTACGCATTAGGTTTCGTACATCTAAATAATTGTCCCCGGTCGGTAATTTTACTTTTAACCAATCCGGACGTTTGCCCAGTGGTATCTTAGTTTTTTCAACTTCTTCTTTAAATATTTTTTGATGTTGATTAAGTACTTTCATTTTTTTTCATAATTTATTTTGTTAAGCAAAATCTTGATTGTGTTTTTCAATTGTCTATCCGTAAACATTCAGGCAGCATTATTAAAAAAGGGAGACAATTATCATAATTCAATTCATAATAATTTACACCCAGGTTAATTTTTTCATAATATTCCTGCTGATGTTCTTTGTAATATTTTTCAGATTGCATTATCCAAAATTTACTACCTAATTTTTCTGCGATGAACCACTTCTCTATTAGTCTTGCCGCCCTGCCATTACCATCTCTAAATGGATGGATATGTACAAATATTAAATGAATCAATGAAGCGAAATAGAACACTTGAGCTTTTGATATCCGGCAGCTGCCGGACAATAATTTATACACATCGGAAAAAAATTGCTCCATAGTTTCTTTTACATACTCAGGTTCGATTGCGAGATATACTAATCCTGACTTTCCAAAAACACCAATCTTTTCATTTCTATACTTTCCTTGCAAACTTTCGATAACAAGTGTCTTTGAAAATAATCTATGGCACTCAAGAAAATTCTTTTCATTGAGTTTGTTTTGCTGAGCGAACTGATAAGCGAAAATCAGATTTTCTATTTCCTGAATTTCTTTTTCTGGCTTAAACTTCTCTTTAGAAAGTTTATAATTCATAAAAGAATTTAAATCAATTGTGTTACCCTCGATATTTGATGAATAAACTGCAGACGCCTGAGTTTGATATCCAAAATTTCCATTACTATCTGAAAATTCATTGGGGTTTATTAACGAGTCAATTTGATTCCCACTTAATTGAAAAAATTCATCAAAATATTTTTCTTCCGTTACCCGCATTTATAAGTTAATTTTATTTGCTGTATAAATAATTCTTTTAGTTCGAATTAAATATTTTTTATATCGAAACTTTCCAAATAATCTTTTACAAATTTAAAGAATCTTCCGCCAAGCATTCCATCCACTAAACGATGGTCATGTGAAAGTGTTAAAGCCATTATTGGTTTAATTGCAATTGTATCACCGCCATCAATTTCAACTACAACAGGCTTTTTAGTAACAGTCCCAACTCCCAAAATTGCCACTTCAGGTTGATTAATAATTGGAGTTCCAAATATAGTTCCGAAGACTCCATAATTTGTAATTGTAAAAGTTCCATTTGAAATATCATCAGGCGAAAGTTTTCTTTTGCGAGCTCGCTCTGCTAAATCGTTAATTGATTTTGCAAGCCCGATTACACTTCTTTCATCTGCACCTTTAATATTTGGCACAATCAATCCGGTCGGTTGAATCGCAACAGCAATACCAAGATTAATAAATTTCTTTTTAATTATAGTTGAACCCTCAATAGTTGAATTAACCAAAGGAAATTCTTTCAACGCTTTAATTGCAGCATACGAAATGAAAGCCATGTATGTAAGTTTAACACCTTCTTTTTGAATATATTCTTCACGCTTATCTTTAATAAAATTATAAATCTTAGTCATATCAACTTCCAGCATGGCAGAAACATGAACAGAAGTATCGCGGCTATTAATCATGTGCTGCATAATTTTTTGACGGATATTATCCATCGGAATTTTTTCAATGTCTGCTGATGAATAAACCGGCTGCATTTGTGCAGATGTATATGAAGGTGCAGCATATTCTTTTTTTACTTCTACTTTTTCTTTTCTTTCTTCTTTTACATCAGCAGGTTTTTGAACACCTCTATTTTCAATATAATTTAGAATATCTTTTTTAGTAATTCTATTATTTAGACCTGTACCTTTTATATTACTTAGTTCATTAAAGCTACATTTTCTTTCTGCATAATGTTCATTACCAAAGGTGAAAAAAAGCCAACTTCATTTTTTACTTCTTCCTTATTTATAGTTGAAGTCTGCTGTTTTTCTTCAATTTCGGTTTTAGAAAAATTATCATGCATTGAAACCGGTTCTTGTTTTTCCTTAGACTTTATTCCTTGTTCAATTATTTCAATGTCGCCAACAATTTCTTCTTCAGGACTTTCAACTGATAACTTAGCCACAACTGTCCCAACTTCAACAGTTTCTTGTTCACCAACAAGCACTTCTGCTAAAACACCATCTTCCGAAGATGGAACTTCAGTATCAACTTTATCTGTACTTATTTCAAAAATGGTTTCATCTTTTTTTACTATCTCACCAACTTTTTTATGCCATTTAATAATGGTTCCTTCCATTACACTCTCACCCATTTTGGGCATAACTATTTCTATTGTTTTGCCACCTGAATTTTTTTTCATCTTTGGAGTTTCACTTTTAATTTCTGCGGCTTTTGAAACCTCCGAGGTTTCGGAAAACTTCAAAGGTTTTGCCTCTTCAATTTTAGATCCTTTTAACGATTCTTCTTTTTTTGATTCAACTTTTTCTTCCTTGTTTTCTGTATTCTCAGATTCATCTTTTATTTTATTTGCTGAACCATTTTCATCTATAACTGCGACGACAGAGCCTACATCAACTGTGTCACCCTCATTTACTTTTATATCAGAAAGAATTCCATCAGCGGGCGAAGGGATTTCTGTATCAACTTTATCTGTGCTTATCTCAAAAATAATCTCATCCTTCTTAACTTGTTCACCTTTTTTCTTATGCCATTTAATAACAGTTCCTTCGCTTACACTTTCACCCATTTTGGGCATTATAACATCCATTTAGTTTGCTCCTAAAAATTCAAATTAAAATTCTATTAATTCTTTTACTGCTTTATAAATTTGTTCTCTGCTTGGAAGAATTGCATTTTCTAAAATCGGCGAATATGGAATATGCGAATCTTTAGCCGCAAGTCTTTTAACCGGGCCATCTAAATATTGAAAACATGAATCAGAAATTCTCGCAGCTATTTCAGCACCAAATCCTGCAGTTAAAGTGTCTTCGTGAATTACAATTACTTTTCCGGTTTTTCTTACAGAATTAAAAATTGTTTCTTCATCAAGTGGAATTATTGTTCTAATATCAATTACTTCAACTTCATAACCATCTTCTTCAAGTTTCTTAGCTGCATTAACGGAATCCCACATTGAAACGCCATAAGAAACCACTGTGACATCATTTCCCTCTTTAACAACTTTTGCTTTTCCAAATGGAACTAAGTAGTCGCTATCCGGTGAAGGAGAAGTAGCAAAACTTTGTCGATACAATCCTTTGTGCTCACAAAATAAAACCGGGTCATTAATTCTGCAGGCTGTTTTTAATAATCCTTTTGCATCTGCAGCGTTTGAAGGATAAGCAATATAAATTCCAGGAATGTGCGAAAAGAATGCTTCAATGTTTTGGCTGTGATAAAGTCCGCCGTGAATGTAACCACCAACGGCTACACGAGTAACAACCGGTGCAGGCCATTTATTATTTGAGCGGTATCTATACGTTGCAAGCTCATCTTTAAATTGCATAAAAGCCGGCCAGATATAATCACCAAATTGAACTTCGACAACCGGCTTTAATCCGGTAAGCGCCATTCCGGTTGCAACACCGATTATACTTGCTTCAGCCAAAGGAGAATTGAAAACTCTATCATCACCAAACTTTGTTGAAAGCCCTTTCGTAGCAGTAAAAACTCCGCCCTTGCTGTCGGCAATATCTTCACCGAAAATATAAATCTTATCATTGCGTTCCATCTCTTCATGAAGTGCATGATTTATTGCATCAACCATTACGATATTTTTCCCGGAAGGTTTGCTTTTTTCATAGTCCAAAGTATCTTTTAAACCACTTTCATCAAAAATATATTTAGCCGCATCTTCTGGTTTTGGGTCTTCTTCTTTTATTGCTTCATCTGCAGCTTTATTTACCTGTTCAAGAACTTCTTTTTTTAGTTCTTCATATTCTTCTTTTGTAATTACTTTTTCACGAATCAATTTGCTTGAAAGTATTTCTATGGGCGATTTTTTTAACTCTTCTTCAAGCTCATTTTTATCTCTATATTTTTTTTGGTCATCTGAAGATGAATGAGACTGTAATCTAACTACTTCAGCTTCAATTAATGCAGGGCCATTTCCTTTTTTAATATATTCAATCGCTTCTTGTACTTTTTTATATGATTCAAAAAAATCTGTACCGTCAATTCTGAAACGCAGCAAGTTGTGATAACCTGACATCATTTCTGCAATTGAACTATCTTTCCCGCCGCTTTGATTTTCAACTGGAACCGAAATTGCATATTTATTATTTTCCACTACAAATAAGACTGGAAGCTTTTCACGGCTTGCCCAATTTATTGCTTCATGAAATTCACCTTGGCTTGTTGTTCCTTCGCCGCTGCTTACATAAGTTATAGCTTTCTTTCCGGTCCTGACAGAAGCTAAAGCCGTTCCAACTGCATTCAAATATTGTGTGCCTGTAGGACTTGATTGAGATGGAATATTAATTTCCGTATGTCCCCAATGACATGGTAATTGTCTTCCGCCGCAGGAAGGGTCACCCACTTTACCAAAACATTGCATGAAGAATTCTTTTGGGGTCATTCCTAAAGTTAGAACAAGTGCTAAGTCACGATAATAAGGGAAGAACCAATCTTCTTTAGGATTCAATGAAAGTCCAATGGCAACTTGAATAGCTTCGTGTCCGGCGCCTGCGATATGAAAAAAAGTTTTACCCTGTCTTAAAAGATTAAGAGCTTTGTTGTCAATGCTTCTTGCAAGAAGCATATATCTTAAAACTTTTAACAACTCATCTTTATTAAAATCACTCTTAACAGTATTCTCATCATTATTAATCAATTTAACTTTTCCATTACCATTATTTTCAGTAGTTCGTTTTTTTTCATTTAAAATCTTTTGAGCTGAATTATTTTTTGGCAAATTTCTTTTAGCCATTAGAAACCTTTCATCTAAATATGATTTACGTTTGACTGCATCAATTCTTCTTTTGAAATAGTAATTATTTCATCGTAACTAAAAACATCTTTGAAATGAACTATTAATTTATTTTGAACTTCTTGAATATCTAAATCTCTTTGCAATTCTTTTTTTAATGAAGTTACTTCTTTATCAGTAATGCCGCATGGGATAATGCCGTTGAATAACGACAAATCAGTATTAACATTAAAAGCAAAACCGTGCATTGTTACCCAGCGGCTGACTTTAATTCCTATTGCAGCAATTTTTCTTTCGCGCTCATTATTGTTAATCCATACACCTGTATATTTTGGTTCTCTTGTTCCGATTAAACCATAGTCAGAACAAGTTCTGATAATTACTTCTTCCAAAGCGCGTAAATATTTGTGAGTATCTAATTGCCATTCATTTAAATCAATAATTGGATAACCAACAATTTGTCCCGGACCGTGATAAGTGATATCACCGCCTCTATCAATATCATAAACAGAAATATTATTTTTATTTAAATATTCTTGCGAACTAATTAAATTATTTTTATCGGAAACTTTTCCAAGAGTATAAGTGTGGGGATGTTCAAGCATTAAAAAATACATCGCCGATTTTTTTAGTAACCCGCTGAGCATGAATTTCCTTTTGTAAATCCCATGCTTCTTTGTAATCAATAAAATCAAGATTACAGTATGTTAATATTCTTTTATTCACTTGTTATTATTTTTAAGATAATTCAAAATTGCCTGCAACTATTCCGGGAACTGTTATATCTTCATCTAACTCCTCCCATCTTAAAGCGTAACCATTAAGACGAGTTTCTACTTTTTTTAATTGTTCATCGGAAGCATCTTTTAATCTATTAAATTTACTTGCCGGGAACCCAATTATTCTACCATCGGTTAATTCAAAATAAATCATCCTATCTTCAACCCAAGCACGTAATGCAGTTGGCTCAACAATTAATTCTTTATCAAGACTTGTGGAACTCATAATATTTCTCCAATAATAAATCTTTATTTTCAAATACTATTTTTTCTATCTACCTAACTTCATGAGGAGCAACTCCTCTATTTCTTGCTAACTGAATTGGCTGCAACCAGAATTTGCATTCTCCATTATTAATTGAAATATGAATATGTGGCGGTTCATTTCTTTCATTGGAATAAAAATGAAAACGATAAGCACCAATTCTCAAAATAGTAGGTGACAATTTTCAACTTTCATTTTTTGACTTTTGAATTTTGATTTTTCATATGTGTATTGCCTCTCCGTAAGCATTTGCTGCAGCTTCCATAACTGATTCGGATAAAGTTGGATGTGCATGCACAGTTTTCATAATCGATTCGCCGGTTGCTTCGACTGATTTTGCTATTCCAATTTCAGCTATTAATTCTGTTGCTTCTGCACCAATGATATGTGCACCAAGAATTTCACCATACTTAGAATCAAAAATTAATTTTACAAAGCCTTCTCTTTCACCAACTGCAAATGCTTTTCCACTCGCCATGAAAGGAAACTTTCCTACTTTAATTTCGTATCCGCCATCTTTTGCTTTTTGTTCCGTTAATCCAACGCTTGCAACTTGAGGCTGGCAATAAGTACAGCCTGGAATATTTTCATAAATAATGTCCTGAACTTCCAGTCCTTTTATTTTTTCAATGCAGTGAATTCCTTCAGCGGATGCAACATGAGCTAACCAAGGAGGGCCTATCACATCACCAATCGCATAAATTCCTTTTACATTTGTTCCGAATGTGGATTTATTAACTTTTATGTGATTCTTAAAAAGTTCAACTCCTAATTCTTCAAGACCAAAGCCTTCAACATTTCCTGTCACACCTATTGAACTTAAAACTTTATCAGCAGATAATTCTTTTGTCTCACCATTAACTTCAACAGTAACGTTAACTTTTTTCCCTTTAACTTCTGCTTTTTTAACAATAGCTTTTGTTAAAATCTCAATTCCTCTTTTTCTAAAACTTTTTTCAAGAGTTTGTGAGACTTCTTTATCTTCTATTGGCAAAATATTTTCAAGCATTTCAATCACTATTACTTTTGTACCAAGCACGTTATAAAAATATGCAAACTCAATTCCTATTGCTCCGGCACCAATCACGATTAATTCTTTCGGCTGTTCAGATAATATCATTGCTTCAGTACTCGTGATAATCATTTTCTTATCAACAGGAATTGAAGGAACAGTTCTTGGCCTTGCACCTGTTGCAATAATAATTTTATCTGCTGTAACAGAATCAATTTTCTTTTTTGAATCATCGTAAATATCAATTTGATTTTTAGATGCTAATTTTCCATAACCCTTAATTCTATCTACTTTATTTTTCTTGACAAGCATCTCAACATTTTTAGTTATCCTTTCGGAAATATCCCTGCTGCGTTTTATAATTCTATTAAAGTCGAAAGACAACTCTTTTGCCTTAATTCCAAAGTCATCTCCGTGATTTTTAACTGTGTCGTAAATTTCAGCATTTTTTAAAAGAGATTTTGTAGGAATGCAGCCCCAGTTCAAACAAATTCCACCCAACGGTTGTGTATCAATTACAACAGTTTTAAACCCAAGCTGACCGGCACGTATTGCTGCTACATATCCTCCAGGTCCACCACCGAGAATGGCAATTTCATATTTATTTGACATGAAAAATAATTTCCTTTTTTATCATATTTTGCAGAAAATAGAAAAATAACTCAACTTTTATAATAAATTTAGTATTTTGGGTTTGACTTAAATCGAATTATTTTGACTGTCAACTACTGTGTAAGTTTTTATTAAGAGTGTTGGAAATATAAAAAAGTAATGCCGAAAATGAAAATGAGTTTGAAGCAATATATGACTTGTGGGTCAGCCAATTTTATCTCCTAATCAATCTATTTCAAAATGAATTCAGAAACAGCTATTTCACAAAATAGAATTAAAAGTTCATTAATCATCTTGAGGATTACAGCGCTCTGGGGATTTAGTGAAGCTGCATTGGGAGGAATTCTTCACGCATTTAATATTCCTTTTACGGGACTTTTTGTGGGAAGTGCTGCTGTAATTTTTATATCGCTGATTGCACACTTTTCTAAAGATGATTCAAATTCAGTTAATAAAAAGAGGAACAATATTAAAAGCAACTTTCACTGTATTAATAATTAAAGGATTCGTCAGTCCATACACTCCGGTTACAGCCTACCTTGCTGTACTTCTTCAAGGTGTTATGGGGGAAGTTTTATTTTCATCATCAAAACATTTTAGACTATCAACAGTACTACTTGGACTTTTAACTCTTGTTACTTCAGCGTTACAAAAGTTAATTATTCTAACAATTGTGTTTGGGAATTCTCTTTGGGAATCAATTGATGCTTTTGCAAAATTCCTTCTTAATCAATTTGGAATGAATTATAATTCTCATGGACTTTATTTGAGTTATATGATTATAAGTGTGTATTTACTTATTCACTTAGTTGCTGGAATTTATGTAGGTTTCTTCGCAGCAAGTCTACCTGATAGAATAAAAATATTATATATTAATGAAACTGAAAAGATTCAATCACTATTTAAAGTAAGTGATAAAAAAACAAATGAATTAAAATACGCACGAACTAAAAAATCTAAAGTGTGGTGGAAGAAAAAATCCGGGATTGCAATTTTTATTTTTTCATTGGTGATGATTACGCTTTCATATTTTCATCCTGAAATTGATGAAAACTTATCTTTTAAAATTATTATCATGCTTATCAGGTCAGCTTTTATAATTTTTGTGTGGTATAAATTTTTATCTCCTTTCTTTTTAAAGGCACTTAAAAAATTGTTGAACAGAAAAGCCTCTGTTTCATATTCTCAAGTTGAAGATATGATTAATTTCTTTCCACAATTCAGAGCCATTATTTCAAATTCGTGGACCCAAAGTTCAAATTTAAAAGGAATAAAAAAATTAAATTCATTTTTGAGTTATTCAATTGCAGCAATATTATTTTTTCAGCCTGAAGAAGCATGAATCAGATTTATATTTTATCCGGCAAAACCGGGATTGGTAAAACAACTTATTTAGCAAGCTGGATAAAAGATAAAAATGTTGATGGGATATTAGCGCCGGTAATCAATGGTAAACGGCACTTGAAGCATATCTCATCTAATCAAATGAAAAAATTAGAAGTTGATGATGACGTTGAAAATAGAAAAATAGTTTCAGTTGGCAGATATTTATTCGATGAAAATATCTTTGATTGGGCAAAAGAAAAATTACTTGAATCATTTAATGCAAATCCTGAATGGTTAATCATAGATGAAATAGGCCCGCTAGAATTAACTGGAAATGGATTGGAACCGGCAGTATCTCAAATATTAAAAAGTATTGACAATCAAAACAAAATTAAAATTATATTTGTAGTAAGAGAAAATTTAATTGATAAATTCTTTAAACATTATAAATTAAATTTAAATGACATTGAATTTTTGAAAATGTAATTCAGAGTTACCAAAGTGAAACCAAACCTCTGAAGTTTCACTAAATATTAGTTACTATATTTACTTATCTGCAGCAACGCTAAAAAACCTCGGAGGTTTTTAAAATATAAAAGGAATCATAAATATGTATAAGGATGTAACTGGAATTATTTTAACAAGCAGTGAAAATGCACCAGTAATTAAAAAAAATAAAAATGTAAAGATTAAAGAAAATAACATAATTGAGCATATAAAAAATTTAATGACAAGTATTTTTGAACGTGTCATTTTAATTACAAATAATCCTAAAGAATATAAATTTCTTGAGCTTGAAATGTTCGAAGAATTTTTTAAAATAAATGGACCATTAACTGGAATTCATGCCGGACTTTTTCACACCGAAACTCAAAAGAATTTTATTTTATCAACTGAATATCCTTTACTCTCAGAAGAAATGATAAAATATATTGTTGATTATAAAACTGACAAGTTAATTACATTAGCAAAAGCTGAAGACAATGTGTTTGAATTAGCCGGAGCTTATGACAGAAAATGTTTTTTAGTTGCTGAAGATTTATTAAAGAAACAAGTCGAACAAGAAAAGCTCGGTAAGAAAAAAGAGATTATTAAAGTTGTGCGATTAATCGATAATGTAGGTGCTCAATTAATCGCTGCTGAATCACTTTCCTTTTATTCTCCAAATCTTTTTTATAATATTAGCAAATGAAGAAGATTTTTCATCCAAATTAAATTGAAGACATATAGTGAAACTCACATTGAAATTTTATAATTGTGCTGAATAAAACAGCAATTTTACTTTTTTAATTTCCCATGCCATAGAATAAAAACCTTTGAATTTTCTCACTCATGGCAGTTTAATTAGTGCCTCACTATTAAATTCACAAAATAATCAATATTTATAAATGGCAGAGAAGTTGATATTTATAGGTATCAAGTATTGATATAAACTTTGAAAATTTGATGGAAACAACAGTTAATTATGATACGCCGCTCTACTCAATTAGTGTGGCAGCAAAAATATTGGGGATTTCAGTTCATACCCTTCGCATGTACGAAAAAGAAGGATTGATTATCCCTTTCAAAAAGAAAACTAGTCATCGCTTGTATTCACAGTATGATATAGATCGTATTAGATGCATTCGGAAAGCAATTAATGAATATAAAATTAGTATTAACGGAATAAAAACAATTTATTCATTTATCCCTTGCTGGGAGATTATTGGATGCAGCGAAATTGAGAAAAATAATTGTGATTCATATACTACTGAATCAGCCCCCTGTTGGACCCATCATCATATCAACAATCCGTGCTCGTTATTGGAGTGCCGTAGCTGCGAAGTCTACAGAAACTTTTCAGAATGCAAATCTGTAAAATCCAGTATAATTCAATTATTGAAGGATAAATAAATAATCTCTTAACCGGTAAAACTCATGAAAAAAATAATAATAACATTAGCCTTATTAGGGTTAGTGCTTGTAACTACAGTTACGATTTTGAAAACTAAAAGTTATGAGCCGACCTTAGAAACCAAACTAAAGGAAAAGTACTCAGATAAAACTTCTCCTTCGGTTGACCATACAAAGTTCGCAGTGCTTCAGAAAAAATTTTCAACTCCCCAAGAAGTAACTGAAGCTTGTATTTCCTGCCACAACGGTAGAGCAGCAGAAATAATGAAATCAAACCACTGGAACTGGGAACGTGCAGAATATATCGAAGGAAGAGGAATTGTTTATTTAGGAAAAAAGAATGCTTTAAATAATTTTTGTATTGGTGTTCAAGGCAACGAACAAAGCTGCGCTAAATGCCATATCGGATTTGGAATGACAAGTAAAGATTTCAGTTTCAAAAACCCTGAAGATGTTGACTGCCTCGTTTGTCATGATAATACCGAGACTTATGCAAAAGGAAGTGAGATGGCAGGGCTTCCCGACCCAAAATTAGATTTGACAAACATCGCACAGCATGTCGGAGAACCTAAGCGTTCGAATTGCGGTGTATGCCATTTCTTTGGAGGCGGCGGAAATAATGTTAAACATGGCGACCTTGAAAAATCAATGTTCGAACCAACAAAAGACGTTGACGTTCACATGGCTGTGGATGAAGTAAATTTACAATGTGTTGATTGCCATACAACTGAACAGCACAATATTAAAGGTAAAATGTATTCAGTATCTTCCATGAATTATAATCGTGTATATTGTGAGGATTGTCATACTGATAATCCTCATAAAGAAAATATCTTAAATGAGCATACAGTTAAAGTTGCCTGCCAGACTTGCCATATTCCAAGATATGCAAAAGTTAATGCAACCAAAATTTCTGGGATTGGTCAACTGCAGGAAAACTTAAAAATGGCGAGCCTTATGAAATTGATGACGAAAATGGCGACCATACTTATTTATCAATCAAAGGCAGTTTTAAATATGAAAAGAATCTTAAGCCTGATTATGTATGGTTCAATGGAACTGCCGAACATTATCTTTTAGGAGACGTAGTTACAGATACTACAAAACCACTTGAGATAAATACGTTAAATGGTTCTTATACTGATAGGGATTCTAAAATTATTCCTGTAAAAATTATGAGAACAATTCAGCCTTATGATCCTATTAATAAAATGTTATTACAACCAAAACTTTATGCAGATAAAAAAGGCGAAGGTGCATTCTGGAAAGACTTCAATTGGGAGGAAGCTTCAAAGATAGGAATGAAAGATGTAGGATTACCTTTCAGTGGAAAAGTAGGCTTCATAAAAACAAAAATGTATTGGCCTTTAAATCACATGGTATCAACTAAAGATTTAACTGTTCAATGCACTGAATGCCACACAAGAGAAAACAGCAGGCTGGCTTCATTAACTGATTTTTATATGCCGGCAAGAGATTATTCATCTTTCATTGAAACAGCAGGTTACATAATAATATTATTAACATTGATTGGTGTTTTGTTTCATGGAGCTGTTAGAATTTTCTCCTCAAAAAAAATGAAAACAAGAGGTTAAAATGGAAATGAAAACTAAATCAAAAAGTATAACAAAAAGACAAATTTATATTTACAAATCGTTTGAACGTTTTTGGCACTGGATGCAGGCAATTTTAATTTTCTTTTTGGGGTTCACCGGATTTGAAGTTCATGGCACAATAAAATTCTTTGGTTATCAAAATGCAGTTCAATATCATATTATTGCTGCTTATGCTTTTATAATATTAATTGTGTTTGCAATATTTTGGCATTTCACAACCGGAGAATGGAAACAATATCTTCCAACTTTAGATAATCTTAAATCACAGATAAATTTTTATTTGATTGGAATATTTAAGAACACTCCTCATCCAACAAAGAAAACAGCAGTTAGCAAATTAAACCCTTTACAAAGATTGGTTTATCTTGGTTTGAAATTATTAGTAATACCTATCATGGTAATTTCCGGTTTGTTTTATATGTTTTATAGATATCCTCAAAGCAGCGGTATTGAAGTTTTGAATATCAAAACTGTTGAGCCGTTTGCATTGCTGCATACATTTGGAGCCTTTCTGCTTGTAGCTTTTATTATTGCTCATGTTTATTTAATAACAACCGGAAGTACAATTACTTCAAACTTAAAAGCTATGATTACCGGTTATGAAGAATTAGAAAGCGAAGAAGAAAAGAATTCTAACTGCAAGAGAACCGGAAAAAATTAAAGAAGAAATTAAAATAGTCAAAGAGGAATTTTATGAACGCAACAAAATATATGAATCCTTACTTAGCAGGATTTTTTCTTGGATTACTTTTACTTGCAACAATTTATATAACAGGGCGCGGTCTTGGGGCAAGCGGTGCAATTAAAAGTGGTGTAATCTCAATAGTTCAAACTGTAGCTCCATCGCATACTGAAAACACAAAATTTTATCAGGATTATTTAACAGAACATAATAATAACCCTTTAAAAAACTGGTTAGTATTTGAAATGATTGGAGTTTTAATCGGAGCTTTTGCATCCGGGTTAATTTCTAATAGATTGAGCTTTACTCTGGAAAAATCATCTAAAATTAAAACTCAAACCAGAGTTGTTGGAGCATTATTCGGCGGATTATTATTTGGCTTTGGAGCCCAGCTTGGAAGAGGGTGCACCAGCGGTGCGGCATTAAGCGGAATGGCTGTGTTATCAACAGGCGGCATTATAACAATGCTGGCAATTTTTGGCGGGGCTTATATGTTCGCTTATTTCTTTAGAAAACTTTGGATTTAAATTAGTAAGAATTTGAGGCTCACCTTTAAGGTGAACCTCACTTTCAAAAAATAAAAGTATTGAAAGGATAAATAAATGGGACCGTTAGTTCCTGACATAATTGGAAATGAACTCAACTTTGTAGTTGCATTCTTTATTGGAATAGCATTTGGATTTATTCTCGAACAAGCTGGCTTTTCAACTTCAAAAAAATTAGTTGGACTTTTTTACGGCTATGATTTTACAGTACTTCGCGTATTCTTTACTGCCGGAGTTACTGCAATGCTTGGAGTAGTTGCACTTACACATTTTGGCCTGCTGGATATAAATCTAATATATATCAATCCAACATTTTTGTCTTCAGCAATTGTTGGAGGATTAATAATGGGACTTGGATTTGTACTTGGCGGTTTTTGCCCTGGCACAAGTTTTTGCGCCGCTGCAATTGGAAAATTAGATGCTATGGTATTTATCGTCGGCTCGTTCCTGGGCATCTTTATTTTTGCTGAAGGCTTTCCTCTATTTGAAACTTTGTATAAAGCTCAGCCATGGGGATTCGTTAGAGTATTTGATTCATTAGGAATGTCACAAGGATTATTTGCATTCTTATTAACCGCAGTTGCTGTTGGAACTTTTTGGTTTACTCAAATAATTGAAAACAAGGTTAATGGCAAACCAAATCCGGAATTCAAAATAGGAAGATTGTATCTTGGATTAACCAGCATTGCAATCATTTTTGGCTTCACAGCTTTCTTTATGCCTGATGTTAGAGACAGCTATAAAAAAGATGTTGAAAATATTTCATACGTAAATTCATTTGAAATAAAAGCTATGACATCGGATGAACTTGCTTATAGGATTATGAATATGGATAGAAGAATTCAGATTATTGATTTTCGAAATGAAGAAGAATTTAAGAAATTAAATCTCCCTAAATCAATATCACTTACAGTTAATAATTTGTTTGAAAAATTTGCTGATAAAATATTAGCAATTAAAGACAAGCAGGATATTTTTATTGCTGATGATGAATTGACAGCCAGGAAAGCCGCGGTGATAGCTTATAAATTAGGTTATGAAAATGTTTCAGTTCTTAAGGGTGGGTTCGAAACCTTTAAAAAAGAAATTTTAGATTTCAAAAATCCGGGCAATGCAAAAACTCAATTAACTTCCGATGACTATTAGATTCAGAGCAGAAGCAAGCAAACAAATTCCAATTCTGATTGAAAAAAGTAAAACAGTTGCCGCCCCGGTTAAAAAGGCAAAGAGAATAATCGGCGGTTGTTAGTGTTAAGTAAATGACTAAGATTTGTAGTAGGTTATTAAATAAACCCAATTTCTTCAGAGAAATTGGGTTTATAACAAGGCATCACATTGCTTAAATAAAAATAATAGAAGTTAGATAATCTGTTCGTTAATATTCCGGGGATAATACTATAGTGTGGCATGGAGAAGCACTAACTTTCTTTAAAGCTATTGATTGCTTCTTCCCTATTTTCATAAAGACTAAATACACGATTTGCTCTGGTATGTTCAAGCATTTTTCTTGCATCGGAAGTTGAACTGCAAATTTTAATTTCCCCTTCGATTTTAACAATATCTTTTAATCCAGAAACTAAAGAGCCAAAAAAAACACTATCCATAAATTCACAACTATTCAAATCAACTACAATTTTTTTCCATCCTTTATTTATATCTTTTATTAAAATAGATTTAAATTCATCCGCATAGCTGATAGTCGCTCGTTTTAAATTGACGGTAATTATTCTAATATCATCCTGAGTTTCAGATATAAAATTCATCTTCCTCCTTAAATAACCGGAATAAATATAACTACAATAAAATCAATAAATAAACAATTGTTTTAAGTTAAATGGATTTATAGTTACTTTTAAATTATGTTTGCTTATGATATTATTTGTCGAATATTCCTAATTATTTTTTAGTTCTTCAATATTTTCAAACTGTTCCAATGATTTTAGATTAGCTAAAGCATCTTTATTCTTTGCTGATTCTCCATGAATAATTCTTGTTACCGCAATTTCAACTTTTTTTCCGTTTATTGTTCTTGGGACTTCATCTATTTGAATAATTTTATTCGGAACATGCCTGGAGTTGCTAATCGTCTTTATCTCTTTACGAATTTTATCCTTTAATTCATCTGTAAGACTGAAAATATTTTTTAAGTACAACAAATAAAATTATTCTAACATCATTATTCCAATTCTTGCCCAATAACCATGCTGTCCAAAATCTCTTCCATATTTTCAACTATTCTATAAATTTCTGCTGTTCCAATTCTGACTCCGCCTGGATTTAAAGTTGCATCTGACCTTCCATAAACAATTATTCCATTGTGTTCTGTTATTTCAATAAAATCTCCGTGATGCCATATACCGGGATATTTTCTAAAATATGCATTTAAATATTTTTCATTAGCATTAGTCATTCCAAAAATAAACCGGCATTGAAGGGAAAGGCTCTGTACAAACTAACTCCCCTTTTTTTTGTTTAATTGAATTTCCTTCTTCATCATAAGCTTCTACTTTCATTCCTAATCCTCTGCATTGAATTTCTCCACTGTAAACAGGAAGAATAGGATTCCCCAGCATGAAACAAGATATTATATCTGTCCCGCCTGAAATAGAAGAAAGCTGTAAATCTTTTTTAACATTAGAATATACCCATTCAAAATTTTCTTTTGACAATGGCGAACCCGTTGAAAGAATTGTTTTCAGATGAAGACAAATCAAATTTTTCTTTTGGAATCAAAATTAGATTTTTGTGAAATGCTTAAAAACTTTGGGCTTGTACCGAAGATATTTATTTTTTCTTTCTCGATTAATTTCCATAATAGTTTCAATGTTTGGATAAGCAGGGCTGCCATCGTATAAAAATATTGTAGATCCGATATTCAAGGAGCTTACTAAGCCAGTTCCACATCATCCATCCGCAAGTGGTATAGAAAGTAATGATATCATTTCGCTTTAAGTTTGTATGAAGTGATAATTCCTTGAAATGCTGAAGTAATGTTCCGCCCGCACTATGCACAATACATTTTGGTTTTCCAGTTGTGCCTGATGAATACATAATATAAACAGGATGAGAAAAAGGAAGCTGTTCAAATTTGATTTCATCAGATGGATTTTTTAATACATTTCTAAAAAAGAAATTGAATTTATTATTTTCATCTTTTTTTGCAATTGTAATTTGTTCGGATTTAAAATCATTAAACTTCGGAACTAAAATAATTTTTTCTATAGAAGGAATTTTTTCACTTATCTGTTTAATCTTTTCAATACAATTATTTTCTTTTCCATTATACTGATAAGATTCTATTGCAAATAAAACTTTTGGTTCTATTTGAGAGAAACGGTCAAGCACTCCTTGCAAACCAAAATCCGGCGAGCATGAAGACCAAACAGCTCCAATGCTTGTAGCAGCAAGCATAGCAATTATTGCTTCAGGAATATTTGTAATAAATCCTGCTACCCTATCTCCCTTTTTTACTCCAATGTTTTTTAATGCTGTAACACAAGATGAAACTTTTTGATAAAGTTCTTCATAAGTCATAGTGACTTTTGGTAAGTCCTCTCTATAACTTATTAATGCAATTTTGTTGTCTCTAAACTTCAGTAAATTCTCAGCAAAGTTTAATTCAGCGCCTTCAAACCATTTAGCGCCGGGCATTTTTCTTTCAGATAAAATTGTATCATATTTTTTTGAATGAATAACCCCGGCTACATCCCAAATTGATTTCCAGAATTCTTCAATATCTGATTTAGACCATTTATATAATTCATTATAATTTGAAATAGGTTTGCCTATTAGTTTCTCAACATATTTCATGAAAGAAAACATATTTGAGTTTTCGATTAATTCTTTGGAAGGTTTCCAGAGGTGGTTAATCAAAATACACTCTCAATTTTATGATTAAGTAAAATAGTAAGGATTATAAGAGTAATTCTATCTGAGATGTAGATGTACAAATTAAAAATAAATTCTATATTTCTCCAGCATTGAAAGCAGCTTTCCAGGCAAATTCAATATTATCAGCTTCCAAAGCACATTTGGCCGCGAGCTCAAAAAATAATTTTGCTTTTTCTTTATCATCTGAAAAAGATATTAATGAGCTACTTAAACATTTTAATATATTCATTGTGACGCTGATATCTATAAAATGCTTCTTCGGATAATTCAATATCATTTAAAGTTTATTCATTAATTTCATCAATTAATTTTTCAACTTCTTCTTTTGATGGTATAACTTCTATGTTTGCAAATTTAGCAAGATTATTTGCTGAATAAATATTTGATACTTTCATAAATTCAGGAAGCTCATCATATCCAATTCCAATTTTAGTAGTTGGCTGAACAACTGTGAATACGGCATTTCCACTTGCACGTGTATAAAAATTAGCTCCAGACATCCTTGCAACCGGGTCAAGTAAATCCGGCTGTATAATTCCATCTCTAATAATATCTTCGGCAATGTGAAATTTTAATACTTCGCAAATTGCAATATTAGCTGAAGCGCCTCCTTCCCCATAACTTTTCATTTCAAGTAATTTGCATTCCATTTGGAAAGGTGACTCTTTTACTCTAAATGGCTTAACAATATCCGATTCAATCGGAGTTAAGCCGCTTTTTTCAAACTCGTTCACCTCCGATTTGTATTGAGTCGAAGCTAAACTTACTTGTTCTACCATTGGATAAGTTACTGTTTGAATTACACACTCTTTTGTTTCAACAATATTATGATATGTATCCTTTAATGAAAAATCTCTTCCTCTTCTTGATGGAGAAAAAGCAACTATCGGAGGATTTGCACCGAAAACATTAAAAAAAGAAAACGGAGATAAATTTGGAATTCCGTCTTTTGACAAAGTCGAAACCAATGCAATTGGACGCGGTGCAACTCCGCCAATTAAAAATTGATGGACTTTAGGAACCGGTAATTCTTTTGGAGTAAAGTGAAGCATGATTCTCAATTTTCTTTTGATAGAATTGAATAACTAATTTGCGACCTTTTTATTGTATTTGAAAGCTTGCCTAAACAGCTAATTTCAAGTTCAATAGTGTCTCCGGCTTGAAGCCAGGTTGGAGTAAAATTCTCTCCCTTTTCTTTTGCTTTTATTGCAGCAGTTCCATTTAATTCAAGATAACAGCCAGTTCCAACAGTACCTGAGCCAATTACATCTCCTGGCAGCAGTTCGACACCATAAGAAGCTCTTTCAATAATTTCTGCGAAAGTCCAGTTCATATCTTTTAAATTTCCTTCTGAAATTTTTTTACCATTATGATATGCATACATAGACAAATCATATTTATTACCAGTTGGAGTTTGTATTTTAAATTCTTCCAACTCATCAGGTGTCACCAGCCACGGTCCGATAACTGTAGCAAAATCCTTTCCTTTAGCGGGGCCAAGATTTAATTTCATTTCTTCTCTTTGAAGTTTTCTTGCAGACAAATCATTCATAATCATGTAACCGGCAATATAATTATCAGCTTCTTTTGAAGGAATATTTTTCCCTTTTTTACCAATAACAATTGCGGCTTCAAGTTCAAAATCCAGATATTCAAGATGATCATCTTCAACAATAATTTCACCTTCGCCAAAAATTGCATTATGATTAGTAAAATAAAAAACCGGGAACTTATCAAACTCAGGTATCATTGCCACTCCACGGTTTCTTCTAGCTGTTAAAACATGCTGCCTAAATGCATATCCGTCTCTGCAAGAAGTTGGCCGCGGGACAGGAGCTATAAGTTTAATCCCTTTTGGATCTAAAGTTGATTTTATTTTACCTTTTTTAATTTGTTCGGAAACTTTCTTTGCTTCATCCATAAAGGAATCTTCGCCGCGTAAAAAATTTCGCATGTTTGAAGGAAGTTCAATTTTCAATTCAGATGCACTTTTCCTTAAATCATAAACAATACCATCATTATAAATTCCAAGTCTTTCTTTAAATTTATCAAGGTAAGAAACTAATTTCATTTATGCTCCAAATTAATATGAAATTTATTAATGTTAAAACTTGCTTGAACAGTCAGCAGGTAAATTGTATTATGTAATTATTTGATAGGAAAAATGATAAATTATTTAAATGAATAAGTCAAAATAATTTTTAATAAAATATTATTAAGTCAACAACAACATTATGTATATGCAAGTTTATATTTTTCCGATATTTTAATATAAACATATTCAATAATGTTCAAAGCAAAGTCCGTCTCTTTTTCTGTCCCGGAATTAATTCTTACCCCATTTGGAATTCCAAATGTATCTACATGTCTTAATATTAATCCACAATTCAGACATTCATTATTAAATTCATTTGCTTCTTCTTCAGAAGAAAAAAGTAATAAATAAAAATTAGCTGAAGTTGGAATATATTGAATACCCAATTCATCAAATTTATTTTTCATTTTTAACAATGATACTTTATTTAATTCTTTTGTCTTCATTAAAAATTCATCATCTTCCAATGCAGCAATAGCAGCTTCTTGTGCTAATAAATTTGGCTCAAAAGGAAGCCTAACTTTATATAATTCTTTTATAAGATAAGAAGGCCCGATGGCAAATCCAATTCTTATTCCAGCTAATCCATAAGCTTTTGAAAGTGTTCTAACCGTAATTATATTTTCCAAATCATAATTAAAACCATTAGGATATTCAGGATTATCTTCTGCATAAATAGTGTAAGCTTCATCAAGCACAATCAAAACATTTTTTGGAACTTTATTTATAAAAGCTTCAAACTCTCTTTTAGTAAACATTGTCCCGGTTGGATTATTCGGATTTGCGAGATAAATAATTTTTGTTTTGTTGTTTATTCGATTTGCAATTTCATCAAGATCATAATGATAATTTTTAAGCGGAACTAAATTTAATTTCCTTCCATACTTATTTGAATTAACATACCAGCCGATAAAAGTTCCTTCCGAAGTTAACAGCTCATCATGTTCATCCGTAAATGCAGTAATAATAAATTGAAGAATTGAATCGGAACCACTGCTGCAGACTATTTGCGATGGATTTTTCTTATATTTTTCTGCAATTGCATGTACCAGCTTATAGCCTGATGGATTAGTGTATCGATGAAGATTATTCAAATTATTTTTAATTGCTTCAACAGCCTTTGGCGATGGGCCCAAAGGATTTTCATTGGAAGCCAGCTTTACAATTTTATTTAAACCTTTTTCTCTTACCAATTCTTCAATTGGTTTGCCTGCCTTGTAAGGTTTTAAATTTTTAATATGTTCAGGAATTTTTATCATGATTATTCTCTATAATTTATTCTCTTAATTTGTTTCAAGCCATGAATGATGATAATCTTCAACCATGGTTTCTTTTACATTTTTAGTTACCTCAAGATGAGTAAAAGTATCAATCATTATTGCATACTCATCTGTTTCTTTTTTACCTATTGAAGCTTCAGTTTTACCAGGCTGCGGGCCATGTGGAATTCCCATTGGATGAAGTGTTATTGAACCTTCACCCACTCCACTTCTTGACATAAAATCTCCATATACATAATAAAGCACTTCATCGCTGTCAACATTCGAATGATAATATGGAGCCGGAATTGAATTCGGATGAAAATCAAATAGACGCGGTACAAAATTACAAACAACAAAATGCTGTGTAGTAAACATCAAATGAACCGGAGGCGGTAAATGAATCTTTCCAACTTTCGGGGCATATTCTTTAATGTTAAATGTATAAGGATATAAATATCCATCCCAGCCAACAACATCAAAAGGATGATGAGGAAGTACGTATTCGAAAGTTCTATTTGAAACTTTCAATATTAATTTAAAATCTCTTTTCTCATCAATAGGTTCTGTTAATTGAGGAACTTTAAAATCTCTTTCATAATAAGGCGCATCTTCTTTAAGCTGGCCATATTCATTTCTAAAATGCTGAGGGATTTCAAAAGGAGTATCGGATTCAATTATAAACAGCTTATTATTTTTATAGTCATCAAATTTAATTTGATAAGTAGTTCCTTTAGGGACAACAATATAATCCCATTGTTCAAACTGGAGCACTCCAAATTCAGAATAAAATTTTCCTGTGCCATGATGAGCAAATAATATTTCATGCTTATCGCTATTGCGGTAAAATACATCTGTATCTTCAGAAACATGTGCAGTTGAAATTATGCAGTGATCATTCTTAAGAAAAATATTTCTTGAAGAAATAAAATCACCATTTGTTTTTTTGCCATCAGTTTTAAAATGATAGTACTGTAAAGGGGCATCTTTCCATTCAATTGAATTCTGATTTTTTATTTCACCGATACTTTCAACTTGAGGCGGCATATAAAGATGATATTTGTTTGAATATATTCCTGAAAATCCTTTAGAAGCAAATAATTCTTCCCGGTATAAGCTTCCATCTTCTTTATAAAAAGTCGTATGTCGTTTAGGAGGAACTTTACCTGCTCTTACATAAAAAGGCATTTCAAATCTCCTTTCTTAAATCTATTGTCATTAAGTAGTTAATCAACGATAACTCAATTGTCATTTAATAGTCATTCAATTGTTATTCTATTTCATTAGATTTTAGTATAACGGCTAATGACATGAAGTAAATGACAATTAATGACCACTGTTTTTATCATCTTTCCAAATTTCCGCGCAAATCTTGATCTCTTTCAATTGATTCGAATAACGCCTGGAAATTTCCTTGTCCAAATCCTTCCGCACCTTTTCTTCTTTGAATAATTTCATAAAAGAAAGTCGGCCTGTCGCCAATTGGTTTTGTAAATAACTGAAGCAAATATCCTTTCCCTTCAGTATCGCAAAGTATTCCATACTTTCTTAAAATCTCAATATCTTCAGTTACATCTTTGCTTCTGTCTTTTTTAAGAATATCATAATAAGTATCCGGAACAGATAAAAACTCAACCCCATTTTCTCTTAATGATTTTATAGTTGTGATAATATCATTTGTAGTGATTGCAACATGCTGAATACCTGAACCTAAATACTCATCAATAAATTCTTCTATCTGAGATTTTTTTAATCCTTCATAAGGCTCGTTTATAGGATTCTTAACCGGCACACCTTCTTTTGATCTTACTACTTTTGAAAGAAGAGCTGAATATTGAGTTGAAATATCACCAGGGCCAAATTCAATAAAAGTTTCGAAGTTTAAACTTTTATTTAAATAGTTTGCCCACAGCTCCATTTCATTTGTTCTAACATTTCCAACGACATGGTCTACTTCCTGCAAGCCGGAATCTTCAGCTTTGATTGTAATCTTTTGTTTTGGTTCACCAAAATTTGGTTTAAATATTCCTTTATAATTATCTCTATTTATAAAAACTATTTCCGCATCATCATAAAGTTTAATAGCGGCTTCTTCAATAAATCCATTTTCATCTTCAATTTTTATTGGAGGCCTCGATGGAATTCCCCCATTCTTTAATGAATTTTCATAAGCTGTTTTAACATCTTCTACTTTTAATGCCCATCTTTTAACTCCATCGCCATGTTTTAATATAAAAGATGATACTTCATAATTATCCGGTTTAAGAAATGAAGTGAGCACTATTTTTAAATTATTTTTCTCAAGAAAGTAAGATGTATGACTTCTAATTCCAGTCTCCGGTCCTAAGTATCCTTTAATATTCATTCCAAAAGCTTTTGCATGCCAGTATGCCCACATTTTTGCAGAGCCAACATAAAACTCAACATAATCGTAACCAATTATTCCAAGTGAATTTGACATCAAACTTATCTCCTTATACTTTTCTTAACTTATTAATTGATTTCATTTCCATTTAAAAACTTATTTCTGAACTTTCTTTCACTGTTTCTAAAACAATCGTTGTGCTGGTTGAGCTAATAGATTTAATTTTTGCAATTTTAGTTCTTAGCAGAGTAGATAACTCTTCCGTATTTTCAGCTCTAATCTTTACTAAAAAACAATCTTCGCCTGCTACCATATGAACTTCTTGTATCTCTTCAACTTTTGCCAATTCCTTCGCTGTTTTATTATCTACAATTGGCCCATTTGCTTTTACCAAAACAAAAGCAAGTAGATTTTTTTTAATCTCATGCGGATTAATAATTGCACTATATTTTTGAATTACATTTTTCTTTTCAAGCCTTCGTATTCTTTCCAGAACTGCAGAAGGAGCCATATTTATTTGCCTGGCAATTTCAACATTTGTTGTCCTGGCATTGTTTTGAAGTATCTTCAGTATTTTTTTATCAATATCATTCATTATTTGGTATTTCTATAATTATTCCGAATATTATTCGGTATAATATGATATTTAAGAATATAAATCAATACCTATTTTTACTAATTTTAAGATTTTTAATTAATTTTAAACAGAAATGTGATATGGAGTAAATTAATATGCTGTCAAGCAGCATGAATGAATTCTTTTTGTAGGGTTTTACTTTATCTAAGTTTTTGTTTTCAAACTTACAAAGTCTTTTAAGCGGGCAAATTGCACAAACCGGATTTTGAGATTTACAAATTTCCCTTCCCAATCTAATTAGATTTGTATGAAATGAATGAGCTGTATCTTCCGGCATATAATCTTTAATTGCAAGAAATGTTTTATCCGGTGTTGAAGTTTTTACAATTCCAATTCTATTTAATGTTCGATGAACATGAGTATCAACCGGACAAACATTTCGTCTTAATGAAAATTGAAGAACACAACTTGCAGTTTTAATTCCAACTCCGGGAAACTGAGTCAATTCTTCTAGAATTTCATCGTCATTATTTTTTCTCAAATAATCCAGACTAATTTTACCATTCTTATTTTTTAAAGTTGATAGGACATTTTTTATTGCAGCAGATTTTTGTTTCCCTAAGCCGGCAACTTTTATATAACTCTCAATTTGTTTCGCAGTTAACTTTTCAACTTCATCCCAGGTTTTAAATTTAGTCTTTAAATTATTAAATGCTTTATAAGAATTATTATCGTTAGTGTTTTGGGATAGGATTGTGGCTATAAGCATATCCAATGGAGTAGGTGATTTTTTTATTCTTTTTAGGAACTCCGAAAAATCAATTAAGAGTTTATTTATTTTTTTTATTTTGATTTAATTTGCATACATAAAAAAAAGACTTACTGAACATATTTAAGTAAGTCTTTTAAAAATAATCAATTTAAATATTTTTAAAATTAAAATTTTAACCCTAAATCAAAAAATTGTACATTTTTTAATCTTCCGTAATCAGCCCATCCGTAATTAACTCTGAAGCTTAAATCTGATTATTAAAATTGTAATTAAAACCACCGCCAAAGGTTAAACCTTCTTCGCTGTTTTTCATAAATAAAGATTTATATCCAACTCTTGCAAAAAATATTTCATCAAATCCTAATTCCAGACCGCTATTTACATATTCAGTATTATCATTTGGATGAGTTGCATCAACAGCAGCGGTTGCTCTTATATATCTTGATTTTAATACATCCATTGCCAAACCGTATTCTAAATGTCAAATGGAATATCATAATTTCCAGTTTCATATTGAGCAAGGACATTATTAGGGCCGGTTGTTGAATTACCATCTGGATCAGTAGTTTAATAAATATCTCTTCCATCCATCTGCATCTTTGAACCGAAATTTGAAATACTTGCACCTATTATTAAGTCCGTTAAAAGGAGTTACATAATAAGTTCCTAAATCAATAGCAAAACCAGTTTGCACTTGAGATTCCATATGGATTCTCGAATATATTTTGCTTGAATCCGATTGAAAATTCTTCAGTTAACTTTTTAGCAAACCCTAAGCCAATTGCCAGTGAACTTGCATTCCAAACCTGCCATTACCATCCGGATAATCAAATGTTCTAACTTTATCTTCAGGAACTGATAAATCATGTAACACTTAAAAATATACACCTAAAGTTCAGGAATATTTAATGATGCAGCAGCAAAATCATAACTTATATCTGCTAAGCCAGTTAGCATGATTAAATGCAACCTGCCCGATTTCATTCGATTGCTATTCCAGCAGGATTATAATAAATGCATATATATCATTGCTTACTGCAGTATAAGTCACCTCCCATGCCAATTGCTCTAGCGCCTGCACCAATTTTAGAAATTGAGCAACAGTAGTTCCAACTTTTGAAGTACCGCTTTCAGACTGCGCATAATATATGGAATTACATTAACAAAAATAAAATTAAGGAGTAGAGTAAATTAAACTTTTTCATAGTACTGTTTTTCCTATAGATTATTATTTCTATTCAATTAAAGGCTTCTTTAGTAATGTAAAGAAGTCTAAGAAATTACAATTATTTAATAACAGCTATTCTTCCAATTTTTTCGCCAACACCAGGAGCATCAACATGATATATATATATTCCATAAGCAATTCTTTGAGATTCAAAGCTTAGTAAATCCCAGTGAGCAATACTTGTCATATCATCTTTTTCAATTGTTTTAACTAACTCACCCACCAATGTATAAATTCGAATGGTACATTTGGGTGGTAAATTTCTAAACTGTAAATCCCTGTCCCCTCTTTGATCAGGATTTCTTCCAGGATTTTCAGAAAGACTGTAAGCTACATAAGGATTTGGAACAACATAAATATTATTTAAAGAAGTGTCTGCAGCCTGATTATCAAATTTTACTGCTTCGGTATTAAACAAATATGAATCGCCAGATTGAAATGGTTTGTTGGTTAAAAATTATAAACATCACCTGCTTTTGGTAATATTTGAGGAGTATCTTGCACTCGGCAATTAAATTTAATTTCATAAGTAGTTTGATTGCCTGTTGCATCCTGTAGGCTGAGAACAATCGCTTCACCCCAATCCCATCTCTGATTTCTGGTAGCAATATTTTTTTCGAAAATTAAATATTTGCAGGAATTTCTTGACCATTAGTAACATCAAAAATTTTGAATGGAGCATATAGTAGGTTTCCCTAAATGATTTATAGCAGTATCACCCGGTTCAGCCCAATCTCCATTGGCGGTTGTATCAAGATTATTCCATCTAATTTCCCAATCTGCTCTTACTCAATATTGGGATACCAATTTCAGCCTTATAATAAAGTATGTTTTTACATTAATTTTATTATTTGTAGTAAATCCGCTTTTACAGTATCAATTCCCAATGGATCATTAGTGAACATAAACTTTTACACCATTAAAAGCCGGGTTATCATCCTGTCCTTCAATAAACTGACTATTCAATACAGGATAATATCTATATTTAGCGGTAAATATTTCACCTTCCGGAAGAGCATTATGAGTTAACCCTCTTAACTTCCCGCTTTCTGTATTTATAAAATATTTTGATGCATCAACCAAATTGTTACCTGCATCAAACAACTGAAAACTTCCCGGTTCAATATTACCATTACTTACATTAACAAAAACTGTATCTTTTGAAGTTATTGATTCTGAAACACCGGTTGAATCTAAAATATTATAAGCTATACTATCAGTAAAATTAATTTTATATTGTTTGGTTCAACTATTAAATCATTTAAAACTTTTACCTTAATTGACCTGTTGAATTACCAGTTTACGCTTGAGGAATGCCATTAATTCCGGCAGTAGCATTTTCTATTCCTGAAGGCAATGGGCCTGGTGTAACACCTACAGTATTAACATCATATTTTAATTCACTAGTAACAGCATCTTTCTTAATAACTGCCTGACATTCTGAAGGAGCTAATTCTTTACCTGTTTCAAGATTTCCGCCATCATAAGAAACAACAGCATAATAATAAGTAATTCCGTTCTTCGCGGTTTTATCAACATATTCATGAACCAATCCTGTATTATCGCCTATATAATATTTAACTGCTCTTCCTGAATATTCAACCGGAAAATAACCGCTAAACGAATCAACATAATCAAACTGTGCTCTTTTCCCATTCGCGTCTAAAAGCGGTTGACCTAAAAATGGAACTCCATTTCCATCCGTTATCTTATAAATATCTGAAAATTGGTAATCCCTGCTTCTATAAATTTTATATCCCTGAAAATCTTTTTTACCGCTCAATGGATCAATTGATCCTTCCGCCCTGGAATCCCAGTATAAAGTAACTTGATTATTTCCAGGAACAGCAGTAACAATTGGTTTTAAAGGAGGCTGAGCAAAACGATAATCTGCTTCAAGAACTCTTGTGGAAGTTTCAGCATTTAAAACCAAATCACTAAGTTATCGCCAAATAATATTGCCATTGAAAACCGCTGTGATTCCCCTCTTTCAAGGCTAAGAGGCCCGGTTCCAAAATTAAATATATTATCTCCTGGATTTTGTAATAATGTTTGATTAGGATCTATAACTGCAGAAGACAACCACTCCCACATTAAAGGGTATTCTTAGGAACATTAGGTAAACTATTTGTATAAGCAGCGGCATGAAAACTTGTTAATCCAAGCTGGTCAGATTCGGAAATATCTCTTAAACCAAAACTAGGCTCCGAACCTGCCCATTTATAACCAGGAATTCTTTCAGTAGAGATTGGTTCGCCAACATCAAATTTATTATTATTATTTACATCTTGATACCAACCTTGTGAAGGAACACCATCACCTTCACCAAAATCAGGACCTGGATAATTTGGAGAATCGGGCCCAATACCGTCAATTCCAATATCATCTTTTGCAGGATTCCAATCACCATCTTCATCACCCTGATAACGAGGTTTTGGATCTCCATAAATTGCTTTGAATTTTGCTAAATCAGAAATTCCATAAGTTAACGGAATATTAACTCCATCAACATAATTGCCTGCAGAATTGAAAGGACTTTCATCAAGCATTCCATCATCATCATTATCAATTCCATCTGTTGAATTAGAAGGTGATTCCAAAAATTTCCACCCAAAATATCCTGTTTTATGTCCACCTAACCCCACACCATCGGCATCATAAGCATAAACCATGCTTCTTGAACGCTGTGGATAAGGTGTAGCCAAATCTCCGGTTGGAGGAATAAAGAAATGCATTATCATCACCATAATCTGCGCTGCCGCCAACATGAGGATCACCCTGCATACCAAAATATAATCTTGGAAGACTTTTTTCACTTGCATTTGTTATTCTATAAACTAAGAAAAAATATTCTTGGGCTAAGGGATTATTAAATTGAAGCACTCTAACTTCAGCATCAAGTCCTAATCCTCTTTTTGTGGTATCACTTGGAAATGGATAATAAGGAAATTCAGCATTCGTATAATCATCCATTACATAATAAACTTCTTCATCCGGTGCAGTAGCTTGATCACCTAAAAATGCCGGCCAAATATATTTTCCTGCACCGGCAGAATAAAAACTTTCCGGCCATGAATCAGGTTTACCGTCGCCATTTAAATCAGGTGCATTTAAAGTTGCAATATCATCTTGATTGGGATCTGCATAACCAGGTTTCGGCAGCCAGCCCCATTTTAATGTTCCATCCGGAGAATACGAACCTTGTCCGGACAACACAAAGGAATCATCTACAATATGCAGAGTATCTATTCCACCACCGGAAACTTCACCGGCAGCTAAGGGTCCAAATTCAAATCCATAACCCAATCCCTGCCACACCAAATCTGCAATATTGGGAAGAGTGTTTGGTTTGCAAATAGAACCATAATTATAAAGTATGGTTGTAATTTTATTTCCGCTTATGATAACAGATTTTATAGCCTTTGTTTCGCCATTTGTTTTATAAAATTTCCTGTTGTATTCGGGGAAAAGCCTTTCCATATCTGCTTGAGTAAGGCCTTTGATATTAATATTTCCGTATTTATCTCTTTGCTGAGCATAATTAGAAAAAACAGCAAAAAGCAAAAATATAATTATAAAAAAGAAGTAATTTTTATTTAACATTTATTCTTCCTCAAATTCTTATGCATTAATTGAATAAAAGTGAAAATCCTAAACGAATTTCTCTTGGCCTATTAACTCTTTCCGGCCGATCGGAATAATAATTATTTAGTACATTAATTCCGAACAAACCCGGATCGCCTCTCTCAATTCTCATTCTTGTATCGCTAAATTCAAAATTGCTGTTTAATACTTGCTCAACATTTGATAATGCTCTTCCTGAGCTAGCCCAAACGCTAAGTTCGTTTTGAGTATCAAACAAATTTTGTACTTGTAAGAATAAAGAAGTTCTAAACGGACCAATCTCAAAATATCTCTCAACTTTAAGATCTACATTCCATTGTGTTTGTTTTGTACCTGAATATTGGACATAAGTAATGGAGCTTAGCTGAGAAGGAAGACTTGGAGTATAAGGGGTACCGGTTTGTAAATTAAAAATCATCCCTATATTCCAATCATCATTTGGAATTAAAGCAAGTGTACCATTAATAACATGCGACCTATCAAAGCTAAGCGGGACTAAAAACGTTTCGGTTTCTTTCCCGGAAATTTCACTTAAGAAAATTTGTGCAGACGGTTCGGTTCTATTGCCTTCAGCAATTGAAAATGTATAATCTAAAGAAGCCTGGAAAATACCGCCAGGTGATCTTCTTTTAAAGAATGATAAAGTAATTCCACGTGTATTTGCATAAGAAAGATTAGTTAAGAAATTATACTCTCTTCCTTTTGCAGTATAAATAGTTTGACTATAAATATAATTGGTAACATCTTTATAAAAACCTGTTAAATCAAATTTAAAATCATCAGTAAGCTGCTGCTGTAAACCCATTTCATATTGAACTGATCTTTGAGGTTTAACATTTGCATTACCAAATGTTGGAGTTTCTCCGGCATTAGTTACATAATAATTTAAATTTCTATAAAGACTTTGAAGCGATCCAATCTGATAAAAATGCCCGTATGAAAATCTAATTATTCCTCTATCTGTTATTGGATAAGAAACACTTATTCTAGGGCTTAACATATTTTGTTTATCTGCCGGAATGTTATAAGCCGAAATATTTCCGTTAATTGAATCGGTTAGGTTTTGAGATAAATTAGGATTATAAGTTGTAGCAGGATCAAAATATTCATAACGCAAACCAACATTAACAATAAATGATGAAGCTAATTCAATTTTGTCCTGTAAGATAAGTAGAAAATTGTGTTGGCTTTACACTCATATTTTGTACGCAAGTGATTGATCTATTGGAATTCTTCGTGCTAACTGGAAAGTGCTATCATATAATAAATCATTATTAATAATATTACTATTAAAAACACCATTTTCTAATTTTTCCAAATTCAATTGAATAGCTATCAAAATTTAAATCATGTTTTCTATATTCAAATCCAAATTTAAATTCGTGAGTATCAAATAATTGTGCAACAAGATCACCTTTAATACCGAAAGTTTTAGTTTTTCTAAATTCACGGTAATTATCTGTTCCACCGGCGTAAAAACCTGTTGTACCAATTTCACGCCTAAAAAGCGCAGGCAAATATCGAGAATCATTTATATCTTTATATAAATAATATTGATTTTGATCATAACCATATGAAGCAGTTAATGTATAAAATATGCTGCTTGATAAAGTATGAGTTAAATCCAAGGTTTGCATTAATCCAGTAGAATGAGTTTGTCCTCTTCCATTGGGGTTAAAAAGATAGCTCTTTCATTATCTGTAAATCCAAATGTTAGGCCATCCTTCCATCACCTACACCTTTATTATAAACAGCTTCATATTTTAATTTTATAAGTGAACCGAATTTATAACTTAATGTTTCCTTGTAAATTAAAATTCTCGTAAGCATTCATTGGCACCATAGCGCCATCACCTGTAGGCAAGCCGTTTGAATTATTATAATATGGGTTGAAATATAATGTATCGGTTGACATTCCATGTCTTGGATCGGTGGAGTTAAAATTATCCGGACTTAAATATGAATCTGTTGTATTGTAAAGTCTTGTACCGTACCTAGAACCTTTAAAATTTTCGTAAATACTAGAAACGTAAAATTTGGCTTTATTTAAAAATGGAAATGGGCCGCCAAATGTTCCTTCCATTCTTCCTCTATTAACAGGATCAATTTGGTTGAAACCTAACTTATCTGTGAATAACCAGTTCTATTTGTAGCATAATCACCGCCATATCCGCGTAAGCTAAAGAATAATTATCGCCGCCTTCTTTGGTAACATAATTAACAACTCCGCTTAAAGCGTTTCCATATTGTGCAGCAAATGTTCCGGTAGAAACAGAAACTTCTCGTAACAGCATTTGTTGCTAGATCCAATTGACCTTGTATTATCATAAGGATCGTTTAAAGAAATACCGTTTAAAGTATAAGAAACTTCATTGCTGTAACCGCCGCGTATATGTAATGTACCATCATCTCCTTTTACTACACCAGCCTGTAAACTAATTACATCTGAAATTTGATCCACGGGCAATTCATGAATCGATTCATCAGTAATTGCAACAGTTGGATTTGTTAAATCCTGCCTGATTAAGGGATTTCGTTCTCCTTGAACAATAATAGGAGGAAGATCAACAGTACCATTGGATAATTCAAAGTTTTGGCGGGTAGTGAAATCCACGTTCACTCTAATATTCTCAACGGTTACTTTTTGATATCCGACTACTGATGCGGTAATACTATGCATACCCTGGCGGTACATTAACTATAGTATAAATACCATCAATATCAGCAGCAGCCCCTAATGTAGTTCCTTCTACAAAAACATTTGCAAAAGGAATTGCCTCCCCAGAACTTTTATCTGATATTTTTCCGGCGATTTTTCCTGTGGATTGTGAAAATATTGGAGAGGAAAATAATACTAAGGCTGAGTAAACAAAAAATAGTAAGCGAAACTTACTCATCAAGAACCTCTTAAATTATTATTTATTAATGAAATGCATTTGGAAGATTTTAACTTCAAAAAATTACCTGTTGAATATATAACACCTAAATATTTAAGTCAACCAATTATAGCTTTATAAATGAGAATAAATTTTTCTACTAAAAAATATATATTCATGAATGTTGTATAAATGATTCTTAATTTTTTTCAATCCAAAAGAAATTAATTAAAATACATTATCTTTGTTTTATTCGTTTAAATGAAGAATCAAATAATACGGGAGGTTTAGTAATGCCAACTTTGATGGTAAGCGTTTCTGGAATAAGAGGAATAATTGGCGATGGACTTGAACCGCAAACTTTAGTTAAATATGCTTCTGCATATGCTGATTTTATAGGCTCCGGGAAAATTGTTATTGGACGTGATGCAAGAATATCCGGCGACATGGTGCAATCAATTGTTACCGGGACTTTACTTGCAAAGGGTTTGGATGTTATTGAAATTGGTATTTGCCCTACTCCTACGGTTCAATACACAGTAAAAAATCTTAATGCTAATGGCGGTATTGCAATCTCAGCAAGCCATAATCCAAACCAATGGAATGCTTTAAAATTATTAAACAATACCGGCCAGTTTATGACTCCCGAACAAAATAAGCAGATGATAGGATTGTTAGAAAAAAGTGAAAAACGCTATTCAACCTGGGATAAGCTCGGTAAGAAAACTCTTTTTATTGAAGGGTTAAAAAAACATATGAATGATGTTTTAAATCTTAGAGTTTATTGAAAAAGAAAAAATAAGAGATAGAAAATTTAAAGTGCTGGTTGATTGTGTTAATGGAGCTGGAGTTTATTGTATTCCTGATTTGTTAAAGGAATTCGGATGTGAAGTTATTGAAATGAATTGTGAAAAAACCGGCATCTTTCCGCGGCTGCCGGAACCTATCCCCGAAAACCTAACTGAAACAATGAAAAGAATTAAAGAAACAAACTCTGATATTGGTGTTGTAGTAGATCCCGATGTTGATAGGTTAGTTTTAATTACTGACAAAGGTGAGCCTTTCAGCGAAGAAAATACAATTACGAGTTGTGTAAAATTTGTTCTTTCAAAGAGGAAGGGGAATGTTGTTGTTAACCTTTCAACCACAAGAGCAGTTGATGATGTTGCAAAAGAATTTGGCTGCCAAGTATTTCGTTCACCTGTGGGAGAAGCAAATGTTGTTTTGAAAATGAAAGAAGTTGATGCAGTAATTGGAGGTGAAGGAAGCGGCGGCGTTATTTATCCTGCTTTGCATTATGGAAGAGATGCTCTAGTAGGCATTGCTTTAACTCTTCAGCATCTTCTTGAATTTGGAGGTTCAATTTCAGAATTAAAAGAATCACTTCCCTCTTATTTTATTGCAAAGAAAAAAATTGATCTTGGTAAAAATAATCCTGATGAAATTATAAATTCATTAAAGAATAAATTTCAACAAGGCAAGATAAATACAGATGACGGATTAAGAATCGATTTTGAAGATCATTGGGTACATTTCAGAAAATCAAATACAGAACCGATTATAAGAAGCATTGTTGAAGCAAAAGATAAAAATAAAGCTGAAGAGTTATCAGAAAAGTATTTTGATGAGATTAAAAATTTAATGAAAAATTAAAAGGTTTAATTGCTTAATTGATAAATTGTTTTGATTTTTTTGAATTTTGACTTTTGAGGTTTGACTTATTTCAATATAGCTTTGATCTTTTTCTAATATAATTTATAAGTGCCTTATCATAAGGCTGTGAAGTATCAATTAAATTATAATCTATTTTGGAGTTCAGGCATTCACTTTTTATTTTGTGAATAAACTCATTCATTGCTTCTCTATATGCTTTTTGAATTTGATATGGCTGTGTTGTTAGTTCCTCTTCATTTTCAATATCTTTAAATACTGCATCACCGGTGAAATTGAAACTTCGTTCAACCGGATCAAGAATTTGAAAAACAATTACTTCATTATTATTATATCTAAAATGTTTCAAAGCACCTAAAACAGAATCAACTTCATCAAATAAATCCGAGACCACAATTACCAATCCCCTTCTTTTAATTTTTTCTGCTATTGAATTTAAAGAAGCAGCGGTATTTGTTTTATTTGATGGTTTTACTTCGGCTAGACTTTTTAACAACTGCTGCAAATATGCTCGTGATGATTTTGGAGGAAGATATTTATCAATCTTTTCGGAATACAATGAAATTCCAACAGCATCCTGCTGCTTTATCATTAAATAGCTTAACCCGGCAACCAATGTTGAAGCATATTCAAGTTTTGAAATATTCCTCTCTGACGCATAGCTCATGGATTTGCTTGTATCTAAAAGGATATAACTTTTTAAATTTGTTTCTTCTTCATATTGCTTTATAAAATATCGGTTTGTTTTACCATATACTTTCCAATCAACATCTCGCAGATTATCCCCTTGCATGTAAGGGCGATGCTCGGTAAACTCAACACTAAAACCATGGTAAGGACTTTTATGAAGCCCTACCATAAAGCCTTCCACAACTAACCTTGCTCTTAATTCAAGGGAATTTAACTTTGATACATAAGAAGGTGATAAATATTTTCTGTAATCTTCATTTGAAGCCGGCATTAAATTCCTGTCGTCTTTTTCTTCTCCAATATCTGCTCAGGAGATAAGCCCATATGTTCCAATTCCTCTTTTGCAGATAATGCTAAATCATTATCCGGATATTTTTGAAGAAATAAATTATAAGTTTCTGTAGCCTTATCATAATTATGCAATTCATTTGCTAAAATAAATCCAGACATAAACAAAGCTTTAGCCGCATTTTTATTTTGCGGGTATTTATCATAAATATTTCTATAAACTTCAACGGATTTTTGCAAACATTCTTTTTCAGATAAAGTTTTATCCATTTTATTTTGATAAATGAGTGCAAGCTTATATAGTGCTTCAGGCGCTAAATCGCTCTGAGGGTATTCTTTTACTAAAGATTCATAAGAATTTACAGCATCTGTAATACTGCTGTCTTTCATTTCTTCTGCAGCTTTATCCATATAACCCTTATCGGATTCCTTGCCGCAGCCGAATAAAATTAAAAATGAAATTAGAATAATATATTTAACAATTTTCATTTGATAACCATTTTTGTTGATAATACTTTATTTGCCTTCTAAAAGGCATGTAAATTTATGTAAATAGAAAAGAAGTCGCAATGAGTATAAAATTCAAATCGCGATTGATGAAGGCAATAACAAAATATGGAATTTACATAAAAGTATAATAGATAAAAGTTGACACTACATATTCAATCACAACAATAATTCCAACAAATACAAAAGGGCCAAAGAAAAAAGTCTCATATCGCCTATCTTCCCAATATTTACCTTGCAATAATGAAAGAAAATCGGGTTTAATTAAGTAGAATACAGAGGTTGAAAGATCACCTTTATTGGGTAGAAAAAATTTGAAAGCTAAAATAAATGCGGGTAAGTTAATAGTAATGAATACAAACCATAGTTTTTTTTCAATTAGAATATTTTTTAAAAGAACAGGAACAACTATTACAGTCATTAGAAGCTGAAATAAAATATATGAATATAATAATACCTTCTTGTAACTCTTTTCCCTCTCTACTTTGCGTTCCAAATGAGTTTCTAATTGTTCTTTTGTAAAATATTTTTTAACACAATTTTTACAATAAATTTTACCGTCTATCTTGATTAAGTAATTTGATGAATAATTAGTATGGCAATGAACGCAAATATTCTTATCTAAAATCATAAATAATAAATAAATATTTATAGATGTATTTCAAAATATTTTAAAACTCTCTATGCTCTTAAAGTATTCCATCTGCTTGGTTCGCCAGCTTTTTCCATTTCGAAATGTGAGTTTGCCCTGGATGATTTGCCTGCAGCAGCCATTTGTTATCCGATTTCATTTTTTTCATGATTACTTCAATTGCATCCTGCATTCTTTCATCATATTTACTTTTGCTGATTGGAAATAATCCAAGTGCTCGAAGAATATCAAAATACCATCTTGCAGGATAAGATAATCTTAAAAATTGATTTTTAATTATTTCACCGGTTTTATCAGATTTATACAATCTGTGCATAAGTATAAATTCTCTTGATTCAAGTTCTGCTTTTTGTAATTCTTTTAATCTGAATTTGTAATTATTTTTTTTGTATTCTAAAATTCCTTCAAGTACACATAAAGTTGTATGGAGTGAGCTATGAATTGCTCCGACTCTGTTTAAATGACAATTGAAGCCCCCATCTTTCATTTGCTGCGACAAAATAAAATCAACAACTGATTTTAATTTTTCTTCATCCGTTTTAAAGTATGATGCATAATTTAAAAACATTCCATTTATGCAAACATCGCTAACTTTTATCGTGCAAATTGGAATTATTCCTCCATCATCACTTTTATTTTCACGAAGTATCATGGAAATAGTTTCTTTTATTTCCTTGATATTTGGAGTGATAGATAGATTTTTTAGATCAAGTAAAGTGTAATGAGTTGAAGTCCATTTGGGTTGATAAAAAGCTCTTCCCCAATGTCCATTTTCATTTCGTTTGGATAAAAATTTAAATCCCCATCCTTCTTTTGAAATTCTTTTTCTTAAATCATTTCGTTCTTTATCAAGCAAGTCTCGGTAAACTTGATATTGAATTGAAACATCGCCATCAAGCAGCCAGTTTAATGTTTTATTATCTACTTAAAGTTTTCAAAATTAATAGAAAGAATAAATTATTTTAAAATGATTTTTATAAGTCTGATAATTTCTAAACCCCGTATTTTTCATGCAAAGGTGAATTGATAATATCACGCAATTTTATTTGCAGCGCGTCTGTATCATCTTTTGTTAACCCTCTGGTTGGAATTAATGGATGAATAATAACTTCAGATATTCCTGGACTGGCTTTACCTTTCAACAATCCATTGCGCTGCAGCCTTATCCAATTTGTTGTAAAAGTTATAGGTAAAATTGGAATTTGTTTGTTAATGGCTAATGAAACAGATCCTTGTTTAAACTCCGTTAGCTTTGGAGCGACTTTGGAAATTGTGCCTTCGGGAAGAATCACCAATGGATGCCCTTCATCAATTACTCCCATCATTCTTTTGAATGCTTTTATTAATCCCATTTTATTATGCCTGTCAACTAATATGTTCATCCCTGACGTATAAAAAATATGGAACAATGGCCACTTTTCAACTTCCTTTTTCCCGGTAAACACAAAGTATTGTTCAAAGATTGAGTACAAGCACGGAATATCTAAATATGAACTGTGGTTAGAGCATATTAAAAAAGGTTGATCTTTTAAAATATTTTCTCTGCCTTTAATTTTCATAAACACACCGGCAAAAAACAAAAACGATTTCCCGTAGAATTTCATAATTTTAAATGCCGAAGGGAATCGCTCCTTTTTAGATAAAAAATAACGAAGGAATGGATAGGACAAAACCAATATTAGCACAAAACATGTAAGGAGATATATTTTGTAAATGAACCTAAATGGATATAAAATAATTGACTTCATTAATTGTATTTCTATAAATCTAAATACTTAATCAAACAAAATTATTTTATTTTAACAATCCTTCATTCTTCTTCATCGCAGCTTCTTCCATTTTCTTTTTGTAATCAATCATCTTATCCAACATTTTTTCATCGCTCGCTGCAATAATTTGTACTGCAAGCAGACCGGCATTTTTCGCCATGTTTATTCCAACAGTTGCAACCGGAACTCCGCCCGGCATTTGCACCATTGATAGTAATGAATCAAGCCCGTCTAAAGATTTAGATTTAATCGGCACAGCGATTATCGGCAAAGGAGAATAAGCAGCAGCTGCACCGGCAAGGTGTGCCGCACCGCCTGCGCCGGCGATTATAGTTTTCAAACCACGTGTGTGTGCAGTCGAACAATAATCCGAAGTATATTTTGGAGTGCGGTGAGCCGATGCAATTTTTATTTCATATCCTATTTCAAATTCGTCAAGAATTTTTGCCGCTTCTGTCATAATTGGTAAATCCGAATCACTTCCCATTATTATTCCAACTTCAATTTTGTTTTTTGCCATTATGTTTTCCTTATTTTATGAATTTATTTTTTGTCTTAATATAATAACTGTTTTTTTATTAACTGCAAATTTTTATTGTAGAGACGCTCCGGTTGAGCGTCTTCTATTTCAAAATTGCGCTTTAAATTTATTTTTTTGTTTAATTATATAGTCGCCTCACCCACATAGTGGCAGGCGAGGCGTCTCTACTATTATTAAAAGAAATAAAACTTTAAAATTAATTAGTCAATTATCTTTCCAATTAACAACTTTAACAGAATCACCATCGGATGTTAAATAAATAGCGCCTTCAATATCTGTTCTATGAATTCGAGATTTAATAGCTCGCAATCTATTCATAATTAATGATGATGGATGTCCAAATTTATTTTGTATTCCAACTGAAACCAAACTTATTTTCAGGTTTTGTTTTTAATAGAAATTGCGGAGAAGAGCTGGAGTTGCTTCCATGATGCCCAACTTTTAAAACATCTGTTTTCAAAAAATTATTATATCGTTTTACATAATAATGTTCGACTGTAGTTTCGGCATCCCCAGTAAATAAAAAACTTGTTTTTCCGTAAACAATTTTTAATTCTCCGCTCATGTTGTTTGTGGTGTTAGCTGGAAAACTATTATCACTATAATCGTTTAAAGTATAAATATTAACATTGCCAATTTTCATCTCCCCCCTTTTATAATAATGAAACGGCACTTTCATTTTTCTTAAATAATTTTCAAAACGAATATCTTTATCATAAGAAGAATCGATAGGCGGCTTGTATATCTGTTTTATCTTTCCATCATGAATTAATGAAACAAATCCTCCATAATGGTCAGCATCAATATGAGATACAAAACCGTATTCAACTTGTTTTATACCAAGATAATTTAATAATGGAAGAATCACTCTTTCCCCATTGTCAAAATAATAGTCAGCATTACCGGCATCAATTAAAGCAGTTTGTCCATTTGGAAATTTTATCAATATTCCATCACCCTGCCCAACATCAATCATCAAAACATTTAATTCATTCTTCTTGAAGAAATCTTTGTCATCAATGGAAGCATACAAAAATATGTTGCAAGTAATCAATACAAGTAAAATTATTTTTGCTAAAGAATGCTTGAACATAACCAGATAATAAATTAGAACAGTAAGAAATAAGTAAAATATTATTCCATCGAAAATTGAAAAATGCCTAATGTTGACAAAAGAAAAATCAAGATTACCTGTAACACTTACAAACCAAAATAATAAATTGGAAAATAAATCATTAACAGCAGCATAATAAACTGCAATTGAAGGAAGAATTAAATTAAGTGCTAAAGTAAAAATCCCTGTTCCAACTATTAATCCAATTAAGGGGATAACTATTAAATTAGTAAACAAAGCAATCACAGAAAGCTTCCCGAAATAATAAATTGTGAAAGGTAAAGTGCCAAGCTGTGCACTCAATGAAACAGCAGCAAAAAGCAAAATATATTTCTAATAATTTATTTTGAATCTCAAATGAATTTATTTTTGTTTGAATAATCGGAAATATGGCAGCAATTGCAAGCACGGCAGAAAATGAAAGTTGAAATCCAGGATTAAATAGATCGTACGGCTTAATGATAAGCAAAATTAAAGCTGCAATTGCAAGAGCATTAAATAAATTTGTAGAACGGTTTGTAAGCAATGCAATTATAAAAACAATCGCCATTATTGAAGCACGAAAAACAGAAGGCGGCATTCCTGTAATGATCAGAAAAAATATTAACCCTGTAATTGTTAAAAATGATTTAATATAAATGATTAAATCGTCCAAAGAAAATTAAGAATATTAAAATTATGTAGCCAGTATGAAGCCCTGACACCGCCAGTACATGAACAACACCTGAATTTATGAATTCAACTCTTACGGCATAATCAATCCCGCTTCGGTCAGCTAAAATCAATCCCCTCAAGCAATGCTGCAGTTTGCTTATCATGCAGCTTCGTTATTTGTTCGTTCAAATATTTTCTTACATTGTTTACAAAGTTTCCAAACCAAAAAACATTCTTTTTGAAATTTTAACATCGCCAACATAATATGTAGTAAACAATCCGCTGATACCGATTGAATTCAAATAATGGTTGTAATCAAACTCGCCCGGGTTACGTGTTTCTCCGCCTTTCATGTAAGTACCAGTAACAGAAATTTTATACCCGGGTTTAAGCATATCAAATAATGAATCTAATTTTTCTTTCCTGTCATCTCTAATTCTTGTTAGCAAAGTCAAATTCATTTTTATATTGCATTTGAAACTTTAAATGAATCAACATCTAAAATAAATCTCGATTCATCTTTTCGTGGCAACTCGATTTTTTTTATTGTTCCGAACACTTCCATATTTTTTTGTTTGTACAAGTTTGTTGGAAGCAGTTGAACTTCATTTTTATTTACTTCGGCTAAGAAACTGCCTAAGAGAATTATTGAAGCAAATGATAAAATGATCTATATGTAAATTTGAAAGTGTCATTTTTCAATTTTAATGTTAATATTGCGATACAAAAGAAATGCAGCAAGTATAATTAGAAATATTATATGAGCTGAATCTCAAAATACCTCTGCAGTAAAATTCCAACTATAAATAAGGATTGTAAATTTTATTGCCGGATAATTTTTCATTTGCAGTATTTTATTATTGCCGGTTTAATTTGAGAGATATCTTTAATTTTTTCCGAAAGAATTTTTCCATATTTGCCGGCTGTAATTGTTAATGCCGGATTTAAAGTATGAGTTTTGATTGAAAGATCTTCAAGGTTTCCATGATCAGAACAAATAATTAAAGTCATATTTTCTTTATTCATTTGCGTTAAAATCGAAAATAAAAATTCATCAAATATTTTTAAAGTATTTTCAATTTCAGAAATATCTCTTCCATGTCCGAAATGATCTGTTAAAAAATATTCATATAAAGTAAAAGCATTTTGGGAAGCTATTTTCAATAATCTTTTTGCTGCTGTTTCGGGTTTCAATTCCGGCAGTTTATACCCCAATTTTTTATTCCATCTTTCTCCTGTAATTTCCGCAGTTAATGCTTTTCCTTTTCTAACATCATTGGAAGTATTTAATCTCATACCACTAAGTCTACAGCTTAATGATGTAGCACTCAATCTTGATTTGCCTGATTTAAGATAATCAAAAAATACTTTTGGATAAGCATTTGCGAAGAAGGCTTTCTCTCCAATTATTTAAATAATGTTTAAATATATTTTTTTCTTTAATTATAGGAATCAAAGTTGAATACGGATAAGGCCCAAAATGTTTTCCAACTATTTTAGAAGCATTAACTCCGCAGAAAATAGATGTCTGCCCCGTCCCGCTTTGCGGCAACCCTTCAACTCCCAGGCAGTGCATCTGTTGGAAATAAATAATAATCGTCTTTTTGAAGAAATTGATTTTCTAACGAGGGAATCTGTCCAAAAATATTTTTTAGAAATTTAAATTGATACTTGAAGAAGGGATTAATTTCATAATCTTCTTTCCCGATTCCAATACCATCAACAAATATCATTAAGACTGGAGATTTCATATTAAGTCAAAAATCAAAATTCAAAGTTCAAAAAAAATTAAAGACTATAATTTTAATTTTATTATTTCGAATCAATTATAATTGTAACCGGGCCGTCATTTATTATTTTCACTTCCATCATTTCACCAAACATCCCGGTTTTAATTTTTGTTTCATCCAATAATTCTTTTAAATATGAAATAAATTTTTCATACAAAGGGATTGCTTCTTCTGGCTTTGCTGAATCTGTGAAGCTGGGGCGATTACCTTTTGATGCATTCCCATATAAAGTGAATTGAGAAATTAAAAGTATTTCCCCATCAACATCTTTAATTGATAAATTCATTTTCTCATTTTCATCTTCAAATACTCTTAAGTTCACACATTTCTCAGCAAGATATTTTACATCTTTTTCCTCATCGCCAACTTTTATCCCCAACAGTATTACATATCCTTTTTTTATTTCTGCTTTATAATTTTTTGAAGAGATATAAACACCACCTTCGGAAACCCGTTGAACTACAACTCTCATTTTAATTCTCCGTAAACAACTCTTTCAATATTAGAATAATCTTTTTTTACTTTAATATTAATGAAATTATTTTTTTCTAGAATATTTTTTACATCATTATACTGGCCTTGTCCAACTTCATAAAATATTTTTCCCCCGGATTTCAATAATTTATTTGCTTTGATAGAAATTTCTTTATAAAAAGTTAATCCATCATTTTCATCCGTTAATGAATTGATAGGCTCATAATTTTTTAATTCAGGCATTAAATCATTATAATCATTTTTAGAAATATATGGCGGATTTGAAACAATTATATCAAATTCAGTTTCATCTATTTCAAATCCATTTAGTATATTTTTCTGAGAATAAAAAGTTCTTTCTTCAACCAAATTTTCTTTTGAATTTTCTTTGGCAATTTTTATTGCTTCATTGCTTGAATCAATTCCCCAAACTTTTGAATTAACCAAATGCTTTGAAATACTGACAGCAATATTTCCGCTGCCGGTTCCAATATCTAATATTTTTAAGGATGAATCTTTATTAGAATTTTCAATTACAGTTTCAACCAATATTTCTGTTTCAGGGCGTGGAATTAAAACTGATGGATTCACTTTAAATTCTAATCCATAAAATTCAACATTTCCAATAATGTATTGAAGCGGCTCTCTCCGGCCTCTTCTTTTCAACAATTCACGGTAAACTGCAAGCTCTTCTTCTTTCAAAGGCTGATCAAATTTCAAATATAAATCAAGCCTTTTACAATTAAGAATATTGGCGAGCAGCAGTTCAACATTAATTCTTGGAGATTCGACTCCTTTATTATTTAAAAAGTCAGTGGATAGATTTATAATTTCTAAAATTGTATGCATGAAATATTTAAGAAAAGAATATAATTCTACTTATCAAACAAAAAATAATACATTAAAATACCAAAATTAATTTGAACAAGCCCGAAAGTTATTCCGCTTATCAAATCATATTTATGTGTTTGATCTAAAAATTCCCCGTTGCCAGTGAATTGATATTCCTCGAATTTGTCGTCTGCTTTTAATTTGAAATATGCTGTTGTACCGCCTAATACAATTAAACTTCCCAACAATAATTTAAATTCAGTCCCATCAAAAAAACTTTCATACTTATCGTCATTATAATATTGCACTAAAGAAATGGTCTTATCGCTGCTTAGTTGATCCGCAGAAATATATTTATCTTCATATCCATTTTTCTTCAATAAAATATTTCCTTTACCGATATTTAATCTCAATGGAGTATGGCCAATTAAATCACTATTGTGATAGACATAAACATCTGCCGGATATGTTTGTAAATAAATTATTTTGTTAAATGAATACTGCCGGTTTATATCTTCACAATTCTAAACTTGAATAGTATCATAAATATTTTTTGCATTCCACTTCATTATGCTTTTAGTAACTTTAATAAAATAAGTACCTTTTGGAGCTTCAATTGAAACATTTCCTTTTCCTAAAAAATTATCGTTTAAAAATATTAATGAACTATCATCGTCCGTATTAATTGAAATTGATGCTTTACAATTTTGCGAAAAAGAAATTTTAGCGGCAATAAAAGAAATCAATAATATGATAAATATTTTATTTTTGAAATTCATAAGCTTCCAATATTCCATTATCATATCCAATGAATAAAGTATTTTTAAAATAAACAGGCGTTAGCTTTACCCTTCCATCAAGCTCAATTGTTTTTATAATTTCTCCATTTCCTTTATTTATAAAAAGCAAATTTTTATCAATACCGGGCTGTAAAATTATATTTTCAGAAACTAAAGGAGTTGTATTAAATGCACCGTCATATTTTATTCTCCAATTGAGTTGATGAGAATTTATATCTATTGAAAAATAATCTCCTTTCAAATTTCCGATATAAATATTTTTACCATCGCATGCCGGAGTCATAATAATTCTTCCCCCGGTTTCAAAAGACCAAATTATTTTACCGGTAGACAAATCAAGAGAATATAAATTTCCATCATCATTGCCAATCAATATAGTTTTCTCAATTATAGTTGGAGATGCAAAAAAAGGCTTTCCAATTTTAACCCTGTATTTAATCTTACCTTTTTGTGCATCAATCCCAATAATTTCTCCTTTATCATTTCCAAATACAATTATATTATTTTTCATTGCAGGTGAAGAATGAGTAAATTCATTTGTTTCACATTTCCAATCTTCATATCCATTCAAATTATATTTATATACAATTCCTTTATCAGTATTAAAAATTATTCCATCATCTACTTTAATTAATTCCGAAATAACTCTGCCTTTAACTGTAACATCTTTTTCTAACTCTGCCTGGTTATAATCATAATACTGCAAAGTGGATTCGTTATCTTTTCTTTCTGCAGATACAGCAATTACAATAAATTTATCAATTACCGGAGTTGTATAAACTCCTTTACCCAACTTTAATTGCCCGACCTTTTTTCCATTATCAATATTAAAGCAATAAACTCTTCCTGAAAGATCATTTACAAAAACAAGATTACTATAAATACTAACTGAAGAATTTGGAAAGCTTCCATTGATATCAGCTTCCCATTTTTTAATTAGCGAATCACTAAATGTAATAGGAACATAAAAGTTTCTAGATGGAACTTCTCCATACATTACATACGGTTTTTTATCTTTTTTAACATCATACTTAATTTTTGAAGTAGCACAGCCGGCAATTATTATTAGAATTATTAATAATAGAATAGCATAAATAAATTTATTATATAAATAATTTTTTGTTTTCAAAAATCCCATCCAAAGAAAAATTGGTAAAACAGTTTGGGCTGAAATTGATTAAAATCATTTTCAATTTTTTTACCAATATCATACCTTAATACTATTGCACCAAAGAGATTCATTCTTAGTCCTCCGCCTATGCTGCCGAGAGTGCTGTTATACTTTGTATCCCATGCGCCACCGGCATCAAAAAAAGCGGCACCGCGAATTCCAAAAAATCCAATTCCCAAAAAAGGAAATTTAACACTTATCTGGTCAATTAATGGAAATCTAAATTCCATTGATGATATCCATAGTTTTTCTCCACGGATTGACCATCTTGGCCAGCCGCGTAAATCCCAGCTTCCTCCCATAAAATATCTTCTTGCTTCTTTCCCTTGGTTATAAAATATTGATGCGCGGACTGCAAATGCTGATCTCAAGCTTAATCTAAAATAATGTCTTAAGTCTGCAATAAAAGAAAAATAATTTACATTGCTGTATTTAATATCGCCGGTATATGCGAATAATATTCTTGCTCGGGTTCCGTCTAACGGCCCGGTTGGGCCCCACAAGGAATTATCCATTACATAAGAAATTGAATTGCTTAGCAGTAAAGCTTTCCTTTCAATAACACCTTCAATTACCTGCTTATCCGAGTTGGCAATTGTAACACCGGCTTCAATGCGCTGAAACTTTGAAAATGGATAATCGAGAATAAAATTTCCTCCAAAGCTTCTTTCAAAATAGTATTCATCCGAATCACGTATATCATATCTTCTTCCGCTAAAATGAAAAACCCCATAACCGAAATTTGACCTTTTACTTAAATCAACTCTTTCTATTGCAACATTGAAACTTTTTAAAATATCGCTTTGAACTTCTGCAGTGTTATAAATTAAAAAGAAAAAATTATCATCACTTAGTAAATCACTTAAAGATAATATTGCTCCGCCGCGAGTACCGTATACAGGATCGTATGAAGTTGAAACTTGGCCGGCAGCGTAATCAAGTGTGTATTGTCTTTCGTATTTTAGTTTTTGAGTTTTCTTTTCAGCAAAATATGTTTTCACTTCCCAATTGCCGTAAGCTGAATCAAAATTCATTGTAACAGTAAAATTCGAATCGGTATTTACTTTGTTCAAATCATATTGATAAATATTGAATGCGAAATTTTCAAAGCCGGCAAAATTTAAAGTAGAATCATTGCTGAATGAAGGATTATAAACACTTGTTAAATAGCTTGTAATTTTTTCAGCATCTCTTCCAAATATTCCATTATTTAATTTGATACGCCAAACATTTCTTACCTTATCATAATCTGAAGTATAATAAAGATATTTTTTATCAGGGGAAATTATTGGAGTGTGATTGTTACAATCCTGGTAAGTAACGTAATTTATTTCATGAGTGTTCAAATCATAGGAAAATATATTTTGTGTTTGATTAATTTTTCCGGCAGTTCGATCCGAAGAAAATAATATTTGATTATCAGTAATTCCAAATGAAGGATCTTCATCATTGTAATAATCGTTTGTCAGCCGGGTAAGCTTATCTGTTTCAACATTCAAAATAAATAAATCTCTAAATCCTTTTTGATCCACAGCAGAGAAAACAACTTTTTTTCCATCGGAAGAAAATTTAGGAGAAGAAATACTAATCAAATAATCTTCCTGAAAATCTTTAATTACTTCATCCTCTTTCACTGAGAAAAAATGAATAACATCTGTTTTTCCTGAACGAGTTACAAAAGCGAGAAGTCCGTCTTTATTTATATCAATTGCAGCATCAAATAAATGAAATGATTCAAACTCTTCAGTTTTTTCTCCTCTTAATACAAGCTCAGGCTCTAGATCTTTATAAATCTCTTTCTTTATTAAGCTTAACTCTATAAAGAGATGAATACCCATCTCTGTTTGCAGCAAAATATAAATAATCTTCATCGCCTATTTTATAATAGACAGGAGAAAAATTAAATCCAAAGTGTAGTAACTTGTTTTTGCATCATTTGCTATTGGTGTACTGCCGCTAAGCAGCGGATAATATTTTTGCTTTAGATAAAATGTCCATTCATCATCAATTTCTTCAATGGGTTTACCTAAAGTATATTCAATCACTTTTGTAAAACTGTCTGTACATCCAGAAGTTATCCATCATTAATGGAATTTTTTCTCTGCCATATCTTTTTTCAACAAACTCAAGAAAATTTTGCCCTTCTTTATACATCAAAAATGTACCGTAAATTTGATTCATGTTTTCCAGGTTTACGAAGTAACCATTTATAACAGCATCGCGCATTACCATTTCTGCCTGGTCATCAGGTTCAGTGGACATGTATTCGGCAATCCCTTCTGTAAACCACAAAGGCGGGCCATAATCCCGGCTGATGCGGTGATCCTTCAAAATATGATAAATTTTTCCGGTCGTAAAAACATGAACCAATTCATGCCGAATTACATGTCTGAAATCATGAAGAGAACCATTGGATGGAATTACAACTCTGCCTTTTATAAATTCAAAAAATCCTCCTACGCCTTCCGGAATAAATCCTGGAGTTGTGTTTGTCTGCTGGAAATGAAGCTGGGTATTATAAAATATAAGCGGTATTCTTCCAGTAACTGTATAGTTTAATCTTTCTGTTAATTCATCAAATGCATTTTCTGCATAAGTACCGCCAATTTCAGCAACTTCTTCGGTTTCATTGTAATAATAAATATCGAAATGTTTTGTCTTTAAAACTTTCCAATCAAAATCAGCATATTGAACTTTATTCCTACCAAAAAAATATAACTGGCTGAAAGATAATTCTGCGAGGAAAAAAATATCAGCAGAAAAAAGGTAAAGAATCTTTTCAAACTTTTATTCCATCTTTAATGTAAGAAGTTGATTAATCCAATGCAAAGAAAATAAGTTAACTCAACTAATCAGTCAAGATATTTATAATTTCTGTTTTTTTGTAGCTTGATAGTTTAATTAATTAAATAAAAACCTTAACGGACAAAAATATATTGATTTTGACTTCCACGATTTACGGAATAATCAATTTTAAAATTTTCATTTAAAATTATTTCTTTTACTTCCTGTTCTGATGAATTAAACAAAGGAAGCAAATTCGAATGTACTTCACATAGAATTATTTTTAAATCAGGATTCTTTAATAATTTTTTCATTCCTTTTAAAACCAAAATCTCTGCACCTTCTACATCAATTTTAATTACGTTGGGAATATCAACTTTCATTTCTTCAATTATTGAATCAGCAGTTTTAATTTTAATTTCGGTTCCTTGTTTCTTTAATAAGTAATCAGTTCTTTGGACAAAGCTGTGAGCACCGAAATTTGGAGTGTCGGAAGAATATATTATTTGCTTTCCATTTGTATCTCCCAAATGCAATTTCAAAAGCATTAATATTTTTTACCTGATTTAATTCAATATTTTTTTTAAGAAGATTAAATGTATTATGTTCAGGTTCGAAAGCAAAAATTTTACATTTTGGATTCATTTCTTTCGCAGCTAAAATAGAATAGAAGCCTATATTTGCACCAATATCCCAGAAGGTATTTTTATCTTTTAGTTTTGGAAGAAGATTTTCAAGAAGTTGTTTCTCACCTGCAAAATCTTTTACATAATCATCAAGATAAAAAGTTGGTGTCCAAAATTTAATTCTTTGACTGCCAACTTTTATCTCAGTCTGTTTGTTATATCTAAAAATTGAATTATAAATTTTGCGGATAGGTTTATACAATCCAAACTTTTTAAGAATTTCAGAAATAAATTTCTTATTCAATTTATCCCCATTTGATTTCAATGAGAATGATTTCAAAAATATAAATAACAGTTTATAATTATAATTATGTAATAACTGTTTAAACAGTTTCGTGATGTTTAATCTTTTATGTTAAGCCACGAATTACACCAATTTCACGAATTAAAATAATTATATATTAGTGAAATTAGTGGCTAAAAATGTAGCTAACTATTTTGCCAATCTTTCTTTAAGAATATTTATATTTTCAATTTCTGTTGGATCAAATCCTCGCAACACTGCTACATAGTAAGTAATCCAATCCCCAAGATAAATTAAATCCATCAATCTTACTTTGAAATTTTCTTCATTGCTTTCAAGATTTATTATTTCAGCACCATTTTTTGAAGCTAACTCGGAAGTAATTTCAAATCGTTTTTTTAGTTTGTGCATGATAGCTTCTGTCAATGATATTTATAACTTTAGTTTGAAATTGTTTTTCATTAAATGATTCCCATCCGATAATTTCATTATGATTCATTTCAGGAATAAGATTGCTAAAAGCATGCAGCTTACTGTTTTCATTAAACTGGCATTTAAATCTGTAACCAACTGCCGAAGTTGAATCTGCTGCAGAATAAATAACCGGAACAAATCCTACTAATTGTTTTGCATATTCATAAGCAGCATTATCTTCTTTTGAATATTCAATTCCCTTTTCTTTCCATAAGCGAAATAATTTTCTTAACAACTGTATCTTGATTTTGAATTAAGGCTAGTTCCTGTAATATTTTAAGCAATGAAAAAAAACTAAGTCCAAGGGCATATCTTGGCTGATAACCTGGAATAACTTTAACCAAAGGAATATTTTTTTCTGAAGAAATTTTCTCAGCCTTTCCCCCTGTGCTGATACAAACAATTGAGCATCTGTATTTAAAGCTTCGTTAAAAACCGAAATTGATTCTTCTGTATTACCAGAATATGATGAAACAATTAATAAAGTATTTTCATTAACAAAAGAAGGAAGGAAATAATTTCTATTTACAATGAATGGAATTTTAATCTCATCACCTAAAAAATTCTGCATTAAGTCTGCACTTATTGCTGAACCGCCAAGCCCGGTAACAACAATTGAATGTAAATTTTTTATCCTTTAATGAATAAACATTGATTTTATTTTGCCAGGCAGATTCAATTAATTTATATGAATTCATTAAAACATCAAATTGATTTTGAAGATCATATTTTTCTACATATTCTGAAATTTTCATTTGTTTCCTATATTATATTTCTAGTTCTAGTAATTGAATTATCTTTAAAGTACTTTTCAATCTCTTTTATAATATCACTTTCCAAGGAGCATATAAGACATTTTTCAGCAAGTTGTTTTGCACTTTCAAAAGTTATGCTTCTTATAATTCTTTTTGCATAAGCTATTGTTGAAGGAGACATACTTAATGAATCCAATTCCAATCCAACAAGCAAAGGAATAGCAAGTGTGTCCGCAGCCATTTCACCGCAAATACTAACATGTTTTTTCTGCTTCTTTGATTCTTTTACAATATAGCTAATAGTTTTTATAACTGCCGGGCTAAATTCCTGGTAAAGAGAAGAAACTAAATCATTGCCTCTATCAACTGCCATCAAATATTGAATAAGATCATTTGTACCAATACTCAAGAAATCAACTTCTGCAGCAAAGATTTCTGCCATCACTGCTGTAGAAGGCACTTCAACCATAATCCCGATTTTTATATTTTTATCAAAAGGAATTTTTTCTTCCTTTAATTCCATCTTGCACATTTCAATTATTTTTTTAGACTCTCTAATCTCGTTAATAGTACTTACCATTGGGAGCATCAATTGAATATTTTTATGTGTGCTTGCCTTAAGTACTGCTCTAATTTGAGTTCTAAATAATTTCACATTTTCCAAAAGTAATCTAATTCCACGAAGCCCTAAAAATGGATTCGGTTCATCATAATCAAATAGCCTGAATTTATCTCCCCCAATATCAAAAGCTCTAATTGTAATTGTCTCCGGGTAAACTCTCGAAGAAAGATTTGTATAGATTCTTGCCTGTTCATCTTCAGTGGGAAATTCATTCATTTCTTCTAAAATTTGCTCTGTTCTATAAAGGCCAATTCCCTTTGCCCCGCTGGTCATTACAATATCTATTTCACCAGTTACATCTACATTGGCACTTAATTGAATTTCTTTACCATCTTTAGTTACAGCAGGTAAATCTTTTAATTCTTCCAGTCCTTTTTGAAGCTTTAATAAATGATCATACTTTTCTTTAAAAAAAGTTTTTTGGTCTTCATTAGGATTTATTATTACATAACCATGAAATCCATCAACAATAATTTCATCCTTGTCTTTTATTATTTCCGAAGCGTTATGTGTCCCAACCACAGCAGGAATATTTAATGACCTTGAAATAATTGCGGCATGAGAAGTTATTCCACCATGATCGGTTACAAAACCCCGAACATCACAGCGAGAAAGTAATATTGTATCTGCAGGAGTTAAGACTGTCGCTAACAACAATAGCATTATGAGGAATTTTTGAAACCCATCTTTTCTTTTGAAGATTCCTTATAATTCTATTTTTTATATCTTCAATGTCATGTGCCCGCTCTTTCATATAATGTTCTTTCGAGCCAAACATCAATTGCTGATATTTATTTATCTCATCATTGACAATAAACTCAGGCAGCTTTTTTTCTTTTTTAATTCTCTCTTTAATTCTATCAATCAAAATCGGGTCATCAAGAATCATCATGTGAGCTTCAAAAATTGCAGCACGTTCTTCTTCCATTTTTTCTTTTGCGATGGAAAATATTTTATTAAGCTCCTTTTTTGATTTCGCAAGAGCCTCCTCAAGATTTGCCAGCCCTTGTTCAATATCTTCTATATCACCATCGCCTACCTGTACTATTTCTTTTGTAAAAAGATAAACCGGGGCAATGATAATACCCGGTGCAGCGGCAATACCAACAATTTTATTTTGAGCTTCCTGGAATATTTGTTTAAAAGTTTTCACATCTCGTCAAAGCCTCTGTTAAAGTAATCAGTTATTTCTTCGGCAGCTTCTTTTTCATCCTGGCCGTCAAAAGTTAAAGTAACTTCGGAACCCATTTCAGCAGCTAAAGTCATAACACCAATAATACTTTTAGCGTTAATATTTAATCCATCTTTCGAAATGAAAAAATCGCATTTATATTTTGATGCCATTTTAACAATAGTTGCTGCCGGGCGGGTATGCATGCCTGCTTTATTTTTTATTGTTACTTTATTTTCAATCATTATCTAATTCTTTTGATAAGTGAATCTGCAAGCCAGATAAAAATATCTCTGTCACTTTTATTCTTCAAATGTTCAATTGAACTTAATGCTTTTACAGTATACTTCTCTATCTCAGCTTTTGATTCTTCAATTACTTTTAATTTTTCATAGAGAGATTTATACTTTTTTATTTGATTTTTTTTGATGCCTTTATTTTTAATTACTTTTAATAAATCTACTTTATCGCTGCCCTTTGATTTACCTAAAGCGGTTAAAAATAAATAAGTCTTTTTACCTTCTATTAAGTCACCGCCCACAAATTTACCAAATTCATTTTCATTTCCAACTATATCCAATAAATCATCCTGAATTTGAAAAGCTATACCAATGTTTTTACCAAAATTTGATAAAGCATTAATTTCTTTACGGGAACCGCCTCCGATTATTGCCCCGATATTACAGCACATTTCCATCATAGCGGCAGTTTTCTTTTTAATCATTATAAGATAATCATTGATAGAAACACTTGTTTTCAATTCAAAATCTTTATCAAGGCTTTGTCCTTCACAAACTTCTATTAATCCTTTGGTAAAAGAATTTATAATCGATTTTGCATATTTCGCATCTTCATGTTTATTATCTGGTAAATCTTTTAATAAACTTTCATAAGCAACGGAAAGTAAACTGTCGCCGGAAAGTATAGCTGTACTTAAATCATATTTATTATGAAGAGTCGGCAAGTTTCTCCTTTTATCTGCATTGTCCATAATATCGTCATGGACAAGTGTAAAATTATGAAGAAGTTCAACAGCAACAGCAGCATTATACGCTTGTGAAAATTTTCCTCCTACTGCTTTAGCAGAAAATAAAACAAGCAATGGACGAAGTCTTTTACCACCGCTTTGAATTATATAAGAAGAAGGAGCATATAAAGATTTTGGCTCTCTATTCTGCAATGATTGTTTAAGTTTTACTTCAATTTTTTTTCTTTCTCTTTCATAAAGAGAAAAATATTTATTATTATTTCCTGATATCAATAAAGGTCTTTCTTCAGTAATAATTTATTTCGTTTAAATTCTTTTAAATTCTTTGAACCGGTGAGAAACATTATTTTCTTAATTGTATCAAACCAGCTTTCAATTAATTTGATTACACCTTCAGTTCCGTTTTTATTTAGCTCTTGAAGAATAATTCTTGCAGAAGCAACCATGTCGGAACCAAGTGCAAAGCTTTTGCTGCTTCAATAGAATTGTTTATTCCGCCTGAACCAATTAAAACAAAATCATATTTCTTTTTTAGCTTATTAATTTCTTTTATGCAATATGAAGTCGGCAAACCCCAATCCCAAAATTCATCTTGTCCGTCAGTTGCCGGATTATTTTTTGATCTTAAAATTTCAATTGCTGTCCAGCTTGTTCCGCCGGCACCTGCGACATCAATTCCTTTTACTCCGGCATTTAATAATTTAACTGCAGCTTCTTTTGAAATACCTGATCCTACTTCTTTTGCTATCACCGGGACTTTTAAAACCTTAACCAGTTTTTCAATATTTTTTAATAAATCCTTTAAAATTTGGTTCGCCTCCTGGCTGCAATAATTCTTGCGCAGGATTTAAATGAACAACCATTGCGTCTGCTTCAACCAAATCAACTAAAAAATTTATTGGCTTGAAATCTTTCATCAAAGCTATTTGTGCTGCACCGATGTTTCCAAGAATCGGAATTTGAGGAGCATTGTGTCTGATGATTTTATATGAATGATGATAAATATTATTTTCAAGAGCCTGCCTTTGACTGCCAACTCCCAAAGGAATATTTAATTGATTCGCTGCAACGGCAAGCTGTGCATTTATATTTTCAGCTTCACTTGTTCCGCCGGTCATGCATGAAATCAAAAACGGATAACTTATTTTTTTCTTAAAAAACTTTTGTGAGAATTTTATTTTTGAAATTTCAACTTCTGTTATTGCATAATGCTTGAAATCATAATGATCAAAGCCATTGGTCTTTTCCTTAAATGCGACCTTGTCAGTTAAAGAAAGTTCAATATGTTCTTTTTTTCTATTCGAAGTTGAATTTTGGTTTTCAGGCATTGATTGGGAATAAAAGTAAAATTGAAATTTTTATTTCTTACGAAGATATTAAAATTTAATGAAAATTCCTTGAATAGGGCTCACAACAGTTCTGTATATTCATTTTCATTAAAATAAAGTTTTGAAATTCTAAGTTTACCTCTAAGTGAGTTTGTTAGTATTATTTCATCTGCTTGAAGTAAGTCGTCTTTAGTTAAAAAATCTTCCTTAATATCCCCTTTCTTGCTGAAGCAAATATTTACGGTATATACCCGGTAATATTCCTGACTTTAAGGACGGAGTGTACCAGCTTTCATTTTTTCTGATAAATATATTTGTTCTTGCTCCTTCTGTAAGCTGATTTTTTTCATTAAAAAATATAACATCAATAAATCCTTTGCCTGCATATTTTCTTAATTCATTGTCATATAATTTTCTATTAGTAGTTTTAAAATATTGAAAAGGATTTTGAGTATTAATTTGTTTATTCGAAATTATAATTTTCTTTTCAGATTTATCTTCAATGTATTCTTTTATTTCAGAAGTTATTTTACCCCATTTGTTTAATTCTAATTTATAACGATAACTTTTTGTTGGATTAAGCTTCGATAGCTGTTTTACAATTTCTTTTAAAATAATTTTTTCCTCAAATTTAAATAAAAAATAATCCGCTGAACTTTTTAACCTTTCAATATGTTCTTCAAGTAAAAATACTTCTCCTTTTTTCAACAAGCATTGTTTCGAAAAGTTCAAAATATAGGTTTGGTTTTCTAATAAAATTACTTTTGAGCAAAGTTTCTTCAAATTCTTTTTCCGGCTGACTATCCCATACAATTCCGCTGCCAAGTCCAATTTCTCCTTGGAAAGTTTTTTTGTCAATTGATAAAGTTCTAATTGCAACATTAAAACTTGAAAATTTTTTATTCGCAATTCCAATTGCACCGGTATAAATTCCTCGTGGTTTTTGTTCAAGCTGATTTATAATTTCCATGGTTCTAATTTTTGGAGCACCGGTAATCGAGCCGCATGGAAAAATATTTTTTATTATTTCCGTCAATGAAATATTTTTATTCAGTTCAGCTTTTACAGTCGAAACCATTTGATATAGTGATTCATATTTTTCTATTTCAAATAATTTTCTGACTTTCACTTTACCATAATTACTTATCTCTCCCAAATCATTTCTAAGTAAATCTACAATCATCAAATTTTCTGCTTTGTTCTTTTCATCATTTTCAAGATTGATATTTGATTGAGATTATCAGCAGCTAAATCATTTCCTCTTCTTGCAGTTCCTTTCATTGGTTTTGTAATAATTATATTTATTATTTACTTCAAAAAATAATTCAGGTGAATGTGATAAAATAAATTTGTCATCATTATTTATAAAAGCAGAATAGCTTGCAGATTGATTAAATATTAAAGTTTGAAATAAATTCCCAACGTCTCCAGAAAAATTAAATTTTCCTTTAACAGTATAATTGACCTGGTAAGTATCCCCTTCTTCAATAAATTTTTTAATTTTATTTATGTTACTTGTGAATTTTTGTTTGAAGTATCAAGCTTGAAATTTTTAATTTTATATTTCCCCAAATCATGGATATTAAATATTTCTTTGGATGGAATTATTTCAACATTCTTTTCTTCAAAAAATATAAATTGAATTAAAACTTCATTATTTCCGGTTAAATATTTTTTTAATTTTTCCTCGAACAAATAACCGGCTTCATAATTTATTAAAGAATAACACCACAATCCTTTAGATATATTATTATCAATTATGTTAAATAACATTTGAATATCAAATCTTTTCTTATTGAAATAATTTCAGTTGGGTTTTTAAAAATATATGACTTGCTTTTTTTATTATACGAAGGAGTATAAAAGAAATGCTGAGTGATTTTTATTTATAACTTCTGTTAAGATTTTGTTTAGATTCATGTGGGAAAGTTAAGCAATGTGAATCAATATAAATATAAATTCTTATAATTTTGGATTTGACAATATTTGAATTAAGTTTTTTTGTTTTTTTATTAAAAAGTATTGACTTTCACTGCAGTAAATTTTTACCAAAACTAAGCTAATAGATCTTTAAACCCATACGCATTGAATAGTTCTAAACATAATTGATTAGCTATATCTTCAAATGATTCACCAACTGAACGATAATGAAGTGGGAAAATAATTTCTTCTTTTTCATATAACTCTGTATTTTGACGAAGATAATTAGTGGAAAACAAATGAGTTTTATTTGCCCCCGTATATTTGCAAGATACTATATAGGGAACATCAATCCCTGTCACCTCTAATAAATCTTCAACAATTTTCATAAATGATAAAAATAAATATTTAAAATCGGAATGCACGATAAAAGTATTTAAACCTTCTATCATTGATGGGAACTGATTTTTATAAACAAGAGCGACATATCCATTTCTATGAATTTCTGTTCTCCAATTTGGGTTTTGTCTGTTATCCATTGCGACCAAACCATCGATTGTAGCTCTTGGAGACATATTACTCGTTAAATCATATAGGGAATTATATTTCCGTGATTCTCCCCTTAAAATATTTTCAATTTTATTTTCAAAGATATTCAATGAGGGCTGCAATGGAATTAATGGAATTGCTTGGATAATAAAAGAAGGAATGGAATTTAAAATATATTTTCTTATATCCATCTCTTTTTCAGTTAAATATTTTTTAGCAAGTTCTTCCGCAGATAATGATTCCATAACTGAATTCCTTATTTCGTGAGTTGACATCGGGAATGATGATTCAGAATGGCGTATATAAAATGACCTATGCTTATCGTAATTAACCATGTGCGGACGATTCAAACTAAGTGGAATATGAATTGCTACTACAGATTTCTTATTAGAAAGTGGAATATTTTTTATTTTCATCCCAGTAATAATTGGATCAATAGATGAAAAAACTAATCTCTCTAAATCCTGTGCAATTTTATCACCATTTTCAACCCCAATAATTTGTTTGTCAATTTCTAAATTTTCCTCTGGTTCTTTAATACCAATGAAAACATTTCCACCATTAGCATTTGCGAAAGCAGTTACATCTTTAAAAAATCTTTATACGATTTTCTTTTCTCAATTAGCGATATGTCAATTTTATAATCTAAGTATAAATCTTCAGGAACTTTAGTTGCTACAAATTGATACAATGTGTCTTCATCTAAATCTTGAAACTGCTTAGTATTTAAGTACATCTATTTGTTAATTTATTTTATAATATAAAAATTGCAACAATTAATATTATAAAGATAAGATTCTACCACTATTTATTTTCTACGCAAATAAGCTATTAGATTTAATATTAGACTAATAACCACCTTTTTCATTCATTTTCAAGTTCGTATTCTTTTCTATATTCTATATATTTTATTAAAAACATATCATATTTATCAAATTCATCTGCTAATTTTTTCAAGTCTCTCAAAAATAATTTTTTATCATTAAGAAATTTTTTATAAGATTCAAATTCATGATAATAAGATTGTAAGAACAGAAAACCAAGTCCAGAAAAGGATAATAAGAATATAAAGATTGTAAAAAGAATATCTTCACCTGAAGATTCAAAAAAAATCACTACTAACCGACAAAAAAATAAAAAAGGGAGCTGTATAAAACAGCCCCCAATGTCGTAAATTTGGATTAGCAACAATTCAAAGGATACGACATGAGCAAAGATAATGAAATAAAATTTGTCGGTCAGCCGATTTTCGGTCAAATACTAAAATTGATAGACAAATCAACATTTGCACAATTAGTAAGGGGAAAGAATAGCGACTATTATTATAAAGCATTTAAGAGTTGGGATCATTTGGTGGTGATGCTTTTTGGAATACTAAGCCGATGTGATTCAATGGCTGAAATATGCGAGGGATTAAAGGCATTAGGCGGAAAATTAAATCATCTTGGTTTGCAAAAGTCTCCGGCAAAAAGTACAGCATCAGACGGATTAAGAAATCGGGGTAGCTCATTTTTTGAAGCATTGTATTATAAGCTTGTGGAGCAATATAAAGGATTTTTGTCGAACAGCCGAACGTATGGATTAACATTCAAAGAGCTACTTATAATAGATTCAAGTACGATAAGATTGTTTAGCGACATACTAAAAGGAGTGGGTAGAAATCCAAAGAATGATGGAAAAAAGAAGGGAGGATTAAAAGTGCATATGCTAATAGATGCAGTTCAATCAGTAGCAAAGTTTGTGCGGATAACTGCAGCAAAAGTGCACGACAAAAACTTTTTAACACAAATAACAGTGCCGGCGCATAGTATGTTAGTCTTTGATAGAGCATATAATTATTATAAACAATTTGCTAAGTGGTCAGAGCAGACGATATATTTTGTAACCAGGCAGAAGAAGAATGCTGTAAGTGAGATATTAAAGACTATAAAGGATAAAGTATTATCTAAAGGTCAATTCGGTGTGTACAAAGAAGAAATAATAGAAATAGCATATAAAGAAAACAAAGAGGAAAAGAAACTTAAATTACGTCGAATATACTTTTGTGATGAAAAGAACCGTCAGTTTGTATTTATAACAAATAATTTTGAAATAGTCGCAGAAGAAGTGGCATTTATATATAAGAAGCGCTGGCAAATAGAATTACTATTTAAGAAGATGAAGCAGAATTTTCAGTTACATTATTTTTATGGTGAAAATGAAAATGCAATAAGAACACAAGTCTGGTGTACATTAATAGCGCAATTATTACTGACCGTATTACAGAAAATGGCCAATGTAAAAAAAGCATTTTCAACTATAGCAACATTGGTACGGATACATTTAATAAGTTTATTAGATATTTATCAGTTATTAAGAAATGTAAAAAGGACTTATGCAAAGAAAAAACGAGAGACACTAATGCCCAACTTATTCCCAGGTGTAACTTGAGGGGGTCTGCTTTTAATTGCGTTAGATTTTGTTTGAATATTTTTAGTTTTCTAAACCTTTTTGTTAAAATTAAATTTTAGTCGGTCGATAGTGAAAAAAAATAATTTTAATTAAAATATATACTGTTGAAATTAACAAAGTGTACCATGAACCAAAATAAATATAATGAATAATTTTATGTTCATTTATAAAGTTTAATTTTTCATCTTTAATTAAAAAATAAATTTCTTTATCAAAAACCTCTTTAGAAATATCTTTTAAATAAATAAAATAATCTATGGAAATTTTATGAAATGGAGTAAATTTATATGCGTTATATTTTATTCTAATCGTCCAAACCTATTCTTTGATTAACTTTTTGAAAAATAAATTAATAGTAAGAAATTAACAATAAGATTTTAAGGATTAATATTTAATTAAATTTCATTTAATTTGCTATCTTACTTACCTTCCCCTCAAAGGAATTACTTTCATTTGCAAGTAACTTTGAGATGTTTGTACAAATTCGACATTATAGAAAATGCAATAAGCATTTTTACACTTTTTAATCAGAATTAATTTATTTTGAGCGCAATGAATTTTAATAAATAGGGTAACTCCATTATGAAAAAACCAAAACTATCCTTCTGGCAAATCTGGAATATGAGTTTCGGATTTCTTGGTATTCAATTCGGTTTCGCTCTTCAAAATGCAAATGTCAGCAGAATATTTGAAACACTCGGTGCCAAGATTGATGATATTCCGATTCTATGGATAGCCGCTCCAGTTACCGGATTAATCATTCAACCAATAATCGGGCACATGAGTGATAAAACCTGGGGAAAACTTGGGAGAAGGCGGCCCTACTTTTTATCAGGTGCAATACTTGCTTCACTTGCTTTGTTGATTATGCCTAACTCGCCGGTACTTTGGGTTGCTGCCGGAATGCTTTGGATAATGGATGCATCAATTAATATTTCGATGGAACCATTCAGAGCTTTTGTCGGCGATATGCTGCCTTCCGAACAGCGGACAATTGGATTTTCGATGCAGAGTTTTTTCATTGGAACCGGGGCAGTAATCGCTTCAGCACTTCCATACATTATGACCAATTGGTTTCACATCAGCAACACCGCACCGGAAGGAATGATTCCACAGTCAGTTAAATTATCTTTTTATATCGGCGGAACTAATTTTCTTTCTTGCAGTTTTATGGACAGTGCTAAAAACAAAAGAATATTCGCCGGAAGAATTAAAAAGTTTTTCGGAAGATAGCTGAAAGTCATGCTAGCTTCAATTCGTTTAGATGAAAATTTTATTCCTTTTTCAAAATTCCTTAAGAATGGAATTTATTGGATTATTACCGGGGTTGCTCTCTTTCTGATTTTTTATTTTTTCATTTATATGGATTACGGGCTTGGGGTTTTCTTCACGTGTATAACTGTATTTGGCATACTTCAATTAATTGTTTCTGTTTTTACAAAACAAAACAAAACCCACATGGGTTTAGTAATTGTATTGAATGATTTATTTAAAATGCCCAAAGCAATGGTGCAGCTTTCTTATGTTCAATTCTTTTCGTGGTTTGCTTTATTTGCTATGTGGATTTATACAACTCCGGCTGTTACTCATCACATTTATGGAGCAGTTGATACTAAGACCGCATTATATAATGAAGGTGCAGATTGGGTTGGTGTTTTGATGTCTGTATACAATGGATTTGCTGCTGTGATGGCATTTTTATTAGTTTGGATTGCAAAAAAGACAAGTAGAAAAACAGTACATGCAATCAGCTTAGTTTGCGGCGGAATTGGTTTGGCTTCATTCTATATGATAAAAAATCCCGACCTGCTTTTAATTTCCGAACTTGGAATTGGTTTAGCATGGGCATCAATTTTAGCAATGCCTTATGCAATTTTAACTGGCTCACTTCCTGCAAATAAAATGGGAGTTTATATGGGGATATTTAATTTCTTCATTGTAATTCCTCAAATAACTGCTGCGGCTATTTTGGGTTTCTTTGTCAAAAATCTTTTTGGAGGAGAAGCCATCTATGCTTTATTGCTCGGAGGAATATCAATGTTTGCTGCGGCTGCATTAGTAATGTTTGTTAAAGATGAAAACTAAAATAATATTTTAAGTGAGGCTCACCTTTAAGGTGAACCTCACTTTTTATATCTCACAAAGCATATTTCGAAATCAATAAATCAATAACTTTAATTGCAGAATCTGAAAAAGCAGGATACTGTCCAGAGCTTTTCTTAGCAGCTTGATTATACAACTTAATAAATTTAAAAGGATTGCCAACACATTCTACAAGCTCGCTCTTTCCCAATATTTTGTAAAATTAAGCTTGCCATATAATAACCTGTTGAATGTCCTCTTTCAGGAAGTGTTTGTGAAATCTGCATTCCAATCTGTCGTGCAGAATTAGGATTTGAATTTAACTGGCTTAACAGCTTATCTATCCGATTTATTACAGCAGCAGTCCTGCTTACATCATAAATATATTGACGCGCATAATCGGAGACTGCATTACTCGACTTTGTAAACCAATCTCTTTTATCAACCATGTCTGCAATACCTTCTGCTTCAATTTTTGAAAATGCATCTACTAAATAAGCATCTTCCCAACTAACTTTACTAACAGCATATTGAAGTTCCCTATTCCTATACCAATGATGAAATTCGTGAGAAAGGAAGCTCATAAAATCCCATTCGATTGAAGCTGCTAAATCAACAACAATTGGTGACGAGCCTCTTCCATTATTTTCAAAAAACACAAATGAAACCGGCGGATATTCAGAAACAGAAGATTGGGGTAAAAATTCTAAAGTCCTCTTTACAGCATCAGCAGAATAATTATGTCTCTGAAGTTTTCTCAACTGTTCATCCATTAACGGCTTGTTATCTCTTATTTTTATAAAATGATTTAAATGAGCTAAATCTCTGCCGGAGGCAAGTGTCTTTTGAAGTTCATCTTTTTTTGATGGCATAAAAACAAGAGTGAATTCATCTATAAAAAATTGTTTTGAGAATTCACCAATTATTAAAACTTTATAGCCTGGTGTGTTAAATAAATTATCCCAATCAGATGAATTCGGCTGCTGGTTTGATTTAAGTATGCTAACAATTTTCCAAAATTGAGTTATACCTGGAAAATTCAAAATTGGAATTTTCATTTTGAGGAAAAACAATTTGGGCTGCAAGAAAAAGTGTTAAAAGAAATTTAATCATATATCATTGAAGAAATATTTTTAATAATGTTTATTAAATTAAAAGTAAAATATTTGAAGTGTCAAATTGAATAATATGTGAGGCTCACCTCCAAGGTGAACCTCACTTTTGACTTATCTTTAGGACTAACATGCTTAATATTTTTTCTATTGTATGTATAAGTGATATGCACAAGTCCATCTTTTGTTTGTATAACAGCAGGATAACTAAACTCACCTTCTCTTTTCATTTTCTAAAGTATAAACATCTGTCCAATCTTCTCCATCTTTAGAAACAGCAACATTCAAAACATTTCTCCCTTCAACCCATTCTTTACCATGATACATTGGATTAAAAACCAATACTTGCAATCCATTTGATAATGTCACAGCATCAATCCCGGAATTTGGATTTGGCAAATTTGTATCAGTTAGTTTACTCCAGCTTTTACCATTATCTGTTGACCAGGTTTCAACAATTATATTTTCCTGACTGCGGCAAAGCATCTGCAATCTTCCATCAGCATATTGTAAAATTGTAGGTTGAATAACGTTAAATTCAGATGAAGTATCAATTAAATATTTTTCTCCAGGTATCAAGATTTTCATTTGTAATTTCAAGATGAATAGTCCATCTATATCCTTTACCAACACTTTGTTCTACACTTGAGGGACAAAGTATTTCACCGGATTTTAATTGAATAGGTTTATCTTTAATCGGACCAAGAAATCCATCCGGCAACCTCATTCCACCAGACCATGTTTGTCCATTGTCATTAGAAGTTTTAACAACTCCCCACCATTCTCTTGGATTCTTCCCCACTTTATAAAACAAAAATAATTTTCCACTTTTTGTTTTGAAATAAAACCGGATTCCAGCATGGATATTGAGTTACCGAATCAATTATTCCATCAGCAGCTTTAATCGGTTTCTCCCAAACTCCTTCGTTACAAAATGACCTCCAGATACAAACATCCTTTGCTCCTTCATGCGAACCGCCAAACCAGGCTGCCATCAATTTATTATTCTCTAATTCAACAATTGTAGATGCATGACAAGATTTAAATGGAGGATTTTGAAAAATGAATTCGCTTTTTATTAATTCTGCTTTTTGGGCAAAATTGATTGAACTTAACATAAAGATTAATAAAAAAGTCTGTTTATAAAGATACATAATCTGGTTTGAATTTTTAGAAAAGAAAAAACTTTCAAACTAATCTAAATGCCACACTGAAAGATGACATCTTTTTATAGCGGGAATCAATACTTTATTTCTTAAAATAATTTTTGCTTTATCAGAAATTTCACAAAATAAAGATGTCATCTTTTTGCGACACCTATTTTTGTAACTTCAAAAAAAATGAAGAATAATTTTATTTTACAATTCCTTCAGCTTTAATATTTCTTCATTCGCCTTATTCTTATTGCCTATCATTTCATAAAACTTAATCAACTTCGTTCTGACTTCCTGAGTTATATTATCTTCAAGCTTATCAGCTAATTCTTCGACATCCTTATAATAATCTTCCATCGGGAAATCTTCATCTTTATTTCCCAAATATCCTTCGAGAAAGAGTGCCAACGCTTTTTGATATTCATAATCAGCATTAAAGCCATTAAGATTGTTCAACGATTTTATATCAGCTTTTTCCTTTAACAATTTTGCAACAACAATATATTTTATGTTTAACGCGGTGCTTTCACCTGGTAAATTTATTAATTCAATTATATCATCTGAAGAAGAAATATCAATTAACTTACTGTCCAGTCCAAGAATGCCGCTGAATGCTTTATCAATATTTTTAAGTGCTTCTCCATAATTTCCGTTTTCTTTGTTGAATAGAACTTTTGCAAGAAATCTTACAAGTTGTTCAATCAACCGCATTATATAATCTTGTCTTATCATCTTAATTTAAAGTTAAGCTAATAACTCTCCTTACATAAAGTGTCTAAATAAACCCAGTTTCTTTAAGAAACTGGGTTTATATCTACTTATCTTGTATAAGTAAGCTATAAATTAATCTTATTATTCTAATTTAAATACTCTCCAACCGTATCCATCAATTTCAACTTTCGCATTACTATTATTTTCATTTATTCCTTCATTTGAAATTATATCTGATAATTTTGTGGAATTGTAAACTTTCGGAATTGGTAATTCAACGGACTGTTTATCTTCACTTTTATTTAACACAATAATTAATTTTTCATTTACATCGGCACGCATGTAAGCATAAACATTATCATCAACAAAAATTGTTTTGAAATCACCGTAACGAAGAGCAGAATGCTCATTCCGCATATGAACAATTGAGCTTGTCACTTTAAGCATTCCTTTTTCTAAATCATCAAGCTGATTTCCGAATCTCATCATTCTTCTGTTATCAGGGTCATCTGCTCCAGTCATTCCAAATTCGGAGCCATAATAAATAACTGGAATGCCTGGAATTGTAAAAATAAACGAATAATATAACTCAGCTTTTTTGTAGCTTGAAGCATGATCAACTTTAGGCGGATTTGTCCATGCCATCTCCCGCATATCTACTCCCTGGTTTGGAACATCGCCATCAGCGTATGCCATGAAGCGAACTTTATCATGGCTGTCCATTATATTTCCCATTAAATGATGGTAACCGAAAGCTGAAATTGCTTTATGCAAGTCCACATCCAATTCAGTGAATGATTTTTCTTTTTCCAAAATAATTGGAATGGCAGAATATGAAAGATTAAAATCGAACTGTGCAGATAAGCTGGCCGTTATTTACATAAGAACCAATTAAATTATAATCACCAAAAGTTTCCCCAATTTGATAAACCTTTTTGCCGGTTGGAACTTCAATTTCTTCTTCTAATTTTTTTGTTAACGCCCGCCAAAATCTATTCGGCACATGTTTAACTGCATCATGCCTAAATCCGTCTGCACCGGTTTGTTTAAGCCACCAAACACAATTATCTGTCATATAATCAATCGGAGCATCTGATTTTGTATAATCAAATGAAGGCATGTATGGTTCAAACCAGGTTGTTAAACGCTGTTCATCCCAAAGTCTTAAATTTCTTCTTCCATCCGGAAGCATCAAAGTTCCAAACCAATCCGCGGTGTTCTTTATACAATGGATTTTCAATATGAACATGATGAGCAACAATATCCAATAAAACTTTAATTCCATGCTGATGGGCAGTATTAACTAATTCTTTTAAAGTTTCCATTGTTCCAAATTTTTCTTCAACTTTATTTTCATTTATTGGCCAGTAACCATGATAGCCGGAATACCAGCGATATGGTTTTGTTGATTCACGGTATGCATCATTTGGATTATCATAAACCGGAGAAATCCAAAGTACATTTATTCCGAGCGAATTGAAATAACCGTCATTAATTTTATTTATGATTCCTTGAAGATCTCCGCCTTCATAATTTGCCTGTTTAAAAAGTGAATCATGCTGCACCGGCTTATCTAAACTTGAATTCACCATCATTAAATCTATCAATCATAATTGAATAAATAGAACCATCGTGCCAGGTTATATGTTCTTTTTCATTACCATCTGCTTTTCCATTATAGAAAAATACAGACTGCATATTGCTTCTGTGCTTCCCATCAACTACAAGCAGTCTTAAAACTTTTTCTCCTGATAGTTCATCTTTTGATAAAGTAACTTCTATTTTATTTCCTTTAATTTTTATTGATGAATCGGCTATTTTTGATTATTTAATAATGCAATTATATTATTGTAACTCAACTGAAAATTATCTATCTCCTTTATCATAAATAAAATTTAAATGGTATTGATCTTCATTTTTATTTTTATTCAGCACATATAAATAATCTTTGATTTTTTACTTTGCCTAATTTTCAAAACAGAATTAAATCCGTCAAATCCGGTTGGTTCTGTTTCACTATTTGAAGGATCTAAAATATCCTTCCCATCAACATTAAATTTATATGTGTAATTTCCCGGTTCAAATTGAATTTCTGTTTCATAAATACCGTCACCATCCTCATCAGTTAATGGATTGATGCTCCGGTTCCAATTATTAAAGCTGCCTGCCACTGAAACCTGTTTAATCTTTTTCCCTGGTTTATATTGAAATTTATAGTTAATTGTTTCATTCACATCTTCAAGAAAAATAGGGATTGAATATATCTGGTCATCCAACACAAATTCCAGTATAGTTGCACCTTGCATATTTTCAGTTGGTTTTAGAATAAAGCTTATTATTTCTTTTAACCTCTACATCTAACTGACTATTATCAAAAGGAGTTATATCATAATCTTTAGAGTAAAACATATCACTAAGTAACAGTGTATCTTTAATTCCTGGTTTTAATTTCACCGGTTTAATTATATCAGTTAATTTTGGAGAATTGCATCCAATAAAAAATAAAAATAATGATAATTGCAAAAGCATATTTTGAAAAATTGAATCTCATAAATCTTTCCTAATTTTAAATTCCATATATGTTATTAAAAATAAATTAATGACTACTGCTTAATTGAGGTTCTGCAGCAGGTTCATGAATTTTTTCTTCTTTAACAAGCATCCAAAGGAATGCAGAAATAGCTAAAGTAATGGTACTAATTATAAAAATTAAATTTTTATCTGCAGCTTGTTTTATCGCAAAGCCAATTCCAAAGCTTGCTACCAATTGCGGGAGCACAACAGATAAATTGAATAATCCCATATACAATCCCATTTTTGATTGATCAACTTGCTGAGACATAATTGCAAACGGCAAGCTAATTGTAGAAGCCCAACCTATTCCAAGTATTGCCATTATTACATAAATTATTACCGGCGTAAATCCAAATAATAGAAGCAGTCCATATCCAATTGCCATTGAAGCTATACAAATAAAATGTGTTTTAGTACTTTACCAATCTTTTTTGCAAGTGGTAACAGAACAAAAGCAGGAAGAATTGCCCCAACAGCATTTAATATTAAAAAGCTTATTGTAACAACCTTTCCCATTTGAACCGAAACATCAGCCGGAATTACCGAACCTTCTGAAAAATTAAATACTTTATATTGCACATAAGCGAACATGTAAATAAACATGGTTTGAATTCCTATCCATGTAAATGAATGTGCCGCCAAAACCTTTTTAAATCCAATAATGCCAATTTCAGATTTTGATTTACCTTCAGTTTTTCTAAGTAATACTTTAAAAATAAAAATCAAAGTAATTATAAAACAAATAATTTCAGCATAATAATTATTAAAACTAAAATTCAATAATTTTGTAGTTATAGCATAAACTGCATATAATAAAAATCCCCAAAGAGGCTGAATAGAAACAAGTATTTCTTTGAATGATGATTTACTTTTTTCTTGATTTGTATCCTCACTTGTATTTTTTAAAACTTCTGGTTCTTCAATAAAAAAAGTTGGAATAATTGAAAGAGCTAAAACTAAAAACACACCGGAATAAATTAAAATATAATTATCCCAAATTGCACCAATAACATAAGCAAGAACGCCGAATGTTCCGGAAATTGTCTGCATCCAGGTATAACCTTTTGTTCGTTCAACTCCTTCCGGAGTTACATCTGCAATTACAGAACGGGTTGGATTGAAGCTGACATTTATTGCAAGGTCTAAAGTTAGTGCAACAACAATTGCTACTCCAAGTATTCCGCCAATTCCCAATCTCGGAAGAAATCACATCAATATTAGGCAATGCTAAAAGCATCATCGCTGCTAAAAATCCACCGATTAAAATGAAAGGCCTTCTTCTTCCCTTCCATAACCAAACTTTGTCGCTTATAATTCCAATAATTACCTGTCCAAAATTCCGGCAATAGGGCCAGCTGCCCAAACTAAACCTATTTTATCAATATCAAGTTTATATTGAGTGCTAAGTATCCAGCTTAATGCAGAGATTTGAATTGAAAGAGCAAAACCCATAGCTGTTGCAGGCAAACTGAGAAGAGCATAAAAAGAGTTAGTAAGTTTTTTCTGAATTTCTAACATTAAGAACCTCGTTCTTTTAATTTGCAGATGAGGTAAAGATCAACCCCGTTAAAATATGCAGTAGCATTTAAATTTACTATTATTTCTTTAGGAAATTATTCTTGAAAACATTAATTGACATAAATTTGTTGGAGAATAGAAAATTAAATACTTTTCAGTTCTCAAATACTAATTTTGAAAAAAATGACTGAACAAACAAACGAAAAAAATATTACGGTTAACCGTAAAGCAAGGCATGAATACACAATTATTCAAACTTATGAAGCCGGGATTGTTTTACAGGGAACTGAAGTTAAAGCATTAAGGCAAGGAAAAGCAAATTTAGTCGACAGTTATGCAACTTTAAAAGAAAATGAAGTTTGGCTGGTGAGCGCTCATATAAGCCCTTATGAACAAGGAAATATTAATAATCATGAACCAACCAGAACACGAAAGCTGTTATTAAACAGAAGTGAAATAAGAAAATTAATTGGAAAGACTAAAGAAAAAGGACTTACACTTGTTCCGTTAAGATTATATTTCAAAAATGGTAAAGTAAAAGTTGAATTGGCGCTTGCAAAAGGCAAAAAAGTTTACGATAAGCGTGAAGCCATTGCCAAGAAAGATATGCAAAGAAATCAGGAAAGAAGGATAAAATATTAATTTTATTTTATTATTTTTAGCTTCTATTTTTTCACAAATAATTTAATAGAATTCGATAGATGACCAAAATCAAATTTGCACCAATTAATGAACAGATGGATCTTATAAAAAGAGGTGCATTTGAAATTATCCCGGAAGACGAATTAGTTAAGAAATTAGAAAAATCGTTACAAACCGGGAAACCCATTAAATATTAAACTTGGATGTGATCCCAGCCGACCAGATCTGCACATCGGGCATTCCGTTGTTTTAAGAAAGCTTGCACAATTTCAATCACTTGGGCATCAAGCAATTTTAATTATTGGGGACTTTACAGGAATGATTGGCGATCCTTCCGGCAGAAATGTAACTCGCCCCGCTCTTACTTTGGAAGAGACAAGAATAAACGGCGAGTCTTATTTTGAACAAGCATCGAAAATTTTAAACAAAGAGAAGACAAAAATTGTCTATAACTCTGAATGGCTTGGCAAAATGAGCTTTGAAGATGTGATTAAATTAGCTTCAAAATATACTGTAGCAAGAATGATTGAACGTGATGATTTTACAAAAAGATTTAAAGCCGGTGAACCGATTAGTGTTCATGAATTTCTTTATCCACTTGCACAAGCAATGGATTCAGTTGCAATTGAAAGTGATGTTGAACTTAGGCGGAACTGATCAAAAATTTAATTTACTTGTTGGAAGAGATATTCAAAGAGAATATGGGAAGGAACCACAAGTTATTTTAACAATGCCGTTAATTGTTGGAACTGATGGAGTTGAAAAGATGAGTAAGTCTTATAACAACTACATCGGTATTTCCGATTCACCTCAAGATATTTTTGGAAAGACTTTATCCATACCGGATAGTTTAATTTATAATTATTATGAACTTGCAACTGATATTTCAAATAAAGAATTGATTGATATAAAAAATAAATTAAATGATTCATCTGTTAATCCAAGAGATTTAAAAAGATCATTGGCAAAAACTTTAGTTAAAATGTATCACAGCCAGCAAGCTGCCGATGAAGCTGAAGCTGAGTTTGATAAAATATTTATTAATAAAGAAATTCCTGATGATATTCCCGAATTTATTTTTGAAAACGGAATAGAAGAAATAGGAATTTTAGATTTAATAGTAAAAGTTAATTTTGCTCCGTCTAAAGGTGAAGCAAGAAGACTTGTTACACAAGGCGGCGTTATTGTTGACGGAGAAAAAATAGATAGACATAGCCGCCAAAATTAATTTAACAAAAGAATCAATCCTCAAAGTAGGAAAGAGAAAATTTATAAAAATTAAAAAAGTATCTTGAAAGGAGATGAGAATTTGTATGTTCCATCTAAAATATTTTTTACAAAAGGGGTAGGACGTCACAAAGAATATTTAAGCTCTTTTGAATTGGCATTAAGAAGTGCCGGAATTGAAATTTGTAATCTTGTTACAGTTAGCAGTATCTTCCCCGCTAATTGCAAAAGAATTACAAAAGAAGAAGGACTGAAAGAATTAACTGCCGGGCAAATTACTTTTTCTGTAATGGCAAGAAATTCAACTAATGAACCAAATAGATTAATTGCATCTTCAATTGGTGTAGCTTTGCCTGCAGATACCAGCCAGTATGGATATTTATCTGAGCATCATCCTTTTGGCCAAACGGAAAAAGTTGCCGGAGAATATGCAGAAGATTTAGCAGCAACAATGCTTGCCACAACTTTAGGCGTTGATTTTAATCCGGATATCGATTGGAGTGAAAGAGAAAATATCTATAAAATGTCCGGCAAAATTGTACGCTCTTTTAATATCACTCAATCTGCGGAAGGTGATAAAAACGGGTTGTGGACTACGGTGATTGCAGTTGGAGTTCTTCTCCCATAAAAAAGGTAAAGAAATTTGCTAAATGAATTTGCGTTTTGGATTATATTTATAATTATAGCCGCAGCTATAATAATTATTGATTTATATGTAACTGATAATAAAGACGGTGTTTTAAATTTAAAGCATAGTTTAATTTGGAGCGGTATTTGGATTTCTACCGCTCTACTTTTTTGTGTTGGGATTTATTTTTTTTTAGAAAAAGGCCATGTATAGAAGTCTAGAATTTTTAACCGGTTATCTTATTGAATATTCACTTTCCATTGATAACCTCTTTGTTTTTCTTTTAATATTTAAAGTGATGGATGTTCCCAAAGAACATCAGCCGCATGTGCTTAAATGGGGAATTCTAAGCGCTATTGTTTTTAGAATTATTTTTATTCTGATTGGCGTAAGCTTAATCAAATTGTTCCATCCTATCATTTATATTTTCGGAATCATTCTTCTTTTTGCTGCTTATAAAATGGCTTTTGGCGGCGAGCAAAAAATTGATTATGAAAAAAATCCTTTAATTAAAATTGCAAAAAAATATTTTAATTTTTTACCTGATTATAAAGGGAGAAGATTTTTTACAAAAAAAGAAGGAAAGATTTTTGCAACTTCAATGTTTTTGACTTTGCTTTTAATTGAATCTTCCGATATAGTATTTGCAGTTGATTCAATTCCAGCAGTTATTGCAATTACCAGAGATGAGTTTATAATTATTACTTCAAATATTTTTGCAATTTTAGGTTTACGTGCTTTGTATTTTGCTCTTTCAGGAATTGTAGATTTATTTGTGTATTTGAAATATGGAGTAGCAATAATACTTATTTTTTGTAGGGGTTAAAATGCTGCTGTCTGAAGTAGTTCATATTCCAACTACTTTTTCATTGGGAATAATAATTTTTCTTCTTGCCGGATCAATTATCTTATCTTTAATTCATAGAAAACTTACGCAAAAACAATCTTAAATTATTTAGTCTATAATTTATTTCTTCAGCATTCCAATCAAGTGAATACTAACGGCAACTAAAAGCCCAACAAGCATTGGTTCAATGTCATATAAAAAGCTATTCGTAAATAATTCATCACGAATAAAATACCAAATAATACTTGTTGCTACTGCAGAAATCATTTCAACTAAAATTATTCTTTGTGAGATTTTTATTTTTGGATAATATGCACTAACAATTGGAAGTATAATTCCAGGAATACAAAATGAACCAACTGTGTACCAAATTCCAATTACTGATGGAATCAAGTATGCTAAAATAATTGAAACTATTCCTGAAATTACTAATCCATAGACAGTATATTTTTTTAGTTTATTTTCATTTTGATTTTTATTTAATCTAAAAATAAAATCTCTTCCAATTGTTGTTGCACTTAAAAATAAAAAGCTGTTAAATGTTGACATAATTGTTGCAAATAAAGCAGCATAAAAAATTCCTTTTACTCCTGAAGGAAGAATATTTTCGGCTAATAATGGAAATGAAAGAACCGGCTGATTTAAATTAGGCAAAAGTGCACGAGCATATAACCCTGTTGAAGTAGTTAAAAAATCAAATAAAGCCCAAAAGAAAATTGAAATAATAATTCCTTTGACAGCTATGTTACCTGTTTTCGCAGCGTAACATCTTTGATGAAAACCAGGGTCAGCAAAAGTCCACAGTGCAATGAAAAACCAAACAATTATAAATGTTGGAGAAGCCCCGCCCGTTAATGTTAAATGTTCAGCAGGTAAATTATTTTGAAGAAAAGAAAAATCTCCCAAGCTTATTAAAAGCAAAAAATAAAACCAGGAAAAATCCAATAAACATTATAAAAAATTGAAGTGCATCAGCATAAATATTGGAGCGAAACCCTCCTTTAAACAGATAAACGATTGATAATAGTAAAGCTAAAATTAAGCTAATAATTGTTCCAAGATGAAATATAATTGAAAGAAGATTTGCAGTCATTAAAAGATATGGCGCAGGAGAAACTAAAATGAAAACAAGAATAGCCGCAATCAATCCAACTTTTTTATTATACGTTTCAGTCAGCTTATCGGGAATTGTAAAAAAAGATGCCGCTCTAATTTTCTTAGCAAAAAATATTGCAAACAAAAATGCAAAAACATAATAAGGGAATCCTTGTGTAAACCAGCTTGCAATTCCATATTTGTACGTAAACTCCCCTACTCCAAGTATTCCGCCGTACCATGTAGAAACATTTGTAAGTATAAAAAGAAATAATCCAACTTTTCTTCCTGATAATAAATAATCATCTGCGGATGTTTCATCTTTTCTTCCTGCCCAAAATCCAATTGCCAGAACAGACAGAAAAAATAAAATTATAATTAGAATATCAAGTGTGCTGAATGAAACCATTTTTCCTCAAATAATTAACAATTAAAAATGAAAAATTAACAATGAAATCCCAAATCAAATAAATAGCATTTGTTTATAAATATTTATGATTAAAGTTTTGCATGTCTTTATATTTTGAGTATCGTTAATTATTATGAAGATGAGATTGCAGTTGGAAATATACTTTTGATAGTACAAATTTAATTTGTATAATAGCTATCAGATTTTTTAAAGAAGATTATTTTTTCTAATTAAATTAAAATCTCTTATCAAAAAAATTATTCCGCCTTTAATTTCCAATTTAATTTTATCTGATAAAGCAACGTTGCTTGTGCTTTCTTTTTCACCAAAAGGCAATGGAATATTATTCAACTTATATTTTAATCCATGTGATGTTATTTTTGTTTTTGAATCAAACCCGTAAATAGAGATAGTTTCACCCGGTATTGTTTTTAATTCAACCGAACCTTTGTAAGGAAATAACACAGAATTTTCAGCAACAATTTTTAATTTAATTATATCAAAAAATTTTATAACAATACCAAGGTTGCAAAAAGTGTGGTCTAATCTATCGCCGGTAACGCCGCATAAAATAGCTTCAGTAGAACCTCTTTTCTTTACTGTCTTTATGCATTTTTCTACATCAGTATCATTTTGTCTTTTGAGTTGAATTATTTCAGATTTATTAGAAAAATATTTTTTTGTTGAAGCTGAAATGGAATCTAAATCACCGACAATTAAATCAGGAATTAAATTCAACTTTCTTGCAGAGTTTGCTCCCCCATCCGCACAAACTAAATAATTATATCCAATTTTTTGCAAGTAACTTATTACTGATTTTTGCGGTGGTTTACCGTTGGCAAGTATTATACATTTTTTCATAGTTTAAAAATCAAAATAAAAATTCAAAAATCAAAACTAATAAATTTCAGCATTAACTTTTTATTAATCAGATTCATTTTAAGCTTTTGAATTTTGACACCTTTTTGCAAGTTTGACCTTTGAACTTTCTTGATCTTTGACTTATGATTTAGTCAACATTCTTTATAATATTATAAAACTCATCAGCACTTACAAAACCTGTTATACGCTTAGCTTCATTTCCTTTTGAATCTAAAATTAAAACTGTCGGAACTCCACGAATTTTATATTTTTCTCTCAATGCTTCTACATCAGGCGAAAGTGATTTTGTCATATCAGCCTTAAGTGTATGAAAATTTTTTGCTTCGGCAATAACTTTTTGGTCTGAAAAAGTTGCTGCATCAAGCTCATGACAAGGGATGCACCAATCAGCATAAAAATCTATTATCACTCCTCTCTTCTCTCCTATGCCGGCAGTTAATATTTTATTGTCATAATGCTGCCAGGCTATTGAGGCAGTTTCCTTTGGTATTAAAGTATAAGCTGCGACAGCAATTAAAATAATTGAAAAACTAATCTTAAATATTTTAAATCCTTTAACATTGGCTGCAAGCTTTTCAATAAACAAAAGATATATTGCTGTAATTACCATAAAGATTGGAAGAATGTATCCTCTAATTTCTTTTGGCAAAAGAGGAAGTAAAAAATATAAAGCCATTCCGATTAAAATAAATCCAAATACATGTTTTACTGCATCCATCCATTCACCTGAACGCGGCAGCTTTTTAATCTTGCCTGAAAATATTGCAAGTACTAAGTATGGGACACCTAATCCAACTGCCAAAACAAAGAACATTAAGAATCCATAAAACGGATCAGCTTTGGCAGCTACATAAGTAACTAACCCTAACACAAATGGGCCAATACATGGGGCGGCAACAATTCCCATTGTTAATCCCATAAAGAATGCTCCGTAATATCCGCTTTTTGCGCCGCCGGCTTTTGCAACCCATGAATCAGGCAATTTAAATTCATAAACACCAAACATGCTTAAAGAAAGAACAACAAAAATTATTGCAATAAAAATTATTACATAAGAATTTTGAAGAAGTGAACCGAATACAGCACCGCTCAAAGCTGTAACCACACCTATCACAGAATATGTGAGAGCCATCCCTACAACAAATAAAATTCCCATCAATGTTAATTTCTTTGTGTTGCCTTCACTTTGCCCGCCAAAATAACCAATTGTAATTGGGATAAGCGGATAAACGCAAGGTGTAAGATTTAAAGCCAATCCGCCAATAAATACGAACAGTAAGCTTAAAAACAAACCGCTATTAGCTAAGTACAGAGGATATCGAACTATCATCACTTTGAGTTTTGGTAACAATAGGAGTGTAGCTTAAATCTATTTTATTAAAAATATCTTCGTTAATGGAATTAATAGCAGCTTGATTATCAGCAACTTCAATATCTAGTGTATCTTGAGCTGTTGAAGGCGGCATGCATGAGCTGTTATTGCAGGCCTGGTAATTTAATGTTACAACTAATTTATAATTACCAGGTTTTAAATTGTTGGAGGTTTTTATTAATGCACCTATGTAATTTTCACCCTGCCATACAGATAAAGGTTTTTCAGAAAAACTTAGTTTGATATCATGCGCTTTTGGATACGAAACTTTTTGGACTAAGAAATTTGTTGTATCATCAATAGTCAATTTGGATGGGATTAAAAATTCATCGTAAGGTTTGTTTGAATTTATATGCCATGGTTCATTTAATATTTACTTTCAAAGCAATTTTAAACTCACCCTTAGGTGTAACTTTATCTAAAGACTTAAAAGCTTTTACTTTTAAAATATCATTTGAAGCACCAAATTGAGCAAACAGGTTAGTTGTAAGAATAGCAAAAACAAAAACAACAATTGATAATTTTTTATAATTCATTTATTAATCTCATTTAATTTTTTAGATCGGTAAATAAATTTTTGTCAATCTGAGCCTGTCGAAGATTGACATAAAGTAAACAATTCACACTTCGACAAGCTCAGTGTGACAAGTAAATTAATGTTATAAAAATTTTTGAATTTTGACCTTTGATATTTGACTTTGTATTTCACCTTCTCCAACCCTGTACAATCGGATATCTTCTTCCATAGCCAAAAGCTTTTCGCGACACTCTTAATGCAGGAGCCGCCTGCTTCCTTTTAAATTCATTTAAATCAACTAATCGTAAAATCTTTTTTATAGTTTCTTTGTCACCTAACAGCTGTACAATTTCACGTTCTTCTTTATTTTCTTCAAGGTACATTTTTAAGACCTTATCAAGAAATTCATAAGGCGGAAGTGAATCTTCATCTTTTTGGCCTTCATGTAATTCAGCAGAAGGCAGCTTTATTAATTATTTCTTCAGGAATTATTTCATCATCTCTATTTATATATCTTGCTAATTCATAAACTTCAGTTTTATATAAATCTGCTAATACTGCAAACCCGCCGGCCATATCGCCATATAGTGTGCAATAGCCAACTGCTAACTCTGATTTATTTCCTGTAGTCAATAATAATGAATTATAGTTATTCGAAACTGCCATTAAATAAATGCCCCGGATTCTTGCCTGAATATTTTCTTCCGTAATATCTCTTGGACTTTCACCTAAAGCAGAAGCAAGGCTTTTATTAATTGAATCGAACACAGGTTGTATAGAAACATTCTCCCATTTGATGCTGAGATTATCAATTAGTTTCTTGGCATCATCAACACTTCCTTTGCTGGAATATTTTGAAGGCATAAGTAATACTTGTACATTTTCATTTCCCAAAGCCTGAACAGCAATATAAGCAACCAAAGCAGAATCTATTCCTCCGCTTAATCCAACTAATAATTTTTTGAAATGAAGCTTCTCACAATATTCTTTAACTCCATAAATTAATGCTTTTAATATTTCTTCAGGAAAACTTGCTTCGGTTTTTTGAATTGGTTTATAATTTTCTTTTGTGTCGAAAATAAAAAAATCTTCTTCATAACTTTTACCAAGTTGAACAAGCTCACCTTTTTGATTAAAGCACATGCTTGCGCCGTCAAAAATTAAATCTGTTTGAACACCTGAACAACAAACATAAGCCAAAGGAATTTTATCATCTTTGGTCAAAACAGAAAGCATTTCTTTTCTGTCTTCCCTTTTGCCGTAGGAATACGGACTGGCAGAAATATTAATTAAAACCGTTGCTCCTTTTTGTAATAATTCTTTTACCGGGTCACGGCTGTATCGTCGTTTATACCAGTAATCAGAATCATTCCAAATATCTTCACATATTGAAATACCTAATTTCTCACCTTTAAATTCATGGACATAAATTTCTTTTGCAGGATCAAAGTAACGCATTTCATCAAATACGTCATAGTTCGGGATTAAAGATTTATGCTGCACGAATTGAATTTTTTTATTGTAACAAAGAATTGCAGAATTATGAATATCAGTTCCAACATTATCATCATCTTCTGTAATTGAGCCAAAAATTAATCCAACTTCTCCGGTTTGTTCAGAGATTTCATGAGCTATTCTCTTTACAGCTTCACGAAATTCTTTTTTCTCAACAAGGTCTAAAGGCGGATATCCAACCAGAGATAATTCCGGGCAAATTACTAAATCAGCCCCCTCAGCAATTCCTCTATTGTACCCTTGAAGAATTTTTCTTTTATTGAATTCAATATCACCAATTATTGTGTTTATCTGGCAAAGAGCAATTTTCATGTTATTCCGTTTTTTATGCTGAAAGATAAAAAAGCATGTGTGTTTTTACAATTGCATTTATTATACTTTGAATGCAGCACTTTTATTAAAGCTTAAGTGTATTTTATTCCGAACTTGCCCGCTGGCAGATAGATTTAGCGTTAAGTGTTAATTACATTTGCTTTACTAGTTATTCTATGCCGTTAATTTATTTATAATAACAACTTAAAGATTAAAATTGCCGATAAAAATAATAAAAAGATTTTTGCTCCTTTTTTATTAATATTTGAACCAGCAGTTGTAAACGTTCTGAGATTCAATCTCAGATGGAAAGGAGAAAAATAAAATGGATAGAAAATTATATCGATCAAATAAAGATAAAATGCTAGGCGGAGTTTGCGGAGGCCTTGCAGAATATTTTGATGTTGACACGACCATTGTCCGGGTTGTATTTGTCATCTCATTATTTTTAGGAGGCACCGGGGTTCTTGCATATATTCTGTTATGGATAATTGTTCCTGAAGCACCGTTTTTCTTTAATATGCCTAAAGATAAACCTCAGCAGGATGCAACAGAACAGAATGAAAGCACAACACAAAATGTGGGTTCAGATCAACAAAATTTTTCAAGTTCTCAAAATAATTTTGCTATGGCTTGGGAACAACAAAAACAAACTCAGCGGAAAAAACGCTCGACATTCTTCGGTGTCGCATTAATTATTTTGGGGTTTATATTTCTTGCAGATACCTGGATACCACATATTCATTTTTCACATTTCTTTCCAATCATTCTTGTTTTAATCGGGGTTGGATTAATTGTTAAAAGCAAATAAAAAGGCGGGCTATTAAAATGAAAACCAAACAACTTTTTTGGGGTGTACTATTAATTGCTTTAGGCGTATTAATTTTCTTAAATAATATAGGCCAATTACATTGGGAATGGGATGAGTTAATAAAATTGTGGCCCCTATTTTTTATACTTTGGGGAATTTCTTTAATGACGAAGAATATTGTTGCTAAAAGAATTCTAATTTCGTTAACAGCAATTGCACTTGCATTAAGCGTTTTTGCTTCTTATAAAACTGCTAAAGGATTTGCTCATGATGTAGTTTGGGATAATGGGCACGTGGTTATTGAAGACAGTGATTCAATAAATGAATATTCAGAATTTTATTTTAGTAAATACAAAACTGCTAAATTAAAATTTCATGCAGGAGCAGGAGCAATTGAAATAATGGATACAACTTCAAAGCTAATTTTCGCAAAGACCCAAGGATATAATGATGATTTCGATTTGAATGTATCTAAATTTGATGATGAAGCAGATGTTGATTTCCAAATGGCAAAAACAAGATTTTCATTCAACACCATAAATTCCAAAAACAAAGTTAAAATTAATTTAAACCCTTACCCGGTTTGGGATTTGGATATAGATGTCGGCGCAGCTTCTCTAAATTTGGATTTAACAAAGTTCAATATAAATAAAGTAAAAATAGAAATGGGTGCGGCTTCTCTGCACGCCAGGCTTGGAGATTTAGCAAAGACAACAAACTTTGAAGTTGATGCCGGAGCTTCATCAATTAACGTGGCTATCCCCGAAAATTCAGGCTGTGAAATTGATGCAGATATAACCTTATCATCAAAAGATTTTAATGGATTTAGAAAAATTAGTTCCTCTGTTTATAGAACAAATAATTTTGAAAATGCCTCTAAGAAAATTTATATAAAGATTAAATCGGGGGTTTCCTCTGTTAAAGTTAGCAGATACAATGAAACTGATACCTGGTAATTTTTAAAGTGGAATAGTGGAATACATTAGAATGTTTAACCGTTTTTCTACTATTCCATATTTGAAAAATAAAAAAAATTGTAAGTTTTAAATTTTATTAAGTCAATTTACTTCTTAACTGGCTTTGGCTTCCATAAATGTTTTTCAAGATTAACAAAGCCGTCTTCTTTAAATTCAATTCCTTCAGAACGCAGTAGATCTTCCATTAAATGAGGATCGCCAAAATGTATTCTTCCCGATAAGGCTCCAAATCTATTAACAACTCTATGACAGGGCAATCCCATTTCTTTCATACCATTTAATGCCCATCCGACAGTTCTGGCTCCAGCACGAGTTCCACAAGCCTCAGCTATATCGCCATAAGTTGTTACTTTGCCATAAGGAATTTTCTTTACAATCGATGTTACCTTATCGAAAAAGTTATTTTTTGCTTTGGATTTATTCATCATTCTAAATAAACATAATCAATTCTGGTTGTACTTTAATAGAAATGCTTTTATAAATTTATTTATATCTCCATCCATCACTCCCTGCACATCCGATGTTTCAACATCTGTACGATGATCCTTAACCATATTATAAGGATGAAAAACATAAGAACGAATTTGACTTCCCCATTCTATTTTCATTTTACCTTTTTCAACTTCATCTAATTCTGCTTCTTGCTTTTCTTTTTCTATTTGATACAGTTTTGATTTTAATAGTTTCATTGCGTTCGTTCGATTTTGAAGCTGAGACCTTTGACTTTGACAGGCTGCAACAGTTCCTGTGGGAATGTGAGTTATTCTAACTGCTGTTTCAACTTTATTAACATTCTGCCCGCCTTTTCCGCCTGAACGGTAAGTATCAATTCTTAAATCGGCGGGGTTAATTTCTATTTCAATTGTATCATCTATTTCAGGAATAACAAAAACAGAAGCGAATGAAGTATGTCTTCTTTTATTAGAATCAAATGGAGAAATTCTGACTAACCTATGAACTCCATTTTCTGCTTTCATATATCCGTAAGCAAATTCACCTTCGACTTCAATTGTAACGCTTTTAATTCCTGCGCCATCTCCTTCAAGCATATCTACAATTGTCATCTTGAAATTATTCTGTTCACCCCACCTTAAATACATCCGCATCAGCATTTCAGCCCAGTCTTGTGCTTCCGTTCCTCCTGCACCGGAATGAATGGTTAGAATACAATTATTTGCATCCTCTTTTCCGCTAAGCATATTTCTGAATTCTGCATCTTCAACAGCATCGTCTAAGGACTTTAATTCATCACTAATGTCTTCATAGAAAGATTCATCTTCTTCCATTTGTGCAAGTTGTATGAATTCTTCAAGAGATTTTGCTTTATTATTAACTTTACTCCAAAGCTTAACCCAACCTTCAAGAGTCTTTATTTCCTGAAGTGTTTTTTGTGCAGCAATTTGGTCATCCCAGAATTTTGGTTCAGTGGTTTGGTTTTGAAGGTCTTTTATTTTAGCATCTTTATTATCGACGTCAAAGATAACTCCGTAAATTATCGATTCTTATTTTATATTCTTTAAGCTGTTTCATTTCTTCTTCGTACATTTTCTTCCTTTTGGTTTATTTCTTAGTTATTATAAATCAATTATATAAAATTTACTTATTAATTAGAAAGTCAAAGGTCAAAAGTCAAATTTCAAAATTACTCGTAAACTTTTTTTTGATTTTTGACTTACGTTTCTACTTCCATTCTTAACAATGCAGCAGCAAGTGTTTTTCCTTGAGCATCAAGTTTCAGCGAGACTGTCCCGCCGCCGCCGAGAGTATTATGAAGTAAAAAATTTAAAGCTCTAATATTTGGTAATTCATACCTTTCAACTTCTCCAAAGCAGATGCCTTCAAAATGTTTTTTTACTTTTTCTTTGGTTACTTGCTTTTTAATTATTTCCCAGGCTTTGTCATCATTTGCGATTAAACCGATATTAGCGGCATCACCTTTATCGCCGCTTCTGCCATGAGCTATGTTTTTTAATTGTGTTTTCATAAATCTTTATGCCGAACTTGTTTCAACATCTCCTTATTGAATTGTTATTCTTTTTATTCAAAGATTCCAGAAATAAATTATCTTATTTACTAAAGTTGATTGCTTGTTATCTTGCTTATAAGCTTTAAACAAACAAAAGAGTTTGTATTTGATACTTTGCGCTACTTTGTGTAAACATAGTGTAACTTTGTGATCCTTCTTTCGGTTTCACAAAGTGGCACAAAGGAAACACAAAGTTTCACAAATAAATTATTTTAAGCGATTTTTTGATAATCATGTAATTTACCGCTCAATTTGAGTTCTTTAATTGACACTTTATTTTCATTCTAAATATCCAGAAATAAATTCTGGATTATTATATGAGTTCTACTTCCGGTTTAACCAAACTCTTAGGTATCAAAGCAGGCCAATATGCAACAACTTCGCTTGGCTTAGGCCTGCCGCCGGCAAAGCCCGTTACACTTGGAGGCCCGGTTAAAATTAATGGTGCTAATTCTTTTCCAAATCTTTCTACCGAATTATAATCATGTGAGCGAACAGCAATTCTTAACATTATTTCATTTATTTTATCTTCATCAATTTTAGGTGCTAATGTTTCGTGAGTTGCATTATAACCGATAAATTCTGTTCTGATTTCATCAAAATTTAAATTCAAATTTTCCAAACGCTTTCTTAAAATTTTATCTGCAGCTTTTGCTTTTGACAATGCATTCGGCCAGGAATAAGTTAAGCTCCCTGAAGCTGAATAACCGTCAGAATAAGAGCATGAAACTTTGTAGAATTCTGTTTCTTTATTACCTTTTACATTAAACACTTTTACTCTATCATTTCCAAGGTCTTCTAATTTAATAGAAGTGAAATCAGCAACACAATCTGGGGTAATGTAATTGATAGGATCACCGATTTCATAAACTAATTGCTCAGCAATAGTCTCAAATGAAACTTTGCCTCCAGTGTTTTCATGCTTCGTAATTATAACTTCTCCATTTGGATATGCTTCTGCAATTGGAAAGCCAACCTCAGCTAAATTATTAATTGACTGCCAATCTCCTAAAAAATTTCCACCAGATGATTGCGCACCGCATTCTAAAATATGTCCGGCAACAGTTCCGGCAGATAATAAATTATATTCATTTTTCTTCCAGCCAAATTCATAAATCATAGGTGCAAGAGTTAATCCTGTATCCGTTGTCCTTCCTGTAATAACAATATCCGCTTCTTTTTCCAAAGCATCAACAATTGGAAATGCGCCAAAATAAACATTGGCACTTAAAATTTTATTTTTAATATTTTTTAAAGGTTCACTAGTTTCCATGTTTTTTAGCTCAGCGCCTAAAGCTAAAATCTCTTCCAGTCTATCCTTGATATTATCACCTAGAACAACTCCAATCTTTATGTCTTTTATTCCTAATTCTTCTGCTACTTTTTTAATTGCATTTGCACATGCAATAGGATTCACTCCACCGCCATTGGTTATAACTTTAATTTTTTTCTCTTTGCATATTGGAAGAATTCTTTTCATCAATTCAGGAATATCTCGTGCATAACCAAGTTCAGGGTTTTTGTTTTTTTGTTTTTGAAGAATCGACATAGTCACTTCAGCAAGGTAATCCATCACCAGGTAATCAATATCGCCTTTTGTAACTTGATTATAAGGCGCATCAATTAAATCGCCCCAGAAACCTTGTCCGGATGCTATTCTAATTTTTTCTTTTCGCACTGCGATCAATTTTGACATTAAGTTCCTCTCCACGGATGATTTCATCCGCAACTATATTTAAATCTTTTTGAGATTCAATTTTATGCCAGGTAATTCTGTCATCGGCACTAAACCAGGTTATTTGCCTTTTTGCATATCGCCGGGTATTTCTTTTGATCAACTCAACCGCTCTTTCAAAGCTGATTTCGCTTTCAAGATAACTTATAATTTCTTTGTAACCAACAGTATTCAGCGAGTTAAGCTTTTTATCATATCCTAAATAGAGTATTTTTTTTACTTCATCCTCTAAACCTTTGTTTATCATTTTCTCTACCCGAGCATCGATATTTTCGTAAAGAGCCTTTCTATCCGGCATTAAACCGTGCTGAACAAAATTAAAACTAATATCTCTTTTCTGTTCTTTATAATGCTGCCAGATTGGTTTGCCCGTTAAATGATAAACCTCAAGAGCACGCATCACTCTTTTCCAATAATTCGGATGAATATTTTCAGCACTGATTTCATCAACTTTTTTTAATTCATTATGGAGAAATTCGTTACCGTATTTTTCTTTTAAATTTATTAATTGCTTCCGATAATCATTATCGGTTTCAACAATATCAATTATACCGTCAATTAAAGCTTTAATATATAATCCTGAACCGCCAACAACAATTGGAATTTTATTGTTACTTAATAACTTATTACAAATTTCCGCAGCCTCATTTTCAAACTTGCTTACATTATAATCTTCATTCGGCTCTAATAAATTAATAAAATGATGTTTTACTTTTTTAAGTTCTTTATCAGAGGGCTTAGCAGTTCCAATATTTAAATACTTATATATTTGCCTGCTGTCTGCTGATATTATTTCTGTCTTTAATTTCTCCGCCAGTAAAATTCCCAGCGCAGTTTTACCGGAACAAGTAGGACCAACTATAACAATTATTCTTCTTTCCAACCTTCTCTGCCAATCAAAGGGACAAATGAAAATTGTGGAATTTCTTCTTCTACAAAATCATTTTCATCTTTTTTAGTAATTACTTTTAAAGTTTGCGAACTTTTATTACCAACCGGTATTACTAATCTGCCGCCAATGGCAAGCTGCTTTTTATATGCTGGAGGAATTGAAGGTGAACCTGCTGTAACTATAATACCATCATAAGGAGCAAATTCATCCCAGCCAATTGTACCGTCACCATATTTTAACTGAGCTCTAATTCTTAACTTATCAAAAAGTTTTTGAGTATTGGAATAAATTTCAAATTGTCTTTCGATGCTATAAACTTTCATCCCCATGTTTTCTAAAATTGCAGCCTGGTAACCAGAACCGGTTCCGATCTCCAAAACTATTGAACCTTTTGTCAAACGCAATTCCTGTGTCATAAATGCAACTGTATATGGCTGCGAAATTGTCTGGCCGTAACCAATTGGTAAAGCTACATCTTTATACGCATGGTGCTTCAAGGCATCCGTCAAAAATTTATGTCTTTCAACCTCACGAATAGCCCTTAGAACAGCTTCATCACGTATCCCCTTTTCAATTAGTTTTTCTGCCAGCTCTTCGCGTTCGTTTCTATGCATTTATAATTTTTAGTTTTATTTGAAAGTGTAAGATAAAAATAAAATTTATTAATTATTTTAAGTTGGTTTAAAAATAAATTTATTTTAGGAGAAATAATGTTTGAAACATTTCTTGGCCCTGTGTTGATTATGTTGATGAGAATTGGCGATGTTTCAATCGGAACTTTCAGGACAATCCTGGTTGTTCAAGGCAGAAAATACTTAGCAGGGATTGCCGGTTTTTTCGAAGTTTTAATTTGGGTTTTTGCTATTAGATTTATCATGCAGAATTTGGAATTTTTACCCAACCTATTTGGCTATGCAGCAGGATTTGCGTTAGGTAATGTAATTGGTATTACGATTGAACAAAAAATTGGATTAGGATTTGTACAATTAAATATTATCTCAAGGCATTTCACTGATCAAATAGCAAATATGTTAAGGAAATCACGCTATGGACTTACAATATTGCCAGGTGAAGGGGGTTCAGGTGGAGTAGCAATTATAGTTATGATTGCTCCGCGTAAACATCAAAAAAATCTTATTAAAAAGGTTGAAGAAATTGATAGCAAAGCCTTCATCACTGTTAATCATGCTTTGCCTTACAGAGGATTTTTTCATGGGGCAAGAAAATAGATTGTCTGAAAAATTTTATTTAGCTATTATCACCCGGGTTTCATTTTTATTTTTCAATTAAAATGAATTTATTCTTCAATACTGGTTTAACGGAAAATTTCATGAAAATAAATAATAACTTCTCATTGCCTTTAATAATCTTTTTAGTATTTAACGTTTTAATATTTGGGTCAGATAAAAAAGTTAAAATTAAAAAAGCCAGCGTCGACTACTCGCAATCACCTTTGTCAATTAAAGACAGCACCTATTTTTTTAGTGAGAACTGGGAAAACGGCTTTAATTCCTGGGTTACAAAAGATGAAGCTGATATCGGAACTATGTGGCAATTAACAAGCTGGAATGCTTATGAAGGTTCCGGCCAAAGTTGGCATTTGGCAGATACATCATTAGGTACAAACGGAGGATATAACAATGGATGGTACCAAGTGCTTGATACAGACCCTATCACTTTAAGTGGAAGCGGATTAGAATTAACTTTTTTTCATCGATATAGCGTTGAACCGCCTCCAAGCAGCAGCGAATCAGGTTATAACGGCTGGGACGGAATGAATGTAAGAATTACCACTGATAACGGTACAACATGGAATGTTTTGGCAAATCCAAATCTGGCTTATTCTGACACAAGTCTTTACAGCTTTGGTTTTGTACAAAATGAAGGAACAGGCATTCCGGGGTGGACAGGAACTTTAGATGCATGGACTCAAGTTACATTTGATCTTTCAGCTTACTCCGGGAAAACAGTAATGATAAGATTTGCTTTTGCATCAGACCTGGAATATTCTACTCCGGAAAACGCAAGCCTGTTTGGATGGGAAATTGATAACATCAAGGTAACCAATTCCTCCTCAACATTATTCAGCAACGACGGAACTCTTACGGGATTAACACCTAAAAATAATGCAACATTAGGTGGAAATCTTTGGAGGATTGCAAGTATAGATACAATAGATAATTCAAGCTATGCAAGCTGTAATACAGATTCAAATACATATTTGCCGAATATGAAAAACTCGCTTACTTCCAAATATATTTCACTGCCAAAGTTTGCGACTGATATTCTCTTTGATTTTGAATTGAGAGGAACATTTAGTGATTTAAATTTTTACCCTAACATTGATTTCTTTGGAGTTTACATTCAAGTTGAAGGTGAATCAAAAAGAAGATTTATAAGTAATATAACAAACGATTTAAATGTAGATAATTTTATCTATAGCGATGCACCTTCAACATGGTCATCATTTGTAAGTTCATATAACTTTGGGCAAATAAAATTAGATTCATTAAAAGATAAAAAATTTAGAGTAATTATTGAGTTCGTTTCTGATGGAGATTCACCAGTTGGTTCAGGGTTGCAAATTGATAATTTAGTTATTTATTCCCCAAACATTGTTTCTGTTAAAGATGGAAACTCAAATAGCTTACCTTTAAGTATTAAACTTGAACAAAATTATCCAAATCCATTTAATCCCAGCACAATAATAAAATATTCAATACCGGCCTCTTTAAATCCATCCAATGGTGGGACTTTAGTACAACTTAAGATTTATGATATACTTGGAAATGAAATTGCTGCTTTGGTGAATGAAAATAAATCTGCAGGCAATTATGAAGTTAAATTTGATGCGGGTAAATATGGATTATCAAGCGGAATTTATTTTTATCAATTGCGGGTATCCGTCCCTTCGGGAAAAGCAGGGAATTTTGTACAAACTAAAAAGCTAATTTTAATGAAGTAAGTAATAGCTCATCTTTTAAAACAAAAAAGAGTTTCAAAAATTTGAAACTCTTTTTTTTGAGGCGCCGGTCGGATTCGAACCGACGAATAAAGGTTTTGCAGACCTTCGCCTTAAACCACTTGGCTACAGCGCCGTATATTAAAGATTACAAATTAATATTTTTTAAGAATTCCCTTCCCTTGCCTGTTTTAAAAAATTTTTCTCTTTGCATCGCTTCTCTTTTCAATTCATATTCTTCAGAATAAACTAACTTCAAAGGGACTCTATTTTTTGTTGATTTGACTTTACCTTCGTTATGAGCTTTGATTCTAATTTCCAAATTACTAGTATAACCTATATACCTTTTCTTATCTTTTAAACTTCTTAATACATACACATAATACATGAGAATAAAGTTTTTGCACCCGCCTTAGGCGGGTTAAACCACTTGGCTACAGCGCCGTATATTAAAGATTACAAATTAATATTTTTTAAGAATTCCCTTCCCTTGCCTGTTTTAAAAAATTTTTCTCTTTGCATCGCTTCTCTTTTCAATTCATATTCTTCAGAATAAACTAATTTCAAAGGGACTCTATTTTTTGTTGATTTGACTTTACCTTCGTTATGAGCTTTGATTCTAATTTCCAAATTACTAGTATAGCCTATATACCTTTTCTTATCTTTTAAACTTTTTAATACATACACATAAAACATGAGAATAAAGTTTTTGCACCCGCCTTAGGCGGGTTAAACCACTTGGCTACAGCGCCATTTCAAAATTTTATTAGAACAATATTATAACAACTTCAAAGGTATCTTTTTAAAAAGTTAAAATCCACTTTCGTGGACTTTTCACATAGTGATCGAACCCGATGAGCGGGAAACGGGACTCGAACCCGCGACATCAACCTTGGCAAGGTTGCGCTCTACCAACTGAGCTATTCCCGCATTCAATAACAAAATCTTAAAATTTTGGTGGCAAAATTTACTAATATTCCTAAAAAAAACAAACTTCATAACTCTATATTATATTCAGATTTCACCAAATATTTGACAAAAATGTATTGATGTTATTAGTAATAATTTATCCCCTTTTTCAATTATGCTGTTGCTCCCCCGCAGCTTGAACCGGCACCTGCTGTACATCCATAACAATGTTGTTTAGTAACAATTAATCTATTTTCTAATTTATTAATATTAAAACCTTTTAAATGTTTGGGTGCACCATGATCAACAGGCAGTTCAAGCATTTGATTAAAATCGCAATCGTATATCTGTCCATCCCATCCAATTGAAATTGTATTTTTACACATTACATTTATAGCTGCTGACGGATTAAAGGCATTAATTAATTTTTCCATATAAGTTTCATAATTTCCGGATACAATCAAATAATCAAGATATCTGCTGATAGGCATGTTTGTGATAGTATAAAGATTATTAAATACCACTCCATGACTTTTAAATAACTCTCTTTTAAAATCTTTTTCAAGCGCCTCTTGTTTTGGCGGAAGAAATGCACCAACAGGGTTATATACTAGATTGAATTTTAATTTTTCATTTTTTCCGTAGCCTAAATCATTTAATAGTTTTATTGCTTGAATTGATTTTTCAAAAACTCCTTCTCCTCTTTGCCTATCAGTACCGTTTTTATTGTAATAAGGCAATGATGAAATTATTTCAATTTCATTATCAGCCATAAATTTTGGATACTCTTCAAACCCATTCGAAACAAGTATTGTAAGATTTGATCTAACCATTACATGTCTGTTTAATTTTTTAATCTCCTTAACAAACCAAATAAAATTAGGATTTAATTCCGGAGCGCCGCCTGTAATATCAACAATTGGAATTTCATTGTTCTTTAAAATATCAATGCAGATTTGCATAGTTTCTTTTGTCATAATTTCTTTTCTATCCGGCCCAGCATCTACATGGCAATGTTTACATACCTGGTTGCACATCTTCCCAACATTTACCTGAAATATTTCAATCTTATCAGCTTTTAATGGGCCGACTCCTATTGATTCAAATTTTTCACCGAAACGAAGGAAATGAACTTGAAGCATCCAAAATTTTTAATTGTTCATTTGCATTTGCCAACTGCTCTCCAAAAGCTTTCATGCTTTTATGACGGCTTTCCATTTATGATCCTTCTAATTTTTATTTTATCAATAACATTTTTTAGTTTCTTAAGGATTTTCGATTTAATGCCAACTACCCTCACCCTTACTTTTTCCCAAAGGGAGAAGGTATATATAAATATCACATACTTAATTTTGAATGAACATTTTTCATTTGTACACCATGGACTAATGAAGCACCGCCTCTAATCGCACTTGCAACATGAACTGCCTCGGTCATTTGTTCCAGGTTGGAACCCTTTTGCTAAACATTCTTGAGTGTATGCATCAATACAATATGGGCATTGAACAGCGTGCGCAACACCTAATGCTATCAAAGCTTTTTCTCTTTCAGTTAAAGCTCCTTCTTCAAACACAGCGGAATACCAGCTTGAAAATTTTTTCCATAATTCTTTGTTACCTTCTTCCATCGAAGAAAATTTTGGGAGGTCTTCAGGTTTGTAGTAGGTTTCCATGTATACCTTTCTATAATATATTGGCAGAAATATTTATAATTATTTAGAATTGAATTTTACCTAAATTAAAATACTTTTTATAGAATATTTAAATCAATTAATTATCATTTAGGAATTTTACCATAAAGAAATGAACTCTCATAATTAATTAAACAAAAATATTTTTTATCAGAGCAATTTATTTTTTATTAAATTTAAGAAATTAAAATTAAAAAATTATCACGATGGAATATTTAATAAGCTCTGTTGCGGGGTATTTATTTGGTTCACTTCCAACTGCATACTTAGTTTTAAAAAGATCTAAAAATATTGACATTACCGAGTCTGGAACCGGGAACGTAGGTGCAATGAACTCTTATGAAATCACAAATTCTAAAATGATTGGAATACTTGTATTTCTGATTGATGCCCTAAAAGGAATATTAAGTGTTATTTTAATGAAAATAATTTTTCCCGGAGAATTTGTTTTCCCTGCCCTGGCATTAGTGTTTGCTGTGTTCAGCCATTGCTTTAATCCCTGGTTAAAATTTAAAGGCGGAAGAGGATTAGCTACTGCAGCCGGTGGAGTTGCGTTTTATATTTCCATTCCTGCTGGCCGCATGGACACTTTTCTGGGCAATTATTTATTTTAAAAGAAAGATATATTGGTAGCAAATATTTGGGCTAACTTGATGTCGCTGCTTATTGTTTTTTCTTCTATAAAAATTGCAATTAAATATACATACCCTCCTGCAGACTCCTATTCAATACTGGCTCTTTTTTCAACAGCTTTGTTACTCATTATTTTTATTAAACATATTGATCCGTTAAAAGAAATCATTGATAAAAAAAGTATAATTGGCAAAGGAAATAATCATGAATAAAAAATCAATTCTCTTATCCGGAATATTAATACTCCTTATAACTATTGTTGCGGGAGTTTATATATTAAAAGGAAATAAAACAGAACCAGCATATTTTGATTCCAATGGCAATGCTCTTTCACTATACTTCAGCTCAGCAAAAGCAGCTATTAAATAATGATATTACAAAATCAAGGGATAATGTTATTACCGAAACTGTAAAATTAGTTAGTCCGGCAGTTGTGGGAATAAATGTTACGCAGATAAGGCAATACCAGGAGCCTGTTAAATCCTTTTTTTGATGATCCTTTCTTCAGGCAATTTTTTGGTGGAAGAACTTATAATCAAAAAGTAAAAAGCCTTGGTTCGGGATATATAATTTCTCCCGACGGATACATTGTTACAAATGATCACGTTGCCGGCAATGCTTCTGAAATTACCATTACTATGACCAATGGAAAACATTATCAAGCAAAAGTAATTGGAGATGACAGGACTTCGGATATTTGTTTATTAAAAATTGATGCAGCAAATCTTCCGTATGTTAAGCTCGGTAATTCAGATGATATAATGATTGGTGAATGGGTAATTGCCTTAGGAAATCCTTTTGGGTTATTTGAAGTTAATGATCACCCAACTGTTACAGTTGGAGTTGTAAGTGCAGCACGGGATGAACCTTGAACCAATTGACGATCGATATTATCTCAACATGATTCAGACTGATGCGGCAATAAACGGCGGCAACAGCGGCGGGCCTTTAGTAAATAGTCTTGGAGACGTAATCGGAATGAATACTTTAATTTATACTGCAAATGGAGTACAGGGTAATATCGGATTAGGGTTTGCAATTCCTGTAAACAAAGTTAAAAAAATTGTTTCAGAGCTGAAAAAAAATGGAAAGATTAATAGAGAGTTTAGTATAGGGTTGAGTATTCAATCTATTGATGAAGGGATAGCAAAAGTATTATAATCTTGATGATACTAGAGGTGTAATTATAACTCAGGTGCTGCCTAAATCTCCTGCAAAAAATGCAGGATTTAAAACCGGGGACATCATAACCAAAATTGATAACTATATAATTAACAATGAACAAACTTTATTAGGAGTTTTTCAGGAATTTAGAACAGGACAAACAATTTCTGTTAATATAATTCGTGACGGCAAAACATTAACAAAACAAATGACTTTGGAGAAAACGAATGATTGAACGATATACTCTTCCGGAAATGGGAAGAATTTTCGAAGATGAATTCAAATTTAAAACCTGGTTAAAAATTGAAATATTAGCCTGCGAAGCAAGAATTGAAATGGGTGAAATTCCCAAAGCTGATGTTGATATCATAAAACAAAAAGCAAATTTTGATGTTAAAAGAATTTTAGAAATTGAAGAAACTACAAAGCACGATGTGATTGCTTTTCTAACAAATGTTGCTGAATATGTCGGGCCTGAATCACGGCATATTCATTATGGAATGACTTCTTCCGATATTCTTGATACTACTCTTTCCTATCAAATGAAAGCAGCAGGCGAATTACTTCTAAAAAGGTTGAATGATTTAAAAGAGCATTTAAAACAAAAAGCGATTGAAAATAAAAACACTCTTTGCGTTGGAAGGTCACACGGAATTCATGCAGAACCTACTACCATGGGTTTAAAATTTGCTCTTTGGTTTGAAGAATGTAAAAGAAATATTACTCGATTAGAAAATGCAATCCAAACTATTAGTGCCGGACAAATTTCCGGTGCAGTCGGTACGTTTGAACATCTTTCACCCAAAGTTGAAGAATATGTTTGTGAAAAAATGGGATTAAAGCCGGCTCCCGTTTCAACACAAGTAATTCAGACGCGACCGTCACGCAGAATATTTAACAACTCTGGCTGTCATCGGTGCATCATTGGAAAAAATTGCAATTGAAATTCGCCATCTGCAGAGAACAGAAGTTTTGGAAGCTGAAGAATATTTTTCCAAAGGTCAAAAAGGTTCTTCCGCCATGCCCCATAAACGAAATCCCATTGTAAGTGAAAGGATTACCGGGCTGGCAAGAGTTCTAAGAGGTAATGCAGTTGCAGCTATTGAAGACGTCGCTCTCTGGCATGAAAGAGATATTTCTCATTCTTCTGTAGAAAGAATTATTGTTCCTGATAGCTGCATAGCATTGGATTATATGCTTGATCTTGTGACCAAACTCATGGAAAATTTAATAATTTATCCCGAAAATATGATTAGAAATTTAAACATTACTCGCGGATTGGTTTTTTCACAAACAGTTTTATTAAAGCTTGTAAATAAAGGTATTATCCCGTGAAGATGCTTATAAAATTGTACAAACATCCGCAATGAATGTTTGGGCAGATGAGAATAAAAATTTGAAAGACGAATTGATAAAATCTGAAGAAGTAAAAAAATATTTATCCATTAAAGAAGTTGAAGACATGTTTGATAATAAAAATATGTTAAAGAACGTGGATTATATTTTTAGCCGGACAGTTGAAAAGAATTAATAATTAAAGTAAAAAAGGTAATTATGATTAAGAGAATTGGTGTTGTTGTGTTAATGTTTGGTTTTTTATTTGTGCAATCAATTTCATTATTTGCTAAAGATGAATTAAAAGAAGGGATGAAAGCGCCTAATTTTACTTTGGAAGATGCTTTCGGAAATTCTTATACTCTCTCAAATTATGCAGAAAAATCTCCTGTTGTAATATATTTTTATCCTAAAGCTGGAACCGCTGGATGTACAAAAGAAGCATGCGGAATTCGTGATGGACTACAAAGTTACAAAGCAAACGGGATTAAAGTTTTTGGCATTTCTGTGGATTCAGTTGCAGCTATAGACAAATTTATTTCTGATAATCATTTGGATTTCCCTCTTCTTTCTGATGCGAATAAAAAAGTAACAAGTGAATACGGTGTTTTAGGCGATAACGGCAAAGCAAAAAGATTTACTTTTATAATTGATAAGAAAGGAAATATTGCTAAGATTATTGAAGTAAAAAATATTAGTACTCATGCAGATGAAGTGCTTGAAATAGCTTCACAGCTTAAATAGGATTTAATTTTAAAATTTATTATTCATTCATAGGCTGTCATGAACTTTTTCTAGACTGTATAAAATTATTATGGTATGGTCATGAATTGGTTAGTGACCGCCGGATAAAACTTAATCAATTAAGGCTGATGTGATATTTTATAGTTTTAATTATTAATTACATTTAACTTTAATCATTTTTATAATTTAGCTCCTTCTACATCTAAGATATATACTCGGATCCCGATTAACTTCTAAAATTCACTCTCTTATTAAAAATTAAAAGCACGCAATTAAAAGCAATAGTACATCATTGTTTGTAAATAATTGTTTGTCTATTTTATTTCGGTTCACTTTTTATAAAAATTTTTATTACTGAATTATATTTTCAAAATAATTCAAAACTCACATTAACTTTAACATTATGTTAAAAATCAAAGAGACATACCATAAATTTATAATACTGTTTTTGTCATTGTTTTCTGTCTTAATCATAGGATACATCGATTATAAAACCAGCTCGGAAATTTCATTTTCACTATTCTATTTAATCCCAATTTCTTTAACAGCACTCAATAGTAAAAATAAGTCGTTTGTCATGTTCATAGTTTTAATAGCGTCCATTATGTGGCTATATGCTGATATGAACACAAAAGAATATTCAAATAACTATATAACTTATTGGAATGCATTTGTTCGCCTTTCAATTTTCACCCTGGTTGGATTACTTTTATTTAAATCTTAAAGAAAAGTATAATAAACTTGTAAATTTAAATAGCGAACTGGAAAACACTAATAGAGAAAAGAACAGGCTGATAGGAGTAACCGGCCATGACCTAAGAAACCCACTAGGTGTTATATTTTCTTATTCCGATATGTTAATAACGGATTATTCAAACAAACTTGATCCTGAAGCATTTGAAATTGTTAACCACATCAAAGAATTGAGTAAATCAACTTTAGAATTTTTAAAAAGATATTAGATATTTCAAAAATAGAATCGGGGATTGTTGAAATTCATCCGGTGCCACTTGATTATATAAAATTTATAAACAAGTATATCCATTTAAACCAGATTTTAGCTAATGCCAAAGAAATTAAAATAATACTTGAAACCAATGAAAAAGAAATTATTTTAAGTTTTGATGAACAATATTTAGGGGAAGTTATTAATAATTTAATTTCGAATGCAATAAAATTTTCTCACCCTAATAGTGAAATAATAATTAAGATTACAATTCCTGGAAAAGATAAAATAAAAACTGAAGTGATAGATAAAGGACTGGGTATTCCGAAAGAAGAACAATATATGTTGTTCAAATATTTTCAAAAAACAAGCACTAAACCAACAGCAGGAGAATCCAGTTCTGGTTTAGGTTTAGCAATTGCAAAAAAGATAATTAACGAACATAACGGAACAATTGGTGTAATAAGTGAATTTGAACAAGGTTCTAATTTCTTCTTTGAATTGCCGTTAAATTAAATTCATAATTTACAAAATACAATTATCCTTAAACATTCAATTCTTTAAGAAATAAAATGAGTAATTTCTTTAATAGTATTGGATTGGCACTAACATTCTCACCAAATGCAATTGCACTTCTTAGAGAGGCAAACCGGTTAAAAAATATATTTAATTCAAAACTAACTCTTATTATCATTACAGAACCTGATTACGGGGCTGAAGCCAAAATAAAGCTGCTTATAGAAGATGCTAAAATAAATGATGATGATAATATTAAAATAGTATTTGGGACAGGCGATCCCGCCAGGCAAATAATAAGCCTTTCGAAAAAGGAAAAGATAGATCTTTTAATTGCAGGTGCACTGGAACAAGAAACTGTTGTTAAATATTACCTTGGTTCAGTTGCCAGAAGCTTAATGAGAAACGCTTCTTCTTCTTTGTTGATTTTAAAAGATCCTTCATTGGCCCCAAAACCTTTCAATTCATTTTTTGCCAAAACAGATTACAGTATCGAAAGTGAAAAGGTAATTAAGATTTTAGATGAGTTTGCAATATTAGAAAATGCAGCAGTAATTCATATTATAAGGAACTATAATATTCCTGCCTTAAATAGTACAATTTTAGGAACCGGCTCTACCATTAAAATTGAAAAAATTAAAGATGAACAACAACAGGAAGAGGAAGAGAAACTAAAATTTTTTGTTAAGGAATTGAATCTTAAAAAAATAGAAGTTAAAACACACTGCATCTTTGGGAAACACGGCTGGGAAACATGGAATTTTGTAAATTCTCAAAATGCTGATATCCTGGCATTTCATGCAGTTAAAAAACATGTTTATTTATTTGATAAAATCTTTCCAAACGAACAAGAGTACTATTACCATAAGCTTCCCGCTAATTTATTAATTATTAGATAAATAATGCTAAATACGGTAGATGTCACTGCCT
>CAVZSD010000044.1:0-43724 GCA_963777615.1 uncultured Bacteroidota bacterium | reverse complement strand
AAAATTTATGACATTTGAAAAATTTTCAGAACTTGCAAAAAATTATAATTTAATCCCGGTTTATGAAGTTATAACTGCAGATCTTCTAACTCCGGTTTTAGCTTATTTAAAAATTCGAGAAAAAGATAAGCAAAGTTTTTTACTGGAATCTGTTGAAGGCTCCACCAATATGGCTCGTTATTCTTTTATCGGTAAAAACCCGGAAAAGATTTTTTCAAATATCGGACTGGATTTATTTGAATTAAAAATGGAAACAGCACAAAACATAAAATTTCCATTTTTGATTTTATTCGAAATGAAATAGAATCTAAAAAGCAGCCTAAGATTGATGAGCTTCCAAATTTTACCGGAGGAATTGTAGGTTATCTTGGTTATGAAAATATTTCTCTTGTGGAAAGAGTAATAAATTTTAAGTCCGAACGATTTGATAATTATGATTCAATCTTTGGAATTTATAACACCATCCTAGCATTCGACCATTACAAACATCAAATAATTTTAATAACAAATGTAAGTGTTGACGAAAACACAAATCTTAAATGAAGCTTATCAAAACGCAAAGAATACTTTAGCACAGCTCAGAGAAGAATTAAAAAGGCCCATTGAATTTTCATCTGATTTTAAAATTGATGGAACAATCAATGAAGACTTTGATGCCAAAGAATTTTTTGAACAAGTTGAAGCCGGAAAAAAAAATATTGTTGAAGGAGATATTTTTCAAATTGTAATATCAAAAAGATTTTCAACTAATTTTTCAGGCGATTTGCTTAAATGTTTACCGCGCACTTCGAATTATAAATCCTTCTCCTTATATGTACTTTCTTGAATTTGAAAATGATTTTAAAATTATTGGAACATCTCCGGAAGATTTATTAAAAGTTCAAAATGGAAAAGCACAATTACTTCCAATTGCCGGAACACGCAGAAGAGGAAGAACAGCGCAAGAAGATAAAGAACTTGAAGAAAATTTAATGAACGACCCGAAAGAGCTTGCCGAACATACCATGCTTGTTGATTTGGGAAGAAATGATTTGGGAAGAATCTGTGAATATGATACTGTAGTAGTTTCCGAAAAAATGAAAGTGCAAAGATATTCTCATGTTATGCATATTGTTTCAAAAGTTGAAGGCAAGCTTGCATCGGATAAAGATTCAATTGATGCTTTGATGTCATGCTTCCCTGCTGGAACAGTAACCGGCGCTCCAAAAATTCGAGCCATACAATTGATTGATGATTACGAAAAGAAATCAAGAAATGTTTACGCTGGAGCAGTTGGTTATTTTGATTTTTCCGGAAACCTTGATATGTGCATTGCGATTAGAACTTTGTTTGCAAAAGGCAATACCATTTATTGGCAAGCTGGTGCCGGTATTGTTGCCGACAGCAAGCCTGAACTTGAAGCAAAAGAAGTAAAAAATAAATCAGCCGTATTAGTTAATGCTTTAAAATATGCAGAGGTGATTGATGAAAATATTGGTAATTGATAATTACGATTCCTTCACTTACAACCTTGTTCAGCTTTTAGGTAAATATAAAAGTAAGCTGATTGTAAAAAGAAATGATGAGCTTGATGAAAATCAAATTGATGAAATAAATCCTGATAAAATTTTAATTTCTCCGGGACCCGGAAAGCCGGAAGATTCAAATGCATCTATCACTGCAATTAAATATTTTGGTGATAAAATTCCGATACTTGGTGTTTGCCTTGGACATCAAACAATGGGAATGGTTTATGGCGGAAAAGTTGTTAAGGCACCAATTTTAATGCATGGTAAAACTTCTTTTATAAAACATGATGAAAAAAATATTTTTAAAAATATTCCGCAAAATTTTGAAGCAACAAGATATCATTCATTAATTGTGGAACGAGATTCTTTGCCTGATTGCTTGGAAATTTCTGCTGAAACAGATGATGAAATTATTATGGGAATTCGGCACAAAGATTATCCTGTTGAAGGAATTCAATTTCATCCTGAATCAATTTTAACATTAGAAGGTAAAAACATTATTAAAAACTGGTTGGAGCTATGATCAAAAATTATTTAGAAAAAGTTATGGTTGGCGAAAGCTTAACCTTTGACGAAGCTTACATAATTATGCACTCAATTATGAGCGGTGAAGAAAACAATTCTAAAATTGCATCCTTGCTCACAGCTCTAAAAATAAAAGGTGAAACATCTGAAGAAGTTGCCGGCTTTATAAAAGCAATGCGTGAAAAAGTTATAAATGTAAAATGTGATAATGAACGAGTAATTGACGTTTGCGGAACCGGCGGTGATGGTTCTGGAACTTTTAATATTTCTACCGCAGTTTCTTTTGTTGTTGCCGGGGCAGGTGTTAGCGTTGCCAAACATGGTAATCGATCCATTTCCAGCCGGAGCGGAAGTTCTGATGTACTGCATGAACTTGGTGTTGATGTTCAGCTTAATCCTGAGTTATCCGAAAAAGCATTAAATGAAATAGGGATTGCATTTTTGTTTGCACCACTTTATCATCCGGCGATGAAGCATGTTGCGCCGATCAGAAAAGAATTGGAGTTCCGTTCTATTTTTAATATTCTCGGACCACTTACAAATCCTGCAGGCGTAAAGAGACAATTAATTGGAACGTTCAATGATGAAACTGCCCGGTTAATGAGCGATGCAATAAAATTGTTAGAAATGCAAAAAGTAGCTTTTTTATGCACCAGCAATGCTTATGATGAAATTACTTTAACCGATATAACAAAAGTTTACGAGGTTAATCAAGATCACTCCATGTATTTCTACTCGCTGACAAATGACACATTTCGGTTTCCCTAAAATTACACTGGATAAACTTCAAGGCGGATCGGCAAAAGAAAACGCCGAAATTATTTATAATATATTTTCCGGCAAAACTAATGGCGCCGCATATGAAGTAGTAGTCGCTAACTCTGCAATGGCTTTAAAAACTTCCGGCATTTCTAATGATTTAATTGAATGTAAAAACATTGCAGAAGAATCAATAAAATCCGGTGCTACTTTAAAAAAATTAAATGAGCTAAAAGAATTTGGTGATAAATATAAATGACAATTCTTGAAGAAATAAATAACGTAAAAAAAGAAGAAGTAAAAAATCTTAGAAAGCAATTTACGATTTCTCGTTTTTCTGATTTTGAAAATTTTAATATTAAATGTTTAGAATTTGGGAAAGCTATAAGCAATAAAAATAATATTTCGATAATTGCAGAAATAAAAAAAGCGAGTCCCTCCAAAGGAATTATTAGGGAAGATTTCAATCATTTCAAAATAGCGGAAACCTACATGGAATATGGGGCAAATGCTATTTCTGTTTTAACTGATGTAATCTTTTTTAAAGGAAGTATAAAATATTTAAATGATATTTCACGATATAAAACCGTTCCTCTTTTAAGAAAGGATTTTATAATTGATGAGTATCAAATTTACGAAGCTAAAGCAAACGGAGCTGATGCAATTTTATTAATTGCAGAATCTCTTTCAGCTAAACAAATAAATGAATTAACCCTTGCGGCAAAAGAAATAGGATTAGAAGTTTTGCTTGAGCTTCATTCCCTTTCTCAAATAGAAAAAATTGATTTTGAATTAAATAAGATTATAGGAATTAACAATCGAAATTTAGAAGACTTTTCTGTCAGTTTAGAAACAACAAAATCTGTTATCAGAAAAAATTCCTGATGATATTATTTTAGTTTCTGAAAGCGGAATTCATGAAAAACAAGACATTGATTTTTTAAAAGACACAAAAACAAATGCAGTTCTTGTTGGAGAACATTTAATGAAACATAAAGATATAAAATCAAAACTGCTTGAGTTAAAAGAATGGTGTGAAGTTGAAAGTTAAGATTTGCGGAATTACAAATATTGAAGATGCGTTGTTAGCACAGCAGCTTGGCGCCGATGCAATTGGATTTATCTTTTATAAAAAAAGCAAAAGATATATTTCTCCGGATATTGCTGAATCAATTTCAAAATACCTCTCTCCTTTCACAATGAAGATTGGAGTATTTGTTAATGAATCTATTGAAGAGATAAATAAAATTTCAGCTCAAGTAAAACTTAAATGCTGTTCAACTTCATGGTGAAGAATCACCTGAAGTTATTGAAAAAATTAATTTACCAGTCATTAAAAGCTTTAGAATAAAAGATGATTTTGATTTTTCAATATTGAACGATTATAAAAATGTTTCTTTCTTATTTGATACTTTTTCAAAAGATGAATATGGCGGAACAGGAAAAACTTTTAATTGGGAATTAATTCCAACGAACATAAAAAAAAAATTATTTTATCCGGTGGAATTTCAATTGATAATGTTGAAGAAGTAATTAAAAAAATAAATCCTGCTGCAATTGATGTTTCTTCTTCTTTGGAAGAATATCCCCGGTAAAAAAGACCATCAAAAGCTTAAACAATTTTTTGAAAAAGTTAATTCACTAAGGAATGGCAAATGCTGATACTAATGAAATTGAACGCATCACGCTCATCAATTGAAAAAGTTAAAGAGAAAATAGTTTTTCATAAATGCACTCCTCATGAAATTCCCGGCTCAATAAAATTAGCAATCGGAATTACAGGCCCAAGCGCAAAATTATTGGAAGAAGATTTTCTAAATATGGAATCGGTTGAAGATGTTGTTAGAATAACAAAACCTTACAAGCTTGTCAGCCGTGAAATGAAGCCGGAAGATACAATTATACAATTTGATGATGTATCATTTGGAGGAGATGAATTAGGGATTATTGCCGGACCATGTTCTGTAGAAAGCAAGCAGCAAATTTTTGATATTGCAGGCGAATTAAAAGAAATGGGAATCAGTTTATTGCGTGCCGGAGCTTACAAACCGCGTTCAAGCCCTTATTCATTTCAAGGATTAAAAGAAAAAGGAATAGAGTATCTTGCTGATGTTAAAAAAGAATTAGACATGAAAATTGTAACTGAAGCAAAAGATACGGAAACACTTCCTTTAATTTCTGAAGTTGCTGATATCATTCAAATAGGTGCTCGCAATATGCAGAATTTTTCTTTGCTTGAAGAAGTCGGAAAATTAAAAAATCCTGTTTTACTAAAACGCGGATTGGCTGCAACGATTGAAGATTTATTGATGAGCGCTGAATATATTCTTTCGCAAGGCAACTATAATGTTATCCTTTGCGAAAGAGGAATTAGAACTTTTGAAACTCAAACAAGAAATACACTTGATTTAAATGCTATCCCGGTAATAAAGAAAAACTCGCATCTGCCCATTATTGTTGACCCTTCACACGGAATTGGTATTTGGGATAAAGTCACTCCAATGGCAATGGCAGCAATTGCCTGCGGTGCCGATGGATTAATTATCGAAGTTCATAATCATCCTGAACAAGCTTTATCGGATGGATTTCAATCATTAACTCCAAAAAACTTTAAAATACTTTTAGATAAAATTGAACAAATAGCACCAATAGTTAATAAGAGAATTAATATTTATGCAAAACACAATTGAATATAATTACCCGGATAAACAAGGACGGTTCGGAAAATACGGCGGCAAGTATGTTCCCGAAACTTTAATTACTCCTTTACAGGAACTGGAAGAAATTTATCTTTCATTGAAAGATGACAAAGAATTTCAAAAAGAACTTTTTGATTTAAATAAAGATTATACTGGGCGCCCAACTCCTTTAACATTTGCTGAAAGCTTAACAGAACATTATGGAAAAGCAAAAATTTATTTAAAGCGTGAAGACCTTTGTCATACCGGGGCGCATAAAATCAATAATACATTAGGACAAATTCTTTTAGCAAAAAAACTTGGCAAAAAAAGAATAATTGCTGAAACAGGTGCGGGGCAGCATGGAGTTGCAACTGCAACTGTTTGTGCAAAGTTTGGATTGAAATGTTTTGTCTATATGGGTGAAGTTGATATGGAACGCCAAAGCCCAAATGTTTTTAGAATGAAATTACTTGGCGCAGAAGTTATTCCGGTAACTTCCGGAAGCAAAACTTTGAAAGACGCAACTAATGAAGCAATACGTGACTGGGTTACAAATGTCAAAGATACTCATTATATAATTGGTTCTGTGGTTGGCCCGCATCCCTATCCAATGCTGGTTAGAGATTTTCAATCTGTAATAGGAAAAGAAACCAAAGAACAAATCATAGAAAAAGAAAATTCTTTACCAGATTATATTGTTGCATGTGTTGGCGGCGGAAGTAACTCTATTGGAATTTTTTATCCATTTATAAATGACAAAGTAAAATTAATTGGAGTTGAAGCTGGCGGTTTTGGAATAAATACAAATAAGCATTGTGCGACTTTAACTTTAGGAAGAGAAGGAATTTTTCAAGGGATGAAAACTTATTTGCTTCAAAGTAAAGAAGGACAAGTTGCTGAAGTGCATTCTATTTCTGCGGGACTTGATTATCCGGGTGTCGGGCCCGAACACAGTTTCTTAAAAGATGAAATTAAAGCAGAATATTATTCAATCACTGATGAAGAAGCTTTGGAAGCCACAAAACTTATTTCACAAAAAGAAGGAATTATTCCTGCGCTTGAATCGGCACATGCAATTGCTTATTTGAATTACTTAATGCCGAAGACAAATAAAGATGAAATTGTGGTTGTAAATGTTAGCGGGCGCGGGGATAAGGATTTGAATACGATTAGGGAAAAACTAAATTTATAAATGAAATTCACAAGTATCCTTAATTTACATTTTGATTATTTAGAACTTAAAGATAATTTTAGTATGAAATAAAAAATGAATGTTCAGATGGAATACAACATTAAAAATAAAGAGCTAACTATTGAAAAAGTTACGGATAATTTAAAAGTTAAAGAATATATCAAATTTTCTTATATCTTTGGTTCGTTTGCCCAGATTGTGAAAACTCAATATATGAAAAATATTATAATGACATTGATATTGCTATATTTTCTGAAATAAAGATTAAAGATTCTCTTTCATTAGAATTGAAAATTGAAAATGAATTAGAAAATATTATTCACTTCCCCGTTGACGTGCGAATTATTAACAATGCACCATTGTCATTTCAATACAACGTAATAAAAACCTCTATTGTAATTGTTGATAAAGATAAAATTTTTAGAAATGATTTTGAGGGCTTAGTATTTAAAAAATATTTTGATTTTGTTCATCTTAGAAATGAATATTTAAGGGAAATAATATAAATGCCTCAATATAATCCGGATAAAGTAACAAAATTAATTTCTGAAATGAGAAAATCTCTTGAACGCCTGGAATCTATTAGTGTCATAAATAAGAACGAATTTTTAAAAAACCCGGATAAAATAGACAGCTCAAAATATAATTTTATTATTGCTATAGAGTCAGCTATTGATTTTTGTAATCATATAATATCGCAGAATGGCTATAGAATACCCAATGACTATGGCGATGCATTTCAAGTTTTATTTGAACAAGGTGCATTTAATGAAGATTATGTTAAGAATCTAAAATCTATGGCAAAAATTAGAAATAGATTAGTTCATATTTATTGGGAAGTTAGTAATGAAAAGATATATGATTTTCTTAAAAATGATGTTATCGATCTAAATAATTTTTTAAAAAACATAGCTGAATTTTTAGACTTAAAAAAAATTTAGAGGTTTAATTTTTAATGTCATTCATTGCAAATAGTATAACAGAAAAAAATAAAAACAACGAAAAAATCTTTTCAATTTTTTTAACCAGCGGATTTCCCGGATAAAAATAATTTCGCAGAATTAGCAGTGCAAGTTTTAAATGCCGGCGCTGATATGCTTGAAATAGGATTTCCATTCAGTGACCCTTTAGCTGATGGGCCGACTATTCAGCATTCATCACAAATATCTTTGGAAGCTGGAATTAATATTGAAAACACTTTGGAATATGTTAAAGAAATAAGAAAGAAATCCGAAAAACCAATTATTCTTATGGGATATGGTAATCCAGTCTTAAGCTACGGAATTGATAAGTTTGCTCGTGATTTAAAATCAGTTGGAGTAAATGGAGTTATAATACCGGATGTTCCAATTGATGAATATGAAAATTTCTATGATAATTCATTTGATGGATTGGAAGTAGTTTTACTTGTTACCCCGACAACTCCAACAGATAGAATTAAAAAAATTGACGAGATGAGTCAAGGCTTTGTTTATTATGTCAGCATGACCGGAACAACCGGCAAGCAAGTAAACCATGATGAATCAATTTTAACTCCGCTAAAAAATGCTTCAAAATTAATTACAAAAAATAAAATGTTAGTTGGATTTGGGATTTCAAATGCTGATGATGTAAAAACTTTTTCGCCTTATTGTTCAGGAGTAATTGTCGGAAGTGCAGTTATAAAATCTTTAATGAAGGATGATAAGAACTACTCTAACACATTAAATCTTGTTAAAGAATTAAAAAATAGCTTATAAAATCTTCAATAAAAATTTTGTTAATCAATTGTCATTTGATTGTAATTCATTGTTTAAACAACTAATGACAATGAATGACAGCGAAGCGAATGACTTTAATATTTTTAGATTCAATTAGTTCTGGCTCAATCAGATTATGGAAGATATATTTTCCATTGACAAGTTAGAACGACCACTTCACTCTTGCATAAATCGAACTTCCATAGCCGCCAAATTCCGTTAATGGTTCTCCATGAAAAAATAATCCGATTAAATACAAATCCCAGTTAGTAAAAATTGAATAACTGACTGAAGGAACTATCACTCTTGAGCCATCATTGGGATTGAATAATCCGAAAATTGAACCTCTAATTAATGGAGTAATATCAAAAGAAAATTCTTGATAGATTGACCATGCTGCAGGAGTAAGCATTCCCAATTTCATTGCTTCCGGATAATAAAGCCCGGCATATTTTTCCACACCATTACTATTGTGCAAAATTTCTGTGTGGATATAAAATGAATTTGTAAAAGTATAATCACCTGAAACAACAAACGAAACTGTTGGTTTATCATAAGCTGATAAAGGTGTGTCTCCTATTATTTGATAGCTGTTTTGAAATTCAGGAAGCACTTCAGGTTTTTGAGAAATCAGAATTTCACCTCTAAACCCGGCAGTTAAAATGTCTCCTGACCATGCCGCACCTGCAAGCCAGCGGTTTTCTCTTATACCGGCTAATAAATTAAAATCGTAGTCCCAAGCATTGGTAGACCACAAACCTGCAGCAATCCATCCTCTTTTTGTTTTGCCTGGCCTTACTGATAATTCAAATTTTGAAACAGGCCCGGTGTAGTATTGAACTCTCACTGCATCCGCGCCGGGACGTTCTTCGTAATCAAAATCCAAAACATCAAGCGGGTTAAATATATCTGTTGGATTCCAAACCCAGCTTGTTCCCCATGCGATTCTTTGCCGTCCGATAGTAATTTCGGTTTTGTCTTTACTCCAATCGAACCAAAGCCTATCAACCTGTCCGTAACCAATTGTTTTTTTTGCATTCCACAATGCAGCATCCAGTTGCGTAAACTCATGATTGCTTTTTATTGAACTAAGAAAATTCGGAATCTTTTCAACACTGCTTCCGTAAAAAGCTCTGAAGCGTAATTCCAAAGCACCAGTTATTGATTGAGTTGGATACCACCTGGTATTCAATCTTGCATGCAAAAGATTATCATAATACCTATCACTTGAAGTTGGCAGCTTATAAGTACTTACCAAATCTTTAATATAACCATTATATGAAAAATCCGATAATTGGGCTTGAACAGTTATTGCGTAAATCAAAATTAGAAAGAAACATATTTTAAATTTCATAACAGAATTATTTTTCAACAAGTTTTTTTTCATGATTCCGTACTTCGTCATTTTTAATCATACCATCTAATAATGTTACTACTCTATGTGCTCTTTTAATTACACGAGCATCGTGTGTTGAAAAAACAAAAGTCATTTCATACTCTTCATTTAATCCTTCCATCAAATCTAAAAGAGCTTCGGCGGTGTGTGAATCAAGATTTGCAGTGGGTTCATCTGCCAAAACGAATGAAGGCTTAGAAGCTAAAGAACGCGCTACTGCAACACGCTGCTGCTGCCCGCCCGAAAGCTCTGAAGGGCGGCTGTCTAAACGGTCGCCAAGTTCAACCGCTTTTAGTAGTTCGATTGCTCTTTCTTGCCTTTCTTTTTTAGGTACATTTTGAAGCAGCATTATAAATTCTACATTCTCTTTTGCAGTTAAAACCGGAATTAAATTGTATGCTTGAAATACAAAACCAATATGATGAAGCCTAAAATTAATTAAGTCATCAGGTTTGTATGTTGATATATCGGTTTGATCCACAATAATCCTTCCTGAAGTTGGCATATCCAATCCGCCAATCATATTCAGTAAAGTTGTTTTGCCTGAACCTGAAGGGCCGACAATTGCAGTGAACTCTCCTTTTTCAATTTTTAAGTCTACACTTTTTAATGCTTCAACCGGGACAGTAGTTTCTTTATAAATTTTTTTCACGTTATATAATTCTATTAATGCCATCAATTTTCCTTTAAATAATTTTTGTTACATAAATAAGATTTAATTTCATTTATTTATTGTTATTATTCAAACTATCAAAATATTCTTTTAGAGTATGTGAACCATATTCAGGTGCAATCATATCCATTGCCATCACAGTCATTAAAAATTCGATCGGGCCATAAGTTTTTGAGCCTGTCAACATTCTTGTCAGCTTAAGTATAAAAACTCTTATCCAATCCGGGATATAAGTAACCTTACTTTGTTTGCCAAAAGCTTTAAAAGATATATCTGCTATCTGATTTTGAGTTAGAATTTCAGGGCCGCCAACTTCAATTTCGTCAACATTTTTATCTATTGAATCCACAATAACTTTTGCTAAATCCTCACCATGAATTGGATTGGCTTTTAATTTTCCATCTCCAAATAAATATATTCGTGCCCTTCTTTGCCATATTATAAAATTCAGTCATGTCAGAGAAGAAGCCATTAGGACGGATAATACAATATTCAAGTCCTGATTGTTTTAAAGCATCGACAAATTTTTCTTTTGCATCACATATTTTTAATTGTTTTAATTTTTCACCATTTAGGAGATGAGATATAAATAAATTTCTTTACATTACTCTTTTTTGCTACTTCCAATAAATTCATATTTGCTTGATAATCCACATCCATATAAGTAAGGCCGTCTTTTTGTTTTGTTATACCAACGGTTGAAATTATTGTAGCGACATTCTCGCAGCATCCTTTTAGTGAATCAATTTTAGTAACCTCTGCTTTTTTCACTTCCAATAATTCATTTTTTACTAATTCATTATCTATCTTATTTGAATTTCTTACAATCACTTCAGTATTATAACCTCGTGATAAGAGTTCACGGAGAATATATTTTCCTAAATATCCCGTAGCTCCAGCTAAAAGTATTCTATCCATAATATTATCTTCCTATATCTTCATTTATTAAATATGTTCTTATTGCTTCTGACGGATTCAATCTTATTGCCTTTAAAGCTGGGTAAACTGCTGAAAATATTGCAGTAAGAAGAATCATTAATGTTAAAGTTGGATAAGCAGATAACGGCAGAGAAGGATAAAGCATTGTGCCGATACCAAAACTTGATAAACCCTGTGCAAACAATGAAAGATCTATTCCTTTACTTGAAAAATAAATCGTCGTAACTGTTCCCATAATTATTCCTATAACCCCGCCGGTAATCGAAAGCAAAATTGTTTCTATAATTATAAGAGTAAACATTCTTATTCTTTTCATTCCGACTGCCATTAAAACGCCGAGCTCTCTGACTCTATCCATAACCGACATCAGCATTGTGTTTGTTATTCCAAATAATAATGCAAACAAAATGATTCCTAAAAATATATTCATCTCAAGTTCAAGTGAATTATATGTAGGCTAAGTTCAGGCGCCAATGTTTTCCAGCTTTGAACATCAAGGCCTGGAAATTTTTTCTTTAAATTATTTAACAATCCATCTAATGCCAAACTGGATGCTGCCCTAATTGTAATCTCATGAATTATGGGCTTACTGACCATTACTTTATATAAATCTTTTTGAGCTACAAATACATGAGATGCATCAAACATTGAAGATTCTGTTCTAAAAATACCAACGACTCTAAATGCAGCATAAATTAAACTGCCGTCTAAAGCCTGAAAACTTAAAACCATTTTTGATTTTAGTTTTATTCCAAGCTTATCAGCAAGCTTCTTACTTATAACTATTTGATTCTTTCCAGTACCTTCAAAATAATTGCCGGAAATAACCAAATCTTTTATGCTGGTTACTTTCTGTTCTTCATCGGGATTTATTGCTTCAATTGTTACACCCCACGAAGTAGCCGCTGAAGATGCCATCCCTTCAATCAAAGCCCGACTTGAAACAGATTTAACACCTTTAATTTTTTTTGCTTCATCTTCAATTTCGTTTCCATCAGGGATATAATTCTCTATCAACTTTTCTTTTTCAAATGCTTTACTGTGAATTTCTATATGCCCAAGTCTCTATCTATTGCTGAGTTCACGGTAGCATCCCACATTCCGTACATTGCAGCGTATGAAAACAATCCGGCCCACAATCCCAAAGCAATTGCAGTTAAAATTATAAAACTTCTTTTCTTGTTTCTCCAAACATTTTTCCATGCTAATGATAAAAGCATCGCTTAATCTCCTTCTAATTTCTTATTGCTTCAATTGGAACAAGTTTTCTTACAAAGAAAAACGGGTAAAGAGCAGATAATAATGTTATCACCAGGACTGTCCATATTTGTGCAATGAACATACCCGGATTTATTGCAAAAGGTAAAATCGGCTCTAACCCAAAAGCTATATATGCTTTTGCCGCATCTCCCGTTAAATGAATTGGGTTATGATACATGTATGCTAAAATTGGGATGCTTACCAGCGCGCCAATTAATACTCCAATAAATGAAATGAAAAGTGTTTCAATTGTGGTTACAAAAACCAGCTTCCATTTTTTCATTCCAACTGAAATTAAAATCCCAAATTCTTTTGTTCTTTCCGCAGTCATCATCATTATGGTTCCAAAAATTCCAAAACCTATAACTACGTAAAGAATTCCCAACATTATAATTCCACCTGCATTATCAACTTGAATAGATTGAACTAATTCCGGCATTAACTCTGACCATTTCATTACTTCATATTTATTATTATCGTCATAAATATTCTTTACATCATCTGTTACTTGGTCCAAATTACTTTTGCTTATCAATCATGATTGAGATTGATGTTATTCTATCCGGTGCCGAAAAAAACCATTGTGCATAGTCCAGACTGATATAAACAGTTGCATTGTTTAACTGCGGTATAGGAATTTTAACTATACCGATAATCGGAACTTGCGCGGCGGCAGTTACGCCTTGATATCCCTGCCCATACAGTACAACGCTATCTCCCACACCGGCTTTTAATATTTCTGCTAAGCCCTGAGAAATTATCAGCCCTTTTGAAGTATCAGATAAATATTTACCTTTTATAATTTTGTCTTTCAGCTTTGTCATGCTGTTTTCTTTTTCAGGATCAATTCCAATTACAGGGGTAACTTTTGTACTTTTTCCGTAAGAGATCAAAGTATATGATTCAAGTCTTGGAAGAACATTTGTAACATGCTGAATATTTTTAATCTCATTGAACTTTTCTTTCGAAAGAACCATGCTTTTATCCAAAGATCTTTTATCCCAGAATCCTTTTTCATGAACCTGAAGATAACCGGTTGACAATCTGACAGAAGAGTTAATCATATAATTATAAGTGCCTTGCTGCATCGATCTCATAATTAAAGCTAACAGCACAGCAAAGAATACTGAAGCTGCTGCAATCAAAGTCCGCTTTTTGTTCCTCCATAAATTCCGCCATGCTAATTCAAAATAAGTTCCCATAATTTTCACCTAACTCTTTTCATGTTTTGTTCAGAAAAGATATGATTGTTTAATGTCTGTGTTAAAATCGATCTTATCATATTCCATTATTGTTTTATGGCCTGGGTCATCATTCGGTACCATTTCCCAATGAGAATAATACAATTCTGTCATCCATCTTTTTAGGTTCGGAGCCGGTAAAAGTTTTTACAATATCTCCCGACTCGTCATAATAATCTGCTTTCTTTTCAAGATAATTCTCTTTTGTAATCCACATTATTATTTTATCCCAAACAACTCCGGCATCTGGTTTCGGTTTCAATTGAATTTTCCAGCATTCATCATCACCAAGCTTTTCAATACCAAGTAAAGTATGATTGTAATCTTCAACAATAGAAGATTCTTTTACCAGGTCATCATTTGTAAAATCAGAACCCATCCACGATTGCAGCATCATTGAAGGCGGAATTTTTATTATTTTTTGTGCAGCTGGAATCCAATTCCAAACTTCTGTATGCCTCTTTAATGTAACGGAACCTTTATCGCGTGCAGGTTCAGTTATGTAAATTAAAGAATAGTCCGGTTCAAGAGCCCATATTTTCATTCCCATTGTACGCTGCCATTCCGGTTTTATAATTGTCATTTTCATTTCAGAATAGCTGCTGTTTGCCCGCATGTGCTGATCAGCTTTCTTCACAATTTCTTTTGCATCTTGTGCGAACGTTGCTGCTGTTATTGCTATTATTAGGATCATTATTTTTTTCATCGCTTTAGCCTTTGTTAAATATTAGTTAGAAATTAAAAATTTTTTGAATTTTGACTTTTGATATTTGACATATTAAATCACGCAAACTGTTTTATCACAATCTTTTTAACTTCCTCCGATGGAAAATTTTGAGGATCAATCATTATATGAAGCTGCACTCCATCAAGAACTGCAGAGAAATATCTCATCATTGCTATTGGATCCTTCACTCCTTTCGCTGAAAAATATTCTAACATTATATTCATAAGCGGCCCAAATGCTTCCCACATTTTATCCAATACTTTAGGCATTACATCGGGTTGTATGAATACACTTACGTAAAGTTTCCAGTAATCCGGTTTTTTAAGCGCAAATTCAAATGTTTTATCTATCATTGAGATCATATCTTTTTTTGTCATTTTCTGTCCGGGTTTTACAGGCATAATTTCCTGCATAAAAGGAACAACCATTTCAATCATCAGCGCATTAAGGACTTCTTCTTTACTTTTGAAATAATTATACATTAGCCCTTTCGCTATGCCTGCTTTTTTTGCGATGCTGCTTACAGATGAATTATGATACCCGTTCTTTGCAAAAATTTCTAAAGCAGCATCAAGAATTTTCTGCTTACTGCTTTGTCTTATCTGTTCAAATTGTTCTTTTGTTCTTGGTGCCATATTTTTAACTTCTATTTTATGATTGACCGCTCGTTCAAACATAAATATATTTTTTTTTGATGTCAAATATTTTGTATTAATTTTTTGTAAAATATTTTAGGAGTGAGATAAAGTGTGATTTAAATTAAAGATAAAATCCTATTGTGCATTTGTTTGAATTATTTTAAGTTAAAAAAAATTAAGGATCATTACTTAAAAATTTTCTCTTTTTTTAAAAAAAATAAGTTCGATAGTTTGTTATGTTAAACTTTTATGAATTAAAATTTCAAAAGTTAGATCTATATGGAGTAAAAACTTTAGTGGAATGGGCTGAAACAGAAGGCTGGAATCCGGGCCCTTACGATGCAGATGTTTATTATCAAACTGATCCGGATGGATTTTATGGATATTTTCATAATGATAAAATGATTGGCGGAGGTTCTATTGTTTCATACAATAAAGAGTTTGGATTTATGGGATTCTTTATTGTTAAACCAGAATACAGATCTCATGGAATAGGCAAAAAACTTTGGTATCAAAGAAGGGACACTCTCCTTTCAAGATTAAACAAAGGTGCTTCAATAGGAATGGATGGAGTTATTGCCATGCAGCCCTTTTATGAAAAAGGCGGTTTTGAAATTTTATTCAGAGATGAGCGTTATGAAAAAATCGGAGAAGAATTTAATGTTGATAAAAATATTTCACCAATTATTGACAATGATTTTGATTCAATCTTATCTTACGATAAACAATGTTTTGGATTTTCACGCCCGCAATTTTTAAAGCCATGGTTAAAGCTTCCGGAAAATAAAACATTTAAATATATTGATGAAGGTAAGCTTAAAGGGTTTGCGATTGTCAGAAAAGCCAATAAAGGTTATAAAGTTTGTCCCCTTTTTGCTGACAATGAAATAATTGCAGAAGAACTTTACAAAGCCTGCTTAAACTCTGTTGTTGGCGAACCATTGTATCTCGATATTCCTGTAATAAATAAAGGCGCAGCAAATATTATTAAAAGATATAATGCAACTTATGTTTTTGAGTGTGCAAGAATGTATTATGGAAAACCACCTGATATGAATATTGATAAAGTTTTTGGGATAACTACTTTTGAGTTGGGATAAAGTTTGAATTATTGAGATAAGTAATTCTATTGTGCATTGTGTTGAATTAATTTAAGTTGAAAATGTACTTGTTATATTAGGTAATGTTTACAGTGGAGGAAATATGTTTTATATAGGACAAAAAGTAGTATGTATTAAAGCAACTACAAGTGTATGTGGAGTTAAGCTTATTGAGCAAGAAATATATGTAGTCAAAAATATTTGGGAATGTAATTGCACTGTTGTCTTAGATGTTGGGATTAAAATTTTTACTAATGTTACATGTTTTAAGTGCAACAAATTACTTTCAACAGATGGTACGTGGTGGTTGTATGCAAAACGATTTGTACCTCTTGATGAATGGGAAAATGCAACTGAGAGTGTAAGCCGACTTTTAGATAAAATTCAAGAACCTGTTTTACTTTAAATTAATTATGTTAAAAGAAAAACAGTTTAATTTACGAGTGTGCAAGAACGTACTACGGCAAATCAACAGAAATTGATATTAATAAGGCTTTTGGGATAACAACTTTTAGGTTGGAGCTATTTCTTCTTCTCAATTGTGAGTTACTACATTCCAATTTTTCCCCAATTAAATTATTTTTATTAAATCAATTCTTGAAATAAAAAATCCATACAAAGGAGTAAAAATGAAAGTAGGGTTTATTGGTCTTGGAATTATGGGACACAGCATGGCTATGAATTTAGTTAAGAACAATTATGAATTAACAGTTTACAACAGAACAAAATCCAAAGCAGAGTCGTTAATTAAAGCCGGAGCTAAATGGTCAGAAACTCCCGCAGAAGCGGCAAAAGATGCAAACATATTAATTACCATGCTTGGTGACCCAGCAGCAGTTAGAGAAACAGCATTAGGTGAAAATGGATTTTTATCATCATTAAAGAAAAATTCTTTATGGGTGGATTGTACAACAGTTAATCCTTCCTTTTCAAAAGAAATGAACCTTAAAGCTAAAGAAAATGGAATAAGGTTTATGGATGCGCCGGTAACCGGTACAAAAACTCCGGCTGAAAAAGGAGAGTTGTCCTTTTATGTCGGCGGCGAAGAAGAAGACTTAAAAGAAGTTGAGCCGTTATTAAAAGTAATGGGAAAAGCTATTCATTACATGGGCAAAGCCGGGATGGGCAGTTCAATAAAAATAATTTTTAATTTAATGCTCGGCGTTAACATGGCAGCTTTTTCAGAAGCATTTATACTTGGACAAAAGATGGGAATTGCCAAAGAAAAAATTTTGGACACAATGATTGGCGGGATTTCAGTTCCTCCATTCATTTCATACAAAAGAAATAAGCTGGAAACAAATACATACGAAACCGACTTCCCTCTTAAGTGGATGCTAAAAGATTTGCAGCTTGATTTGAAAACTGCGGAAGAGTATAAAATAAATTTAGCTGTTACAAATTCTGTAAGTAAAGTGTATTCCGAAGCTGTGAATAAAGGATTAGGTGATTTGGATTTTTCTGCGGTTTATAAATACGTGAGTGATCACCAATAATAAATTAAACTTCTAATATTGTCATTGCGAATCACGACTTATCGTGAAGGAGCAATCTCACATTTTATAATTATACCAAAATTGAGATTGCTTCGCTCAATGAATCGCTCGCAATGACTTTATCATTATATTTACTTCTTTACCTTAACAATCATTTCAATTTCTACAGCAGCGTTTAAAGGAAGCCCATTCACTCCAACTGCACTTCTGGCATGCTTTCCAATTTCACCAAAAATTTGTCCTATTAATTCAGAAGCTCCGTTCGCAACTTTCGGCTGATCACCATAACCATCAATGTTATTTACAAAAACAGTTAGCTTCACAATTCTTTCTATTTTATTTAAGTCACCAATTACTCCTTTTATTGCGGCAAGACAATTTAAAGCACAAATCTCTGCGGCTCTTTGTCCATCTTCCAATGTTAATTCAGCGCCAACTTTTCCTTTATATTGTAACTCTCCTTTAACAAAAGGAATTTGTCCTGCTGTAAAAACCAAATCACCTGAAATCAATGCGGGTATATATGCTGCAACCGGTTTTGCAGTTTCAGGCAGTTCAAATCCAAGCTCTTTTATTTTTTCTTCTATCATTTTTATTCTCCTTTTTTAACACGAATCATTTTTAGTATTTTTGTTTTTCAAACGATGAAAATTTACTTTCACAATTTACAAATAAAGGTTTTAAAATATGATTGAAGATAATTTTAAAGAGTTAGTTGATATTGTAAGAAGACTGAGAGTTGAATGTCCGTGGGATAGAGAGCAGACAAATGATTCAATTAAATCCGCAACAATAGAGGAGGCATACGAAGTTGTTGAAGCAATTGACAACAAAGACTTCCAAGAATTAAAAAAAGAATTAGGAGATGTTTTACTTCATGTTGTCTTTCATTCAATTATGGCTGAAGAAAAAAATGAATTTAAATTGGAAGAAGTAATTGAATCAATTAAAGAAAAATTAATCCGAAGGCACCCGCATGTTTTTGGTGATGTTAAAGTTGCCGACTCACATGAAGTAAAAAAGAACTGGGAAGAAATTAAAATGCAAGAAGGCAGAGACTTTGTGCTGGATGGTGTTCCTGTAAATTTACCTGCTCTCCAAAGAGCACACAGACTTCAGGAGAAAGCGGCAAAAGTAGGATTTGATTGGGAAAAGAAAGAAGATGTCTGGAAAAAAGTTATTGAGGAAATTGAGGAGATGCACGAAGAGGAAGTTAAAAGTCAAAAGTCAAAAAGCAAAAATGAATTTAGTGAAGAACTGGAAATTGAAATTGGAGATGTGTTTTTTGCTTTAGTAAATTATGCTAGATTTTTAAATGTTAATCCTGAATATGCTTTACGTAAAACAAATAAAAAGTTTATTGATAGATTTAATTATGTTCAAAAACGTGTGCAGGAAACCGGTAAAAATATTAGTGAATCAAATCTGGAGGAAATGGATAAATTCTGGAATGAAAGTAAGAAAGTTTTGAATAACTAAAACCAATAGAGTATTGGAATATGGGTATTATGAAACACTTTGGACAACTAAAATTGTTTTATTGCTAAATCGTTTAATTGTTCTTTAACGACACTTCATTATTTCATCGTTCCATTTTCCCCCTAGCGGTGGCTATGCCACAATATTCCCAGATTACATTTCCTCATTACTTCTAAACTTTTCATAAGCATCAATTATATCTTTAACAAGTCTATGCCGTACCACATCGGATTTATCAAAGTATACAAATCCAACACCTGTAATGTTTTTTAAAATTTCTTTTGCCTGTACAAGGCCGCTTACACTCTTTGCAGGCAAATCAATTTGAGTGATGTCTCCAGTAATGATTGCTTTTGAGTTTGCACCAAGCCTGGTTAAAAACATTTTCATTTGAGTGTCGGTGGCGTTTTGTGCTTCATCTAAAATTACGTAAGCATTATTTAATGTTCTTCCACGCATATAAGCAAGGGGAACTATCTCAACAATTCTTTTTTCAATATAACCCTTTAATTTTTCTGACGGCATCATGTCATCCAGAGCATCATACAAAGGGCGAAGATATGGATCAATTTTTTCTCGAAAATCTCCAGGCAAAAATCCAAGGCTTTCACCGGCTTCAACTGCAGGCCGAGCTAAAACAATCCTATTGACAATTCCTTTATTTAAAGCTGATACTGCGAGAGCAACGGCAAGATAAGTCTTTCCTGTTCCAGCCGGGCCTATTGCAAAACAAATATCATTTTTCACAGCCGTTTCAATATACTGCTGCTGCCCGGAAGTCTTGGCTCTTATCGAATCATTTTTAGTATAAAGAATAATTGAGTCAATTTCTTTTTCACTTACAATCTCCTTTCCTTGAATAGAAAGATCTAAAATTGTTTCAACATCGGAAGATTTCAAAGTCCCGTTTGTATTTAAAACATAAACCATCTCTTTAAAAGCTTTTTCAACTGTATCTACTTCTTCGGGAACGCCTTTCATTATTACGTTATCGCCTCTAACAGTAATCGAAGCATTAAACCTATCTTCAATTAATTTTAAATTATTGTCATTGCTGCCAAGAAGGCTAAGCATATCAACATTATCAAGAGTAACTCTTTTTTCAATAGCGGTCATTCATTTCCTTTTTTAAATAAATAAACCCCCACCACAATAAAATGATGAGGGTTCATAAAATTTAAAGCGAACATTAAAACTAACTAAGAACAATTATTGAACAGGGGCAGGTTTATAATTAGTTCTTAATTTTTCGTATTTAGCTTTTTCTTCTTCTGTTAAATTAGGAATAGTAAATACTTGTTTCGGATAAATTAAATCAGGGTTTTTAATTTTATCTTTGTTTGCTTTGTAAATATTAGGCCATGCAAAACCATTTCCGTAATAATCTTTTTTCTTAGCAATCTTCCAAAGATAATCGCCTTTAACTACGGTGTACATTTGTTCGGTTGGTTCTTCAACCCAGCCATCCAAAGCGCTTTGCATTTGATTTTGAACCTTATCAAAAAATTCGGGTAATGCACAAATTTTATTCATCTTTAAAGCATTAAGATCTTTTTGTCTGTCAGCTTTTGGTCCTTCTTTTCTGTTAATTTTACCGCTTAATTCAGCAACTGCTTGTCTGAAATTATCAACGTCAGATTTAGTAGCACCGACCATTGCATAAAGTTCGTTCATACAATCATCATAGCTCTGAATTTCAGTTGATTTCATTTTGTCAACGTCAGCTTGTAATGAATTAACTTGTTCTTGCAAAGTGCTGTCTTGTTCATGCAAGCGTGACATTTCTGCATCCCACTCGTCAGTGGTCATTTCTTTTGCTTCTTCCTGGGCTAAAATTGAAACCGAAAAAAGAAGCATGAGCGCCAAAATACTAATTAAATATTTTGTTATTTTCATAGAGATTTTCCTCCAAATTCATGTTAAATAATTTATTTGAATAATTAGAAAGTTATTGGGGTAATTTATCTAAATTAGCCCGTGCTTCTTCTTTGTCCTTGTTGCATTGTTGAAGCTTAGCATTTTTCTCAGCCATTTCCTTCTCTAACGATGCCCTCTCGTCTTTTAAGGAATTAGCTTGATCCTGCAAAGAACTTACTTTTTCTTTTAAGGTGTTCATTTGCTGCATCATTTCTTCGTCAACTCCACCACAACCACTCATGAATGCAACTGCTGCTGCAACTGCTGTGATTGCCAGAGTATTTCTTACTGTTTTTGCTATTTTCATATGGGAACCTCCACTTATATTAGTTAATTTAGGTTGTTAAATATAGTGCTATTGTCTTTAGTTATCAATGAATAAACCCTGTAATCCACTTTTTTATAATAGTTTATAAATATAGGTACTAATTTAATGCCCTTATATAACAAAATTAGTTAATAAGTTCAAGCAAGCGCCGTAAAGTTTATATTATGTTTGCGCTAAATTACATCCTTTAAATTAGTCTTTTTTCTATGAAACTTGTAAAAAGATTTCCTGCAATTATAATATGATCAAAAACAGGAATATCTAAAATCTTTCCGGCTTCAACAATTTTTTTTGTAATCGCAATATCTTCATTGCTCGGTTCCGGGTTGCCGCTGGGATGATTATGAATAAGTATTATGCTTGCTGATGAATGTTCTATTGCTGCTTTAAAATTTCCCTGGGATGAACAACACTTGAATTTAAATTTCCGATTGAAATTACTTCATGCTTAATTATTTTATTTGCAGAATTCAAGCAGACGACTATAAATTTTTCTTTCAATTCATCTCTTAAAAGAGGAATAAAAATTTCAGCAACCTCCTGCGGCGCTGTAATTTTTTTATTTGAAAACCATTTCTCCTGGGATTGTATTCTCCGGCTTATTTCAAATGCAGCTAAAAGAGTTGCGGCTTTGTCTTTTCCAATACCGGAAGTTTTTAATAAGTCGTTTAAATTTTTTGAAGCAAGAACTGCAAGATTTGTATAATGTTTTATTAATTCCTGTGCAACTAAAATTACTGATTTCCCTTTCTTCCCGGTTCTTAGAAGAATTGCAATTAACTCTGCGTCGGTTAAATTTTGCGCCCCTCTTAAAGTAAGCTTTTCACGGGGACGATCATCTAGCGGAAGATCTTTAACGGATGAAATGATTGCCTCAAAATAGATTTAATTTTCTGCTTTAAATTTAGTAATTAAATGGAATAAACCATTATTATATTTCAAGATATTTAAATAACAGTTAACCCTGTTTTCATTAAAGGAAATGTTATTATGATAACCCACTGAAGTAAAACCTGATTCCATTTTATTGGTGATCTCTTCTCTTGACATTTTAGAATCCTTAAGGAGATTCACTAAATATTCGGCAGTATCATAACCGTAACAAATATTTCTATTGATATCTTTTTTATATTGATTAAAAAATCTTTTGCTGAAATCCTGAAACAAATAACTGTTATAATCGAAATAGAAATCTGAAGTAAAAGTAATTCTGTTGCTTAAATCGGGAGTAGTTTCTAAGCCCTTTGCAAAAAACCAGTCCTGGTTACCGTATATATATGTATTCACGCTATCAACTGCGATCTCAGAAAGGATTGCGGTTGCATCAATTTTATCAGATAGTGGAATATAAATACCGTCAAAAATATTTAAAGTATCAGCTATTATCTTCACTGGTTCCGCCACATCAAAGCTGTTGCTTTTATAAGTTCCGCTGATTTCTATATAGCCGCCAAGTTTTTTATACTCACCCTCAAATGCTTGACTTAGTAAAGGAGAATAACCGTCAACTGCATTTAATATTGCCATGCTTTTTTTATTTTCTTTTAGGAAAACATATTGCGCCATTAACTTTCCCCGCAAATTAATCGGAGGATTTGCCTGGAAAAAATGAGCGCTCAACTCTGTTAAGCCGGTATCCGTTGCAGTTGGAGAAATTATCGGAATGTTCGAATCTTTAAAAACATTTAGCACTTTCCTAACTTCGTTGCTGAACATTGGGCCTATGATTGCTTTTAACTGCGGAAGAAATTGAACTTCATTTTTTATTTGTTCAATTTTATTTTGGTTCATTCCTGTGTTAAGTATAATAATCCCAATCTTATCTTTTCTTCCTTTATTAAATTCGGAAACTGCAAACTTTATCCCATCCAGTATTTCATCCGCCGAACCAGCAGCAGATGCACTAACATTTTCACCTTCAAACGGAAGCATAACGCCAATTATGTTCGATGCAGCATTGCTTGCATGATTGAGCATTATTTCCTGATTTAATGCAATTGCCTCGTTACTTTCTTTTGAAGCAGGATAATTTCTAATCAGTTTCCCAAAAGATTTTCTTGCTTCGTCAATATTTCCTTCTTTATAATAAGCCTTGCCTAAATTTAAAAGCAGAAATGACTTAACATCTTTATTATCGCTTTTTAAAGAATCTTCGAACTGTTTCAATTGAAACGAGCTTAAATAATTTAAGCTAATTCTTTCAGCAACACTTTTTGAATATTTATAATAAAATGTATCCGGCGAACTGGAAATAATTTTTAAGCATTGATCAAAGGCCTGGAAATATTTTTTTTCTTCATTTAAAGATTTAATTAAACTTAGCCTAGCTTCGTTTAAATAATTGCTGCCGGGAAATTGTTTAATAAATTTAGATAAAACATCTGTTGCTTCACTGTACCGGGATAGCTTTATTAAGGTTTTCCCTTTGAATAAATATGAAATTGTAGTTTTGGAATTAACAGGTGCTTCAATAATTGAATTGAAAGTATTCAATGCCTGTTGATATTGAAGCGCATCATAAAGATTAACTGCCTGCTTAAATTTCAGGTCTGTGTTTTCGTTGGATATGATTTGAGAAAAAGATATCGACAAGAAAAGAAAAGAGAGCAAGAATATTTTTTTAACCACTTTAAACCGTGTTTTTATTCAGCAATATAGAAGCACTTTTTTTCCCCTCAACAGCAAATTTATTTGCAGGGTCAAGGCTAATTGCAACATCAAAATAGTTAATTGCGTCTTTAGCTTTAAAAGCTTTTAAGCAAGCTTCGCCAAGCTTTGTATAATCGTCTGAAGTAACATTTTCAATTGATTCAATAAATCTTAAAAAGTGTTTTTCGGCCTTAAGATAATCGCCATGCTTTAAATGAATTTTACCAGCTAATTTGAAAAGTGATATTTCTTTAGGATTTAATTTTATGGCTTTTTCAACCGGGTTAACAGCGTGGGCGTACATGCCTAAATTATAATAACAGTCGGCATAAATAAAATTTAATTCCCAAAAATTTGAATAGAACTCCTCAGTTTTCTTTGCGTAATTTAATGCCCGTTCAAAATTTTTAAGCTTTACTTCAATCTTTGCCAAGTATAAGTTGGCTTCATATAGAAGCTCGGAATGTTTTTGTTTGGGAATGAAATTTAAGAAGTTAAGCCTGGCTATTTCAAATTCTTGAAGCATATAATGAGAGTAACCAAGAAAGAAAGAAACCATTGGCTCTTCTTCGGGCAGGATATAACTTAACACTTCAATCGCTTCATTCCATTTTGAATTTCTTAACAAATATTGCCCTAGAAATAATCGAATATCTTTGTCATCCGGATATTGAATGGTTAATGATTCTAGTATGTCAACGCCGGGAGCTATGTTGCCCATCGATTCATATAAATCAGCAAGATCAAAATAAGCCTCGATTAAATCGGGATGATCTTGAATTATTAAAAGATAAATTTGTACAGCGTGAAGCAGTTTTCCCTGGGCTTCAAATTCTCGTGCGGTTTTCAATCTATGTTGTAGTTGATAAACAGAATCCAATACTTATTCCCACTCAATAGTCGAAGGAGGCTTTGAGCTGATATCATAAACAACCCTGTTCACTCCTCTAACTTTATTAATAATTTTATTAGAAACATTAGCTAAAAAATCATGATCAAAGTGAAACCAGTCAGCAGTCATTCCATCAACAGAAGTTACTGCCCTAAGAGCAAGCACATTTTCATAAGTCCTGAAATCACCCATAACACCTACCGAATTTACCGGCAGCAGCACGGCAAATGCCTGCCAGATTTTGTTATAGAGATTCGCCGCTCTAATTTCATGAATAAAAATATCGTCAGCTTCTTGTAAAATGTCAAGTTTCTTTTTCGTAATGTCTCCAAGTATTCTTACCGCCAATCCAGGCCCGGGGAAAGGATGACGTTCAATAAAAGTTTCAGGAATATCTAATTCCCTTCCGACATTTCTTACTTCGTCTTTAAATAATTCTCTAAAAGGTTCAATCAACTTAAAATTCATTTTTTCAGGTAACCCGCCAACGTTATGGTGTGTTTTAATTGTAGCAGAAGCGCCTTTTACAGAAACTGATTCAATAACATCCGGATATAGCGTTCCCTGAACTAAAAATTTTGCATCTTCAAATTTCTTTGCTTCTTTTTCAAAAACTTCAATAAAAGTATTCCCGATTATTTTTCTTTTATGTTCAGGATCTACAATACCTTTTAAATTATCTAAAAAAGTTTCAGAAGCATCAATGTGAATTATTTGAAGATTAAATTTATCTTTAAACATTTCCTTAATTAATTTGCTTTCATTCTTCCTCATTAACCCGGTATCGATATGAATGCAAATTAAATTTATACCAATTGCTTTTTCCACAAGAACGGCAGCAACAGTTGAATCAACACCACCGCTAAGAGCACAAATAACTTTGCTTGTCCCGGCAATGGATTTAATTTTAGAAATACTTTCTTCAATAAAATTCTGCGGTGTCCAATCGCCTTTACACTTACAAATATCAAATAAAAAATTACGAATTATTTTTGAACCTTCTTGGGTATGGAAAACTTCAGGATGAAATTGAACGCCGAATAAATTCTCATTTTCATTTTCTATTGCGCAGAAAGGAGAATGGTCAGAATCACCAACAACTTTAAATCCGGATGGAATTTTAGTAACTAAATCGCCATGGCTCATCCAAACCGTAGATTCTTTTTTAACTTCCTTAAATAATCTTGAATGATTTAAAACTTTAAGAGTAGCTTTTCCATATTCTCTATCTTCTGCAGGCTCCACTATGCCGTCAAGGTTTTTACATAGCCACTGTAAACCATAACAAATAGCTAATACCGGAATTTTAAGATTCAATATTTCTTTTTCGAGTACAGGCGCATCTTTATCATAAACGCTCATTGGGCCGCCTGATAGTATTATTCCAATCGGATTAATCTCTTTAATTTTTTCGAGTGAAATTGTGTGCGGATAAATTTCGGAATAAACTTTTGCTTCTCTAACTCTGCGAGTAATAAGCTGCGTAAACTGCGAACCAAAGTCTATTATTAAAATTGTTTGTCTATTCATTAAATAAATTCAATTTAAAACAAAAACAAAACCTTAAAAAAGATTTTGTTTTATAAGTATTGGCCAATATGTATAAAACTATATTTTGATATAAAATAATAAATCAGATTTATTGTCCAACCAATTCTTTATAAGCATTATTGTCTAAAAGATCATTCAAATCTGATAAGTCATTAATTTCAACTTTAACCATCCAGCCAAGCCCGTAAGGATCGCTGTTTACAAGTTCGGGACTGTCTGCAAGATCTTTATTTAATTCAATAATTTTGCCGGTACATGGTGCATAAAGATCACTAACAGTTTTAACTGCTTCAATAGTTCCGAATGAATCGCCTTTTTTCATTTCTTTTAAATTAGGATCGATATCAACAAAAACAACATCACCCAATTCACCTTGAGCGTATTCTGTAATTCCTATTGTGCCGATTTTACCGTCAAGGGAAATCCATTCATGGTCTTTTGTATATTTTATGTTATCAGGAAATCTCATTTATTACCTCAACAAATTTTATTTTCAAAATTACTTTTTAATTATTAATCTTCAAAATTAAAGTGCTCTAAAAAACCCGTATCAAAATTCCCGCTTAAGAATCTTGAATCTTCAAGCACTTTTAATTGGAAAGGAATTGTGGTTTTAACACCCTCAATAGTAAATTCTTCTAAAGCTCTTCTAGCACGTGCTATAGCATGCTGCCTATCTGTTCCCCACACAATCAGTTTGGCCAAAAGCGAATCATAATAAGGAGGAATCGTATAGGATTGATATATATGCGAATCAACACGAACACCAAATCCACCTGGAAAATGAAGTGATTCAATTCTTCCCGGGGAAGGACGAAAACCATTTTGCGGATCTTCTGCATTAATTCTGAATTCAATGCTATGGCCTTGTGGTTTGCCTGGAAGAGTTTCAATTTTTTCGCCGGCAGCTACCAAAATTTGCTGGCGTACAAGATCAACACCGTAAACGAATTCAGTTACCGGATGTTCAACTTGAATCCGGGTATTCATTTCCATGAAGTAAAAATTTTTATGCTTGTCAAAAAGAAATTCAATTGTCCCTGCGCCTTCATAATTTACTGCTTTCGCTCCGAGTATAGCAGTTTCTCCCATTTTATTTCTAATTTCTTCAGTTATTACGGGGGAAGGAGATTCTTCTATCAATTTTTGATGCCGCCGTTGAACCGAACAATCGCGTTCACCGTAATGATATACATTTCCGAATGAATCACCTAAAACCTGGATTTCAATATGGCGCGGGTTTTCAAAATATTTTTCAATATAAACTTCAGGGTTTCCAAAAGCAGATTCAGCCTCGTTTCCAGCAGTTTGGAAAGCTTTTTCGAAATCTTTTTCTTCCCAAACTATGCGCATTCCTTTACCACCGCCGCCTGCAGAAGCTTTAATGATCACCGGGAATCCAATTTCCTTTGAGACTTTAATTCCTTCTTCTTTATCCTTAATTACTCCATCACTGCCGGGAATTACAGGAACACCATGATTCTTCATAGTTTCTTTTGCAAAGGATTTATTTCCCATAGCATTTATCATATCTGGTGTCGGGCCGATAAATTTTATATTGTGTTCTGAACAGATTTCGGAGAAGTTTGCATTTTCAGCAAGGAAGCCGTAACCCGGATGAATAGCATCTGCGCCGGTAATTTGTGCTGCAGAAATAATTAATGGAATCTTTAAATAACTTTCTTTACTTGGGGCAGGGCCAATGCAAACTGCTTCATCAGCAAAGGTAACATGAAGTGAATCCCTGTCGGCTTCAGAATAGATAGCAACTGTATGAATTCCAAGTTCTTTACAAGTCCTGATAATTCTTAAAGCAATTTCGCCTCTATTGGCAATTAAAATTTTGTTAAACAATTTTATCTCAATTTTTTAGAAGCAATTAACTCAATTCAATTAAAAAAAGAGGCTGATTGTACTCGACCGGTTTTCCATTTTCAACAAGGACTTTAATAACCTTACCGCTAACATCACTTTCAATCTCATTCATTAATTTCATGGCTTCAACAATGCATAATACTGTACCTGAAGAAATTGTATCGCCAACTTGAATATACGGATCTGCATCAGGGGCGGGAGCTCTATAAAATGTTCCAACAATTGGGGAATGAATTTCGTGAAGGTTTTCTTTCTCACTCTCTTTTTCAATTTTTTCTTCAACAGAACTTTCCGACGCATTTGAACCTGGTAGTGGAAATGAAGATGCCATCATTTGCGGGCTACTGACCAGTTGAGCATTTCGGATTTTTTTTGCAATCTTTATCCGAAGTCCTTCTTCTTCAATTTCAAGATCGGTGATCTCGGTGGAATCAACAATTTTGACCAGCTTTTTAATAAGATTTAAATCCATTTAATCACCTTATATTTAAGATTTTACTCTTTCTACATATGCCCCTGTTCTAGTATCTACTTTTAAAATATCATCTTCATTTACAAACAATGGAACATTTATGCTTGCACCGGTTTCAAGTTTTGCCGGTTTATTAGCGCCTGTTGCAGTATCTCCCCTAAAGCCTGGTTCAGTCTCAACCACTTTTAAAACTACAAATATTGGTATTTCAACATTTAGAATATCATTTCCATTAAATAAAATTTCAACTTCCTCACTCTCTTTCAAATAATTAACACCGTCTCCAAATTTTTCAATCGGAATATTTATTTGTTCATAATTATCATTATCCATACAAACTAAAAAGTCGCCGTCGCGATATAAATATTGATATTTTTTTCTTTCAACACGAACTATTTCAATACCTTCACCGGAACGGAAGGTGTTATCTAATACTTTTCCTGTCCTAAGATTTTTGAGAGTGGTTCGAACGAAAGCGCCGCCTTTGCCGGGTTTTACATGCTGAAATTCTGTAATTGTATATAGATCATTTTTAAATTTTATAATTAGCCCATTTCTGAAATCTGAAGTGTCCGCCATAAATCCTTAGGAATGTTAGTTAATAAATAGACGGAAAAAATAGATATATGCGCTTTGAAAGTCAAGAAATGAAAAAGTGTAAGTTTTGATTATTTTTTTACAATTTTGACATGTTTTTTTATGGTTTTTTATAAAAAAGGCTGCGAAATTGAAAATCACGCAGCCCAATTTAATCGTTCAATTAATTAAAATTCAATACCGACAGAAAAATATTGGACATCTGTTAACCTGTGAAAATTTTCATAAGCGTAGTCAACTTTTAACTTTACAAGATCAACAATTCTGTAATTCAAACCAAATCCTAATGATAAACCTTTTTCAGTGTCTTTTTCAAGGAGAGAGTTATATCCTGCACGTAAAAATATGATTTCATTCCAGGCATACTCAAATCCGGAATTAACATATTCTGTATGATCATTAGGATGTATAGCATCAGCATCAATTGTTATTCTGTTTGAAGAAGATTTGATAATATCTATTCCCAAACCTATCCTAAAAAGTAAAGGTAATTCATATGAATCAAGTTGGATATCAGTATTAATTAAATTTGGAGAGCTGCCGGAACCTACACTTTTAACATTTAAAATATCTCTTCCGGTTAGTTTCATTTTTGTCCCGAAATTAGATATGCTGGCGGCTATTCTAAGCTCCTTAGTAAATACCGGAATTTTATACATTGTACCAATATCAAGTGCAAAGCCTATACTGTTCATATGCCAAAGATTTTCACTTAGATATTTAACATTGAATCCAATTGAAAACTGTTCTGTTAAGCTCCTGGCATAACTTAAACCGATGGCAAGTGTATTATATCCAAATAATTCACCTGTGCCTTCCGGTTTTTCAATAGTTCTTACGAGCATATCTTCTGTTGAAAGAACTGAAACAAAAGCACCAAGCGTTCCAAATCCGGAAACATTAGTTGTTATAGCAGCAAAGTCATATTTAATATCAGCTATCCAATTAATATGATTGAAAAAAGCCTGGTTAGAATTTAAACTAGCTAACCCGCCAGGATTCCAATATATCGCAGAAATGTCATCCGATGTAGCCGTAAAAGCACTGCCCATGGCAATGGCCCTCGGCCCAACTCCAATTTTAAGAAACTGGGCGGCAGTAGTTCCAGTCTTTAAACTTTGGGCATAAACCCCGCACGAAAATAAAGCCAGTGTAATTATTAGTGTAATATTTTTATAGAATTTCATTTATTAACTCCTGCCAATTCATTACTTAATAAGCGCAAACTTTATTATTTTCTGTCCAATATCAGGCGCATCAATATGTGCGATGTACAAGCCATAAGATACGCTGAATCCATCTGTATTCAGAAGATTCCAATATTCTCTGGCATTAGCAACTCCTGAATTATGCTCAAGCACTTTAACTGGATCACCAGATAATGTATAAATCCGTATTGTACATTTAGAAGGTAGATTTTCAAAGTAAATCCTTCTTTCGCCGCGTGATTGATCAGAGAGCCTATTCTGTGGTTCCAAAATATTATAACCGACATAAGGATTAGGGACTACATAAATATTATCTAAAGCTGAAGAAGCTGCTGCATTGTCTTCAACACCTTTTGTCATTTTTAAATAAAATGTATCCTGCTCTGTAAATGGCCGTTTGGTAGAAATAAAAAGGATATCACCATCACCTGGATAAATTGTATCGGTTACAGTATTAGCAGCAGGAAGAGATATTCTGAGGCCCCAGGTAAGCAAATCGCTGCTTTGTGTACTTCCTGGTTTATAAAAAACAATTTCTTCATTGGGTGACCAGGCAGAATCTCGAGTAGTATTATTCTCATTCAAGTAAGTTTGGATTTTGTTAGGAACACCGGTTGTAACTTCCTGAACCGAATACTTAACAGGAATTTTTAAAATAGGTTTGCCTGATGGTTTTATAAAAGCTGAGTCAATATATGATGATGAAAAGGTTACTTCATAATCAGCAGGATAAACTGTTTTTGAACTTGAAGTCCCGACTGAAGACAAAGCAACATTATACGGCATGTTTGAGTTTCCTTTCAGCCACTTTGAATTATCAGGATCATATTCAATTTTATTTTGATCAGTAACTCTTAGTTTTATGCCATCGAACACAGGATTACTGTCTTCATTATTCATTAAAGTACTTTTGGAAATAGGGAGATATTTGAATTCCAATGTATACGTTAATTCGGAATTATCGGGAATACCGCTTCCAACTGATCTTCTTATTTTACCATTCTCTAAATCAATAATATAGTTGGAGGTATCCACCGAACTGGTTCTTGTAATTATATTACCGTTGGAGTCTTTTAATTTTAAAGATTGATTATCAAGAATATTATTGACACCAATATCCGCAAATTTATTTGCAAAGAAATTTAAATTTTTAGTTCGAATTTTTGAATCAATAACTGAGTAGTTCTTTTTGGCGGTCATATTACCATTAACTAAGAGAGAATCATCAAAGTATAACTCATATTCATTATCATCAATCACTAGATCATTCAAAATTGAAAAATTAACATTGCCGTTCCCTATTCCGCTGCTTTGAGTAAAGTTTGAACTGTTGACAGAAGGCGGCAAATAACCGTTTGCTCTTGGACCGGGTATAACTGATGCAGTATTTTTATCTAATATTACTTTTGATGTAATAGGATCTACAGTTATTTTTTTTGTCGTTTCCGTGGGCGGGAAATTCAAAGAATCGCCGTGATCATATGCTACTAAAGCATAATAATAGGTTTGTCCATTTAAAACATTATTAGAATCAACAAATGAATGAACAAGGCCTGTATTATCACCAAGATAATAATGAATACCTCGCCCCTGATATGCAACCGGATGATAACCTTTCCAATCATTAACTAAATCCCATTTGCATTCTGCTCCACCGTAAGTTTTAAGTGGTTCCAATAAAAATGGAGATGCTTTACCGTCGGAAATTGTCTGAATATCCGTAAAAGTAGGATCAGTGCTCCTGTACAAAACATATCCTTCAAAGTCTTTCCCTGTTATTGGGTCAACACTACTTTCTGCTGCATCATCCCAATAGAGAGTTACTTTTTTATCTTGAGGAACTGCAGTTAGAGTAGGTAGTTCGGGTGGTTTAGAAAAATTATAATTCCTATTATAAATGTCCTGTACAGTAGATGCAGTTGTAAGCATATCATCAATATCATTAGCTAATATAAGAGCCATTGAAATTCTTTTAGATTCACCTTTTTTTAGTGATATATAGCCGGAACCAAATACAAACGTTATGTCTGCACCTTCCGGCAGAACTTCATCGAAGCTGTTTGGTTTATTTTTTTCCCACATGAGTGAATCGTTGCTTACATAGAAACCTTCTCTTGGATTTTGAGGGTTACCTGTTTTCGTCCCCCATTTCCATGTGCTAAAACTTGTTAAACCTATTTGATCTGCTTCATCCAAATCAGTGAATTCAAAGTTAGGTTCCCCGGGATGTAAAGGATCAAGCGCACCATTAGAAAGCAATTTGCCGGCGGTTGGAATTCCATCGCCTTCTCCCTCATCTCCTGTACTTGCGATACCATCAATCCCAACATCATCAGTCTCAGGATTCCAGTCGCCGTCATCATCTTTTCCGTTAGATTGACTTTCATCAATCATACCATCTCCATCATTATCAATTCCATCGTCAGAATTTCCGGGACTTTCAAGGAACTTGCATGCTATTATTCCATCAGTTATTCCATTTTCACCTACAGTATTTCCGTCATCTTTAAATGCAACCATACTTCTGGAATAAGTAGGTATATCATCGACATTATGCCCTGGAATTGAATATGGAGGGAAAAAGATACCAAGGTCATCACCATTATCTTTTTGCCCACCTACATCAGGATCTCCGTAAACACCGAAAAATACGCTATCTAAATCCTTATCGCTGACATTGGTAATGGTGTAAACAAAAAAGACTACATTCTCTACAAGTGAGTTACTCCATTGTAAAGCTCTGCCATCTACCTGAACTCCAATTCCCATTTTTTTTAAATCACTATTATAGGGATAATAAGTAAATTCACGGTTATCTCTATCATCCATTGACCAAAATGCTTCAAGATCAGCATTGTTTGCATCTTGTTTTAAATATCCTGGCCATACATATTTTCCAAGGGTAGAGTTATACCAATCGCGCGGCCAGCTGTCAGGCTTTCCATCTTGATCCGAATCGAAATCCGGATTGTGCGCCATATTTTCCTGATTGGGATCCGCATAACCTTCAAGTGGCTGGAATTGCCATAATGTATCTTCTGTCGGATTTATTTCAATGAAATCATCATTAGGCCGTGCAGAATGAGGGTAATCATCAAGTGCGTCAGAAATTATATGTAATCTTTTATTTGTATTTCTTGCATCAGGAACTGAAGCACCCACAATAGGCGCAAATTGGAAAACGTAAGGAAGTCCTTTCCAAACAACATCACCTAAATATCTGCTGGATTGATCCAAAGTATATCCCCCGCCAATTCCTCCAAAATTAGTTATATATACTAAAATTTTATTACCATTCATTATATAACTTTTTCGGTCTTGCATTCCTGTAGTCTTCGACAAACTTCCGACATTTCCACCTTTTTTAGGTAAGGATTCGTCAATAAAACTTTTTAATCCTGAGTTATTATTATTCATCATGCGTTGAATATAATTTTTAACAGCCTGATGTTCAGCCTCAGTTTTTGAGTTAAGCTTTTGAGCAACTGTTAAATTGCTAAACAAAATTGAAAAAATTAATAGAACATTATTTATAAAATTAATTTTCATTAAATAACTCCGTATTTCTTTCAAAACTCCAATGTTAAACCTAATCTTACTTCCCGAGGTGGTAAATAATAATCAGGCCTTACAAAATATTCGCTGGAGGGTTTAATTAAAGGATTTAAGCTTGCGTAGTAGTCAGCAGCCTGTGTAGTTCCCAACTCACTTTCCAATGTGTAGTTCGATCTACCAGTATCATCGAAAACATCGTTTTCATTTAGCTTGTCAAAAAGGTTAAATACTTTTAAGAAAAAAGTAAATCCAAAATCTGCAACATTGATTGTCTTATCGATATATAGATCTACTGTTGTTTGAGAAGGTTTCCTGGCACTATTTGTTTTTAAATAAATTTGTTCAAAAAGAAGTCTGGGTGTGTATGGTAAGCCAGACCCAATTCGGCCAACAAAAGTAAAATTCCATGTCTCACCGCCGAAATTTAAAGTTGCATTTAATGTATGCGGCTGATCCCAATCAAGGTAATAAGGAATTTTTTCGCTTTGTCTTCCGGAAGCTAAATCCAAGAATGCTGCAGCAGATCTTGTATCGCTACCTTCCGTAGTTTGAAATGTATAATCCAGGGTTGCACCAAAAAGATCACCAGGATTTCTTCTTTTTGTTAAAGAAAATGTAATGCCTTTTATATTTGCGTAATCCTTATTTACGTACATGTAATACGCTTTACTTGCGCTTGACTGTATTTTCTGTAAAGCAAGCAAATCTCTTACGTCTTTAACATAGCCGGTTACATCAAAAGAAAGATTATCGAGTAATTGCTGCTGCAAACCAATCTCATAAGTTATTGTTTTTTCAGGATTCAAATTAGAGTTACCAAAAGTAGGCGTTCCAGATACAGGGTATTTAAAATCCGGATTAGTATATAAATAAGTAAATGGAGGAATCTGGAAAAAATGCCCATAAGAAAAATGAATTATTCCTTTATCCGTAATTGGAAATGATATTCCAACTCTCGGACTAAACTGATATTTTCCTGAAGCACTTTTTAATAATTGATTCTTATCTACACTTGTCAGGAATTGTTTGATCATTTGGGGAAGGATATTTAGTATTTACAGAATATTTTGAATCTGAATCAAAATAATCCAACCTAAATCCAACATTAAGAATAAGACTTTCAAACTCCATTTTATCCTGGACATAACCTGAAATTTCCGTTGGTTTCTTAGAATAACTGTCATGCAAAATATTATCCATTGGTGGGATATATGATAAATTTCCATCCTTCAATATCTGAAAACTTTCATAATCCAAAACAAATCGTTTGTATTCAGCTCCAATTTTTACTTCATGATTTGAAGTTATTTGGCTAGTAAGATCAAATTTTCCATTAAGTGTCTTTGTCTTCTGATAAAAATGTTGATTCAAAGTACCACCCGAAGGAAAAGTATTATCTGCGGCATATTGCAAACTGCTGGTATATCTTGGATCGGGATGAAATCCTGTTAAACCCATTCCCGCCGAAAAATCAACCGAGTTCCCTGAAGCATCGAGTAAAGGATAAAGATATCTTTTAAAATCATTAATGTTATATGAGCCTTTTAAAGAATAAAAAGTAGATTGGTTTAATACGTGCCTTAGTTCGATTGAATTAAATAACCCTGTATTATATCTATGATAATTTGCATCAGGGTTATATTTAAGATTATGATTATAAAGTTGGTATTTTGAATCCGAAATTAAAAAATCATAATTAATTTTAAATGTTGAAAAAGGTTTAATAGTAATTTTTGCATTCCCATTCCAGTCTTTGCTTGGATTCATTGAAACAGTTTTACCATCGCCCGTAGCAAGAACACTTATGCTGTCTGCACTTAAGTATTGTATGTAGTCACTCGGCTCTTGCTGCCTAATACCATATAAATACCCTTTACTGTCATTTAACCTTCCCGATAAGAAAAAAGTAACTACATCATTTAATAGAGGTATTGGCCCGCCTAATGTAAATTCAGTTACATAATTATTTACCGGATCAATATTATCAATATTGTAAAAAATATCTTTATGAGAACTTAGATAATCACCTGTATAAAAAGAAAAACTTCCATTATAGTTTTTTGTGCCTTCCTTCGTTATAGAATTTACGATACCACTTAAAGCGTTTCCATACTCTGCATTGAATGTTCCGCTAACAACTGACAATTCCTGAATCGCATTTGTAGCAAGTTCAACTGATTTGGAATTATCAAAAGGGTTTACAATGGAAATACCGTTAACATTATAAGATATCTCATTAGAACGTCCACCTTTAATATGAATTTCACCCCCGGCACCTTTAATTATACCTGCTTGCAGAGTTAATAATTGATCAACATTTTCCACGGGTAATGTAGATATTTGTCCGGCATCAACAGAAACTTGTGAGGAAGTTAAATCTTTTCTTACCATTGGTTTTATTGCTTGAACAATAATTGTTTCCAATCCAATTGCTTCTGAAGATAATTCAGCATTTATCTCTGTTGTAAAATCAATCGAGACTGTCACATTTGCTACTATTTTTTTTTGATACCCTACACCTGAAAAAATTAGGTTATATGTTCCAGGCTCAACGTTATTTATTATAAATGTCCCGTCAAGTCCGGTTGCAGCACCTTGTGTTGTACCTTCGATAAGAATGTTTATTCCCAGCAGCGGTTCATTTGATTGAGCATCAGTAACTTTCCCCGAAATTTTACCTGTTACACCAGCAAAAATATTTAGAGAAAAAATATTAGTTAAGAAGAGAATGACAAAAATTATTTTTCTGTTCATTGTTGCCTCGATGAATCAATAGAAAGTGATAGATTTAAATAAAAGTGAGGTGCTAAATGGGATTAGTTTATTCATTTTAAATAAATTGTAAAAAGTTTCTTAAGATTAGTCTCCTGAAATTATTAAGTAAAATATGCGAGACCCAACCAATAAAGAGATGAGTCTCGCATAAATAAGATTACTTTAATAAAATCATTTTTTTAGATGCAATATTATTTCCCGCCTTCAATCTATAGATATAAGTTCCGCTGGCCAGATTCGAAGAGTTTAAGGTTACATTATATATACCGGCTTTCATTATATCATTATCGATTAAAGTCATTACTTCTCTTCCTAAGATATCAAATACTTTTAGTTCAACAACCATTTCATTTTTTATTCCAAATTTAATTGTTGTTGAAGGATTAAAGGGATTAGGATAATTCTGATTTAAATAAAATTTATCCGGGATACCTGAACTAGCTAATTCAACACTAACAGGAGTGTGCTGTAATTCTACTATGGCAGCATCTGCAGTAGTGTCATTATCAACCTTTCGTGTGTAGCTCTGCGTATAAACCAACTCATCAGCAGGATCTCCATCCAAATTTCCAATTGCAATGGCATCAAGTTGACCGCCTTTTCCACCCGGTGCAGGGACTAACAATGAATCAATTATTGATGACACATAATTTGCAGGGTCTGTAATATCGCCACCTTGAAATTCAACTCTAAGCATAGCATTGTTTGGAACACTTGCCGGGTCGCCTCTTGTACCAAAAACAAAATCCGGGTTACCATCGTTATCCAAATCACCCATAGCAGCACCATTTAAGGTTTCAATATTGATTAATGTGTCTGAAACATCATAAGTCTGAAGAGTATCGGCAACTTGTTTCAGCACAAAAACTTTAGTCGGGTTATCCCATCCTCCTAAAATAATTTCATCAGTTCCATCATTATCAAGATCAGCAGTTACAGAACCTTTGAAAGAACCATAAACATCAGCAACTTCTTGTTGAACTGGTAAATCTGTATACGAAAATCCATCAAACTTCACTGGATGTACCAAACCATTTCCATCAAATAAATAAATTATACTGCCAACTACTGCTAAATCATATTTATTTGCAGTACCCATAGCTATATCGTCTAAACCGCTGGCTTCAATTGTCCACGTTTCCGATCCATCTCCATCATCAGGAATATTATCTACGGATAAAACACCATAATGATATAATGCTACACGATCAGCAAAAATTAATTCATCAGTACCATCATTATCTATATCCGAAACAACAAATTTAATTGGCCTAACATCCTGCATATCTTTATCAGCAATTGTAAAAGTGGAATTAGGTGTAAAACTTCCGAAGCCATCATCAACACCTAAATTATCACTTCCGTCGCCAACAACTTCATAAACAACCACACGAGGAGGATTTGGATTTAATGTTGCATCTAGATTATTAGCAGGCCCCCAGATAATTTCAGGTTTGCCATCTTTATCTAAATCACCCCATGTTAAAGCAGGCCAGGTGTTTTGTAAAGGAACATCAAGAACAGCACCCCACACAGAATCCCATGTTGCAGTATTCTCATTCCATTCAAACTTGTAGATTTTTGGGATTAATTCACCATCTCTATCAATAATATTAGTGTTGCATGCATAAATTTCAGGTTTGCCATCTTGATCAAAATCAACACCGGCAACAAAGTTACCAAATGCACCACCGCCAGGCTCATACTGTAGCGTATGGATAGTCGATGTTCTTTGAAATACATCTTGTGCATTCAAGCCAATTATTAATGAAAGGGAAAAAAAGGCAGTAAGGAGTTTCTTCATATTACCTCCGGATTTTAATTTGAGAGAAGATTTTTTATTGTACATTTATAAGTTAAATCTTATTTAATTTTTATGCAATAATAAATAAGATTTAATAATGCAATGTTATAAATATTATTACTCAAAAACTAAAATGAAAAAGCAGACACATAGAAATCAGTTACAATTTAATTTACAAAAAGCTATGATTTTTATTATTTAGAATCAATAATTCACCTTACGCTATATGGTTACTTGCAGCGAGAAGGTCGGCTTAAAACTGTAGAATTGTCAGACTGAGTTTTTCGAAGACTGAAAAATATAACGAAATCACATTTCATCAAGCACAGTGCGACAATAAAATTTATTTTTGAGACGACTTACCACTCAATCTTGCGTAAGGTGTTTTAATAAGAAAATTTTTAAACTAACTGTTTTTATTTATTCAGGTTTTGAATTATATAACTTTCAATCCCATTGAAAAACAATAAATAAAAATTAATTGAATATAAAATTTTTTCTTAAGATTTATTTCAATCTATTTGCGCCAAATATTTATCAACTTCCCTGTAAGCAGTAGAGGATGTATAATCTTTTTTTATCTTTTCTAATATATCCTTAGCGTCATCCTTCTTGCCTGCTTTAATATAATTTATTCCGGCTTTAAGCATGTAATCCGGGTTTGCTACATCTTCACTTGAAACTTTTGATGCTTGCCTATATAAGCTTGCTGCTTTTTCAAAATCATTTTTATATGCATAATAACCTGCCTGTCCAGCCAATGAAGCTGCTTTATAAATATTTATACTTCCACTATAATCTTTATAATATTTAAATGCGTCATCAAGTTTATCAAGCATGAAATAAGAATTAGCAAGATAAATTTTTGCTGTTTCTCCGTTTTCAGTTCCGCTATAATCCTCAACAATTTTTTTCAAGCCGTCAACATTTGTCCCGGGCTTTCCTTGAATTGCTTCAAGATATGAACCTTTATCATACAAATCCATAACATTGGCGAGTTGAGCACTGGCTTTCATATCATTGTCATTTTTTCTCTGGAGATAAAAGAATACTGCTGCAACTACTGCTATGAATGCCAATCCATATATTATGATTCTATTTTTATTTTCTTGAAAATAACCCAATACTTTATAGTAAGTTACTACCAGCTTATCTTCTTTGATTTGTTTTTTAGAAAGTTTTTTCTTTTTTGTTAACATTTCTTTCCTTGTAAATAATATTTAAGTCGGACAGTAAATATATAAAAAAACCTTAAACACTGTAAACTAATTTAAAAGGTCAAAAATCAAATATTTATTTCAAATTAATCAATTAGTAATTAAATAAAAATTAAGTTTTGAGGTTTGATTTTTGAATTTTGACTTAAAATAGAGTGCGCCCGGAAGGACTTGAACCCTCAGCCTTTGGAACCGGAATCCAACGTTCTATCCAGTTGAACTACGGGCGCGTTTAAGTGAACAATTCAACAATAATATTTTCGTTTCATCAAATTATTTTTATATGATTTGAAAAAATCCATGCCTTATTATTTAAATATACTTCAATTCTAAAAACGCCTTTTTCTTTTGTAGTAAAAGTTGTCGATTGGGTTTCAATTGTTTTAATATTTTTTCCATTATGTATAATTCTAATTTCCCCGCTTTTAATCGGAAGAGAAATTTTAAGTTCTACTTCCCCGTTAGATTTTATTTCATCTCCCATAATATAATGTTTCTTGCCTGAAGAGGCAGTAAATGAAAATCCCATTGAATTGCTATGATAGTCATTTGCAACAAAACATCTCGCATTTTCAAGTGCACCATAGATTAAATTTTTATTATGTTTAAGTGCTTTTAAACTTTTCCCTTTTTGCAATTCTTCTTCTACCAAAATATGAGTTCTGATAGATTTGAATAAAACTTTATATGGAAAAATTTCTACTTCAAGAAAGCCGAGTATATTATATTTATGAGCGTGTGCATCAACTCCGCCTATACCGGAAACCTTTCTTTTTAAATTTAATTTGTCCCACACTTTTAAAGTTTCATCAGGAGGAGCTTCAATAGTTTTTAATGGATGCAAAAAAGATTGATACTTATTTTGTTCAGTTAAATTTTCCATCCATTCGGACATGTGATTCCAAATTTCAATACCGGTAAAATCCTCAGTCCCCCATTCAGTCCATGGATAAGGTGGATGCTCTTTCATGTGCCCACGTTTTTCATGCGGATGTGCTAAAAAACCAATGCCACCGGCAGCTTTAACTTTTTTAACATATTCTTTGGCAGATATCCGGGTTGAAAAAGTTTCATCTATATTAAATGCGAGATAATGATTTTTGTTCTCTTTATCATTTATTTCACATCCAACTAATAATAATGTATTGCCGTACCATCGTTCAAAACCTTCTTTTAACGCACGCAAAGTATTGTGATCAGTGAGAAGTATAAAATCTAAGCCCACCTCATTTGCATCTCTTGCAATTTCATCAACTTTACCGGAACCATCCGAGAAAATTGAGTGCATATGTATTGCGCCGACATATTCTATCATTATTGAAATGTTTATTGTGATTCTGTTTCCGAAAGATAGAAAGAAATTGTTTATATGAAAAGTATTAAAGTAATGGAACAAACTTCAAAAAAAAGCGCTCAATTTTCAGAGCGCTTTTAAATTTAAATTCAACATACTTTAGAAAGCATAACTTGTGGATAAATAAGCAAAAGTAGCACCGCCGCCGGCAATATTATTTAACCCCTGACGTAGTACATCGGCATTCACAGTTCCATCTAATGCAAAATCTCCAAATCGAAGACCAACACCAAATGTCATAATTCCAGGAACGAAAAATGTATTCGTGGCTTCAGTGATAGCGTTTGCTGCAGCACCTGATTCAACAGATTGACTTCCATTCGAAGCAGTATAACCAAGTCTTCCAATAAACCAATCAAGTGCATGCCATTCTGCACCAATATTCCAAACAGGGAAAATAAAATTTGAAGTTTTTAAATCATATTGTGCTGTGGTTGGTCCATTAGGAATTGTTGTGCTTGTAGTTGAGAGACCGGGGCCACCTACAAGTAAAAAGTCACCGACTGAATATTCAATACCAAATCCAATTCCCAACGCTGTATTAGACTGTAAATCTGTTGTAGTAACTCCATTATCGCCTGAACCAGATTGAGTTATAAAAACAACTGATGGTACGAATCTAATTTTATTAGAGAATTTTAAAAATGCTCTGCCATTTAATCCAATAATGGTTTCAGAAACTTTTGCTTCATTTCCAGTAGCAGGCTGGTAAGATGCACTTGGAAAAATGAAACTGGCTCCAAAATCCAATAATAATCTATTAGTTAACTCTATTAATATACCAGGGTTAATTCCTATTTGCGAAGCAGATGTTTTAGTAGAATTTACTTGAGGCGGACTGGTTTCGCTACTAGTTGAAGCAAAAGCAAATCCAAATCCTAAACTCATTTTACCTATTTTATAGGCTGCTAATAATTCAAGATTATTATTTAAAGCAATAGCAGATGCTCCAGGTGCATTATTTATCAAATTCACAACGCCTAATCCTGCTATTCTTAAAGGGATCTAGTCTTCCAATAGAAATACTATTAAAATCATTTCTTGTTAACAAGGCCCCAATAGTTATTCCGTTTCCTAAATTAAAGTTCCCACCGAAGAATTGTCCAACGCTAGTATTACCAAAAGCACCCCCAGCGCCATTCGAACCAATATCCCCCCAAATAAAATCAGAATATTCAGATGCCCAGGCAGGATTTATTTTGATTCCTTCCGGATCAACGACATAAGGATTGTTACCTAAACTAAGTATACGCGCATAACCGCCTGAACGGTCCACTCCCTGAGCTAAGAGATTAGGAATGCAAAGAAAAAGCAGAAACAGAAAGGTAAAAATTCTCTTCATCATAAATCCTCCAATTTTGTTATTGCAGCCGAAACTTAATCGACTTTGAGACGAAACCTAAAATTTAATTTTTATAAAGTCAACGAAATTCTTTTCTAAACCAAAGCAGATTAAGCATTTATGGAAGTATATAAAAAATAAAATATTATTTAATCAGAAGATTTTACTTTTATGAAATTTATATAGCATAACTATAACTTTGAATGGATTCTTTTGCTTTTTGTGATAAGTGATGATGAAGGGAAATTATTTACAATTTGCGACCAAATTTGTTTAGCCTTTATTCTTTTACCCTCCGTTGCATAAATGGCACCCAAGTTATACCTTGCATCAAGGTTGCTTTTATCAATAAATAAAATTTTATTTAAACATTCTTCTGCATTAGAATAATTTTTTTTATTAAAGTATATAAATACCAGTGAAGTCAATATATCAACTCTTTTATGATCACGATTTAATATTTTTTGATAATAAATCTATTGCCTGACTATTTTGATGTGCTTCATTTAAAAACTCAGCATATTGTCTCATCTTTAATGTATCATTTGGATGTGCTTCAACTTCTTTTTTTAATTCTTCCATGTGCTGCATAATACTATTTGTAACATTTTCTTTAGTCGGCTTTTGTGCAATCGGATTCATCATACCCTGATGGATTGAATCATCAGGCATTTGTCTATTTGCAATATTTCCATTGGGTAGACATTGAAGATTCTGCATTATTATATTCATTTGGGGAAATTATATAAAATATTATTATGAAGATAATAACCATTGTTGAATAGAAGTAAATAGGTTTAATCTTACTCATATAATTAACCTAAATCTTTTTTGA
>CAVZSD010000043.1:0-21906 GCA_963777615.1 uncultured Bacteroidota bacterium | reverse complement strand
ATGTTCGTTTGCTTACTCCACTGAAAGAGAAGAATTGATTGTGAGTAGAAAATGATAATTAAATTTTATTATGTGTAAACTTTTTTTATAAACACTAATACTAAGTTTCAATTTCATTTTAATAGAATGGTAGAAATGAAGAATTAGTAATGAAAAATAGTCAACAAATTAGTTAAGCATTCAAATTGAATAAATTAATTATATAATGTATTACAAAATTTTGAAAACATGGAAACTATATTAAATAAATTAAAACCTGAAATCGAAAGTTATAATAAAACTTTAATTGCATTATCAGGAGGAGTAGATTCTTGTCTAGCATCATTTTTATGTAGAAAATATCTCGGCAAAGAAAATTCTGTTGCAGTAATTGCTGATTCGCCAAGTTTAAAACGGAAAGATTTAGATATCGCAGTTCAATTTTGTCAAGACAATGATATCAAATATGAAGTAGTAAAAACTGATGAACTTAATGATGAGAATTATTCATCAAACCCGGTTAACCGCTGCTACTTTTGTAAAAATGAATTATATGATACGCTTCAAAGTTTAATTCAAGATAAGTATCGTGGATTCAAAATTGTAAATGGCAATAACTATTCTGATTTGGGCGATTACCGTCCGGGTTTAAAATCTGCTTCTGAAAATGATATTCTAAGTCCTTTTATAACTTGCAAGATTGATAAACAATCAATAAGAGAATTAGCAAATTATTTTAAATTATCTGTTTGGAATAAACCCTCCAGTCCTTGCTTAAGCAGCCGTTTCCCGTATGGCAGAATCAATTACCGAAACAAAACTTAAAATGGTTGAAGAGGCTGAATCTATTCTTAATAGTTTTGGCTTTGAAGATGTACGTGTAAGAACGATTGATCGATTAGCAAAAATTGAAGTGCCTAAAGAACAAGTTGCCAAATTGAAATCCCATTTCCAAAAAATTAAACAAAAAATAATTGAACTTGGATATTCCGAATGTATAATTGATGAAGAAGGTTTGGTCTCCGGGAAATTAAATAGGGTTCTTAATGAATTATAAAATTGATCATAACAGAAAAGAAAGAATTGGTTTCCCGGAAGTTGTTTATGGAGAGACCAAAGATGTTGATACGCTTCTCAATATTATAAATGAAATATTAAAACATCAGGAAAAAGTTTTAATAACCAAACTGCAGGAGCAAAAAGCAATTGAAATTAAAAAACAATATAAAAATGTTTTTTATGATTTTAAAATCGGGATATGTATTGTCGGGAAAATGCCAAAAGCTAAAAGAAAAAATCCGGATGTAGTAATTCTTTCCGGCGGTACTTCGGACGAATTTATTGTTAATGAAGCTTTTTATACCGCAGAATTTTTAGGATTAAAAGCTCAAAAAACTTGTAGATGTTGGTGTTGCGGGGGTTCATAGATTATTAGATAGAAAAGAGGAAATAAAAAAAGCAAAAGTTATAATTGTTTGTGCCGGTTTTGAAGGTGCTCTCCCAACTGTTGTCGGAGGATTGTTTGCGCAGCCGATAATAGGCATTCCGGTTAGTGTTGGCTATGGTGTTGCCAAAGGAGGGCACACCGCACTTAATTCAATGCTATCAAGCTGTGCTAATGGTTTATTAGTAACTAATATTGATAATGGATATGGAGCAGCTATTGCAGCATATCGAATTGTGAAAGGTTTAAAATAAATGTCGAAGATATTAAAGATAGAAGCATTCTCAGGTGCAAGCGGAGATATGTTTTTAGGCGCCTTGGCTCAATTATCAAACGGATTTGATGAATTGGAAAAGCTGCCTTCATTATTAAATTTTGATGACCAGGCGGAGATTAAAATTTCCGATGTGAAAAAAAACGGGATAGCATGCAAGCATGTTAAAGTTGTAGAAAAAGTAAATCAGCATCATCACAGGCATTTAACAGATATTATTTCATTAATAAATAAATCATCATTTACTGAGAGCGCAAAAAAAATTGCCATAGATATATTTCAAATTATCGGTAAAGCTGAAGCTGAAGTTCATAATATTCCTGTTGAAAAAATTCATTTCCATGAAATTGGAGCAGTTGATTCAATAATTGATATTTGCGGTGCAGCTTATTTCCTGGACAAATTAAATATTAAAGAATCTTATTTAACTTCTTTAATAACCGGGAAAGGATTTGTTAATACAGCCCATGGGCAGCTTCCTGTTCCTTGTCCGGCAACCAAATTAATAATTGAAGGAATCCCATATACATACGGCGATGAAGAAGGCGAGAGGTTAACCCCAACTGGTGCGGCAATAATTAAATATTTAAATCCAAGCATTGAGCAGATTCCCACCACAGATATACTTACGGCTTATGGGGCAGGTGAAAAAGATTTTAAAGCTCCCAATGTATTAAGGCTTTCTATTTCAGAAATTTCAGACACAAATAAAAATTTAGTTGTAATTGAAACAAATATTGATGATGCCAATAATGAATATTTGGGGTTGGAATTTCAAAATAAATTATTTGAACAGGGAGCAATTGATTTTTATTATACACAAGTAATAATGAAAAAAGGCAGACCGGGTATTTTGCTAAGTGTAATCTGTAATAAAAATAACCTGGAAAAAGTTTCAAATCTAATTTTGAATTACACTACTACAATTGGAGTAAGATATTATCCTATTGATAGAATTGAACTTGAAAGGGAAACTAAAAAAATAAAAACCGAGTTTGGATTTTTTAATATGAAAATTTCTAAAACACCGGATGGTAAAGAGAAAGTTAAACCGGAATCGGAAGAGATTTTAAAATATGCATCAGCAAATAATCTTAGTCCAAATGTTGTATCAAAAGCAATCCTGGATGCATATCAAAACAATAAATGAAATTTTCATCTAATTAAATATTTATTAACAAATACATCAACCGGATAGTTCATATTTTGAAATTTAATGTGTGTCCACTTGAATTTAAAAATGTTTCCATAAGGAATACTTATGAAAAAGTTAATATTCATTATTTCACTCTCGTTAATATTTTTTATTTCTATGAAGTCTCAAACTAATGATTGCAATAAGGATATTAATAGACCCTCGAGGGAAAATGAAGCCCTGGGATACCGGCGCCTGGGTAACAGGCAAATATCGAAATGTATTTTTGGACGCTGGATATAAACAAGAAGATATTGATGCCAAGTTAGCTAAAGCTTACCACGATGTATTTGAGGGGCCGAACAGAGTTTATTTTGAAGTCGGAGATTCAATGGGATATGTTTCCGATTTGAAAAATCATGATGCACGAACAGAAGGCATGTCGTATGGAATGATGGTAGCAGTTCAACTGAATAAAAAAGATGTATTTCGACCGTTTGTGGAGGTGGGCTCAAAAATATATGCAGCACCAGGGCGGACCGCGCGATGCTTATTTTGCATGGAGTGTTAAACCTGAAAGTGGAATTCATAACTCGGAAGGTTCTGCTTCCGATGGAGAATTGTATTTTATTACTGACCTATTATTTGCATCTAACCGCTGGGGTAATAAAACAGGAATAAATTATTATGCTGAAGCAAGAAGAATTCTTGATGCAATGTGGAGTAAAAACGGAACAGATGGAATTACAAATGTTATTAACGTTGAACAAAAAAAGATAACTTTTGTCCCCGACAGTTCCGGGTATAACTGGACTGATCCTTCTTATTTCCTTCCGGCTTTTTTTGAAGTATGGGCTGAATATGCCAAAGACGGCCACGAACAATTTTACAGGGATTGCGCTGATACAGCACGTGCTTTTCTTCATAGGGCATGCTCTTCACCAACCGGGTTGAATGCAGATATTACTGAATTTGACGGCACACCCAGAACTTTCCGAAAGTTTCATAGTAATTTCCGATTTGATTCATGGAGGGTTCCAATGAATATTGCTATGGACTATTCATGGTATGCAAAAGATAAAAAATGGCAGCAAGATTACTGTAAACGAATTCAAAATTTTCTTTTCTGCAGAGGGATTGATACTTTTGAGGATCAGTACAATTTAGATGGAACACTTCCTGAATTTATTTTACCTGCCGGCGGTTACCGTGCATTTCGTCATTCGTTGGGATTGGTCGCAACATCTGCGGCTGCTTCCATTAATGGGAACCCAAGCTAAAAGCTGGAAGTTTGTTGATGCCGTATGGAATGCTAAGCTGGAACCTTATTCAGATGGATACTTTGATCCTTATTATGATGGGTTATTATATCTATTCAGTTTAATGCACTTAAGTGGAAATTATCGAATAATTACTCCTCAGGTGAATTAGTAATTATTTAATGATTAGTAGTATATCCTATATTGATTATTAGTGATTTTAAAAATTGAATTATGTGTGGTCAATTACAATTAGTATTTCAAGGGGATACTGTAAAAAGATAGAACAATAAAATGAATTATTTTAAGTTCATTAATTTTGAATGTTAGTCTTAAAATAAGGAGAATAGAATGAAAAATATTAATACTGTTTTAAAGAACTTCTTATCAAAAAATCTTATCCCATTTTTAATAATCGGCTTTACATTATTTCTTTTCGATAATGTATTTAGTCAGGAAAATAAATTGAAACTAAATGATATGGAGTATTTTGAAACCCAAGGGCTTAACGTATTTGTTTTCAGCAACCAATATAATGGTTTTCTTTAGATGAAAAAACTGCAGGAATTGAAATTATTCATCATGGCGTAAGAACTGCTACTAACGGTGCCGTAAGATTAAGATCAACACCGGAACAATGGGATCTTGTTCCTGAAATGATTAACAGGAATGTTGATAGAAAAAATAATAGCATTGAAGTTACATCTCCGGTACAAGAATTATGACTTCGATTCTAAAATTGTTGTTACTGCAAAAGATCAAGGTGTAATGATTGATGTTTATCTTGATAAACCTCTTCCGGAAAAATTAGTGGGGCATGCGGGCTTCAATTTAGAATTTTTACCATCTGCATATTTTGAAAAAACTTACTTAATGGATGACAGTCCTGGAATTTTTCCTTTGTATCCTGCAGGGCCAACAGTTGTAAAACCTATTAAAGATAAGATCCCTCAGTTTGAAGGCCATTCAACATTTGATGATAGGGGAAGAGGCGAATTTGTTGATCCTTTACCAATAGCAACAGGCACTACTTTTATTCTGGCTCCGGAAGATCCTGAAAAACATGTTGAAATTCATTCATTAGATGGTAAGCTGATGTTCTTTGATGGACGCAACGTAGCACAAAATGGTTGGTTTGTTGTTCGAAGTTTAATTCCGGCAAATAAAACAGGTAAAGTAGTAGAATGGTATTTAACTGCAAATACAATTAAAAATTGGAAACGAGCACCTGTAATTGGATTTTCACAAGTCGGTTATAATCCTGCACAAAAAAAAGTTGCAGTAATTGAACTTGATAAAAATGATACTCCTTTAAATACTGCTGCTTTGTATCAAGTAATGCCTAATGGAAGCTTTGTTGAAAAACTTACTGAAGAAGTTAAGGACTGGGGAAATTTTCTTCGTTATAATTATTTGAAGTTTGATTTTTCATCAGTAAAGGATAGCGGTTTATATTTTATTAAATATGGTGATCAAAAAACAGAAACCTTCCCAATTGATAATCATGTTTATGAAAACATTTGGCAGAAAACACTTGATGTTTATTTCCCTGTACAAATGGATCATATGTTTGTTAATGAAGCATACCGTGTTTGGCATGGACATCCTTATAAGGACGATGCTCTTCAAGCTCCAGTAAATGAAAAACATTTTGATGGCTATAGTATGGGCCCGACAACCGATACAAAGTATAAACCTCTCGAACGTATTCCGGGATTAGCTGTCGGAGGTTGGTTTGATGCAGGTGATTTTGATATCCAGGATGGTTCTCACAATGCAGTAGTAACTATATTTTTCAAATCTTTGGGAAAAGTTTGGTGTTAAACATGACCAAACTTTCGTTGATAGAAAAACAGACTATGTAGATATTCACCGTCCGGATGGTATACCTGATGTGCTTCAACAGATTGAACAAGGTACACTGCAATTAGTAGCTCAACAAAAAAATATTGGACATGCAGTTCGTGGTATTATTGTTCCTAATCTTCATCAATATCATCATTTGGGGGATGCAATTAATGAAACGGATAACTTACCTTATAATCCAAATCTTAAACCATATGAAACAGATGGCAAATCCAGCGGAACCCTGGATGATAGATGGGTGTTCTCAAACAGAATACCTTATTTAAATTATGGTTCAGCCGCTGCATTGGCTGCTTCAAGCCGTGCTTTGAAAGGTTATAATGATACGCTTTCACAGCAAGCTTTAACTGCCGCAATCGGTGCATGGAATTTGGAACATAATGAACCTGTTAAAGAAGATAGCACAGAAATGCATTGGTTTTTTAATAATGCAGAAATTCCGGCATGCATTGCAGCTTTATATTTCTACTAAAGATAAAAAGTATGCTGAGAAATTTAAAGAATTAATTTGGCCGGCACTTGATAAAGGTTTACCATGGAATATGCTGACCGCAGTTAAGGCAGTACCATATTTTGGAAAAGATTATAAAGATAAATTGAAGCCTTATGTTGAAAAATATAAAACCGGTTTAGAAGAATTAGATAAGCAAAGTCCTTACGGTATTCCAATGATCTTTCGCGGATGGGGAGGAAATACTTTAGTTGTAAATTGGGCAATTACAAATTATTATTTAACTAAAGCTTTTCCCGAAATTATTAGTCCTGAATATACTTTTAAAGGTTTGGATTATATTTTCGGTTGTCATCCATATTCGAATATTTCTTTTGTTTCAGCAGTAGGGACTCGTTCCAAAAAAGTTGCATACGGAAATAACCGCGCTAATTTTACTTTTATTGCCGGCGGAGTTGTCCCGGGAATATTAGTGCTAAAACCAGATTTTCCTGAGAATAAAGAAGACTGGCCTTTCTTTTGGGGAGAGAATGAATATGTAATTGATATAGGTTCTGCTTATATATTTCTTTCTAATGCTGCATTGGATTTATTAAATAATAAGTAATGAAAATTAATTTGGTATGGTGATACAGATAGATGTAAGACTCATTCAAATATTTGTGAATGAGTCTTACTTTTTTATAACAAGAAATATTTTAAATTAAATTTAAACTCACTACATTTAATCTAATTCAATAGTAACAACTGATTTTGAAGGTAAATTAATTTTCAAAATATTGTTCTGTAAACTGAAATCTTTGAAATCTTTAATATCCACTTTTTCAGGTTTTCCAAAATCATTATAATCATTCATGTTTTTAGAGTTAATAATTTCTCCATTTGAAATTGTTAAATCTTTAGTCCCTCTTAAATCAATTTCAACACTTCTATCTTTATCCGGATCAATATTGCTTAATGAAATATGAATTTTCCCTAAGCTATCTTTTGAAGCTGAAGCACTGATACTTGGCAAAGACATTCCATTATATGTGTAATTATCACATTCAACATTTATTGGAAGTAATGTAGCATTCTGATGTACTTTATACATTTTAAAAGCATAAAATGTTGGTGTTTTTACAAGCTGATCTCCTTTTGTAAGCAGCATAGCTTGAAGGACATTAATTGTTTGAGCAATATTTGCCATTTTTACACGGCGGGCGTGATTGTTAAAAATATTCAAATAAAGAGCCGCAGTCACTGCATCGCGTAAAGTATTTTGCTGATAAAGAAATCCTGGATTTGTTCCCGGTTCAACATTATACCAGTTTCCCCATTCGTCAGCTATTAAACCTATTTTATTATCAGGATCATATTCATCCATCAAAGCAATGTGACGATCAAGACGATTTTCCATAACAAGAGTATTCTCCATTGTGCCAAACCAATCATCCTCGCTAAAGTTTGTGGCTGAGCCTTTGTTATCCCATCCATGTGCAACTGTATAAAAATGAAATGAATAACCTTGAATTAAACCTTTGTAATGCTGTGTTTTTTTAAGAATAGTTTCTGTCCAATCATAATCCTGGTCTGTTCCACCGCTTGCTATTCTATACAGTTTCCCGGAACGCATATAAGTTGAATATCTTTTAAATTGATTTGCATAATATTCCGGACTCATATTTCCGCCGCACCCCCAGCTTTCATTTCCAACTGCCCAGTATTTTACATCCCATGGTTTATCACGTCCATTTTTCTTTCTCAACTCTGTCATTGGACTTTTAGCATCTGAATTAACATACTCAACCCAATCTGCAGCTTCCTGAACTGTACCGCTTCCGACATTAACGCATATATAAGGTTCAGCACCAAGCATGCTGCAAAGATCAAGAAATTCGTGTGTCCCAAAACTATTATCTTCAGTTACTCCTCCCCAGGTTGAATTGATAATAGAAGGGCGTTTATCTTTTGGCCCGATGCCATCTTTCCAATGATAAGTATCTGCAAAACATCCGCCCGGCCACCGGATGACAGGAACATTAATCTCTTTCAATGCAGTGACAACATCATTTCTAATGCCTCGTGTATTGGGAATCGGAGAATCTTCCCCAACCCAAAATCCGCCATAAATACAATGGCCAAGGTGTTCTGCAAACTGGCCATATATTTCTTTATTAATTTTATCCTTACCCAAATCAGCATTTACGATGATTTTATTTTGTTTTTCACCGGCTTGTAACAAAACAGTAGTTAATAGGGTAATAATTAAAATTAGTCTTTTAGTATTCATGTATTTCTCCTTTCAATTGAAATAGATTTTAAATTGTTATTTTTTAATATATGTAATAATAAAATTGATTAAATAATTTTATAATCTTTAAGATTAGAATTTATTTTATAGGCTCATATTTGATACATACTCTTCATAAGAACTGATATTACTAAATTCTCATGTTATAATTTTTCATTTATTTCCCCAGAACTTTTTAAAGAATTAATTCTTTAAAACATTGAATAAAAATTTATTGACTTTTTACGTATTAATAGCTAATATTGAAACGGTTCAAGTATATTTTAACTATTTTAATTTATATAAAAATTTAATAATAATCATCTCATTTTTTAGTGAATTTTATGAATTAAATACATTCAATCTTTTGATCAAGAAAACAAGCTCACTTATGGACGCTATAGAGACAATAGATATGAGTTGATTGAATTAAAACTAACTCTAAAGTTATGTATGGTATAATGAGAGATTTTTAAACAGTTAAAATTTAATATTTGAAATATTTCTATAGCATTAAGAAATATATAGAGAGAGTATGTTAGCATCTTTTTGCAATTATAAAGATAATACTTTACTATCAGGATTCTTTTCATTTCCTACAAATAACTTTGTTCTGCAAGTTATTCATAGTTTATTAAAAAGGGGAAAACTATTATATAAGATTCCATTTGAGCAGAGAAACATTCCCTTTCAAAGTTTTTATGAAGTCTCCTTATTATTAAAAAATACACATAATCAAATTGAAAAATATTTCAACATGTTAAATCCTTTGTCCTTTGAAATTTTTTTTAAATCGTATATCAATTTTTGTTAGTAATAACAGCAAAGAATAAAGGTTAAGTTTTGAGATATTTTGAAGTTTACAGATTTAAATTGTATTTGCCTATCCAATGTTTTTAGAAAGGCAGTTTTGGGGAGATGTTATTTATACTGGTCTTATAAATGAAAAAGCTATCATTAATATTATTTTTATTTTTTATTCCACTAATTGCCCAGCAAAACAAAATTTTTATCAATGAAAATATTCCTCATCTAGAAAAACATGGTAATGCATATCAGCTCATCGTAAATGGCAAACCTTTTCTTATGCTCGGTGGCGAAACCGGTAATTCAAGTGCCTCAGATTTAAAATATATGGATAGCATTTGGCCTAAGATTGTGAAGATGCATTTAAATACTCTTGTAGTTCCTGTTTATTGGGAACTTATCGAACCAAAAGAAGGAGAGTTTAATTTTACTCTTGAGGATAGCATAATAACTGCAGCAAGACGAAATAAAATTAAATTAGTTTTCCTTTGGTTCGGTACATGGAAGAACAGCATGTCTTGTTACGTGCCTTTATGGATTAAAGCTAATCAAGATAAATTTCCAAGAGCTAGACAAAAAGATAGTAGTGCTGAAGAAATTCTTACAGTATTTAACAATACAAATAGGAATAGTGATGCAAATGCTTTTGCAACTTTGATGAAACATATAAGAACTTATGATGAAAAAGAACAAACCGTTGTTTTAGTTCAAGTAGAAAATGAAATCGGTATGATTCCCGATGCGAGGGATTATTGTAAAAGTGCAAATGAAACTTTCAATGCTGAAGTACCAAAAGAGTTTATTAGTTATTTAATAGAAAATAAAAAAAATTTAACTCCTCATCTTTACAAATTGTGGGAGACAAATGGATTTAAAACTTCAGGAAATTGGGAAGCAATTTTTGGCAAAAGCTTAGGCACTGATGAATTATTTATGGCCTGGTATTATGCAAAGTACACAAATTATGTAGCGGAAGCGGGCAAGAAAGAATATCCATTACCAATGTATGTTAACGCTGCGTTAATACGTCCTAATTATAAACCAGGGCAATATCCAAGTGCCGGACCTTTGCCGCATCTGTTTGATATATGGAAAGCAGCAGCTCCTAACATTGATTTTCTTTCTCCCGATATTTATTTCCCCAGCTTTGCTGAATGGGTTGAAAAATTTGATGTACCCGCTAATAATAATAAAAATTTTTCTAATCCGTTGTTTATTCCTGAAGTTGGAAACAATCAAAGCATAGCAAATGCATTTTTTGCTTTCGGGCAGCATAACGCAATAGGTTACAGTCCATTTTCTATTGAATCGCTAGATGATCCTGAAAATAATCAAGTGGCAAAAGGATACGAAGTATTAGCACAGCTTACCCTTCTCATTTTAGATAATCAAGGGAAAGGAACTATCGCTGGAGTTTTACTTGATAGTGCAAGTCAAACATCAAAAATAAAATTAGGCTATTATATTTTTAATTTTCATCATGCTTATAGCTGGAAATATGCACCTCAAACAGAAGGAGATAATCCAAGGTTCGGCGGATTAATAATTATGGTATCGCCGGATGAGTTTTATATAGCCGGCAAAGGATTAATAGTAACATTTGAAAGTACAAATGATGATTCAGAAGTTGGAATCGGAAGTGATGATGCTGGAAAATTTATTGATGGTAAATGGAGCCCGGGTTTAAGATTGAATGGAGATCAAACTCACCAGGGAAGACATATGGATTTACCTGGAAATACTTTTAGTATTCAAAAAGTTAGACTTTATAAATATAGATAAGAATCGATCGAAGTTTTTAACAAATGAAATTAATTAAAATATTATTTTTTTTACTGATACTAGCAGCCATTGATTATGCTCAAAAAGGAATTGAATATTCTGATTATTCAATTTCCGCTGTGGGTATTAAATCCGTTAAACTTAATGATAGTTTTTGGCTGCCTAAAATTAAAACATTCACTTTAAAGATTCGCATTCCAGGATGGGCTCTAAACTATGCTGTTCTGGGAGATTTGTATTCTTATAAAAGTGAGGCTCACCTTAAAGTGAACCTCACTTAACTCATTTTTTAATTAAAAGAAAAGAAGAAAAATTAATTCTTAATACTGGTTGTGCAGAAATTAAAAGAGAATGGAAAAAAGGAGACAAAGTAGAATTGGATTTACCAAAGGCAGATAATGAAGTTATTGCCAATGAAAAAGTTAGTGATGATAAAAATATAGTTGCCTTCGAATATGGCCCATTAGTTTATTGTGCGGAAGAAATTGATAATAAAAATATTTCAAAAATTACAATTCCCGATAATGTTGAATTAATGCCTCAAGAAGAAATTATATTATTAAATAAAATAATTGCAATTAAAGGTAAAGCTAATGGAGAGGAATTTAAATTGATTTCGTATTACTTATGGTCAAAAAGAAGAGTTGGAAAAATGAAAGTTTGGTTTCCAAATGATATTATTAACTGATTGGCATACTCTGGAATTGTTAATGAATAAAATTATGAGAATTTATATTCCCTTTTTTCTAATGCTGTTGTCATTATCAATTTCGCATGCTCAGAAAATGCAAAGTGATAACGGAGATGGAACATTTACAAACCCGGTAATTGCATCAGATTTCCCTGACCCGGATGTAATAATTGCAGATGATACGTATTATATGGTTAATACAACCATGTTTATTTTTCCAGGTGTTACTGTTCTTAAATCTAAGGATTTAGTAAACTGGGAATATTGCAGTAATGCGGTTCAGCGATTTGATTTTAGTCCATGCTATAATCTTGATGGCTGTAACAGATATGGTCATGGGCAGTGGGCAACAAGCTTAAAATATCATAATGGAAAATTCTATTTACTTTTCATTACACTTAATGAAGGCGGGTTTATTTGTTCGGCCGACAAAGCCTGAAGGACCGTGGGAAATAAAAAAATTACCAAAAGGATTTTATGATCCCGGGATTATTTTTTGATGATGATGGAAGAATTTATGTAGCACATGGCTATAGTAAAATTTATATGACTGAACTGGATTAAAATTTTGCACCCTTATCCAAAGATTCATCTAATTATTAATAGGTGATATCCGGAAAGGGCTTGAAGGTACTCATGTTTATAAAATAAATGGTTATTATTATTTGTATTGTACCTATGGCGGATTAGATGGTATTCAAGCTGCATTCCGATCAAAAAATATTTATGGCCCTTATGAAGAAAAAGTTGTAATAAGTGAAAAAACACACGGCCTAAATTTCGGCATTCATCAAGGGGCACTCATTAAAACTCAAACCGGTGAATGGTGGACAATGCTTTTTGTAGACAGCGGCCCTTTCGGACGTTTTCCATCTTTGCAGCCTGTTACATGGGAAAATGGCTGGCCGATGGTTGGAGTAGATGGACATGCTGTTACCACTTATAGAAAACCAAATGTTGGCAAGACTTATCCAATTAAAATATTACCAACTTCGGATGAGTTTAATGAAAATACATTAGGAATGCAATGGGGATGGAATCATAATCCTGATTCAAGCAAATGGTCGCTTGCTGAAAATCCTGGATTCTTAAGGCTTGAAACTGTAAATGTAGTTGATAGCTTACCAAAAGCACGTAATACACTTACGCAGAGAATGTTTGCATATTATTCTGATTCGTTAGCTTCTCATTGCCACTACAAAAATGGATTTCGGGAATATGGAAGAAGGCGATATTGCTGGATTAGCTGTATTTCAAGATCCTTATGCATATATAGGGATAAAAAAAGAAAAAGGAAAAAATTATATAATAATGGTTAATAACGGCAAAACAATTGATTCTAATGAAGTAAAAGAGAAAACAATATATTTACGTGCAAGTGCGATTTACGGCTCCGGCGCTTCCCACTATTTTGATGGAAAGTCAGCACCTGGTACTGGTACGGCTTCATTTTTGTATAGTTTTGATAATAAATCGTTTGTGAATCTTGGAAATGAACTTAATATGAGATTTAATCTTAAAATATTTACCGGCAATAAATTTTGCCTTTTTAACTATGCTACTAAAAAGTTAGGTGGATATGTTGATTTTGACTGGTTTCGGACGTCTGCAGACTTACCAAACTGAATTAACTATAATGTAATTAACAAACAAAATTGTTCCATTTTCTTTTAATTGGTAATTATCTTAATCAGTTTTTTTAATAGGAGAAAATATGAGAAAAAAAGACACAGAAAATTTTCATGGCACCAATTCTTCACGGAGAGATTTTATAAAGAGAACCGGTACTGCTGTAGCCGGTTTATTTGTTGCGCCATATCTAATGCCTTCGGGAGTTTTTGCTTACCAGCATAAAAAAGGTTCAACTTATTTAGCAACGGTAGCAATTACAAACACATTAAATACTCCTGCAAACAGCTATATCTATGATGATGTTAATGGAGGTGTCAAACAAAAAATTCAATACCTTTTTGAGCAGCTCGGTGGAATTGCAGATTTATTCAGTAGTGGTAAAAAAGTAGTGATAAAAATAAATTGTACAGGTGGTTCAGGAAACGCGTTCAATTCAAAATTAAACGGGGTACCTGTAACTGAAGCCATGTGGAGTCATCCTTCTGTTGTTAGAGCAGTAACGCAATTGATTATAGATGCAGGAGTTTCTGCAAGTGATATCATCATAGTGGAAAGTTTAGGAAGCGGCGACTCATTTGAGCAATTCCGTATTTCAAGGCTATGTCGATATTAAGAACGGCCTGGGATGCCAGCTGGTTGATATAAGCAAAGGTAACTTTGTTGATGTTTCCACCGGGCGCAAATTATTTTAACTTTCCGAAATTGACCATGAATCAAATAGTGCAGGATACTGATGTTTATGTTTCAATTGGAAAATTAAAGCAGCATGCAGAAGCAGGTGTCACTTGTTCTATCAAAAATCAGGTTGGCTCTGTTCCTCAGTCAAGTTATACAACAAAAGGAATCCAATACCGTCGTCAAGCAATACACAGCCCTACAGACGGATCATCAGCTTCATTTTTACCGGGCTCAATTTGTGACTTGTTCGCTGCAAGGCCTGTTCATTTAGGTATTGTTGATGGAATAAAAAATGCTACCGGCGGTGAAGGTGTTTGGAACGCGAATTTCGCTCCATATGAAAGTCATGTTTTATTTGCAGGAAAAGATCCTGTTGCAACTGATAGTATTGGAGCATATTTGATGGGGTTAGATTGTGAAGCAGCAAAGCTTCAATTGCCTGGAGATAATGGTTATGGAGATACAGAATGTGATAACTATCTTGACCTTCTCCATACCAAAGGTATAGGCACAAATCAGTTGAATGAGATTAATGTTGTCGGTGATGGTAAGAATTTAGTAACATCTGTTTTGCCAAATACAGTTTCACAGAATCCAGTAAATTTCAAATTATGTGCTAATTATCCGAACCCATTCAATCCAGCCACTATGATTGTTTTCTATTTACCGAAAAATGAATTTGTGACTTTAAAAGTTTATGATATCACAGGCCGTGTTGTTGAGGCTCTTATAGAAGGCGAAGTTCCCGCTGGTGAGCATCGTTTGCAATGGACTGCTGAAGGACTTGCAAGCGGAATATATCTGTGCCGTATGGAAGCAAAGGGTTTTTCCGAAACGATTAAAATGATTTATCAGAAATAAGAAGAAAAAATAATTATCAAAAACAATACACTAATGAAAATCATGAAATGAAAAACTTAAAATTATATTTATTCATTCTAAGTTTTTTCAGTTCTTATACATTAGCTCAAAACCCAATTATTACAAATCAATTTACGGCAGATCCTTCAGCAAGAGTTTTTGAAGGCAGAGTTTATCTTTATCCTTCACATGATATTCTTGCCGTTGAGGGAAAGGGTCGTGTTGGTTGGTTTTGTATGGAAGATTATCACGTCTTCTCATCGGCAAATCTAACAAACTGGACAGACCATGGCGTAATTGTTAGTCAGAATAAAGTTCCATGGGTTAATTCAAAATCCTATGCTATGTGGGCACCCGATTGTATAAACAAAAATGGAAAATATTATTTTTATTTTCCGGCACCAGCTAAAGATACTACCTATGGAAAAGGTTTTGCGATCGGGGTTGCGATATCGGATAAACCATACGGGCCATTTACTCCGCAGCCTGAACCTATTAAAAATGTTCATGGTATTGACCCGAATTTGTTTATTGATAGAGATGGACAGGCTTATTTAATCTGGGCAGCAAGAAATATATATATAGCAAAGCTGAAAGAAAATATGCTGGAACTTGCTTCTGAACCAAAAGTGATTGAAGGCCTTCCGGAAAAAGGACTAAAGGAAGGCCCTTTTATGTTTGAGCGGAACGGCATTTATTATTTAACTTATCCTCATGTAAAAGATAAAACTGAAAGACTTGAATATGCAATTGGGGATAGTTCATTAGGCACATTTAAAATTACTGGAGTAATAATGGATGAAAAACCAGGGTGCTGGACTAACCACCAATCTATTGTTGAATTTAAAAATCAGTGGTACCTTTTTTATCATCATAATGATTTATCTCCACATTTCGATAAAAACAGATCCGTAAGAATTGATAGTTTATTCTTTAATGAAGATGGAACAATTAAAAAAGTAATTCCAACATTACGAGGTGTAGGGTTAACTGACGCAACTCAAAAAATACAGATTGATAGGTACAGTTTTAAAAGTAAAGTTGGTGCATCAATTGCTTTTCTTGATACCGCTAATACTTTCGAAGGATGGAAAACAATTCTTGATACTGCAAATGCTTGGATACAATATAACAGCGTTGATTTCGCAATAAATAAATTTAAATCTGTTCATATAAAAGCTTCATCAAAAACAGGAGGCACTTTACAAATCAGGTTAGATAAAGTTGATGGCCCTGTAATTGCCAGTGTCGAGATTTCCAAAAGTAACGATTGGAAGATTGTTAATGCACCATTGTCCAAAATTCAAGATGGGATTCATAACCTAATTGTATTGTTAATAGATAATAAGAATGTTGAAATGGATTGGGTAAAATTTGACTGATCAGTTTAAGGTTTAAGAAATGGAAGGCTTTTACTAATCACTTAACCGGTGATGGCCTAAATTTTAGAAATATTATTCATGAAATTTATGAAATATATATTTAGTAAATCTCTTAACGAATTTAAAAAACTAAGTATAATTAATAATTAAAAATGGTTTATAAATGCGAAGCAAAAAAGATTTTATACATATCATATTTATTAGTATAGTTTTGATTTCACTAAATCAATCATACATTATTCCGCAATCTATTCTTGATCCAAATGCAAAGGTTGAGGAAATAGCTTCTGGAATTCAACAACCGGAAGGGCCGGTATGGAAAGATAGTCTCGGTTTATTGTTTTCAGATATTGCAGGGAATAAAATTTATAAATGGACGCCTGAAAAAGGTAAGGAAGTATATCTAAATCCCTCCGATAGTACTAACGGTTTAGCTTATGATTTAGAAGGGCGTTTAATTGCCGGTCAAATGGGGCTTAGAAGAATAGTACGTTTTGAAGAAGACGGCTCGCAAACATCGCTTGCGGATAAATTCGAAGGGAAGAAGTTCAACAGTCCGAATGATTTGGTTGTAAAATCAGATGGGTCAATTTTTTTTACTGATCCTGATTTTAATGTACCGGGCGGAAAACAAAATAAGGAGCTTGATTTCAACGGGATTTATAGAATAAGTCCTGCCGGAGATTTACAACTACTTACAACATTAGCACTTCCCAACGGAATATGTTTTTCGCCTGATGAAAAGAAACTATATGTAAATGATTCACAAGTGCATAAAATTTATGTGTGGGACGTTGTTGATGATACAGCAATAACAAATAAAAAATTATTTTTTACTATTCCGGTGAATGGTTATGCAGATGGAATGAAAACTGATAAAGATGGAAATATTTATTGTACATGTTCGTCGGCTGTATGGGTTATTTCTCCTTCCGGAGTACAACTTGGCAAAATTGATTTACCAACAAATGTTTCAGCTTCCAATTGCGCTTGGGGTGATTCCGACTATAAAACATTATTTATAACTGCAGGAACTTCGGTTTATAAAATAAGGCCGCTTATTACTTCAATTAATAAACTGGAAATAGATTTACCGAATGAATTCAAACTTTTTCAAAATTATCCAAATCCTTTTAATCCATCTACAATGATAGGTTTTTATTTGCCGCGTAATGAATATGTGACTTTAAAAATTTATGATATTTCAGGGCGGGCTGTTGAAACTCTTGTTGAAGGCGAAGTCCCTTCCGGTGAACACAGGTTAAAATGGTCTGCTGAAGGTATCGCAAGCGGTGTTTATTTATACCGGATAATAACTAAGGGTTTCTCGAAAACTGAAAAGATGATATTTCAAAAATAAATTATTGCTTGTATTCTTCTTAAACTGAAATGGAGGCATTTTATGAAAAAAATATTTATAACATTAGTTATTCTATTTCCATTTTTTTCTCAAGCACAAACTGCAAAGATTAATGATCAATACAAATCATGTTATTAGTAAAATTGATCCGAATATTTACGGTGTATTTATGGAACCTATCCATTTTAACGGAAGGAGAATGGGTTTACCAGACACGGTTGAATTCAATACACTTTATGGAAATTTATATGATCCATCTTCGCCACTAGCAGATGAGAATGGATTTAGGAAAGATTATATTGACGCAATGAAAGAACTTAAAATAACAAACATGCGCTGGCCTGGAGGAAATTTTGTTATGGGTTATAATTGGCAGGATGGTATTGGGCCTAAAAACCAGCGACCTGCTCGTATAAACCTTGCATGGGGTGGAGTTGATAATAATCATGTTGGTACAGATGAATGGATTGAATTAAATAAAGCAATTGGTAGTGAAAATGTTGTATGTGTAAATCTTGGTCTAAGTACTATACAAGATGCATGCTACTGGGTTGAATATTGTAACTATAAAAAAGGAACATACTATTCCAATTTGCGTATTAAATATGGACATGAAAAACCATACGATGTAAAAATATGGGATCTTGGTAATGAAGTTGATGGAGCACCATGGGAGCTAGGCCATAAGACTGTGGATGATTATGTTAAGATAGCAAGGGAAGCAGCTAAAGCAATGAGATCAGTTGACAACTCGATAGAATTTGTAGCTTCGGGATCATCATATTATGAAAGCACTGGCCAATGGGTGGAATGGAACCGGAAGGTTCTTACTAGTCTTGGAGATATGATAAAATATTTATCCATTCATCGCTACTGGGAAAATTCTCCTGACTATTATACTTTCATGGGTCAAAGTGCAATGGATTTTGAAGAAAAGATTAAAGTAACTGCTGATGAAATTGAAGCCGTAAAAGCAATGAAGGATTATAAGAATCCAATTTATATTTCATTTGATGAGTGGGGAACTTTTGGAAGAGACTTTCGTTCAGTTCTTCCAATCGCTCAATGTTTAAATTCATTTGTTCGCCATGCTGATGTTGTTAAAATGACTAACTTTACTATGCTGACTTCATTATTAAGTTCTGACAGGGAAAAAGGGGCCTATAAATCACCTCTGTTCTACACTTTCAAATTATTTTCAAACAATTGCCTTGGTAATTCTGTAGATACATACGTTCAATGCGATACATTTAATACGGAAAAATATAAAGGCATTCAATATCTTGATGTTACAACTGTATACAATAACAAAACAAATACAATTTATATAAATGTAATTAATCGACATATGGATAATGCAATTACTACTGATATAATTAATAATTCGGGGACATTTACAGGAAATGCCGAAGCAACAATAGTTGATAATGACTCATTAACCGAACCTTTTACAATTGATAATAAAGAAAAATATATACCTCAAACTAAAGAAGTAAAAGTTGAAGGAAATAAAATTACTTATTCATTTCCAGCTCATTCATTTACTCAAATTAAAGTAGAAAATAAAAATTGATAAATCTTGTATCTTCGTTATTATATATGGAGCATTAAATGAAGTTAAGAATTACTAAATCAATAATTGGAACTATAATTATATTCTTTTTGAATATTAGTTTGACATTGGCTCAAACAGTTACAGTTGATGCTGGAAGTAACCAAATTGTAAATTGGGGCAAGACACATTCTGCACAACTTAAAGGAAATATATCAAACGGATTGAAAGTGGAATGGACATGTGCGCAGAATTCTGAAGTTGTTTTTAAAGATGCATCCAGCATAAATACGGAAGTTACTTTCCCTCGCCCCGGTTATTATTTATTAACTCTTTCAGGCTTGGGAACCAGTAATGATACGATAAGCAATTCAGTAATTATAAATGTTTTTAAGCCACATACATATAAAGAAAGGCTTGCCGATCTAATAAATTTGATGACTGTCGATGAGAAGATTAAAGAATTAACTAATGAAGCAGATTCAATTCCACGGTTAGGGCTTTCTAAATATAATTATTGGAGTGAAGCTTTACACGGAGTACTTGCAAGCGGGGCTACATCATTTCCGCAAGCTGTTGCAATGGGTTCTACTTGGGATCCTGATCTTATACATAAAGTAGGAAATACTATATCTGATGAAGCCCGTGCTTTAAATGTCACTATCGGAAAAGGTTTAACTTATTGGAGCCCTACTATAAACATTGCACGCGATCCGCGCTGGGGACGGAATGAAGAGTCATATAGTGAAGATCCTTATTTGCTTTCTAGAATGGGAGTCGCTTTCATTAAAGGCATGCAGGGCGATGATCCATATTATTTAAAAACTGTTTCAACTCCTAAGCATTTTATAGCAAATAATGAAGAAGCACGCCGGCATACAGGTTCTTGCGATGTAGACATGAGAAGTTTGTTTGAATATTATTTACCTGCATTTCATCAAGCTATAGTTGAAGGCAAAGCCTATTCAATAATGGGTGCATATAATGAATTAAATGGAGTTCCTTGCAATGCAAATACTTTTTTAATGACCGATCTGTTAAGACATAAATGGGGCTTTAAAGGTTATGTAGTATCCGACTGCGGTGCTATTCTTGATATGGTATTCAATCATCATTTTTTTAAGACATTTGCAGAAGCTTCTGCACGTAGCATTCTTGCCGGGTGTGATTTAAATTGCGGCGTAACTTATCGTCGAGACCTAAAAGAAGCTCTTGATAAAGGTTTCTTGGCAGAAAAAAATCTAGACACAGCTTTAACAAGAGTTCTTTCCGCACGTTTCAGATTAGGTGAATTCGATCCTCCCGATCAAGTGCCTTATAGTTCAATTACAAAGGACAAACTTGATAGTAAAGAAAATCGTGCACTGGCACTTGAAGTTGCTCAAAAGTCAATTGTACTTCTTAAGAATAACGGTGTATTACCTTTAAATAAGAAAAAAGTAAAATCGATAGCTGTTATCGGCCCTAATGCCGCCGAAGCTCAGCTAGGGATATATGCTGGTTATCCTAATGTTCAGGTTAGTCCACTTGAAGGTATAAAAGAAAAAGCATCATCGGTTGGGATAAAAGTTGAATATGCGTTGGGATGTGTAATAAACAATGAAGCATTAAGACCGGTTGATTCAAAATATTTTGGTAAAGTTGAGGGAACAAATCAAACAGGTGTAACGGGAGAATATTTTGACAATATGAAATTATCTGGTAAACCAGTATTGACACGTGTTGATTCCATGATCAATTTTAGTTTTGGAACGAATTCTCCCGCACCGGGATTACCGGAAGATCATTTTTCCATTCGTTGGAAAGGAAAATTAATTCCACCGGCAACTGCTCATCATATTGGTACAAGTAATGATGATGGTGTGCGCCTTTATGTGGACGGAAAGCTAGTGATCAACGATTGGAGAGATCATGCTGAGCAGCAAAATAGTGCGGAAGTTAATTTAGAACCAGGCAAAGAATATAATATCGAATTAGATATGTATGATAATACCTTAAATGCCAGTGCTAAATTATTGTGGGATATTGGTCAAAAAGTTTTTAATGACGCTAAAAAAGCAGCAGCAAGAAATGATGCTGTTATTCTTATGGTTGGAACGTCGCCTGATATTTCACGAGAAGAATTGGATCGCAAGGAAATTGAATTACCACAGGTTCAAAAAGAATTAATTAATGAAATTGCATCCGTTAATTCAAATATTATTCTTGTCTTAGTGAATGGCGGCCCTGTTGCTCTTGAAGGTATTGAAAAGAAAGCGAATGGAATAGTAGAAGCCTGGTATGATGGAGAATACGGAGGTAATGCAATTGCTGATGTTTTATTCGGTGATGTTAATCCTGGCGGTAAACTTTCTGAGACATTTTATGCATCAACAAAAGACCTTCCTCCCATGTCTGATTATGATCTTATTAATCACCCGCGAACATATATGTATTTTGATAAACCAGTTTTATATCCATTCGGTTATGGCCTATCATATA
>CAVZSD010000042.1:0-10007 GCA_963777615.1 uncultured Bacteroidota bacterium | reverse complement strand
CTTAAGCATACTGCCTGAAAAAAATTTATTTGCTGTAAACAATGCGGTTTTAATTCCATTTAATGTCGGAAGTCTTTTTACAAAGTTTTCCCAATCATTATCCGGGCGTTTAACCGGGAATATCGAATCATTTTTCCAGCCGCTCAATAATAAATAATCAGCGTCATTTAAATAATTTGGTTCAAAGTTGTTAATTGGAACAAGCTCTGCAGCAAGTCCGCGGTTTAACAAAAATTCTGTAATCGCTTCACCGAATTTTTGATTTGTGCTGTTCTTACTCTGAACAATTATTAAAGCCTTTTTCATTTCATACCTCCGTATAATCTGTTTTAAGTTCATATGAAACATAATTAAGGCAATTGGATGATGCACTCGATTTTCTATGGAAGGAATTTTTCGATGATGTGGAGTTAATATTCAATGTTTATTGTATAATGTGAAGTTAATAAATGTTTGTCGTTATTGAAATCATCCATTGATCAGCACATTTACCCCTCATGGGAAGGGAATAGCAAGAATAGGTTAGAGCTATGTATTTTCAACATTCCATTTCATTTAATGCTTATTCTTGTTATAAGATTTCACAACCAGTAACTTATTTTCAGTATAAAAATATTATCCGGCTTTACACTAAACAGATGATTGACTGAAGTCCGAATCTAAATTGTCCGATAGCTTCAACATTTTCTCTTGTCTGTGTCCACACTAGATAAAGAGTTGAACCCGCGAAATACTCCCACCGCAGAACTGCATTACCACGCAGGGAAATATAATTGAAATCCGGATTGCTGATTGTCTGAGAAGGCGCAATATCTCCGGCATCCGGGTCAAGTTTGTAAGAAATTATGTCTCCATTATTATTTTTTTCGCTTTCTAAAGTTGAACCATTTTCTCCATAAATATTGAAATCATAGCTTCTGGGTTTGGTGAGATATTTAAAATCCGCGTACTTTCCTGAAGCGATAAATGGCTGTACATATACCTGAAAACTTAATTTAGGACTCATTATCCAATCTGCTCTAATATTTGCCGAAACGATTGTTTGATCAAGATGAGCAAAGACATATCTTTTACTAAAAGTTTCTATCGCTTCCGGGTCAGTAAAATTGGCAATCCATTGCGCAGTAAGAATATTTTTTGTGTACTGCGGGCCTAACGAAATTGTAAAAGTTGGCAGGGCTTTAAATTCAAAATTTGTTTGGAGTGAATTGGAATGTTCATCTTCGCCGAAAATTGATTCCCCGTCAAGAGTTAAAACCCACCACTTCTGGTTGTCAGTAAATAAATTATAATTCAAATGTAGAGCTTGGGGGATTAAAGGTAAGTGGGCCGCCTCGCGTTCTCCTTGAATTTAAAGTTGTTGGAGTATAAATATAAGAAATTTCACCGCCATAATAATCATGCAGTGTTAAATAACCGTCTGCCCAATATCCTTGTAAAATTTTGTTGCCGCCATAATCGAAACTTAAAAATGTCGCCGCACTGATGCCGCAATTTAAATAAAAATCAGTTGGGTCATTCCATTGATAGTTGGTGAAAAAATGCACATTGATATAATCGCTGTATGAACCGAAGCCAAGATCATTCACTTCAAATTTTGGACTTATAAATCCAATGGCTGTGTTAAATATCCATCGTCCGCGATTTTTATTCAGCATCAATCTTCCGCTGTAACCGGTTAATGAAGTTGCCGAACTATCAACTGAAATGTATGATACATCAGGCCTTTGGAAATAGTGAGTCGGGCTTTCCTGCAATGCAGTCATTCTTTCCTTTGATCCTGCAACACTTGAAACTGCTCCCCAGCCGGTCAGTACATAAGTATTATCTTTATCTAAGAAATGTCCATCCGTCTGCCGCAGCAACAAAAGCACTTTTATTTATTGAATTTTTTAGATCTTCATTGATTAAAAAGACGGTTTGTAAAAGTTGAAAGAATTCCTATTCCCTGGTCACCAGAATTAAAATCCCGCTGGGCGCGGAATATTCCGTAATAAGTCAAAGGTTCTATTTCAACACTTGAACGATTTCCATTTGAGGAAATATCTGCAAACTCACGCTGCGTAACCGCGTGAATAGTTCCTATTTTCCATGAATCATTAATCTTCACCTGAAATTTTAGCTGCGCCTAAGAATATGTGTTCCATTGGGTTTGTCTGCATAATCATAATCCGGCAAGCTGCCTTGCGGACTTCTTCCGATCCTTCTGCTGTAAAAAATATTTGTTGATGGCCAATTGAAATTAACATTATCATTTGTACCTCCGCGGCCGAAACGGTAAATGCTAACACCTTCCGTAAAAAACGGGCGCTTCTCTTCAAATGTAGATTCAACATCCGTTAAGTTTACAACTGCAGGATCAAGTTCAACCTGGCCGAAGTCGGGATTGATTGTTCGCGTTCAATGTTAAACTGCTTCCTAGCCCGGCTCTTACGTCTAAGCCTAAACCAGGTGAGTATTCGTGTCCGTTATTAAACGGATCATTGGGGGCTCCACCAATGTATTCTGCCTTTCCAACTACATAAGGCAAAAGCTCAATTCTAGCCGGCGGAGTAATTCCATCCATTCCAACTAGATCAGGAAATCTTGAAGTAAAACCACTTTCATTTCTTGGAGTATAAACCATCATGTCGGTTTCAAATCTCCTGCTTATAAATCTTTCAACATCAATTCCCCACACCTGTGAATCCTCTTTATTAAATCGCAATTGTGAATAAGGAATTTTCATTTCAACCGACCAGCCTTTATTATCAATATGCGGAACCCCTTCCCACACGGCATCCCAGGGAAGATCGTTGGGCTGCTTTACATCATTTTCAATCAATCCATCGGCAAGCGTACCGGCAGCGGAAACATAGAAAAAATATCCGCTCCTTTTATCTCTATATGAATCCAGATACAGCACACAGCCGTCTGAAGGATCACCCCAAATAAAATCCCTTCGTACAAGCCTGGCCATTATTGAATCCGGTTTGTTATCATAAAATCTGGCGGCGAAATAAATAGCTTCATCATCATAGGCTACCCAGAATTCAGAATTCTGTGAAGGCTTTACACCTTGTTGAGGATCCTGTTGTATTAAATTTATTAAAGCCAGGCCTTTGCCAGATTTTTTCATTTAGTTTACCGTCAATAACAATTCTGTCGTTAGATCTTAAAGCTGTGATTTTTGTTTTTGAATTATCTTCAACAGTTGGGTAATTTCCAAATGTCGCTGTTATCGGCAAGAGAAGCAGGAGGATAAAACTTTTCATAGGTTTAATTCTCCAATATTTTTAGGACGCAATATAAAATCAGAAGTAGGGATCACAGGTTATTAATTAAACCGAAGGCTGATAGTAATGATGAAAGGATTAAATGAATTGCGGCGGGTAGAGTAGTATACTAATTTTATACCCTTTAAATGCTTGATAAAATTGTTACGAACAAAGAAACCCACCCCTGCGCCCCTCCGAGGAGGGGACTTACGTTATCATTTATATCATTTCACGATAGTTCTATTTTACTCATAAGCTAATATCACAATAAAGGTCTATAAAAAATGTTCGAATTAGAAAATTTATATTATGATTTATTTTCCTATGTAACATTATCATCTCCAGTGTCCGTATTGTCCCCTCCCTGGAGGGGTGTAGGGGTGGGTCAGTGCTCAGCATTTTCATCAACCCATTTTTCAATGGATTCTAAAACTTTATCTAATTTATATTTTACTTCAAGATCATCAAATCTTAAAACAGTAACTCCTAATTCATTTAATCTTTTATCTCTTTTCAAATCTTTTTCTTCATTTCCATAATGACTTTCGCCGTCAATCTCGATTGCCAGGCTGAGTTCTTTACAGAAGAAATCTACTATATAATTATCAATTGGCCTTTGTCTGTCGAAGTCATAACCTTTAAGTTGTTTTTTCTTTGAAATAAGTTCCAGAGCATAATCTCAGTGAATGTGCTTTCTTTTCTAAGTTTTCTGGCAAACTCTTTTAGCTTTGGATTGTAGGGAATGATTTTTCTTCGTTTCATTGCAGTTACAACTTAATAAAAAATATTATAACAAAATAAAGACCCACCCCTCGCCCCTCCAGGGAGGGGACAATACGCTCATTGGAAGCGTTAACTTTACAAATGAAAAGTAATAACTATAAATAAAGTCTCCTCCTTGGAGGAGATTAAGAGGTGGGTTGTGTTTAAATTTTTATGTAAAAGAATATCGGCGGGAGGGTTAAGATTTTATTGGACTTCTTACGGCCAAACTGCTAAAGTTTCTAATAAATGCATGTGCTTTTCGTTCAGAGAACCCAGTGTCATTGATTTTGCATCAATATTTTTGTTTTCATAACCAAAAGACCCACCCCTTTCATTCCCCACGCCAAAGGCGGGCGTGGCCCTCCCGGGAGGGGATAGTTCATAGATTGGAAGTTGATGGTATTACAGGATGACATAAAGAAAAAAAATAATTATGTAAATATTATGATTGAGTTAACAATATAAATGAAAAGTAGAAAACTTATGTCCCCTCCTTGGAGGGGTTTGGGGGTGGGTTACTCTCTCAACTGCATTTAAAAAATTACCAGTCCGCAAAGAAGAAATGGCAGGATGTTTAAATTAATTTGCGTCATGCTCTAACTGTGACGCACGTCTAACTGCTTAATTTGTTTCCATAAATTTATCTTTGAATTGACCTAATTGTACTTATCTTCCACCAATACTGGAGCAGCTTTTAATTTAAGATTAATTAATTAAAATTTAAGGAGGTACATTATGTTCAGGAAATCATTGTTGTTGTTAGCAATCCCGCTTACTGCTTTATTTGTATCCTGCCAGAGCAATCAGCAGAATCCAATGGAAGCGAAATATAAGGACGTATACAGCGCCATGATTAATATTCTGGACAACGGAAATGTTGATGGGCTGGACGCATATATCGCTGAAGATGCTGTCGATCATCAAACTGATTCATCTATCACTACTAAAACGGGGTTGGAAGGAATAAAAGATATCTTCAGATATTATCACAAGATTTTTCCGGATTTGAAAACTAACGTTCATTCAATTGCAGTTTCCGGTGATACATTGTTCGCATACCTAAGTCAAACCGGAACTACTTCAGAACCATTTATGGGTATGCCGGCCGGTCAGCAATCTACAATGAATTCGGTTGATATGATAGTATTTAAAGATAACAAAATGCAGGAGCATTGGGGCTTTATGGATATGACCGATGTGACAAATATGATGAAGATGATGCAGGAAAAACCAGCTATGGAAATGAAGAAGAAATAGCCAATTATCAAGTGTCACGGTCCTATCGTGACACTTAACTAAAACACTAGTATTTTAATAATAATTTTTGTTGTACTTAACCCTTCGTTATACTTAATATAAACCTCATCCAGGGATAATATTATTTTGTCAACTAAATAATACCGGCGGGAGAGTTAAAATTTTATTGGACTTCTTATGGCCTACCTGCTAAAGTTTCTAACAAATGCATGTTGCTTTTCATTCAAGAACCCAGGGTCATTGATTTCGCATCAATATTTTTGTTTTCTTTACAAAAAGACCCACCCCTTTCATTCCCACGCCAAAGGCGGGCAGGCCCTTCCAAGAAGGGACAGTTCATAGATTGGAAGTTGATGGTATTACAGGATAACATAAAGAAGGAAAAAAATAATTCTTTAAATATTATGATTGAGTTAACAATGCAAATGAAAAGTAAAAAACTAAATACAAAAATCCCCTCCCTGAAGGGGCTTGGGGTGGGTTGCGTTTATATTTTTAAGTAAAAAAAATAGGCGGGAGGGTTAAAATTTTATTGGACTTCTTGAGGTTATGTTTCATACAAAGTATGCTTACATTGTCTGCGGTTAATGAAGTTCCGCCTTTTGAAAATGGGAGATCATGATCGTAATGCAGATTTTCTGTTGAACCGCAAAGCACACAGCGCCCTTTGTCCCTTGCCCAAACTTCTACTTTAACATGTGTTGGAATTAATCTTGAATGGGGAATAACTACTTCTTTATTAAAGGTTTTTACTTCCACGGGTCGAAGATAGAATTTGAAAACATTTCTAATTCCATTAAAAATTATTGCTGCATCAATCAAACTAAAAAATCCTTTATATGACCAAACACCAGATTGAATTTTTTCATATACTTTTACTTTATGTGGATGTTCTAATAATCTCAATTTAAAAGACTGAGCAGCCGTAAAGAATTTTCCGTTTTCTGTCAAAGTACCGTTTGGAGTTGTTAAGGATTGATCAACTTCCTTTGGATTGTCTGAAATATTTTTGGGTACATCATGTCCTTCATAAATTAAATTTCCGGTTTTGTCGTCAAACTCATCTGCATAAGGGGCATTCTTTCTAACGGACATTAACAGAACCGAATAGTCTGATTTAACATTAAAGTTCATTCCTTTTTGTAAATTGATTCCTTCAGAGGCAACTAACTCTGTATAGGAAATTATATCGTCGATTTTGAATATAGGTTTTGTTAGAAAGGATTTCATTTTAATTATTATTATAATTTGCCTTACGAATTTACAAAATATTTGATTTTATGAATAGTAAAGAAGAGCTGCTTGTAGGGATAGTTAACAATGTTCCAGATTTTGATATAATCCAAACCCAAAACTGGTATCGCATTCCTGTAGACAAAGCTGAACGATTAAAAAGTAGATGGCCTCCTAAGTGGATAGCTTTTTATTATACGGTAAATATAAAAGATAATCCGCAGATGATTATACACTATGCAAAAGTAACAAGCATAAGTAAAGTATCCCGCAAGGAACTTTTTCCTAACGAAAAAGAGAACTCAAAATCGAAAAGAAATTATTATAAAATATCTTTTAATAAAGTTGAAACCTTACCTAAACCAATTCTAAGCCGCAGATGGCGAAGAATAGTATTTATTCAATCCACTTATAAAAAGTTTATTAATGCAGTTGAGGTTAATGATTTGTTTGATGGAAGCTCATTAGAAGATAAGCTTTGGGTTGAAATGAAAAGAAACTTAATTAGCACAGAAAGACAGGAAGTAGTAAAGATTGACGACAACTTTTACTTTCTTGATTTTGCAATTTACTGCAAGAAAGGCAAGCTTGACATAGAAACAGACGGCGATAAGTATCACCATAATCCTAAAGACGCCACAAAAGATAACATTCGAAATAATAACTTAACATCAGATGGCTGGAATGTAATCAGATTTGATACACAACAAATAAGAGAAAGAATGGAATCTTACTGCATCCCAACAATAAAAGTAAATGTTAACAAACTTGGTGGAATTGATTTTGATAACGAAAGTATGAAGAATTTTTTTAAATATAATCCGGAAGTTATTTATCCTACTTATTTTGGGGAGGTTGAATAATTTTAATTTATACCTAATTTATTTATGACAATATTTAGTAATTAATTGTTACACAATTTACGTGAGTTATTAAATAAATCAATCCTCCATTTAGCATTTGGATTATCAATTTCTTTTCTACATCTAATATGACCGTTAGAAAATATTTTTGTTTTAAGCGAATTACCGACAACATCCTTAATCATTTTTTCAACATTATTGTCTCTTTTAACTTTGAAAGTGTTTTCTTCAGTTATATAAACATTATTTGAAATTGCACAGATTCTATTTATATCCTCAATCGTAGGTATTTTATGACGGCCCCATTCAAACGGTGTTATAGTATAAATTGTGTCCTGGTTAAAATATTTACTCCATAATTTTTCGTGGTGACCTGTTTTGCTACCATGATGGGCTATCTTAAAGTATTCGAAATCATCAGAAATAGTGTTTGAATAATTTAAAATAGCATCCCAGCCCATCTTTTTATTATTAAATACTTCCAAGTCAGATCCTAAAAGAATATTTGTATTAGCGACGATTATATTTAAAGCAATTGAAACATTATTGGGACCTAATTTGATTGCTCTTCTTGTTGGACCTACAATTTCTGTAATTAGTTTACCTAGATATTAACTTTGCTTGTTTAAAATCTTCATCTGATGGACTTAATGAAAAAATTTTTGCATTATAGTTATGACCGTTTATATCTAATGATTTATTAAATAATAGTTTATCATTCATCGCAAATATTATTCTTGCATCTCTTTCACATAAAATTTCAAGAATTTTACTAAACTCTGATACACCGGATTCTTCTATTTTTGTGTGAGTATCATAAATTTTTATAAACGATAGAAAATCTTTTTCCAATAAAGCAGCAGAACATACGAATACACAGTTTGAGCAGCTTACTATCAAATCACTTAATCCCCTAATATGGTCATCATGCCAATGTGTTGCAATAACCATTTGAACGTTTATCTTAGGATCCACATTTATGTTTTTGAGATAATTTATTGGAATGCAAGTTTTATTCTTTTGATCAACACAAGAATCAATGATTACCCAGTTGTTATTTCCTAAGTGGGTTACAATACATTCACCAAAACCAGGTCCCAAAAATGGAGATCTCAATTTCATTTAAACTAGGCGGGATATTTTGATTCATTCAAATTTCAGCTTTTGAATTATTTCGTCAGCTTTTTTCTGAGCTACTTCTATATCTTGATCAGACCAAATAGGTAATCTTCTGAATTTTATTATAGAAGATTTTAACCTTTGACCACTTACTTTATCTAAATATCCAATACTCCAATAAAATATTGCTCCTGTTTTTAGTAGAGCAAAATCTTGATCGGAAATTTCTTCTTTTGAAAACTCAGCTTCTTCAACAGTGTTACTTTTTTTATTATATAGATCAGCAAAAAAACTACTTTCACATATCTCAGTGACTGCACCCTCCCATTTTTCTAAGGCAATAAACTTATCTTGGGGTTTATCAAATACTTTGTTTATAAAATTTGGAGAAATTAGTTCTATTTCTTGTGTAAGACTTCCATATTTAGCATTATATTTTTCGGTACTAATTATTTCTTCTATTTTAAATTTTTCATAATCTTGATAAAATTCATCATCTGGTAAATTTTCAATGGCAAAAGTTTGTGAACTCATAATTCCTCAACTATAGAATTGATTATATTTATTGATCGTTCTATTGATTCATTTTTCTCTTTTAAATATATCTATTATAAAACTTGAATCCATATATTTGTTATTATCATCAATCTCATAGTGATCATTTATGTTAAAATTAACTCCGTTTTCTACATTTAACGAAGGATTGACTGTAACCAAGATATAACCCTTATAATCATCATTTCGTTCACTTTTTATTTGCAGTTGGTTCAACCCAGGATTCATAAGTTTTTTTTTCCATATATCTTTAGGTGCTAACTTATCGCCGCAAGCATGCCACGATTCCACATCATTCATTTTAATGTTCCCCTCAAAATTAATACCCATTTTTTTCAAAGGCGTATACTTTAATAAAGTAAAAGCCCCGATTACTAAGTCATTGAGAGCATCAAAATGTGATTCTTGACTTGTTTTAATAAGGAATCTGTCCCTTGTTACTTGTAAGCTAAACCAATCGGTAGTAAAATCTGATATATCAGGGATAACTACTTTAATTTGAGCTTTTTCTGCTTCAATATCTGAAAGGAGTTTATTTTTTGCAAACCAAATTGGTTGAAATATACTTGGATTAAAATCTCCTAGAAATACAACAAGAATTGTTTGATTTTCTATTTTTTTCATATTTTATTTATAGGCAATACATGATAATAAACAAATTGATCGATCTAAATTACAAAATCGATTTACAACATCAAATCGACTATGTTATATAATCTCCAGTGATTATTATCTGCAATTTCCATTTTTTTTATTTTTTTTGTGTCTTCATGAAACCAATATTAGAATCAACTTCTTCAGATGTAACAGCAGAAATAATTTTTATTCCGTCTCTTTCTTCACGGCAAATAACTTTTGTTCCCGGTTTTATTCCGTACTTCTTTAATTACTTTTGCGGGATTGACAGCTTTTCTTTTGATGTTAAATAACCAATTTTCATAATTCCCAAAAGCTCAAT
>CAVZSD010000041.1:0-3534 GCA_963777615.1 uncultured Bacteroidota bacterium | reverse complement strand
TACTACATACAATTTTTACAGTGCTGTTGCTAAGATGCATAAGAAGTTTCCCGATGCAAAACTTATTCTGCCGCAACTTCCGTCAAACGTAAAAGAAGAAAAAAATATTGTTTATGCTGAAATTGGAGAAAGAAAACTTCACTTAGATATTTTTTATCCATCAAACTCAGAAAAAAAAGTTCCTGGAATTGTCCTCGTTCATGGAGGCGGCTGGAGTTCTGGAAATAGAGTACTTGTTATACCTATGGCTCAGCGGCTTGCAGCAAAAGGTTTTGTCACAATCGCAATAGAATATAGACTTTCGGTCGAAGCCTTATATCCCGCAGCAGTTTATGATATAAAAGCATCTATAAGATGGATGCGTGCAAATGCAAATAAATATAAAATTGATCCAAAGAAAATTGTTATTTACGGAACCTCTGCCGGGGGACATCTTGCTGCTTTAATAGGTACTACAAATGTCAATAAAAAATTTGAAGGTTCTGAAGGAAACAATAATTTTTCAAGTGATGTTCAAGCAATCGTTGATGTTGATGGGGTTGTAGATTTTTATGGTAAGGGGTCTGAAGAATTATATAAGAAATCCGGTAAACCAAGTGCAGCTCATTTATGGTTTGGAGCTTCACCAAAAGAAAATCCCAAAGTCTGGGAAGAAGCAGGCCCGATTAACCACACTGATAAAAATACTCCGCCAATATTATTTATTAATAGCGGGCAAGACCGTTTTCATGCCGGGCGTGATGAAATGATTAAGAAACTAGATTCCTATAAAATTTATTCTGAAGTTCATACTCTTAAGGGAACCATTCATACTTTTTGGCTTTTTGAACCTTGGTTCAAAAAAACATTTGATTACACATTCAGTTTTTTAAATAGTATTTTATCAAACTAATACAAAGTAAATAAATGCGTAAAAGATATATTAAAACATATATAGTTCTTCTAATCATTGTTTTAACTTCTACGTTAACTATTGGAACCATTTGTAATTCGAATAAAAATGTAGAAAATGAATCAGCAATTCAATCTGATTTCGGCTGGGCGCAGGTTCCAAACATTTTAAAAAATATAATTCCTCCTAATTTTAACGATGTGCATTTTGATATTACAAAATATGGAGCAGTAGCCGACGGCAAAACTCTTTGTACTGATGCATTCAAAATGGCTATTGATGAATGCAGTCAGGCTGGTGGAGGTATAGTAATAGTCCCTAAAGGTGAATATTTAACCGGCGCAATTCATTTAAAGAATAATGTTAATCTTCATGTCTCAAAAGATGCTGTAGTTAAGTTTAGTACTAATCCGAAAGATTATCTTCCTGTAGTACAGGCACGATGGGAAGGTGTAGATCTTATGAATTACTCTCCTTTGATCTATGCATATGGACAAAAAAATATTGCTGTGACAGGGGATGGTTTGCTTGACGGACAAGCCGATAACAAATATTGGTGGCCATGGAAAGGGAAAAAAGCTTTTGGAGGCGTTGATCATTCTAAAAGTCAAGACGATAGTCTAAGCCGTCCTAGATTGATGAAGATGAACGATGATGGTATTCCAGTTGAAAAGAGAATCTTTGGAGAGGGTACATATTTACGTCCCGCTTTTGTCGAATTTTATAAATGTGAAAATATTTTAATTCAGGGTGTTACATTAAAAGATTCGCCATTTTGGTTTTTACATCCTGTATTAAGCAATAATATAACAGTTGAGAATGTAACAACTACCGGTTTAGGGCCAAATAATGATGGATGTGATCCGGAATCTTCATCAAATATTTTGATTAAGGGCTGCACTTTTAAAAATGGGGATGATTGTATTGCAATTAAATCCGGCAGAAACAATGATGGTAGGAGAATTAACATTCCAAGCAAAAATATTATCATTCAAGATTGCAAAATGAAAGATGGGCATGGCGGAGTAGTAATCGGCAGTGAAGTAACCGGCGGTTGTTATAATGTATTTGCCGAAAATTGTGAAATGAATAGCCCTAATCTTGAAAGAGCATTGCGTATAAAAACTAATTCGAAACGGGGCGGAACAATAAAAAATATTTATATCAGAAATATTGAAGTTGGACAGGTAACGTGAAGCAATTGTTAAATTAAATCTTCGTTATGATCCTGAAGAAGCTGAAGGTTATAATTATACCCCCATAATTGAAAATGTTGTTGTTCAAAATGTAACAAGTCAAAGTAGTAAGTATGGACTTTATTTAGACGGCCTTGATGATGCAAATATAAAAGATATAATTATTTATGACTGTAAATTTGATGGAGTAGCTGATGGTAATTACATTAAAAATACAGAAGGATTGAAGTTTAATAATTTTTATATTAATAGTGAGCTTCAAAAATTGAAAGACTAAATTATGATTTTATTTATTTCAACTTTCAAATAAAATTTCTATTCGTAGCTTTTAAAACGATTCCTCTGTGTGCTGTATATCACATTGTTGGCTTTTTTAAATAATATTTTAAGGATGATTTCATCATTTATAATATTTTAAGATATATGTATATTTTAAAATAAAAATTTATAGCTACCTCGTTTATATTCCCTTATTTATTAGAAACAATAGTCATGAATGATGAAATTAATCAATAAAATAAAATATATTTTACTTTTATTTGTAATATTTTTAACAATAGGAGCAACTCAATCAAATATAACCATTTTTACTATTGGCGATTCAACCATGAGTGTTTATCACCCACCTTCATATATAGTGGGTTGGGGACAGGTTCTTTCAGATTATTTTACAAATAATGTATTTGTTATCGATTCAGCTATTAGCGGCCGAAGCTCTAAAAGTTTTATTGATGAAGGGCACTGGAATAATGTAATTAAGCAGGTTAAACCTGGAGATTATGTAGTAATTCAATTCGGACATAATGATGAGAAAAAGGATACATTGAGACATACTGACCCCTATACAACTTACACGATGAATTTAAAGAAGTTTGTAGATGAAACTAGTGCTAAAGGTGGTTATCCAATATTATGCACACCTATTGTAAGAAGAGTTTTTAATTCTGATAGTACATTGGCTTTTACTCATGGTAATTATTCAGATGCTGTTAGAAAATTAGCTTGCACCTCTCATGTGCCCATAGTGGATATGGAATTAAAAACCAAGGCTTTAGTAGAAAGTTATGGGCCGGATAGTTCAAAACAACTTTATGATTATATCCCTCCTAACACTTCGCCACTTTTCCTGATGGGAGAACAGATGACTCTCATTTAAGTGAAGAAGGAGCAGTTAAATTTGCGGAATTATTTATTGAAGAAATAAAAGAATTAGATTTGGGATTAACTAAATTTGTGAAAGACTCAAACCCTACAAATTACAGCAGTAATAATTTAGTATCGACTAAATATTATTTGTATCAAAATTATCCTAATCCATTTAATCCTACAACCTTAATTAAATTTGTAATAGAAAAATATTCGTTTATAAATTTATCAATTTACAATGATCTTGGGGAGAAAGTATCTACATTAGTTAATCAGGATTTAAATCCTGGAATGTATACA
>CAVZSD010000040.1:0-5245 GCA_963777615.1 uncultured Bacteroidota bacterium | reverse complement strand
TAGATTGATTACGCGTATGAATGAAACAGCTAATACAATGTTGAAAGGATTAAATTATACGGTTAATCATTCTAAGATTGAAAATATTGATAAATTAACGCCTGAAGTTAAAAGGAATTTATTCCTTGCCTATAAAGAGATTTTAAACAATATAATTAAGCATTCCAACGCAAATAATGTAGAAATAAAAATTTGGGAAGAAAAAAATATTTTAAATTTATTCGTTAAGGATGATGGAATTGGTTTCGATGAAAATGAAGTTAATTTGGGGAATGGTTTAAAAACTTACGTTCACGTGTTAATAAAATTGGCGGCAGTATAGAAATAATTTCACAGGATAATAACGGCACTTCTGTATTTATTTCTGTTGAAATGACGTAAATACGTGATTGTAATTTTAATGTTTTTTATTTAAAATTTTTAAGACCGATACTTACATTAATTAAAATTGAAACATGCCTGAAAATAAAATTGAAATCATTTTAGTTGAAGACAACAAACTTTTCAGAGAAACACTTTACAGTTTCCTAAATAATTATAACAGGTTTAATTGCAGCCAGTCATTTTCTTCTTGTGAAGAAGCTATTTCGGGGATTGATAATCTTAAATTGTACCCGGATGTAATTTTACTAGATATTGGATTACCCGGGATAAGCGGGATTGAAGGGATTAAACCTCTAAGGGAATTGATTCCTGATGTTAAAATTATTATGCTTACCATACAGGATGATGATGACAGTGTGTTCAAAGCAATTTGTAACGGTGCTTCAGGATACTTGCTTAAAGATTCTCCTTCATCCAAAATAATTGATTCAATAAATGAAGTATTAAACGGCGGTGCGCCAATGAATTCTTCTATTTCATTGAAAGTGTTGAATATGTTTAAAGAATTTGTTCCTGAAAAAAAAGATTATAACTTGTCGGAAAGAGAGAACAGCGTATTAGTTTTATTAGCCGATGGGCTTTCAAAAAAACAAATCTCTGAAAAACTTTTTATCAGTTATCATACAGTTGATTCACATATCAGAAAAATTTATGAAAAGCTTGAAGTGCACTCATCAAGCGGGGCTGTAGCAAAAGCTTTGAAAGAAAATCTCATCTAAATTCTGCAAAAATTAAGTCATACTAAAATTTATTCTCAAATATTTGAAGCAGCGATATTAAGGGTACCCGAATTAGTTGAATTGGTGAATGTAGAACGAATAAATTCCTGAACAATTTAATATCTAACATTTACCTTTTCATCCGATCACTCATAGATATAATAACTTTTGATTTTTATTGAATCAATCAACTTTGTATTAAGCGTAAATATTTTCGTAAAGTAAATTCACGTATTTACGTTATTGAAGTAATGTACTTTAATTTATTAGAATTGCAAAAACAGATGAGGTAAAAAATGAAACATTCTAAATTTTCTTTTGCAATGCTCTTAATAATTTCGATATTAATTTATTTAACTACGGTAGCGTGTAGTTGTGGAGGCTTTCCTATTCCTTACTTAGGAAATGGTGAATGCGATGAATCTTCCGGTAATATAGGAAAACCTATTGATGTCTCATTAAATGATATTGAAAAAAGCCGCGATGGAAGTTATATCGCAGTAAATGATAATGGCGAAATTTATGGTGCATCCTTCTCAGAGCATGGCCAATTAAGTGTTTCATTACTTTATACAGTTCCGGGAAATCCTGCATTATCTGATATTGAGTATATAAGCAGCAGCAGCATTAATATAATAGTGGGATCTGCGGGAACAATTTTAAGGAATACTTCAGATAATTTAGAGTGGGTAAAGATAGAAAGCCCGGTAAGTGAAGATTTAAATAAAATTTATGTTCAATCGGCAGAAGCAATTTACATTGTCGGAAATGCATCGACCATCCTTAAATCCGGCGACTTAGGTTTAACATGGCAGCCATTGACATTGTTATTAAACCCTGAAATAAAAAACAATTTATATGATGTAAACGGAATTCAAAATACTGTATTTGTTTCAGGAGATAATTATAGCTTTTATAAATCTACGGATGGCGGAGAAACCTGGGGGTGGACAGGATTGGGTAAACGTTCATCAACCAAATCCGAATCCGGTTATAACAAAATATATTTTTATGACGATAGTCTGGGTTATGTTGGAGGGCCGTATGGTTTGGTTCTAAAAACTACTGACGGCGGAAATTACTGGTCACCTCAGTATATTGATAATTTTTCAGAAATTAATGATCTGTTTTTTATTTCTCCTGAGATGGGCGGAGTGGTTGGCACAAATGGAACAATTCGTTTTACTACCGACGGAGGAGAGAATTGGTTTGAAGATTCTTCAGCAACAAGTTATATAGGCGGAAGGGAAATCAAAAGGGTAGTTCCTTTCGGCAAAAATTACGGAACTGTACTTGGCGCCGGCGGGTTAACTACTTTTATTGCACCTGACTCAACTTATTTGGATTCACTGGTTATAACTCCAACTGCTGTTGAGAAAAATGATTTCACTATTAAAGAATTTAAGCTTTATCAGAATTATCCAAATCCATTTAATCCAACCACTAATATTCGATATTCTCTATCAAGCAAACGGTTTGTTTCGATTAAAATTTATGATATATTGGGCAATGAACTCGCCACACTTGTTAATGAAGTAAAACAGCCAGGAACTTATAATGTTGAATTTAATTCTGTAGATATGAATAGCAGCAGACAAACATTATCATCAGGTGTTTATTTCTATAAAATAACTGCCGGAAATTTTAGCGAAACGAAGAAATTAGTTTTGTTGAAATAAGAGTGATTAAAACTAATATGGCAAATTCAGTTATTTTATAACCCCCACATAATTTTCTTGTATACGTGATTGTAGGCCTTATTTCCGTTAGTGTAATTGTGCCATAATTAATCATTGGCTTTTAACTTAGAGAAAGTCAGGTGCAGAATGGAAAAAAGAAAGTTTTCCCTTTTATTAGTGATTTTACTAATACCGTTTTTTTTAGGTAATGTAAATTTAAAGTGTTCAGCAATTCGTAATAATTGTATTGTTAATGTGCGTTACTATGCTGCTTTATCAAGAGGCAATGGGACAATTCATTCACTTGAAAATGGAGTAATAGGTTTTACGGATTTAGAAAATTCTGGTTGTACAACAATTGAAATTTATAGAACATCCGGATCACGAAATATTTACTATTTGACTTATGTCGAGAATGTAACTCTAGGGGTTGGTGCAGGGGGCGTTATTGTCCGATACTTCCAAAATTGGGAAGAAGTAAATAGTCCAACCACAAAGGATCTTTATAAACTTTTTTTCGTTTCGACAACGTTAATAGCTGTCGGTGCAGAAGGTACTATTATTAAATCAACAGATTCGGGGTTAAATTGGGAACTAGTTAATCCACCTTCGTCAAGTTTAAAATTAACTGATGTTTATATTGATTCCTATCTCTCTTCATTCGTCCAGGTAGTTGGAGAAGATTTAAGTATTTTTCAAACATTTAACGGAGGAGTAACCTGGCAAAAAATTGATCTCATAAAACCGGGTGGCTCGATATCAAAAGTTAATGAGGTTTTACCAGCAATTAACAGGTTATATCATTTTGATGGATTAAACGCATATATAGTTGGAGATTCCGGAACATTTATAAAAACTACAGATAACTTTTCTACGAGTGAAAAAATTGAATATATTGATTTGCAAACCTCTGAAAATTTAAATGATATCTATTTTATTTCACCGGATTCAGGTGTTGTTATCGGGGACAATGGGACAGTTCGGTTCACTACTGATGGGGGAAATGATTGGCTAGAAGATCCGGATTTAACTGCACAGCTTAAAGGTTTTAATCTTAAAAGAATTTCAGTTTATAATAATGAATTTGGAACCATTATTGCCGATAGTGGATTATCAATAACAGTCGCTAAGGATTCTAGTTATTTTACAGCTGTTAATGAAGAACCTAAAAAAATTTCAAGTTATAGCTTATCTCAAAATTATCCAAACCCATTCAATCCTTCTACAAAAATAAAATATGAAATTCCAGCCCCTCCAAATCTCCCCAAAGGGGAGGTTTTAGTACAGCTTAAAGTATATGATATTCTTGGAAGAGAAGTTAAAACCCTGGTTAATGAACAAAAGCAGTCTGGGGCATATGAAGTTGAATTTGATGCATCAAGATTATCTTCAGGAATTTATTTCTATAAATTAAGTGCAAGTAATTTTACTGAGACTAAAAAATTAGTTCTGTTGAAATAGAAAAGTTAAAAACTTCAGCATGAAATAAAATCTAATTTAATTGAATATTTAAACTCACAATATCTTTTAATCCTAAAAAATTCATTTCTTCAAAATAATTGACAGCATACATTTGTATTTTTAAAAGTGATTTTACGCACTCAAGACCTATCTAATTCTTTAATAATATAAGAGAATAAATAACCGGAATTATTAAAAGACCCACGTCTTTTTGAAAATCAATTTTATCTATTATCTTTATTACATAAAATATCAAATCTTAATTTGAGGGAAAAATGGCTAAACTGAAATACCTTTGGATTTTAATTTTATTTACTTCTTTGTTTGCACTTTCGTGCAGCACTGTTCCGATTACCGGGAGAAAACAATTGGATTTGATCCCTGATTCCCAAATGCTGTCGATGAGCTTTTCACAATATGATCAATTTCTTCAAGAGAATAAAGATCAGCAATGATAAAGCTGCCACAGCTATGGTTCAAAAAGTGGGTAAAAACATTGAAGCCGGTGTTGAAAAATATTTTGCTTCAAAAAATATGTCTGACCAATTGGCTGATTATAAATGGGAATTTAATCTTGTTGAAAGCCAGGAAGTAAATGCCTGGTGCATGCCAGGCGGAAAAGTTGTAGTCTATACCGGGATATTACCAATCACGAAAGATGAGAATGGGCTATCGGTAGTTTTAGGCCACGAAATTGCACACGCAGTTGCAAAACATGGTAATGAAAGAATGAGCCAGGGCCTAATTGCTCAATTTGGAGGGATGGCATTATCTGAAGCAATAAAAAATAAACCGGCAGCTACACAACAGCTCTGGATGTCCGCATTTGGAATCGGTGCTCAAGTTGGTGTGCTTCTTCCATTCAGTAGAACACAGGAAAGTGAAGCTGATCATCTTGGGTTAATCTTTATGTCTATTGCCGGATACAACCCAAGTGGAGCTTTAGATTTTTGGCAAAGAATGTCTGCATTAGCGGGACAGGCCCCGCCTGAATTTTTAAGT
>CAVZSD010000039.1:0-3004 GCA_963777615.1 uncultured Bacteroidota bacterium | reverse complement strand
ATTTACAGAACGTTGATGGTTTAATTAGGTTACTATTTTAACTATTATTGTAAATTGTTTTTCATTTAAAAAATTAATAATATTCACCCAATGGAAAATAACAATACTGAAACTCCAAAAGCTGATTTCTGCATTGAAATTGATTTTGAAAAAAGAACTGAAAGTCCTTCCCGTGTATTCCGCACAATGACTGAACTTATAGAGACTTTCCAATCTATTGATAAAGTTTTAGTTGATTCTATAGACACCAGGATTGAACCAGTCGTAATTATGGAAGATATAGAGACAGGTTCTTTAAAAACTTGGTTGGGTTATAAAATAGTTTATATGCTGGATGGAGTTGAAGATGAAGCATTAAAAAGTATAGATTGGAAAAAACAGATAGGTAAATATTTAGTTAAGGGTAAATATTTTATTATAGATTATACAAAAAATAAAACTGGATTTCTTCAATAGAAGAAATAAAAGAATTGGAAAATAAATTATTGAAAGCCGCCGAAGAAACGGATGTTATACATTTCCCTTCTTATACAACTGTTCAAAGACAAAAATTATTGCCTAATCTCAATCGATTAAATAAAGCACTTTCACATTTAAATAAAAATGATAAGGCTCTTTATATTAGTTCCGAAAATAAGACCGAAATGAATGCAGAATTTAATATAGTGCCTGAGAAATTAGAAGAGCTGTTAACGCAAGAAACCTTGACGTCAACTTCAGAAATGATTTTAAAAGTAAAGAAACCAGATTATTTAGGCGAGTCAATGTGGGAATTTAGACACGGAACTCATCCCATTGACGCTAAAATAACAGATGTGAATTGGCTAAAAGACTTCCAAGATAGAAAAAAAGATGTTAGGCCTGGCGATTCTTTGAGAGTAATGGTCGAAATAAAAGTTAGTTATGGTTACGACCGAGAGGTAGTTGGGACTCATTACGTTATAACAGAAATAAAAGAAATTTTAGGTTTGTCTTCTGATAATCAACTGCCATTACTTCCAAAAGCTTAAAAAATTCATTTCCTATTCAATCTGAAACTCAACCAGGATACAAAAAAAAAATACTTTTCTAAGTTCACCACATAAATTATTTTCATTTTATTATTGATAACTTCCATTAATAAAATTACCTTTATCCTTATAACTTAACAATATTGCCAAATAGATTTTATTAATCCTTCATTTGTTTCTCCATTGGAGAGGCTCCGGCAAGAGCTGTTAACACAAGTGAAGGATTTTTTTACATTCATGGGAAAAATAACATATACTCTTAGTGAGTTAACCAAAGAGAATAAAACAAAATCAGATTTCTCTTTTGATAAAATTGCATTCCAAAAATATTTAGAACAAAAAACATCTGAGAAAAGAATTCAAAAAATATTTAGTAATTATTTTAAAGTCATTCTTGATGATGAATTCCAAGAATATTTAACTAATAACAAACGAGAAGTGTATGTATTCCTATTAAGAATGCATTAAATGGAAATAGCAACTGATGAATTCTTCAAAACTAATATTGGGAAATATATATTTGATTTACATAAGATGACTAAAAAATATTACTCAGATTCTATTGAAGAATATTTACCGATAGTTATTGAAGTGAATGCTAAAGACTGGATACAAAAATTCATTAAACCCATAAAAATCTCCCTTTTACTTTTCAATTCAAACAGTGAATTAAAGTTAAAAGAATTAGGTGTAAAAACTGAAAGTAAAAAGAAGGGTAGAAAAAATAAGGAGAAATATGACTAAATATTTCCTTACGTTCCTTACCTTCAGGAAATATTAGAATATAAATATAAAGGGAAAAAGAGAGGATATTCCGATGAAACTGCAACCTTAAAACAATTTTGTAAACACTTTAAAATTCCTTTTAACCACAATGTTGTTACAGCCTATAACAATACTAAACAAAAAAAGACCTGATCATCCAATTAAAAAATCCATTAAATCATTAAAATAATTTTATAATTAAATGGACTCTCCAAATAGTAATTTTTCACTCATAAAATTGTTCTTTTAAATTATGATAGAATTAATTCCTGCTGGAGAGTGGTTTAATATATAGTTTGTCCTAAAAATCAGATTAAGCCTTAATGTTCTCCAGCATTAGGGCTTTTTCGTTTTATAGACAATAAAATACCCCTGCTACTAACAGGGGTCATAAAATATCTAAAACAAATTATGAGTGAATAAATGAAAACTACAAATAAATCTATTTTGAGTCAACTTTACGAAAAACCATTGCAGCAATGGACGGATTGCAATTTATACACGTGCAAACAATTTCAAAACCGGGGAATTGGATTTTAGTGATTCAACATTTTACTCAGTCCGAAGGAGCCACAAAAATGTAATGCGGATGTTCAATGCGCTTGGCTTAAATGAAGAACTTTTAACTCAGTATAACTTTCAATTCATCATCATTCCATTTAATAATTCATTTCTAAAAACTTATAGAAAAAGGTGGATTGCTGAAGGTATTAAATCCCCTTTCTGTAATGAAAATGTTGATCGTCAAATATTACTTTCCCTGGACAAGATAAATATGAATTGGGAAGAACATCAGCTGCAGAGTCAGCAAATTAATTATTCGGAAAGGTTGTTTATCATGGATGAAGCTAACAAATATGTTAATACAGTTTTATCAAACAAAATCAAATTATCAATTTGTATTAAACTTTTAGGAAAATAGAATGGAAGAAATTCAAATTGCTGCTGTCAATGCTCATGATAATTTACGTCATACATTATTTATAATAGAACATCTGAGAAGCGATTTTGTTACAACATTTCCAAAAAAGATGATAATAAAGAATTGATCGAAACTTTTAATGAACTTGTAAAAAAATCTCAGAACACTGTTTACGATTGTGCAGATTTTCTCCATCAAATCATTTCAACAGATGAGCAGAATTCAGTAAAAAAAATAATAGAAAATTTCAAAACTGAATTGGTATGTATATCATGAATTTAAGTTTTATAAAATTGGATATAAGTAT
>CAVZSD010000038.1:0-106311 GCA_963777615.1 uncultured Bacteroidota bacterium | reverse complement strand
TTAAGCAGTTGAAGCTAAAAATTTAAAATGTATAACACTACATACACATGGATGTTTAGCTGAATTGAAGATAGAAGTTAATTAAGATTTAAATTATTTAATGGAAATTTTAAAACAGTTTCAAACTTTAGGGTTTAGAGTCAATTATTAACGGATAAGATGATATGAATCGCCATTCAATATTTTTTTTGATTTTAGTCAATTGTTTTTAATTTAATTTGATTGAAAAATTTTCTTAATCGATAAATCATATAAATATCTTTTTAGGTTGTAAATTAACCCTATAAAAGAAATTATTAAAATAAATACTCCCAATATTAATAATACATTAGACGATCCAGACTTGTTTGAAGAAACTCTGACATTAATATTGAATGTGGAATCAATATTATTTAAAGTATCCAAATCATTATTTCTTTCATCTTCAATGATTACATTATTTTTTTCAGAATTAAATTTTAATCCCTTTATTTCAAATGAAGATTTATCCGAAAGTTCTAAATAAAATTTATTTTCATTCTTTTGAGTAATGTTCATTTCAATTAATTTATAACCAAGATATAATCCAACAAAACTTAGAAACAAAAAGAAAATAAATGTAGTAGTATCAAGTAGTCTACTTTTTTCTAAGGTTTCAATTTTATTAATATTTTTTATTCTAAAATCAAAAGACATTTTCCTAAGTTTTTTTCTATCTTCAGGAAAATTCTCACCTTTATACTCTATAAGCCCTTCCAAAGTAAAGAATTCTTTGGGTTTCAATAAATCCCACGTAAATTGCAAATTATTTTCATCACGCGTAGTTTCAATATTCAATTTTTCCGATTTCTCAATAATATCAGATGTTAACCAGTTAAAACCATCCGGAAGAATGATTGATAAAGGTTGATATAATGCAGTTTTGTCAATATCTATATTTCCAGCATTTATAAAGGTAACGTTTGTTAAAAAAATTCTATCAACGCTTTTACTCTTTTTGTAGAGTATTTCAATATCGGGTATATTTTTTATGATAGTAATTGGTGAAATTATAAAATTTTTTAGATAGACTAATCTTGATTTAGCTTTAGATTTAAAGAATAGATACAAAGAAACTATGGCTAATAAAATTCCAATAAGAGTAAAAATTAAATTTATATCCATAATAATTTTAAATTTCGATTTGATTTTCTTTTCTGATTTTTTATAATGTTCACAGTTTCCTAAGGAATGGCAACTCTTGATTTTATTTATGTTAATAAATTTAAGTGTTTGAAATGAAAAAAGATAACTTGTAATCAAGAATTATAAGTTTATCTTCACTGGGTTTTGTTACTATAACTGAAATCTATAACCATTATTTAAAACAAAAAACCCAGTCAAAATTGACTGGGTCTTTTAATTCTTGTAGCGGGGGCAGGACTTGAACCTACAACCTTCGGGTTATGAGCCCGACACATTAACATCTTTAAAATCATTTATAGGTTAATGCTTACTTATATAAATACCTAATTCATAGAATCTTGAACTTTGTGAGGAGATTTAATCATGTTTCTCGCAAAGCGTAAAGGTATCTATCAACTTTATTATACAGGTCTAAATGGTAAAAGAACATCCGTTTCAACAAAGACTAAATATAAATCTGAAGCATTAAAATTCTTATCCGAATTCTCTAACAACTTAAAAGAAAATTATAGTAGAGAATTTATTAGTATATCTTTGAAAGATTTTAGATTTGAATATCTAAAGTATTCTGAAAGTTACCATACATGGAAAACAACCTTAACTTATAAGACAACCTTTAATTTTCTTTTAGATTTCTTTGGGAATGTCCAACTTATAGATTTAACAAAGAAAAAAATTGAAGAGTTCATATTGTATAGAATTAGAACAAGTTCTATTTATAGTGCAAGAAAAGATTTAATAAATATCAAAGCAAGTCTTAATTGGGGTGTACAAAACAATTATCTTTTATCAAATCCGAGTAATGATATTAAAAGAATTAAAACCCCCGAAAGATTACCTTTATTCTTTAGTAAAGATGAATTTAATAAGTTAATAGATGTCATAGATAATGAAGACATTAAAGACCTTGGTTATATTTGCTGTCAACACAGGATTAAGACAAAATGAACTTATAAATCTTAGGTTATCAACAAATCAATTTAAAGAATAAATCAGTAATACTTGATAATCAATATCATTTAACAAAATCTAAAAAGGTAAGAACAATACCTCTCAATGATATAGCTTATCGAAATTATTAATAAAAGATTAAACCATATTAAAGAATTTGTTTTTACAATTGATGATAAACAAATAAATCAAGATTTTATTATTCATAAGTTTAAATACTTATGTTAACAAAGCAGGTGTCAATCCTAAATTACATTTTCATTCTTTACGTCATACGTTTGCAAGTTGGTTAGTTCAAAAAGGTGTTTCAATATATATTGTTTCTCGCTTAATGGGACACTCAGATATTAAAACGACACAGATATATGCTCACTTACGAACAGAAGATTTAGAAAGTTCTGTAAATTTATTGGATTAGTGATTCATTTTCTTGAATGAATGTATCATTAATGTACTTAAGTATTAATGTTTTTATTGGTGTTTCAAAAAAATAGTCAGGAAAAAGAGGGTATGGGGGGAAGCGGATTTTGATTTTTTTAAATGAGGGTATATTCATATTCAATTCTATATATCGAAATTTCATCATTACATCATCACTATTAATTAATTTTAATGATACCAATCATTTTATATCAACATTTAATAAATTTGATTATAAAATAACTATGGTTGTTATTAATTATTTTTTTAGTATTCCACTCTTTAACTATTAATTAGGATATTCAAATTGAATGAAAAACAGATAGAAGAATATATTCCAATATTTAAATAAGTTAAACTTAATTGGATAAAGGAACTTTGGGGAAAGTGTGAAAAAGAATTTAAGAAGTTATTTAGGAAAAAAGACACAAAATTAATAAAAGAATATAATTCGAGAGTTTATTAAATTCTTTTCAAATATTTATAACAAATCTTTTCTCATTTCATCATGATAATAATCCTATAATATTTAATCCTAAATTTCGAGACTTCATAAAACCAAATTTTTATTAAATGAAGAGTTGATTGAATACGATCTAATCCATTCTCTTTTATTTTATGTAAATACTATTATGAATTTTTATCCTATACCTAGATATGATGTTATTAGTAATGAATAGTTGAATAAATTGCTAAAGCGCTATGAGGAAATGGGGGGAAGAAAGATAGACTAACAAAAATTTAAATAGGTACAAAGAACATATTGTTAATTAACAAGTAAAGTTTGAAAAAGAAACGCGAAAAAAAATTCCATTTATGCTTATACCATATATTCTAAAAATAACAATAGATTAATTGGAATGAAAAAAGACTTAAAAAACAATTCATCAGAGCAATTTCACAATCTCTTAACAATCAAAAATAATTTTTCGTCCAACTCTCGGTTAATTCGAAATCCCCCTAACCCATAGTAATAAAATCCTTCTCTATAATAACCATTAAAATTTCTCGTTTTACAATACAGGTAAATAAAATGGTTACAATAAGAGAAACAAACAAACAGCATATTTTTTTTATTTATGATGGGAAAAAGAGGATTGGAATACTAAGCACATTACATGGAGGAGCATTATTAATAGATGAAAAAGAAATATTCTTCAAAGAAAATGGATTCGGATTAAATATAGAATTTCTATTATAAAGAAGATGTTGAGTACAAATGGATATTCTTTAAATACCAAAATAAAGTTTTTGCAACAACAAGAGAATATTTAAAAGAACATGGCAGTTGAGTATTCATTCTCATTCGGTTCAAAAAAATTCCTTTCGATTAAGCACTTAATATCTATTGACTCTTCTGAACCAAGATTTAAGTTTTATTTTGAATAGTGTTTTATGTCTGATTATAATAAAGAAGATATAATATTTTGGATTGAATCCGGCACAAAGGAAAAACCTGAAATTCATATTAGTACTCCACTTCTTACTTGACTTCCTTAAGCAAAAGGGATTTAACAAAATGTACTTAAATAATAATAGTATCTTTATAAGAATTAATAATAATGTAATTTCTGAAGTAACTGCTGAGCATATTAAAGATTATGTTCTTAATTATATAAGAAATTCTCCACATAACCTTACTGATAATTCTAACAATAAACATATTTATTCGGAGTTGATTAGGGGAGTTAATGTCTACTTTGGTAAAGGTGTTTTACAATGTCTTGAGGCAATCACTCCCGATGTAAATGCTGATAATTTAGATATTGCTTATTTCTATTTTAAAAATTGTTTTGTAAAAGTTAGCAAAGAAAATATCGAGTTAGCAGGTTATTCCTATTTAAATCATTTAATTTGGCAGAATCAAATTCTGAAAAGAGATTTTTATTTCTATGATGAGGATACCTCTGACTTTGAAATTTTCTTGAGAAATATTTGTAAGGGAGATGAATTAAGATATAAATCCCTAATATCTGGCATTGGTTATTTACTTCACAGCTATAAAGACCCTACAATAACAAAAGCAGTAATATTTTGTGATGCTGATAGGTCTAAAATTCCTAATGGAAGAACAGGGAAAAGTTTAGTAGGAGAAGCAATTGGAAAACTTAAAAACACAAAAAATATTGATGGAAAAAAATTTTCATTTAATGAGAGGTTTGCTTATCAGGGTATCTCATTAGATACCCAAGTAATTAATTTCAATGATGTAGCAGCAAATTTTGACTTCGAAAAATTATTTTCTGTTTTAACTGAAGGGATAACAGTTGAAGAAAAAGGTAGAAAAGCATTTGATATACCTTATGAAAAATCTCCCAAAATTTTAGTCACCACTAATTATACAGTTATAGGTGAAGGTGAGTCATTTAAAGGGAGAATGTATGAAGTTGAATTTAATGAACATTATTCCTCTTCATCATCAACCTATTCATGAATTTGGGAAAAGATTTTTTGACGATTGGACAGAAATAGAATGGCATATCTTTGATACATTTATGCTAAATTGTGTAAGGTTCTATCTTAAATAATGGTTTAATTACTTATGAATCTCCTAATCTCAAAAGGAAAAAACTTGAGCAATTGACCAGTATTGAATTTTGTGAATTTGCAGATAAAATAAAAAGAAATGTTGAATTTGATAAGAAAGAATTATTTGAAAAATTTATTGAAGAAAATCCAGACTTTCCCAATATGCAACGAACATTTAATTCTTATTTGATAAATATTTGCAAGACACAATAAGATAATTATATCCGAAAGAAAAAGTGCAGGCAGACAATTTATAAAACTCATAAATATTAAGAATAATGATGAAGTTGATTCTATCTAAATTAAAAATCAAACTATATTCTTCACATATTGTGAATTTATTTGCTTTTATGTGAATAATTGATTATAATTGAAATATCAATCTTTATGATTGAGCTCTTTGAAATAATGTTCTTCCAATGAGAAACACCTCCTTGCTGGACTAGGATTTCAGCATATGCACGATTAACTACAATCGTGAAGTGTAGTCAGGGCACTCAAAGTTTGGGATGCAGTATGTATGATGTGAAATTTATAACATAGGCACTAAGCATTAATATTGTTTTGATTCCATCATGTAAATACATAATGCCTCAAATCTTTAATAGCAGAATAATCAAAATTAATAGGTTATAGATGCTATCAGGTAAAGGTTACCTGACACTTTTAGTGAATTTTCTTAATTCAATTTCAAAGACAAAGGAGGTGATGATACGATATGGAAGAACGGAATCTTTCTAAGCTACTTAAGCTTGTTCAACTTCTTCAAGTTGAGACAGAAAAGTATGCTGAAGGTAAAAGTACTGAAAGAAAGATTATAAAAATTTTGGGAAAGATTTCGACTATTTTTGACCCTCTGGAAAAGGGTAATAAAGTAGTTTGGAATCATAACAAGATTAAAGAGAATATGGAGTTAATTTCCAAATTCCTAATAATCGCTTATGAAGTACTAAAACATTTTATGGAACACTAAAAGAAACCATTACACTGAAATCAACTTTATTAAATAAATATAAAATAAGATGTCACTATTAAAAAACATTGGACTTCGATTAAAAGGAATTAGACAAGAAGCCGAAATAAAACAGAAAGATTTAGCAAAAGCATTAAACATTCTTCCTTCCCAATTATCTATGTATGAACAGGGAAAAAGAGAGCCTACTATTAGCTTTTTGAATGACTTTGCTAACTTTTTTCATATTTCACTTTCTCAATTTTTCTTATTTGAAAATATCAACTTTGTTGAAACTGATAGTAATAAAGAATATTCAACTGTAATTAATAATCTTAAAAACATACTTCAAACACTTGAGAACAAAAATTTTCATCAAGTAAATAATGCAAAAGCAGCAAGCTAAGACTTCACTCCACTTCAATCTATATAAACTCGAACATGTGCAACAACGACTTCAATTCCCTCTTGATTCAATTTTTAAAATATTAAAATCAAAATCCGACAAAGTTAATGAGTTTGTTATTACTACGTTTAAAGAAAATGGAACTTCTAAGAATCGAACAATATATAGTCCTGACAGAGAATATAAAGCACTACTTCGTAGAATTAATAAAAAGCTACTAAATAGAATCTCATTATCTGAAGGGGTTTGTGGTGCAGTAATAGGTAAATCTTTAATAGATATGGTAGATATACATTGTAATAGAGAGTCAGTTTACCAAATAGATTTACAAGATTTTTTCCCAAATATAACTTATAGAACAATAGTAAATATTTTTCTAAGATTAAATATTTCTAAAGAAGTTGCAAACTTATTAACTGAATTAGTAACCTTCGAAAATAAATTGCCTCAAGGATTCCCAACAAGCCCAATGGTTGCCAATTTAGTTGCAATGAAGTTAGATTATGAGCAATTACAAATTTGTAAAAAGTTTCATATTTCAAGAACACGTTGGATAGATGATATAGCTTTTTCGGGTAGGATTAAGGATTTAAATTTAGCTATTCCCAAAATTCAAACTTCCATAAATAAAAATTATTTTATTTTGAATAAGAAGAAGGAGAAATACTCAAGAAGGAAAGATAATCCTGAAATAGTGGGATTATCCATTACAAAACATAAACCATATATCCCTTTAAGAATAGTAAATAAGATTGAAGAGTTTATAGCAGTTGTAAATCAAAGTGGTTATAGTAAATTAAAAGAATTATACTCTGATGATTTTAAAAAAAATGATACAAAGACTACTTTGCTTGGCAAGATTAGATATATTGAAAGATTTGATATAAATACTGCAATTAAGCTAAAGGAAAAACTAAAAGAAGCAACTGGATAGGTTTTGAAATTTTTCTTTAAATATTATTCTTAAAAAGTTAATACGCTAAAGTGATTAAGTGAATAATAAATTGTTAATTTTTAATATACTCATTCATACCATTTTATTTTGTATGTTTAATTTATTTATAAAATAATATTCACTTAATCACTATCTACATACCAACTTCATTTAAAATAATTCTTCTTTAAATAAAGCTGTAACTAATTCTTCAAAATCATTGGGGTGTAAGTTTTCAAAATCTTTTTGAGGAACTTTAAGATATTTCCAATTCTTCCCTGTTAATGCTGTAGCATTTTCACACCAAATTTGAGCAGCAGAGTCTTTCAATTTAACTTCTACATCTTCCCTGCCCTTTGTTTCAATTAACCAATATGAGTCATCAGATAGCTTACCTATAAAATCAGGATAATAATGTCTTATGTTTGCAAGCTTATCTGTGTACTGAATACAAAAACCAAATTGTTCAGGAAGTTTTGCGAATGAAACTATCATCAGATGAAGATTGAAGAAACTTTGCAAATGTTCTTTCAAATTCATTATCACAAGTAACATAATTAAAAATAGATTTTGAAGCCTCATATAATAGTTTTGAATATGGGAAAGGTGGAGTAGCAGACAAGTATCTGGCTTCTGAAATTAATTCAGGGATTTGTTCTTCAACAATTATTTCTCTTAATGCTTTTTCAAATTCCTTAATTACAATATAGCTTGCTATATTACTGCTGATTGCTTTTACAACTGATTTATCATCCAAGTCAACTTCTTTTCCAAATGCTTTCTTCTGAAAAAATTCCCTTATCTTAGGTGCAAGTGCTGCAAATTGAGATGGTAGTTTAATATCATGTGCTATTCGTCTTGCATAATATCCTATTACTTCTTCAGATGTTTGAGCAGGTGGGATTGAATATTCTCTCTCAAGTAATTTTTCTTCAGTTAAAATATCAAACCCTTCATATATAAAAGTTTTAGTCTCTGCAATTTCTTTTTCTTTCAATGGAAGTGTGTTAACATTAAAACTCATTACATCAAGTGATGCAATTTCTTCAGCTAAAGATTTTTTTCTTGTAAGGATTGGAGTTAAATCGGGTATGCCTAAATCATGTTCTTTCTTATTCTCATCAGGTATTATTGTTACAATCTTAAGTTTGTCTTTTCCAATTTCAAATGTATCAAGTTTTAAGTCTTCAAGTTTTTCAAGGTCTTCAACAAATTCAAGGAATGCTTTATTTCCTATTATATCAACTCGTTCTTGAAAAACACTTCCCTCTTGTCTAAACATTAATCTTAAACCTCTGCCAATTGTTTGCTCAGGAAGGATATTTGCTTTAGCTGTATAAGGTCTTAACCCAAGTACCACAGTAACATTCTGAACATCCCATCCTTCTCTAAGCATAAGAACACTTATAATTGCATTCACCTTTGATTTTTCTGAGTCAACTTCACGTGCAGCTTTTCTTGCGTCATCTAAATCTTTTTTAGAAACTTCACCTGCCCTATCTGTATGAATAATTAAAGTTTTATCACCACGAAAAATATTCAGGATATTTTGTTCTTAACCAATCTCCTATATCATCTGCTTCTTCAGTACTATTCATCATAACAAATAATATTGGTTTTTTCTTTAATGTTTTTAACTGTTCATTGTATTCTTTCCATCTCTCAACTGAAGCTGTTAAGAAATCCTTTGTATCTGACACTTGCAATTGTTGACTTAGCTTCTTCAATTTTTGAAATTCCTTTAATAGGTCTTTTAACTATATTATCAATGATTGCCTGTTTAAGTGGATAATCAAATATAGTCCATGCAAATAAAGAACCTTTAGAATATCTTGGAGTAGCTGAAAAGTCTAATTGAATTGAGAGAGGTTTCTTCTTATGTAACTCTCTGATTGTTTTATTCCATTCATTATTTTCATCATGCGTATGATGAGCTTCATCATTCAACACTAAAAGTAAACCATCTCTTTTAGCTATTCTTTCATCAAAGTCTGTAATTTCAATCTTTTTAGTTTGAGGTTTTTCACCAAGCATGGCAGTTAATACTTCAGGCTCGTCACTATTGCCTTTTACATTCCTATCATAGAACTGCTGAATATTTGTCAAATAAAATGCACCAGTACTGCTTGTCCTTTCTGTATCACCCTTCATATAAAACTCAACATCCCAAAACAATTCATAGTGCTTAGGGAAAAGTGGGTCATGTCTAAAAACATTTCCACCTTCAAAATCAATTTTCAATCTATCAAGAACAATCACATTTGGAGCTATCATTAAAAATGTTCTTGCATAATCTTTATCATTATTTTCTCTAACAGCATTAAAATATTGCCACGCAACTGCAAGAGCCATTACCTTAGTTTTTCCACTACCAGTTGCCATCTTTATACAAAGACGAGTAAAATCATCATAAGGAGGTAATCGTAAATCTTTTGTATTAAGAGAAAACCTTTCTAATAGTGCTTTTCTTGTACGGATTTTTTCTACTTCATAAACATAAATTAAAGTTTCGATTGCATCTCTTTGGGCAGGATAATATGAGAATTTATTTCCATTTGGCAAACTATGGTCTGTAAAAAACCAATAATTAAGAAGTTCTTTAGTTGTTTTTGTTATTCCTTTATATCCTCTTGCACGCCAAGCTTGCAACTGAATTTCTTAGAGCAGGAACACAAGGAGCAGTAGAAAGATATTCCTGAATATTAAATAAATCTGTTTGCTTTGTATTACTTTTTTCTTCCCCATTACTTAATCTTAACTTTTAATCTTTTGTTGTGTCATTGCCAAGAATATCAATCACCTTTACTATAATACTGTATTCACCTTTTTCTTCATAAATATTTGTAGTTGATAATTCATATTAGGATTTTTCTTTGTTCTGTATGCTTGCCATTCATTATGAAAAGTATCATCTCTATAATTCCAGTCAACAGCCCAATAATCAATATATTGACTCCAATGAGTTAATAGCATGACGAACTTCTTCTGGAATATCATCCGGTGGAATGATAAAATTTTTAAGTGATAAGAGTAACTTTATTCTTTATTGTTTTTACTTCAATATCTAATGAAGCAAGTTCAAAAAATTGTATATCGCCTTGTTCAACTGCTCTTTTTTCTAAAACTTCTCGTGGAATTTTTTTAAACTTTAAATCAATTTTATTTGCTGCAGCAAATTGTCTTGCAGTTTCATTTATTTCAAATGCAAAATCCCAACCTAAAACATCAATTCCATTTATCTCAATATCTTTAGACTTACCAACTAATTTCCAGAACTCCTGAGTTATTGATTTTATATCACCAATAGAAATAGGAGCATCAACAGAACCAATGTGTATCATTCTTCCAGCTTTAGCCCCATGAAGCCAAGTATATCCTTCTAAAGTTTTCGCATGATATAAATCTAGAATGAATTTTCTGATACGCTTTTTCTTGATTAATTTTGTTGAGAGTATCATCAAATTCAACTTTAATCCATTGCTGTCTTTCATATTTGCCAAGATTCTGAATTATAAATGGTTTACATTTTAATGCTTAATAATCTTTTTCGAGTTGTATGAATTGCAAATCTTCCTAAGTCACAAGCTATCCATCTTCGATTTAATTTTTCTGCAACAGCAGCAGTTGTTCCGGAACCAACGAAACAATCTAATATCAAATCATCTTCATTGCTACTTGCTTTAATTATTCTTTCAATTAGTTTTTCTGGCTTTTGTGTTTCATAATGTAAGAAATTCTTTTGCGGAATTATTAATCCTGTCTAAATCCCAAACATCATCTACAGCACGTCCTTCATTTAATGCTTCTTCCAAATATCTTTTTACTCTCTTACCATTACAGCACAAATAAACTTAGTTCTTTTTTAATTTTTGTTCAGACTACTTATTTTTAGTGTTTTCTCTTCTTTACAATCTATTCCATCCTTTGATTACCACTTTTCAAATTATGAATTGTAATAATGCGTTCTTTCACCTTTTGTTAATGTCACCATTTAGTGTACAAATCAAAATTGTCGTTTTTCTACAAAGATAATTTTCTAATTTTTTCTCCAACCACTATAATGCCATATTATTTCATTTCTAAAATTATCATACCCAAATACTTCATCTAAAACAGTTTTTGCATAATGACCTATATGCCAATCCAAATGAACATAAAGGCTTCCATCATCCTGATAACAGTTCTCTAAGTAAAATTATTAACGTTTCATAAAACCATTGTAAATATGATTGTAATCCTTTTCCCCAAGTATCCCTGTATGCTTTTTGTTCAATAATATTTGGTTGCTTAGTAAATTCTATTGTTTCATCTTCTTCAGTTTTGGGGTTATCTAGGATTGTTGCTTTAAATGAAAAATCTGCCCCAACATTAAAAGGTGGGTCTATATAAATTAAATTTACTCTACCAGCAAATTCTGGAAGCAAAGAAGGAAGTACATATTTTTTATCTCCCCATATTAAGCCTGTTACGCCATTCAGAATTATTTACCAGTTGCAAAAAGAGATTTTTGGCTTTCTTGTGCAGTTTCATTTACCGTTTCAATTGTCTGAAATGGAAAGCTATTCTTACCGGTGAAACTTTTTTATTGTCTTTGTATTTACCATCCCAAATTAGTTCAGTCATTTATTCTCCAAATCTGATAAAGAAATTGGTTTCATTCTATACCATTTGTGATTAAAAACTTTTTCTCTATCACCATTAAGGTCTTCAATTGTTGTAAGCCCATGTCCTGGAATTCCAGTGCGTTTTTTAACTACAAGAATAGTTAACGGTAGAAGCTCATTGCTATGGCAATAATTCATAACTATATCTAAAGGTTGTGCTAACGATAGTGACATCACCTATATCTATAAGTTTAGCCAAAGATTCATAAGTGATTGTTTGACGATTTGAAGCAAGACCAATAAGAACTTGCCAGATTTGTAAAGCCCTCTCTGAGCGAGTCATTTTTCCCTCGAATTAAAAAAAATGATTATAATAACAATAAAGAAAATAGTAAATTATTAGGAAAGAAATAAAGAATTTCTGAAAGGGATATAAAATGCTTTCCGAAGAATTACTTACTTCACTTTGCAATCAAAAATGTAGCATCTATAAATTAAAAACTTCCAGTCATTCAGGTATATATTTAATATTTCATAAGAACATCCAGGAAATTATAGGTGAAGATTCAAATGAATATAATATTGTATATGTAGGCAAAACAAAGAATTTTTCACAAAGAGAATATGAAACACATTTCAATTCTGGGGGAAGTGGTTTTTCCACTTTAAGAAGAACAATCGGAGCAGTATTAAAGGAAGAATTTAAATTGAAAGCCATTCCAAGAAGTGCAGGAGATTCAGAGACTAATTGGAGGAACTATAAATTTAACTTTGATGGAGAAGAAAAAATAACAAAATGGATGAAAGAAAATTTACTCATTTCTGTTTTAGAGACTAATGATATTGATTCTGTAGAGACAAAGTTTATTGAGTTTGTTAAACCAATATTTAACCTTACCGGATGGAATAATCCTTATGCAAAGGACATAAAAGCAAAAAGGAAAATCTGTGCTGAGGAAGCAAAGAAACAACTTAAAAAATAAAGGAGAAATATTATGCCACTTAGCTCAAATACTTTATTTCATTTTACCAACTCTCCTTTACACCTATATAATATTTTAAGAAGTGACTTTATTCCCCACTACAGCTTGGAATATGATGTATTAGTTCCAATGGTATGCTTCTGTGATATTCCATTATCACAAGTAAAAAACCATGTTGATTTATACGGAGGTTATGGAATAGGTTTAACAAAAGAATGGGGAATAAGAAACCACCTTAACCCAGTTATATATTTAGAAAGAAGGTCTATATTAAAAAGAACATTTAATACATTAAACCAACTATTAAATAATCAGCATAATGATATACTTTCAAACTTTTCTAAGATAAATATGTATATGAAACCTTATGAAGGAATTTTTTCAAAAGAAGGAAGACCTCCAATTGCTAATTATAATTTTTATAATGAGAGAGAATGGCGCTTTGTTCCTGAAGATTCTCAAATACTTATTCAAAGACAATATAATTTGGAAAGAGATATTTATGACGAGCGCTTAGAGAACAGAAAATTAATATTTACTCCTAATGATATAAAATATATTATTTTACAGGATGAAACTGAAATTGATGAAATGATAAGAGAAATTCCCCTCATTAAAGCAAAATTTGATGAAGATTCAATAAAAAGATTAATTTCAAGAATATTAACTTATGAACAGATTAAATATGACTTTTAGATTCATCTTAAAAAAGTTCTTTTAAATCTCAAAAGAAATTAATAAGTTATTACAAGATTAATTTCAAATCTTATAGATTGAATTTTATCATCTGGTATTAATATTGCTTAACTAATTTGAATTAAGAAAATTAAATTAGTAATCTAAAGGGATTGAAGAATGTTTACACAGAAGGAATTAAATATTTTATCTGATTGTTTATTGAATGAATTAAAAGAATTAAACGAAACAAGAAATAGACATTCAGATTCAAATTTTAAGCAATCATTTATTGAATACATTAAACAGGTACAAGACTTACATTCAAAAATATGTATGCAATTAGGAAAAGATTTAATAAAAGTTTCTTAACTAAAATTAAATAATCATTCATAAACAATTAATACAAAGTTCATTGATTTATTGAAAAAGGTATTCATAAAATGCTTACTCAAATGCTTACTTAATCCCAATTTAAAGTATGCAAAAGGTAAGCACTTCAAGTTTTACCAATCCGCTTTAAAATGAAAAACCCTTAAAACTATTAGTTTCAAGGGTCATTTAGTAGCGGGGGCAGGACTTGAACCTACAACCTTCGGGTTATGAGCCCGACGAGCTACCAATTGCTCCACCCCGCGATATTTGGACTCCAAATATAGGCAAATGCCGTCGGGATGTCAAACAATTGAACACTCTATACTGCTGTAAAATGTTATTAAACCTGTCCAGTTTCAAAGCTTGAAATTATTCCATCCAATGATTGTGACTTTGCATGTATTTCATTCAGCTTTTTAATTATACGAAGTATTGCGTTTCTTCTTTCTTCAATCATTTCCTGTAAGAAAGACTGCACTTCGGGAAAGTTGCATTCTGCATAAACGCCTTCGTAAAACTTGACTGCTGAAGCTTCTTTTCTTAAAGCTTCGTTTAACATTGCGCATGAGTTTTTACAGGCATGCACACATTTTACGTCTTCAGTGTCCATTCTTGTCCCCATTAGTTTTTATTACCTTTATATTTTTTCAAATTCATTTGCTAATTCTTTTCCTAATTCCAAAGCCTCTTCATTAACCGGAATCAAATGATGATGTCTTTCCGGCAGCACCTTTTTCAACGCATTTAAAATGTTCTCTATTTTTACAACAGGGCGTCTTTCGAGATAAGCACCAAGCATTATCATATTTGCTACTTGTTTCTTCTGCAGCTTCTGTGCTTCTTCAAATGCAGGGACACTAAGAACATCTATATCTTCCCGCACCGGTGGATTTATAATACTGGATTTTTCATAAATCAATAAACCGCCCGGCTTAATACATTTTTCAAATTTATCCAGCGACGGCTGATTCATAATAATCCCGGAATCAAATTTTGTTACGATTGGTGAGCTTATTCTGTCTTCCGAAACAATTACGGTACAGTTTGCTGTTCCGCCTCTCATTTCAGGCCCGTAAGAAGGCATCCAGCTTACATCTTTATTTTCAATCATTGCAGCGTAAGCAATTATTTGTCCCATAGATAAAATGCCCTGCCCGCCGAATCCTGCAAAAATTATTTCTTGTGTTTTTTCCATATTAATTTCCTTTTGAAAATCTTATTGTTTTTGAGGAACTTTAATGTCACCCAATGGATACATAGGGAACATACTGTCTTCCAAATATTTAATCGTTTCAACCGGAGTCATCTTCCAGCCGGAAGGACAATTTGAAACTACTTCGATAAAACAAGTCCCTTTATTTTCTTTTTGATATTCAAATGATTTCGTAATTGCTTTCTTTAATTTTCTAACTGCATTTGATGTATGAACAGCTTGTCTTGTTACGTAATAAGCTCCCGGCAAATTTGAAATAAGATCAGTTATCTTTAATGGATAACCAATTGCTTTTGAATCTCTTCCGTAAGGAGTGGTGGAAGTTACCTGTCCAATCAAAGTAGTTGGCGCCATTTGTCCGCCTGTCATTCCATAAATTGCATTGTTGATAAACAGCATCAAAATATTTTCGCCGCGGTTTACGGTATGAATTGTTTCGGCAGTACCAATTGCTGCAAGATCACCATCGCCTTGATAAGAGAAAACATATTTATCGGGAAGGACTCTTTTTACCCCGGTAGCAACTGCACTGGCACGTCCATGAGCTGCTTCCTGCATATCGATATTCATATAATGATAAGCAAAAACCGAACAGCCTACAGGAGCAACTCCGATTGTTTTGTCCTGAATCCCAAGCTCTTCAACGACTTCCATCAATATTCTATGAACTACACTGTGGCCGCATCCGGGACAGTAATGAAACTTGGTATCGGTTAAAGTTGAAGGCTTACAGTAAACTTGTTCTAATCCTTCTGTCATTACTTCTAATTCCATATCAACCCCCTACCATTATATTATGATTTTCAATTATTGACTGAAAATGTTCAGCAACATCTTCCGGTGAAGGAATCATTCCGCCCATTCTTCCGAAAAAGTTTACAGGGCACTTTCCATTTACAGAAAGCTTAACATCTTCAACCATCTGTCCTGCATTCATTTCAACGACAAGCATTGATTCGACCTGCTGTGATAGTTCATGTATTCTATCAATCGGGAATGGATATAAAGTTATCGGCCTTATTAAACCAACTTTAACTCCATCTGCTCTTAAAATATCCACAGCCTTCTGGCAGATTCTTGCTGTTAATCCGAAAGCAACAAAAAGAAATTCAGCATCTTCTGTTTCAATTTCTTCAAATCTAACTTCTGACTGAAGCGCTTTATATTTTTCCTGAAGATCCAAATTTATTTCTTCCATTTTTTCAGGCTGAATAAAAAGAGATGTAATTATATTTCTTTCGCGAGTTGAAGGCTTACCAACTGTAGCCCAGGGTTTTTCATATTTTGGCAAAGAACCTTCTACAGGGAGAGTCAACTTTTCCATCATTTGTCCAAGTGCACCGTCCGCTAAAATCATAGCCGGGTTTTTATATTTTTCTGCTAAACGAAAAGCATCAAAAACAAAATCCGCCATTTCCTGGACTGATGAAGGAGCTAATACAATTAAATGATAGTCGCCATGCCCGCCGCCTTTTACAGCCTGGAAATAATCACCTTGTGAAGGCTGAATTGTTCCTAAGCCAGGACCGCCGCGAACAACATTTACAATTAAGCACGGAAGCTGTGCGGAAGCGATATAAGAAATTCCTTCCTGCATTAAACTAATTCCAGGGCTTGATGAAGAAGTCATAACTCTTGCACCAGCGCCGGCTGCACCGTAAATCATATTTATAGATGCAACTTCACTTTCTGCTTGAAGAACAACACCCGAACGGTTGGGAACTTCTCTTGTTAAGTATTCCAGTATTTCTGATTGAGGGGTTATTGGATAGCCGAAGTATGCATCAATTCCAGCCCTAATAGCCGCTTCTGCAAGTGCTTCGTTCCCCTTCATCAAACGGACATCATCTTTTTTGAGATTAAGATTTTCCATTTTATACCTTTAAAAAATTTGTTACCAAAGAACTTAGAGTATTATAAAGCTGTTACAGCTTTTTGCGAGGATTTTTTCGGCTGCCTGTAAACAGTTATTGCTACATCCGGACAGACAATAGCACAATTTACACAGCCGGTACAATTATCCTGAATCAGCTCGACGTATCTATAGCCCTGCTCATTTATATTTGGAGAGAGGCCGAGGCTTGATTGAGGGCAGGCAACTATACAAAGCTCGCATCCTTTGCAAGTTTCCTTGTCTATTATTACTGTTCCTCTAATCATGATGGTAAAACTTTGATTTATTATTAATATTTCATTTGAAGCCAAAAATCAACATACATGCCAGATAAAATTAATAGAGTTTAAGCTAAAAAATCGAATAAAAGTTGATAATCTCAACACGATTAATTGCCATTTACAAGAATGAATTTTAAGGGGTGCTTCCTAAGTTCGAGAAGTGATTTTGGAGGATTTTTAAAGGAAATTTAAGTTCTACAAGTTGTTAGTTTGTTCTTCCTCACATATTGAATTATGAATTTATTTGATATAAATTGAACAGCAATATGGAGGGTACTTTATATGAATCAGGGCTTCAAAGCAATCCTTGTTCTGTTATTAATACTGCTGTGTCAGCAAATTCAAATATACCCACAGGTTAACAGTTGGGAGAATTATATTTCCGGCGGTAAAAAGTTTACTTGCCTTGCTGAAGATAATAATTATGTCTGGGCAGGAACGGATATCGGACTAATAAGAGTTAATAAAAAGACTGAAGAAGTTTTTATTTATGACAAAACCAAAGGATTACCATCAGATAATATAACTGCAATTGCTGTTGACCACCGATGGAAATATTTGGATTGGCATTAGCGACTACGGGCTAAGTGAATTTGATGGAGTTAATTGGAAATCATATTCCACAAAGGATTCCACTTTACCATCAAATAATATCTCTTATTTATACTTTGACGGAAAAGGAAATTTATGGATTGGTGCAAGCATTGAAGGGTTTAGTGCTTTGATAAAATTTAATCAGGATAGTTTATTTATTTATGATTCAAATAACTCTGCTTTACCTAATAAAAGAATAGCGGATATTTGTGAAGATGACAGCAGCTTATGGATATCGACTCGAGGCGGCTTAGTTAAATTCGACGGCAAAAATTGGAAGTTGTTTAATACTTCAAATAGCGATTTGCAAACAGTAATTATAAATGATGTTGAAATAGATAATCAAAACAATAAATGGTTAGCAACCGGGAAAGGATTAGTTAAATTTGATGACTCAACTTTTACAAGCTACTATGAAAACACACCACTATACCAAAAAGAAGTAAAGAAGATTTCTATAGATAAAAATGGAAACATTTGGTCAGGGATTTTTAACGGCTTGGTTAAATTTGATTTAAATAATTGGACTGCATATACAACTGATAATTCAGGGCTCCCGGCAAATGAAGTTGATTTAATCATAACGGATAATGACAACAATAAATGGCTTGGGACTTTTGATTGGATCAACAATGGCAGGTTAGCAAAATTTGATGAACAGAATTGGACAACATTTAAAACCTGGAAAGGTGATTTAAATTCAAACTTTGTAAATTTTATTAAAGAAGACAGTAAAGGAAGAATCTGGATTGGCACTGAAAAAGGTTTAAGCTATGTTAAAGATAATACCTGGAAAGTTTTTACTTCAAATGATTCTATAAGCAAACCGGACTTATTTAGGTTCAACTCGTTTGCTGAAGACACCACTGGCAATTGGTGGTTTTCTGTTTTAGGAGATGAACCGATAGAAGGCAATGCCCCGCCTCCTTCCGGGTTATTAAAATACGATGGTAAAAGCTGGACTGAATATAGGTCAAATAACACAGGGCTTCCTATATTTCTGATTAATAAAATAGATTTTTCAGAAAAAGATAATTCTTTGTGGCTGGCAACAACAATAGGGCCTGTAAAGTTCGATGGTAATATATGGACTGCTTTAGATACGGTTTCAAGCATTATTCCTGATAAAGATATAATATCACTTAAAGTAAATGGAAATATAAAATGGTTTGGAACCCAGTTTGGATTAATAAAATATGATGGAACTAATTGGCAGCTCATCGATACTTCAAATTCGGATTTGCCTGATAATTCTATTTATAACATTACAATAGACAAACAAAATAATTTGTGGGTTTCAACTTTTGAAGGATTAGCAAAGCTCAGTAATGATTCATGGACAATATTTGATAAAACAAACTCGGGCTTGCCGACAAATAATATCATCAATGTAACCTTTGATAAAAACAATATAGCCTGGATTGCCACCATTGATGATGGAGTGGTGGTATTCGATGGCAAAAATTGGAATAATTTTAATTCACAAAACACTCCGATTATTAATAATTATATCTCAGATATTGAAATAGATCGAAATGAAAATGTATGGATTGGAGGGAGCGATTGGGGCATATCCACCGTGAATGAAAACGAAATTGTAGCAGTTGAAGATGAAAATAATCAAATTCAGCCAGTAAGATTTTTACTCGAGCAAAATTATCCTAATCCATTTAATCCAACTACAAAAATAAGATACTCTATCCCAGCCCCTCCAAACCTCCCCAAAGGGGAGGCTTTAATACAACTAAAAGTATATGATATCCTAGGTAGAGAAGTAACAACATTAGTAAATGAAAACCAGCAAACGGGAAATTATGAAGTGACTTTTGATGGAAGCAATCTTGCCAGCGGAGTTTATTTATATCAGCTTCGCGTTAATAATTTTGTTTCGACTAAGAAGTTAGTGCTTTTGAAATAGGAGAATTAAAGCTTTATAAGACATGAGGCTCACCTTGAAGGTGAACCTCATTTTTTTAACAGTCAAATTTAAAATTAGTTGTTTCTTAAGCTGCTATTAGAATCCCTTGCTCTTTAACTAACGCAATAATCGGCGAGTACTCATCTTTTTCAAATCGCTTGCTGTTCACAAGTATGGGCTCAATTCTATTTTCGGTTCTTATTTTGGAAAACCAAACTTTAGCAAGTATGCTTTCTTCATATTTATCTTCAAATTGTGGTGAAACCAAAAGCAAGTCTATATCGCTTTCTGCATTTGCTTGATTATTGGTGTGGCTTCCATAAAGATATGCAGCAGTTATTTCTATTCCCTTATTTTTTAATTCGCTAATATAACTTTTAGTTATTTCAATAATTCTTTGTTCAACCATTCTAATAATTCCTTTGTTCTTTCTAAATATTCTTTAGCATGAATTATGTCCGGGATGAAATAATCTGAATCAGGATATCTGCCTTCAAGCTGGTATTTCATTTATACAGGGAATAAACTTTCAAATTTTTCGTTCAAATTTATTTTACATTTATCTAATAAATAAATTAAGTCATGTGTCTTCGGAGCAAATTTTCTTTGATTTTTTACGTAATGCGCTTTAAGTATTTTTTCAATTGATAGATGGCAAAAGAATAACCCATGAAGTATCTTTTCTTTACTAATTAGTATATCGGCAGTTTCAATATCTTGATTTGCTCCAATTTCCCAATACTCTATTTGTTTATTTAAATTCACGATATTTCAATATCTAAAATTAACTGTTAAAAAATATAAAATATTGAAATAAAGCACTAATAGTGAAATTTAATTTAAATAAAATTCGAAAAAATAGATGAAGAAAAAACATAAGCTTCGACCCCAAGGCGATCCTCATTTTATTATGCGGCAATATTTACATTTCAAAACTAACTATTGCTAATTGAATTAGTTAAAGCTATCTTCTAATCAATAAAAAAACCCCCAATTACTAAGCAGCTCTATTTTAAAAAGAAATATTGTTTCCTATGATTGATGAAATAATATCGCTTCAAAATCAGATTTTAAAATTCGTTGATGAAAAATTTATCCCTCAACTTTTCATCAAGCTATCAACTCAAAAAGAAATTATAAATCAAGTTGATTCAATTTTCGATAAGTATTTATTACAAGCAAACGAAAATAAAGATGAAAAATATCTTATTGAACTAAGTAAAGAATTTCATTCAAATATTTTTTCTTTGCTTGAAAACTATTTTTCAAACATTTCTACAAATTCTTTTGATGAAGACTTTAAATCATTCAACGACAATTATAATAAATATATTTCTTCAATAGCTCCTATCTACAAAAAAACTCAAGACGATGAAAGATTTATTCCATTAAAGGATGACTCTGCCCGCATAAAATATTTGAAGAAGACAAAAAATATTTTATATAATGTTTCTCAATTTCCAATCGCCTCGACTAATGTTTTTAGAAAAATATTTAAGAAACCAATTAAGCCCAAAAAGAAATGGCCGCAGAATATACCACTAAAAAATCTTTGTGAATATTTCGGCAAAGAAAAATTTTCAATTTCGTTAATGGATGAAATTGAAAAAGTTTATACTGTCCTCAGCTCAACTTCATTGAATCTTTTTAACATTTGCCAGGAAGCGAGTGAAAAGATTTCTTCTTCAAACACTGAAGGGAATATATCTGATGGGAATGAATCCGGCAAAAATAACTTTGAATACAAAAATAAAATCAATGAATGTCATAGCGCGATTGATAATGTTGAAATATCAATTAAACAATCATCAACGGGATTTAATTCAAAAAATAATTATTCAACTTGATGAAGCATTTCAAAAAGCTGGAACAATTGAACTTTTAAAAAGATAATTTCAATCAAAACAAAATAAAAAAACTTCATGGAGAAGTTGATAATAAATATAAACATATTGTTACCGGATGGCATAATAATCTTTTCGTTTTGTTTGATGATTGGCGACTTTTTGAAGAAATAACAATTGTAAAGAACACAACATTTAATGAATATTTAAATTTCGACTCAATTATGTCAAGATAAAATTGTCAACTCAGTCATTCCTAATATCGATTTAATTAAAGAGCATCTTGAGAAATCAAGGAACTTAGTATCTGATTTCGAAGGCAAAGAAACGGAGCTGCAAAAATTACTATTAGATGCTAAAGAAAAAAATTCGAAATGCTGACAAATAAAATTGTTCCTCAAACAATTGAAAATATATTTGATCAAAACATTCCAACCTTAATTGATGAGTTTGATGTTAAGCTTAATAACATTATCCAAACAGTATCGAAAAAACGTGCTATTGTAAAAACAGAGGCTTATGACAAAAAAATAAAGGCATCTGAAATTGATTACATCTCACCTCATGAGATAATTACTTCTGAAGCTCTACTGAGCGTAAAAAAATCAACTCAAAATATTAAAAAAGAAATTCTCGACAATATTGATAAAATTCAAAAAAGCATTTTAAGCCTTGACCAGATTGCTGATTTTAATTTAGAATCTGCAATTGCAATTATTTCTGAAAAAGGGAAAAATGTAAGTGATTCTAAAAATCTTGCTCTTGAAGGGCCTGGATAGAGCTTTAAATAAAACCGATGAAACAAGAAAATCAATTCAAAGTTTAGTTGAAAATATAGATGTGAAGCTTAGAAAAGCTGATGATGATTTTAATGAAGAAATTTTAGAGCTGACAAATACTGAAAAAGTATTTCAGATTAAGCTGCGAATTGCCAAAGCAAAAGCAGTTGAAAAAACTAAGCGTTACAAAGCTGAAGCAGTAACGTATGTTAAAAATTTCATTCCGGTTGTAACTTCAAAAACTAAAGAAACGTATCTTCATTCAACAGAATTATATGAAAATATAAAAAAAAGATTAGGCATTGTTCCCCCTGTAAAATCTATCTCTTCAGAAGTTTCAGATTTTCTTGCGGAAACACAAAATTCAATTGCAAAACTTCCATTCGTTTATCAAAGATTATTTAAGATTGAGCCATTATCGGAAGACCGGTTTTTTGAGGGCAGAAATATCGAATTTACAAAATTAGACACTGCTTACTCAAACTGGTTAAAGGGTTATTTTGCTCCGACTGTAATTGTAGGTGAAAAAGGCAGCGGTGCAACGTCTATTATAAATATGTTTTTAAAAACCAAAGAAAATAATTTTGAAGTTTATAGGACAGCATCAAAAAATATTTTATTTGAGGAAAGTGATTTTATAAATTTTTTCAAAACACTTTTAAAAAACGAACACATTAAAGACCTTGAAGAGCTGGCTTCATTGCTGAATAATCTACCCTCAAAAAAAATTATAATTATCGAAAATATTCAGCACTTATTTTTACGAAAAGTAAACGGCTTTGTTTGTTTAAAGATGCTATTTGAATTAATTTCAAAAACAAGCCGCCAAATATTTTGGATAACAACATCAACATTATATGCCTGGGAATATCTTGACAAAACAATAAATGTTAATGATCACTTTGGGTATGTAATAACAATTAGGGATTTGGATTACGAAGAAATAATAGAAATAATTTCGAAGAGGCACAGAGTAAGCGGATACAATATTTATTTTGAGCCTTCTCAAAAAGATTTATCGGACAAGAATTATAAAAAGCTGCCGGAAGATGCGAAACAAGATTTTCTAAGAAAAGAATATTTTAAAAACTTAATCAAATTTGCAAAGAGCAACATTAGTTTAGCTTTACTTTTTTGGCTGCGCTCAACTCAAAACGTTACTACTGATACTATAACAATTAAATCTTTAAACGATCTTGATTTTTCATTTTTGGCTTCATTGTCCGCTGAAAAAATATTTTCGTTAAATATAATGTTACTACACGACGGCATAAATGAAAATATTCATTCATTAATTTTTAATCAGCCGCAAAAGCAAAGCAGGCTTCTTCTTTATCTTCTTCTGGACGACGGAGTGATAATTAAAGACGGTGAAAATTATTTAATTAACCCTTTGTTGTACAGACAAACAGTTAGTATGCTACAAGCAAAAAATATAATTCATTAATCATTATGAAATTATTAAAACCTCTTATTCTAATTTTATTTTATTTATTCTTCGTTGCACCCAGTTGTACTTTTGCACAAACTAAATCTAATGATTCTTCTAAAAATAAAGCTTCACAAAAAATAGAATCAAAACTTGACACCTTAAATAAAAAAATAGACAGCGTTAAAGCTGAAACTAAAAAGACTCAAAAAACTGTTGAAGATAATAAATTAACTCCACCTTCAATTCAAGATATCATTTCTTTCTCAAATATTTTTTGGGCTTTAATATTTTTTATAGTTGGGTTGTACATAATCCGGTTCGTTTCAAAAACTCTTAGAGTTAATTGCAGAAAAAAGCGCCCATTACCGGATTACCATTAAAGGTATAATCCCGGTAATAAGAATATTAGGCTGGACATTTGTTATTTTATGTAATAATCGCCGGAATTTTTAAGCCTCCTGCAGAAACTTTAATTGCGGTTTTAGCTTCACTTGGAATTGCAATCGGTTTTGCCGCTCAGGATATTTTTAAAAATATTTTTGGCGGGATAATGATTCTGTTTGATCGTCCATTCCAGGTTGGCGATAAAATTGAAGTTGGAGAATATTACGGTGAAGTGTTAAAATCGGATTACGATCAACCAGAATAGTTACTGCAGATGATTCATTAGTTTCTATCCCCAATAGCAATATAATGAATCAATCAGTTTCCAATTCAAATGCAGGGCAGCCAAATTGCCAGGTTGTTGCCGAAATTTATCTTCCTATTACTATTGATACTGAAAAAGTTAGACAAATAGCGATTGAGACTGCTCAGATTTCAAAATATGTTTATTTAAATAAGCCAATAACTGTTTTATTTTTTAATGAAGTAATGGAACATAGATCGTATTTGAAAATGAGACTCAAAGCTTATGTAATGGATATAAGATATGAATTTGCTTTTAAAAGTGATATGACTGAAATAGTAATTAGAGAATTGCTAAGTAATGGAATAGTTAGTAAAGATGATTTATTTTGAATAATAATTGTAAAATTTATTAAAACATGAGGCTCTTTCAAAGAAAACTTAATTATCGAATAAATAAATTTAAAATTATATATTGATAGGGAATCAAATGTGGTGACAAATCTTAAAATCCGCACCTTAAAAGAAATTCGTGAAGAAATTATACTGACAGAAAATTTTCCAAATATTAAGTTAACAAAAAAAGAAAAATCTGTTTGAAGGAATGTAGTGACTGAGTTATTTTTCTTTATATGTAATGATAGAATTTCAAATATAAAGTATAATTTTAGAATTTATTTTAAAGTGCATGTTTCTTTTGGTTCTTTTCTTACGCTAAGAAAAGAACCCTTGAAAATAAAATAAACATTTAAGGATAACATGAGGCTCACCTCCAAGGTGAACCTCATTTTCATTTCAATAAAGTTAAAACTTCTTCTTAAATAAATCTTTCAATTTATCTTTTACTTTTTCTTCTACTTTCTTCTTTACCGTATCAACCTTTGTTTGAACTTCTTTTTTAACTTCTTCTTTTTTCTGTTCAATCTGCTTGTTTACTTCTTTCTTGACTTCTTCAGTTACTTGCTGCTTTGTATCCTCAACTATATTGCCGGCAGATGTTGAAACTGTTGGCGAATCAACCGTACCCTTAATATTTGCATTAACTTCAACACTGTTTGCAGTAATTAAATTAACATCTTTTTTGAGCAGACTGCTAATTGCTTTGTTACCTTGGTTTTTTAATTTCGATGCGGGAACATTTACACTCATTATGTAATCAATAGATTTATCTAATCCGTTTGAACCGGACATAGTTACTTTATTTCCAAGGACGGTATAGCTAAACGGCGAAACATAAAATCTGCCTTTTGTAATAGTGAAAGTCGTATTAACATTATTTAAAGCCGGATTTTGCAATTCCTTTATATTTAGCTTATCTCCCACAACTTCAAAAGGCTTGAATCCTTTAACTGATGCATTTGGAATGTTCAAAGAACCTTTGCCGTTAAACGAATTCCAAACCGGCATCATTTGATTATCAAGTTTTGTTGTCATCGATAAAGAAGAATTAAATTTACCCTCAACATATTGGGCCATAGGAGCAATCTGTTTAACGGTTACAAAATTTTCATAAGCATCTTTGATTCCAAGATTTTTAATATTCAAGTTGAACATTATATCGGGAGTTTCGCCTTCAGCCATTGCGTAGTAACCATCAGCCACAATGGTTCCTCCCAGAGTATTCATGCTTACATTTTTCATAGTTAATCTCTGATTAGCAATAACCATGGTACCTTTAACATCTGTCAAATTCAAATTATCATAAATTATTTTTTTGAAATTAGCATTCATTGTAAAATCAATTTTATCCGGTATTGCAACTGCCTGAAGCTTGCTTGTATCCTTTGTGCTTGTCTTTGCGGTAGTCTCATTTTCATTGGACATGAAAGGATTTAAATCAAAATAATTGGAAGATAAGTTTAAGTTGCCTTTAATTGTGCCTTCACTTAAAACATAAGAAATCATATTTTCAATTTGGCCTGATGCACTCAAATCATTTTTGCCAATTGTCATTGCAAAATTATTTAGTGTAAATTGTTTAGGAGTTAAATTGAGAGAAGCTTTGCTAATCTTTACTTCATCTTTTAATTGCTTGCCAGCATAAACAAAATTCGTTAGACTCATATTTCCATTAGCAGAAATATTTTCAAGAGTTTTTTTATCTGCATTTGCCATTGTTCCCTTTGCCTGAAAATCAGCATCAACTATTCCTTCAAGCTTTGAAATTCCTTCCATATAAATTGCATTTTTCAAATTTGCTAAATTGATTCTTCCCTTCATTTTTGTATCAACGTAAGGCGCAGTGGTTGGAGTTTTAACCAGGAGAGACGCATCAAAAGGTTCGCTGCCAAGCTCCATGTGAAACTTCTTCATATTAATCACTGTGTTGTCTGCACTGCCTCCAGGGTTAGTAACATCAAGCTGAACGGCAACATTATTAACCGGCATAGGAAGCTTTGGATATTGAAACTTTCCGTTATCCACATTCAAATTAATATTGAAGGAAGGAAGATGATTTGCGGAATAAGTTCCTTTTACTTCTCCCTTCAAGCTCATCTTCCCGGAAGATTTTAAATCATTAAAATTGTTTGAATACACTGCAGGGATAAGAGAAATAATATCTTTAAAGTCATTATCAACAGAAGCGAATTTTATATCCATTGAAATATTGCTGTCCGGCATAGCAACGCTTCCATCAAAACTTAATTTTAAATTATTAAGACTAAATTCATTTTCTTTAAAAGTAAATTTTTTGTTCTGCATATCAGCAGCAATATCCATCTTCGCTTTAATACTTGCTTTGTTCAAATATTTAATTCCACTTTTTTCAAAAGAGATTTGCCCAATAGTTGTATTTGTTTCCAGTGTAAAATTATTTGAACTAAAATCTCCTGTACCTTCATGATTTAAATTTCTAATTATCATAGTCATATTAGACTTTTGGTCGAGATAAGCAATGTCAGCATTTTCAATTGAATATTTTTTTAATGCGATTGCCATTCCGCCCGATGAAGTTGTGTCTGCTGCTTTTGCTTCTGCGGTTTTGGTTTTAGATATATTATAATTAGCTGTAGTGTCATCAATTGCATAAACAAAAATCTTTGGGCTTTTAAGAGTGATTCCTTCAATCTTTATTTTATCTCCGCCAATCACACTCCACAAATCAACAGTAGCCTGAAACTGGCCAAGGCTGACTAATGTATCACCTTCAAACGGCGCTTTATTTACAATTGTTAATCCATCCAAAGTAAGACTAAGATTTGGGAAATGCGAAAATAAGTTTAATCCTACATCTTGAAAATCTAATGTAGCATTAATGTTTTTGTTCGCTTCCTTTTTTACTAAATCGGTTATTTGGCCTTTGAAGAAAAACGGAAGGATAATTAAAAGTGCAAGAAAAACAACAACTACAATCGCAAGGATTTTAATAGTTTTTTTCATAATTAAATATTGAATTGTGAATAAATAATTTTGACTCTTGATTTATAGGAAGAATAAATAATAATTCAAAATGACAATTATAATTTAACATAAATTTTACTGATGTGAACCCGGTTACTTGAAATTTATCTTTATAAAGACTTTGACTGATGAGAGTTAGCTCACATCAAAAATTTTTGAACCCTATATTTTATCATTTTTAGTTCTCTAATTATTATCATTGTAGACTAATATTTAAAACTTAAACCTGTTTTCGAGAGAAAGATTTAAACTTATGAAATTAAATTTGCCGAAATTAATTGCCTATCGTAAAGGCGATAAATGGGGATTCTGTGACAAAGACAGAAGAATTATTATTCCCATTAAATATGATAAAGTTGGTGTATTCATTGAAGGTTTTGTAAAAGTAAGTTTGAACTGCAAGTGGGGGTTTATTAATGAAGCAGGAAAGGAAATTACAGATATCGTTTATGATGAAGTAGAAAATTTTGATAGCGGATATGCAAAAGTTAATATGGGAATAAAAAAGAAAGGTGAAGAAACCGTTGTCTTTGGGGGTAAATGGGGTGTTATAAATACCGAAGGGAAAGAAGTCATCCCAATTCAATATCATCAAATTGGAAAGTATCACGAAGGTTTATTCCCTGCTATGCTGAATGACAAATGGGGATTAATTGATAAGAAAGGAAAATCCATTACACCGATTAAATACGAAAGGCTTGCTGAATTTAGAGAAGGTTTGGTGCCCGTAATGCTGAATAGCAAATGGGGTTTTATTAATACCGAAGGGAAAGAAGTTATTCCGAATAATTATAGTCAGGTTGGACAATTTTATAACGGCATTGTAAAAGTTGGATTGAACGGCTGGTGGGGTTTTATCGATAAAAACGGAAAAGGTATTACGCCAATTAAGTACGATGATATAAAAGACTTTGACGAGAATTTAGCTTATGCAAGAATAAACGACCGTTGGGGATTTATTGATAGGAATGGTGTTGAGTATTTTGAGGAATGATTAACCCTCCCTTAATTATTTCACTAATTTTCTAATGCCCATTTCCAGGCCGGAGTTATTACAATCTTGAATCCATCTATGTCCATAACTTCCTCGTGATCATTGGTCAGTATTATTCCGTTCTTCAGCTTAAAATATTTCATTGCTTCTAATAGTCCTTGAAATTCTCTTTCTCTGTTATTTGAGTTTAGTTCATAAGTAACCTGAATAACTTTTCTAATTTTCATTCCTTCTTGAATTACAAAATCACATTCTCTTTTATTGTAAAAGTAAAAGACCTCATACCCCATTCTTTTTAAATGGAGATTAACAATGTTTTCAAGCAGCCTTCCTTTATCTTCGGAAAACCTGAACGAGACTAAATTAGCAAGCCCGTTATCAATACAATATAGCTTTTTGTCATTGGTATTTTGAACATTTATTGATTCAGAGTATATATTAACCAAAAAAAATAAATAACAATCATTGGCATAGTTTATAAATTCATATATCGAATCTTTGCTTATTTTTATTCCAGCTGATTTTAATTCATTAAAAAGTTTATTTACAGAGAGATAATTAGAAACATTTGAAAGACTTTTTTTAATAAAATATTTTAGTGCTATTGGATTTTTAACCTCATATCTTTCTATAATATCTCTATATATCATAACATCGAGATATGATTGAAGTGTTTTTAATCGCAGCTCCTTATTAAAATTTATAGTTTCAGGAAAGCCGCCGCTGTATAAGTATTGGCTAAATGCATTAACTATTTTTGCCTTATTTTTTGTTGAGGATACATCCGCTGCATCTATATCTTTGAACTTTAAATATTCGTCAAACATTAAAGGATATATTTCATAAGATATAGATCTTCCCCTGAGACTTGTTGCAATCTCCTTGCTCAATAGTTTTGATGAGGAACCCGTTATAAAAATGTTTTTTGAAATGGTATCGTATATTCGTCTAACAAATTTTTCCCAGTTTTGAATATTTTGAATTTCATCAAAAAAGAAATATAAAGGTTTCTTTTTTGTTGGATACAATTCATAATACGATTCTAAAATTAAATTCAAATCTTCTGCTTTTAAGCTTAATCTTTCATCTTCAAAGTTTATATATATTATATCGCTGCGTTCAACAGTTGGAGGAAGCTTGTCCATTAGTTGATAAAGGAAATAGGTTTTCCCCGACCTTCTGGCTCCAATGATTGTTATTATTTTATTGGAATCAATCGGTATAATTTGTTTCCTGCTGATGTATTTTGGATTTTGTCTTTTATGAAAATCAGAGATAATATTTTTAATAATATTTTTCATTTTTTATACTTTCATGGCAAATATAATACCTTCCCTCGTAAAAGGAAAGGATTGAATAAGGCTTTCCTTATCGTAAGGACAGTATGGATAAAGTAATATTTGTCTCTACTTCAGCATCGGTGCATTTAGAAATGCCTTCGGAAGGGAAATAAGAGCGCTAATTATGGAATAAATGGAATTAATAAGAATAAAAATGTTATTATAGCGAGGTTACAAAAACAAGAGTGCCTTTCTAAATGATGCCGCATTAAAGAAATGCTTTATTTAGATTTACGGCGGCATTTCAAAAAGTGGTTTTTGACGCTAAGAAATTAGACTATTATTCTTTCTAATTTTTCCACTATTTCTGTGGAAAGATTGGAGTCTTTTCTCTAATTAGAAATATCATTTAAACAAATTATTTTACATTCTCCCTTTATTTCTGTAATTGCTGCAGCATATCTTTTGCATTTTCATTATCCGGATTCAGCTCCAGAGATTTTTTGTAATTTTTAATTGCATTTTCTTTATCGCCTTTTGCCATGTAAGCTTCACCTAAACTATCATAAACATTGAATGAATTCGGGATATGATTCAACATTCACACTGAAAATTTTTATGGCTTCATCAACATTTCCATTTTGCAATAACTGATACCCAAATGTATTTAATTCACTTTCTTTAAAATTGTAATCGTTTGGATGTGTCTTTTTTAATTCATAATATTTTTTTATAGCGGCATCTATTCCGCCATTAATTATTTCGTCAACCAGTGCATCTGTTATTGGAGTTTTGGGTTCACTTACACTTAACAATTCAACATCAAAAATTAAAGTTGAATTAGGAGGAATCGCATCGCCGGCACCTTTATCTCCATAAGCTAAATCAGGAGAAATTATTAACCTGTATTTATCGCCAACATTCATTAAAGCAATTCCTTCGTCCCATCCTTTTATAACCTGGCCCTCACCTAATACAAATTCAATAGGCTCATTTCTTTTGAATGAAGAATCAAAAACTTTTCCATCAAGCAGATAACCTGTATAATTAACCTCAACAGATTTTTTATTTACTGCGTGCTGTCCTTTTCCTTGCGTAAGCACAATATATTTTAGTCCGCTTTTGGTTGTTATAGTATCCTGGTTTTGTGCGTAAATAGTGAAGAGACAAGAGATAAGAATTAAGAAGATAAATTTAACATTTTTCATTAAACGTCCTTTATACATTTTCAAAATTTGAAATGAAAATTATTTATTAATAATTACAGTCCCAAATAATTTAGTATGCTGTACATCAATTGGTCTCTGTTTTTTTCGCTTAAAATTGTTTCAAATGGAAATCCCAAAACGACAACTCCATATTTATCTTTGTAAGCTGTGCCGGCATTAAAATTATTTTCTGAATATCTTAATATTGATTTACCTTCTCTAACTGGTAAAATTGCATCAGGTGCTTCAACTGCATAAATTGAATCATTTAGTTCTGTGTTAAAATGAAATAAAATATTTTTATCCAATATTGAATCTTTTATACTTTCAACCCCACCATCAATAGAAGCATATCCAGCTTGCAAATAATATTTTAAAACTTGCGTTGCAAATTTCATATCGACTGTATCTCTTTTTGAAAAGAGGTCGGTTCCAACATAAGCACCAGAGATAAAAAGATTGCCACCCGATTCGGTATATTTTTTTATTACGTTTTGAAACTTTAAAGGAAAAGTTTTAAATTGTTTTCCATTCACCGAATCAGCAAAAGATTTTTGCCAGCTTGTTTCTTTTTCTTCACCTAAAATAATATCGATGAATTTATATTTTGAAATATTAATATCTTCATCCCAAACTGATTCATCACTTGAAGAAACGTATGAATAACCGGCATTTAAGATTGCTTTGCCGTGAATAAAAGGGAAATCAAATGTGTTGCCTGCTATAACTTTTGTCTCATAATTTGAATGGCTGGCTCCATAACCAGGCGCATCATTTGAAATGTATGTTGAATTAGGATCGAAATCATATTGAGTCCCCGTGAAATTTATATCATACTTGTAAGGAACTCCGGCATCTAAATTATTTAAGAAGCCTGAAAATTTATCCATCTTAACTGAACGCGGCCCGCATATTCTATCAAACGCATTTACAATTAATAGAGGTTTTTTCTCGTTGCGCGGCTTTTCCCGCAGAAAGAATTTCTGATGGAAAACTTTCGCCACCTTCATTTAACTGCAGTAACTTTGAATGAATAAATTTTATTCGGTTCAATATTATTAATTACAAACGAAGTATCTTTAACTAACTGCCCATTATCAAAATCACCATTATCAATTCTTGTATAAACAATGTATTCATCAGGATTAGCCGTTGGCTCTAAAGGATCAATCTTAGGTTTCCAATTAAGCTTTAATACTATTTTCATTAATAAATTCAACGCTGAAATGATCAACCGGAAGCGGCTGTACAACATATTTAAAATTATACTGAACAGAGAGAAACCTTAGCATTCCTTTATAAATTGATCGTGAAACTTCAAAGCGAAAACGAGGATCTAAAGCAAACTGCATATCTAAAAAATTTTGATGAGATAAAAGCTCTAATAAAACTGACGGAATATTTGGGCGTCTTGATTCACTGTAATCGCCATTCATTAAATTTCGTCTTCGCCAGATGTATCAAAATTAAATTTTAAATCATTTACTATTTGTGTTTGAACTAATATCCGCAAGATCTCTATTTGCTAATCTCGACATTCCATCCGGGAAAGTAATTTTCGATTCTAAATCTTCCATGCTGTAAATTGAAAGTGTTCCATAAGTAGTATCATTTTTTGTATTCGCCGGCATTGGTGTGAAATGCCAGTGATAAATCCATTGGAATTCCAAGTCCTTTTTTATCTCTATCTTTATTTGGCCCATCAGGAGCGCCATTTAAATAGTTGCCATATTCAGCGCGGCTCTGGTAATCATCATTATAATCATTTTTGTTATCATTCAAATTATAAACTAAAGTATCAGGCATTCCGGCAAATTGCAGCCAATATCTCGCCCCTTCCTACAAACTTAGGCCTGCCGCTGGTACTTCCGCCTCTTTCAATTACTCCAACCCCGCCGCCGAATCTAACGGCATCTGCAGAAATAATTTTATTTACTTCATTACTTTCACCGCTTAATTCAACTCTTCCAATTTCACGATTCATTCCTTTGAAAAATTTAAATTTGCCAAGATAAATCCAGGTGCCTCCGCCAATTTTTTGATTTACTCTAAAATCAGTTTTTCCTCCGGCATGATAAACCGAATAATGCGCATCATCAACATTATTATCAGATGAATGATAAGAAATATAAACCGCATAAAAACCTGTTTCAGGAATTTGAGGAATCCATTCAACATGAGCAAATGTACTTGTGTCGGAAATAAAAAATTCTAAATGAGCCTTGCTTAAAAGGATTTATCCCTTCACCATAAGGCGGATTGCCAACAGCAAATCCTCTCCTAATCCCTTTTTTCCATGATGCCCTGCTTGCCGTCATTTATTTCTAAATATCTTTTTTGATTTTTATCTGTTTGATTATCGTTATCAACAATTACTTCATTTGTTTGTGTATCTCTTTCACGAGGAGTAAAAACATTTGCGCCGGCATTTTCCAGCATTGGGATTATGTAAGGAATCGTAAAAGACATCGGCAGTAAATCTTCAACAGTTTGAAATAGCCGCGGGCGCTGCCATTCCCATCTTTCCATTTTATTATTGTAATACCAGCCGTGGCTTGGCCACAAAATTATATTTCTATTTTCCAGTCCATTTGTAATTGAAAATGGCTTGCTAATATTTTGAACTATCGGAATTCTTTTTTCTTTTTGTCTTAGCGGTAATCTTGAATAATCATATTCTGCTGTATCGCTTCTGAAATAATTGGGAATTAATTCTTCAATTGGAAAATTTAAGCAATCAATTTCAATCTAGTAATCATTAAAGCTAATACCTAAATATGATTTAACAGAAGAATATATTTGTTTAACGATCACTTCTCTAAATGGCTGATATGAAAATTCTTTATTTATATTTATTTGAATGTGTTTTTATTAACTGAATCAATAATTATAGTATCTATTTTTGAACCTTAAGGAATTTTAAAAGCTAAATTTCTATTTGCGAAGTCATTCTTAAATTCATTCAGCTTATTATGAATAGAAACATTTTCTTTTATCACTTCTTGAGTGGCACAGCCTGAAATAAAAATTATCATTAAAGCGGAAAAGAGTATTTTGAATTTTGGCATAAGGTTTCTGGTATAAATTACTATTGCTTATTGAATTACCTTAATTATTATTCTAATTTATGCATTAAATCTAAATATTTCTTTGTACTTAATTAAATCATCAAGGGATAAAATGAAGATTGTAAAAATTTTATTAGTTGTTTTTATTATGACCCAATTTTATTCCTCTCAACAAGCCGTCAATTTTGAAAAATATTTTTCCGATCAAACCATGAGAATTGATTATTTTCATATCGGCAATGCTACTTCCGAATTAATTACTCTTGATCAAATATACAATTATGGCACCTGGGCAGGAAGCTTAAAAAATTTAATAGACAATTTTAATAACGGGAAATATTATATTAAAATATATGATGATTCAACTAACACGCTCATTTACTCAAAAGGCTTTGACAGCTATTTCGGTGAATATCAAACCAGCGAAGATGCACAAAAAGGAATTCAAAAAGCATATAGTGAATCTGCAATAATTCCCTCACCAAAAAATAAAATAAGATTTGTGATTGAAAAACGAGATGATAAAAATATGCTTAATGCAATTTATTCATCGGTCATTGATCCAAATGATGTAAGAATTATAAAAGAATCGTTCATGATAATTCGATTTATATTTTTGATGATAAAGATAACGGCGATCCGCACACAAGAGTCGATATAGCTATAATTGGGGAGGGATACCAATCTTATGAAAAAAATAAATTTGCTGAAGATCTTAAAAGTTTTACCCACACTTTTTTTAATATGGAACCATATAAATCAAATAAATCTAAATTTAATTTTCATGGAGTATTTAAGCCTCACAGGAAAGCGGCACAGATGAACCACGGGCAAATATTTTTAAGAATACAGTTTTAAGCACTACATTCAATTCGCTTGGCTCTGAAAGATATTTGTTAACCGAAGACAACAAAGCATATGAGAAATTTAGCTGCAGTTGTTCCTTATGATGCAATTGTAATAATGGTTAATCATTCACGTTACGGAGGCGGCGGAATTTATAATTCGTTCTGCACCTTCACTACGGATAATCAATGGAGTGATTATTTATTTTTACATGAATTCGGGCATTCATTTGCCGGGCTTGCAGATGAATATTACACTTCAGATGTTGCTTACAATGATTTTTATAAACCAACTGTAGAACCCGTTGAACCAAATATTACAGCGCTTCTTGAAGCCTCAAGATTAAAATGGGCTGCATGTTAAAACCCCCGGAATTCAAATTCCAACTCCATGGGAAAAAACTAAGTTTGACAGCATGGATTATAAATGGCAAAAAGAAAGAAGAGCATTAAACGATAGAATTGCAGAATTAAAAAGATCTAAATCTTCTTCAATCGAAATTAAAAAGGCCGAAGAGGATTATGCAAAAAAAGATAAAGAACATTCCGATCCTTGTTGATCATTTTTTAAAAGCCAGTCAAAATTATGGCAAAGTTGGAGCCTTTGAAGGTGCCGGCTATCAATCGACATGGATTATACCGCCCGATGTTAGACTGCATAATGTTTTCCAAAGGGAAAAAACCCTACTGTGTGGTATGCAGCAAAGCAATTCAGAGAATTATTGATTATTATTCTGAATAGTGAAACAAAAAGCAGAGTTTCATTGTCTAATATGAAGAAAATGTTAAAAACGGCATTTTCGCCATTTTGTTTAAATTGTAAAAACCTCGAAAAAGTGTTATAAAGCTAGTTTTTAAAAGAAAAGTGTGACGTGTATACATTTTTCTCTTACTTCGTATTAAAACTTTGCTTATATTTGCCGGATTAAATTTTCGTTAATCAAAATAATTAGCCTTATTTAGTCTTATTGCAAAACCTATTGACAATTAGGATAAGGAATCTTCGCTAAAAAAGGCAAAATAAACATTAATATTCAGAGAGGGTAACTTGAAGATAACAAAGCAATTCACAAACCGTGAAAGTAAGTCTTTAGATCAGTATTTGCAGGAAATAGGAAAAGTTGATTTATTAACCCCGGACCAGGAAGTTGAATTAGCTATTAGAATTAAGAAGGGCGACAAATTTGCTCTAGAAGCATTAACGAAAGCTAATTTAAGATTCGTTGTTAGTGTTGCAAAACAATTTCAGAACCAGGGATTATCCCTGGGTGACCTTATTAATGAAGGTAATTTAGGCTTAATAAAAGCCGCTCAAAAATTTGATGAAACCAGAGGTTTCAAATTTATATCTTATGCTGTTTGGTGGATAAGGCAATCTATTATGCAGGCAATTGCCGAACAATCAAGAATGGTAAGGCTTCCATTAAACAGAGTTGGTTCTTTAGGAAAGATTGGTAAAGCTTACAGAGATCTTGAACAAGAATTCGAAAGAAAACCTACTACATCCGAGTTGGCTGATGTTTTGATATGAAAGCTGATGAAGTTGCTTATGCTTTACAGATTTCCGGCAGGCACGTTTCTATGGACGCTCCTTTTTCAGGAGATGATGATAAAAACAGCTTGATGGATGTTCTTCCTAATGAAGGCCAGCCTTTACCGGATTCAACTTTGATGAATGAATCTCTTAAAAATGAAGTAGCAAATGTTCTATCAACTTTAAGCGAAAGAGAAGCTGAAGTAATCAGGCTTTATTTCGGAATTAACAGCGAGCATTCTGCAACTTTGGAAGAGATTGGCGACAGATTTAATCTTACCCGAGAAAGAGTAAGACAAATTAAAGAGAAAGCTTTAAGAAGCTTAAGGCATTCTCAAAGAAGCACAAGATTAAAAGCTTACTTAGGATAAAATATTATCCGAAATAATTATATAAAAAATTCCCGCCCGGCAATAGTCAAGCGGGAATTTTTATTTTAAATTGTTGCACTTGAACTGAATATCAGACTTTGATCTCCTATCCGAATAAATTAGTTATAATTTCATAAGCCCCAACATAAGTTCCAATAGCGCTTCCTAATCCTGAAAGAATAAACACAAGTAAAACTCTAAGCAGCTTATTTTGCCACCACTTTTTTAATAAACGAACATCATCAGTAACGTTTTGAATTTCCTTTACAACAGGCGGAACAAAGTATGCCTGCACAAAAGCAGTAACGTATCCAGCTCCAATTAATGGGGTCAAGCTGGTAATTGGTGCTGCTATAAAAGCAGATATTATTGTCCATGGATGTGCTAAAGCAAGCAGAGCACCAATCGCACAAGGAATCCCATTTGCTAAAATCCAATAAATGGCATTATGCTTTGCGGCTCCGAAACCCTGGTTAAATCCTATAATAAAAATTGATGCTATAATTATAGCAGGAATTCCCCAGCCGATAATTTTCCAAATTGGGGAAGTGGGAGGAATTACTTCAATTTCTTTTAAATCAATTTTATTATTATTCTTTAGTGATTCCACAATACCTTTAACATGGCCTGCCCCGACAACAGAAACAATTTTTTTCCCTTTGGCTGCCTTCATTTTTTGAGTCAAATACTGATCACGTTCGTCAATCAAAACTCTTTTCAAAACCGGCATTGATTTCCCAAGCTCGGACATCATTTCAGAAAGAACATCTTTTTGTTTTAGCTCTTCCAGTTTTTCTTCTGTCATTTCCTGTGATTCAAAAATCCCTGCAAAACCAGAGGTAATTAATTTTAACTTTTGGATAAATGTCATAGAGTTCCATGCTCTGCGTAAAGTAACTCTTATTTCCCTATCGCAAAGTTCTATCGGCAAGCCAAGCTCTTTTGCTGTGGATGTTGCTTCAAGCAATTCAATCCCTGGTGTTACTCCTAATTTTTCCCCAAGCTTTTTTTGATAGCTTGAAAGAAGGATATTTATTATTAATGTAGTTAATTGTTTTTCACGAATTAACGTTTTTAAATCCAAAGATTCCCATCGTTTCTGTTCGGAAAGAGCTTTGAATCTCTGTGAATCAAGTTCAACACAAACACAGTCCGGTTTTTCTTTTTCAATTACTTCCCTAACAAGGTTTGCAGATTTTTTTGAAATGTGGGCCGTTCCGATTACAATATATTCACGGCCATCATCTTTTATGATTGAGACATCAGAGGAATATGTGTTTTCGCTTTCAGTCATATTTTTTTCTTGATATTAATAATTGGCAAATATAGGAATATTAATTATGTAATTAATGATAATGTAAAATTTTTCAACCTTAATATTTTTAATTGAAATTTATATTTCAATATAAAGTTGACTATTAGAGTTAAACTTTCTATTTTCAATTGTCGTTACCACCTTATTATAAAATTTACTGCTATGTCTTAATATTTCCTGATTTATGACAATAAGAATCAGTGTTTCTTTAATTTCTATTTTTTTAATTGCCGCTTGCTGCAGTTCAAACAAAACCACAGCAAAATTAAGCTCAGATTATACCACGTATAAAAAAATCGCTGATGAAAAATATAGCAAAAACTATAATACAATTTTTAATTCCGATTCAACATATTTATTTGTTTATACATCCACAAAGAATCTTGACAAAGTGCTGCCTACTTCCCTAAAGTTTTTTGTCTATGATAATAATAATGAAAAAATAATTTTTGAAGATAATTTAGCCAATGGTAAAATTAGGTGGTTAAATGTCCACCAAATTCAAGTTTCAATAAACCCTGAGATAATTTCAGGTAAAGAAGAAGAAAACAAAAAAATGTACGGATATATTTATGATGTCCTTACACAAAGAAAACTTTCCGAACTAGATAAGAATAAATAATAGATTTATCCAATATCAAAATAAGTTAAGGAGCTGTTATGAGAAATCGGTTACATTTCTTCGCCGTCGCATTTGTGCTAATAGGGGTGTTAGTATATTTTATTCTTCCTGCAAATAAACCTACATCTAAAGTAGAAAAGGAAAATAAGGAATTAAGTAATGTTCAAAAAGTTAAGACCAAAAGCTTAAATGAGTCAAAACAAGTTAAAGAAAGCTCTGCCGATTTAACTTTTACAAGTAAACTTAAAAAAACTAATAATGAAAAAATTGATAATTCATCACTAGATAAGGAGCTTTTCAATAATGATTTTACAAAGGAAAATGATGAGGATTATTCTAAAAAAGAGTCAAAGGGATTAGTCTCCGAGAGAGAAAAAAGAATGGAAGGAGATAAAAGCGATCGGCCTGATCTTTTCGCACAATATGAAAGGGACATCCGAACACGTTTAGGAAAAACTGGGCCGGAATACCCTTTAAATTATAAAATGAAAGAATTACAAAAATATAGAGCAGCTTCTTCAAAATCACTAAAGAAAAATGCACTTCTATCCTGGACGGAAAGAGGCCCTGGAAATGTCAGTGGTAGAACAAGAGGAATTATTATTGATCCAGATGATGCCACAAATGATACCTGGTTTGTTGGTTCTGTTGGCGGCGGCGTTTGGAAAACTACGAACGCCGGAACTTCATGGACTGATTTGACTTCCGCAATTCCTAATTTGGCAACCAGCACAATAGCTATGGCATCCTCAAACCATAATGTTATTTATGCTGGTACCGGAGAAGGTTTTTTTAATGTTGACCAAATTGATGGAAGTGGAATATGGAAGACAACTGATAAAGGAACTTCATGGAACCAAACAATGGGAAGTGCAAATAATAGAATGATGCAAAATATTACTAGATTAATTGTTGATCCTACAGATGAAAATACACTTTTAGTTTCTGCTACTGCGGGATTTTATTATAATGCCAGCAACCCTCCAAATAATTCCGGAATATTTCGCAGTACTGATGGCGGCACAACCTGGATGAAAGTTTATGATGCAGGCGGTTCTTCTGTAGAAGATTTAATTGCAAACCCTGAAAACTTCAATACTCAATATGCTACTGTAAATAGTGTTGGAGTTATTAAATCGGTTGATGGCGGGCAAACCTGGATCGACGCATCAAACGGTATAAATGCTGTTTAACGAATGGAAATTGTAATGGCTCCTACGATACTTCCACTTTATATTTTTCTGCACAAGGCGGTTCTAGCGGTTCTATTTTATATGTTTCAGGATGATGCAGCGGCAAATTGGTATGCTTTATCTGATACAACTGGAAATGATAAGGATTGGCTAGGTGGCCAAGGCTGGTATGATAATACTATAGCTGTTAATCCCTATGATAAGAATAGTGTGTATGTCGGCGGAGTTGGATTTTTAGATTAGACAGAGTTGCAGGATCAGATACTTCAGCAAAACAAATTACCGGAGTTGATCAGGAAAATATTAGTTCATTCTTCTGGTTTGTTAATTGGGGTGGTGGATATGCAGGAGGCGGATTAGATTTGGGTGAAGTTTTTCATGGTTTACCTACTGGACTTGATGATAGCGAATATACTTCTGTAGAAATTCGATTCGGTCCCGGAATTCATCAAATGGCACATAGATTTTTATTTGCTGCAGGATTTCAGTATCCTTATCAGGATTATGTTGATGTTCCGTTTGAAGTTTGGGACATTATCATAATCAGACAACTAATGGTTTCATTTAGAGACCAGGATAATAGCGGAACCTGGAATCTGATGGATGGTGCCTCCGCACCGGGCGGACTTTCAAGAGAATATGTTTTTATTAATGCAGTACCTTATGATGCAAATGCACCGGATACAAATATTGCAAAGACTGCAGGTATGGCTTATAAAAATACTTATGCATTCTGGCCGGAAGCCCCAACCGGGTCTACCTTTGATCCGAATAATTTACCTACCTCTTTAATTCGAATTAATTGGGGTTCTTTTGTTACAAAACGTATATCCGCAACTCCTATCGCAGATGTTTATCAGCAATTTGGAGGAACCTCAAAAGGCGTTCACCCTGATCAGCATAATATTAGCTTAGTTAAAACTAATGAAGCTACACAAAGTTTTAGGATGGTGGTAGGAAACGATGGTGGAGTTACATATTCCGATGATAAAGGTGCTACGTTTACAAATACAAAAAATGGATACAATACAACCCAATTTTATGGTGTTGATAAAATGAATGGTGCAAATAAATACATTGGAGGAACACAAGATAATGGTTCATGGTTTTCTCCCGCAGATCCAGACAATACAACTTCATGGAACAATGCACCAAGCGGAGATGGATTTGAAGCTGTATGGAATTATGGTGATGCAAACCAAATGCTGGAGTCATCACAATACAATAGTATTTATAAAACAACTGATGGTGGAACGAACTGGGCAGGTGCCGGAGCTGCAAATGGCTTATCGGATCAGGGCTCGGCTGGTTCACCGTTCTTTACAAAAATTGCTAAGTCCAAGCAAGATCCTGACTTAGTTTTTGCAGTTGGTGCTTCCGGGATTTGGAGGTCGGATGATTTTGCAGACAAGCTGGACACTAACTCCGATGCCAGCAGCTTTCGTTGGAACAAGTAGTTTTACTTCTGTAAAAATTTCGCTCGCTAATCCTCAAATTGTTTGGGCTGGCCAAACCATGGCGACTGGTAATCCGATCTATGTATCTACGGATGGAGGACTTAGCTTTAATGCTGTAACTGTTTACTCAACTGCACTTTTGGGTAGAATTTCAAGCATAGAAACTGATCCTATTGATGACAGCACTGCTTATGCATTATTTTCTTTTGCTCATGCTCCTAAAATTTTAAAGACAACAGATCTTGGACAAACATGGAATGACATTTCCGGATTTGATGCGAATACCTCAAGTTCAAACGGATTCCCTGATGTTGCTGTGTTTAGTCTTTTAGTTATGCCTTATAATACAAATATTATATGGGCGGGAACAGAAATAGGAATTTTTGAATCAACTGATGGCGGAGCTACCTGGGCTTATTCTAATAATGGTTTTCCTGCAGCAAGTGTATATGAAATGGTTATTGTTAATGATGAAGTTGTTGTTGCAACACATGGAAGAGGAATCTGGTCTGTTAGCCTTCCTGGATTATCCGGTTATGAACCACCAGCAGCAATATTATCACCTCGTCTAAGTCCGGTTGCTCAAAATCCACATGGAGCTTTGGTAATTCCTTTTACTCTTAGGTCAAATTATGATTCAACACATGTGAATATTAACGGAATGAGTGCAAGAACTTTAAATGCAAACACCGGGGTAACCGATTCTACTGTGCTATATCAGGTAACGGTTACACAAACAGATACGATTCAAGTAGTAGCTTATAAAGATGGTAACACTTATAAGTCTTATATGAGAACTTCCGACGATAAAGTTTTAGCACAGGCACAAATTAAGTATGTTAATGATTTTAATTCGCCGACTTCTGATTTTGATGGGAATGGTTTTTCAATAGATACCCCAACTGGTTTCAGCACGGGAGCAATACATTCTCCTCACCCATATAACAATAACACCAGTTATACTTACCAATTATTAATTCCAATAATTGTTGCTTCATCTAACGCCACTATTAGTTATGATGACATTGCCATTGTTGAGCCTGGCGAACCCGGAAGCCAATATGGTGATAACGATTTTTATGATTTTGTAATTGTAGAAGGAACCAAAGACGGTGTTACTTGGGTCCCATTGGCAGATGGTTATGATGCACGTGCAGATACTAGCTGGTTAAATGCTTTCTCATCTAATAGTAATGGTGATTCTACAATGTTTAAAAATCATATGATCGATATGGCCAGCACATTTGCAGCGAATGATACAATACTAATCAGGTTTATGCTATTTAGCAGACCCGGGAACCAATGCTTGGGGATGGGCAATTGATAATCTTAATATTCAAGGGACACCTGTTCCTGTTGAACTTGTTACCTTTACAGCTAATAACATTGAAAATAAGATTACGTTGAACTGGGAAACGGTAACTGAAAAGAACAACGAAGGATTTGACGTAGAAAGAAGCATGGATAATAAAACCTTTACTAAAATCGGCAATGTTTCTGGTAGAGGTACAACCACAGAAAGGCAGTCATACACTTATACAGATAATTCTTCTTCAGGAGGTAAGATTTATTATAGATTAAAACAGTTAGATTATGACGGAAGTTACGCTTATTCAAAAACAATTGAAGTTACTGCTGTACCTTTGGTATTTAAGCTGTCACAGAATTATCCGAATCCGTTTAATCCGACAACTACAATTAAGTTTCAATTACCTAAACAAGAAAAAATAGTTTTGGAAATATATAATACTCTTGGAGAAAGAATTAAGACTTTGGTTAATGATATAAAAGAAGCAGGCTATTATAATTTACAATGGAATGGAACCAACAATAATAATATTACTGTATCTACTGGAGTTTATATTTACAGATTAACTGCCGGACAAAATGTTTCTACTAAAAAGATGATGTTCTTGAAATAAAGACTAAGTATTCATTTCTAAATCTTGAGCGGGTTTTCTATTAACCCGCTCTTTTTTTATAAATAAATATATTACTGTAATAGTTCATTAAAAATCGAAAACCTTCCGAAAGATTCAAATGAAATTTACTTTAGCTTATTTTTTTGTGGTTCTAATTTTATTGACGGGTTCATCATTTGCACAAGAAAAAACAATAAACGATTTACAAAATATATTTGATTCATCTATAAACAAAGAAGATTTGGATGTGTGGATGAAACGTCTGTCTGCATACCCCCATCATCTTGGTTCAGCTTATGATAAAAGCAATGCATTATTTATTGATTCATTATATAAGTCATGGGGATTTGATTCGCAAATTGAAGAATTCAAAGTTCTTTTCCCAACTCCCAAAACAAGAATTCTTGAAATGACAGAACCGCAGAAATATACAGCAAAACTTTTTGAACCGGCATTAAAAGAAGATAGAACTTCAAATCAAATGGATGAACAACTTCCAACTTATAATGCATATTCTGTCGATGGGGATGTAACGGGTGAATTGGTTTATGTAAATTATGGAATCCCGAAAGATTATGAAGTACTGGCCGAGAAAGGTATAGATGTAAAAGGAAAAATTGTAATTGCACGTTATGGTGCCGCATGGCGAGGAATAAAACCAAAAGTCGCCGCAGAACATGGTGCAATCGGGTGCATAATTTATTCTGATCCGAAAGGAGATGGTTATTATCAGGGAGATGTTTATCCGAAAGGTTCTTACAGAAGTGAAGACGGGGTTCAAAGAGGATCTGTAATAGATTTTCCTCAGTACTGCGGCGATCCGTTAACACCTTTTATTGGCGCAACAGAAGATGCAAAAAGATTAAATATAAAAGATGCGACAACCTTAACTAAAATTCCTGTAATACCGATTTCGTATGGCGATGCAGTTCATTTTCTCAGTTCTCTTGAAGGCCCTGTTGCGCCGGAAAATTGGAGAGGGGCATTACCAATTACTTATCATATTGGCCCCGGAAAAACAATAGTGCATTTAAAAGTTGAATTCAATTGGGATATGGTTCCGCTTTATGATGTAATTGCAAAAATTCCCGGAAAAGATTATCCTGATGAATGGGTACTTAGAGGTAATCATCAAGATGCATGGGTAAATGGTGCCGAAGACCCGATTAGCGGACAAGTTGCATTACTTGAAGAAGCAAAATGTTTTGGAAAACTTTTAAAGACCGGCTGGAGACCCAAACGAACAATAGTTTATTGCAGTTGGGATGGAGAAGAAGAAGGTTTGTTTGGTTCAACAGAATGGGTTGAGAAACATATCGACGAACTTAAACAAAAAGCTGCAGCATATATTAATTCGGATGGAAACGGCCGAGGATTTTTATATGCAGGCGGTTCTCACACTCTTGAACATTTTGTAAATGAAATTGCGGAAGGATATTACATGATCCTGAAAAAAATATAAGTGTTGAAAAAAGATTGCGTTCAAATATTATTGTTAATGGATCTGAAGAAGAAAAGAAAGATGCCGAGGATAGAAAAGATTTAAGAATATCTGCTCTTGGTTCCGGATCTGATTTTAGCCCTTTCTTACAGCATGCCGGAATTGCATCATTAAATATTGGTTATGGCGGGGAAAGCGGCGGCGGTGAATATCATTCTATTTATGATTCTTATGATCACTATATCAAGTTTTGGTGATCCCGGATTTCAATATGGAATTGCATTATCTAAAACCGGCGGGCATGCTATTTTAAATTTAGCAGATGTTGATATTCTTCCTTTTGAGTTTAATGATTTTTCGGAAACAGTTAAAAAATATTTTGATGAGATTACAAAATTAACTGACAATATGAGAAAAGAAACTAATGAGCAAAATAAAAAATTAAATGACAGTGATTATATTTATGCTTCTGATCCTACTCAATTTACAATCCTCCAAAAGAAAAAGGCCCTGTCCCTTATTTGAATTTTGCTCCTCTTCAAAATTCAATTGCTAAAGTTGAAAAAAGTTCTTCCGCTTATGAAGATGCAGTAAAAAGAACTAAACGAAAGATAATAAGAAGCTATCTTCAAATACTCTTAAGAATTTAAATGAAATTTTATTGAAGACTGAAAGATATCTTAACAAATAAAGATGGTTTGCCTAAGTCGTCCGTGGTATGTTCATGAAATTTATGCTCCTGGATTTTATACCGGTTATGGAGTTAAGACACTTCCAGCAGTAAGGGAAGCAATTGAACAAAGAGATTGGAAACAAGCCAATGAACAAATAATTGTAGTTTCAAATACTCTTGACAATTTGCGGAACAAATAGATAAAGCAACCAAAATTGTAAATGATAAATTAAACCATAAAAATTAAATTAATTCTATTGATATAATAACTTTTTAGTAACAAGTTATAAATCCAATTTATTTAAGAAATTGAGTTTATGCTAAAAACCTCACAGTTCACCCTTTGATTGACATTACTACTAGTTCGTTAAATGGAGTTTAGATTCACAATCTATCTTTCCAATTTATTTCCTACTTCCTTCCTCTCAATCTGAAATACTGGTTTAATATCAACAGGAATATTCGAATAGTTTATCAATCAATGTTTTCATTGATGGAGAAATAACAGCATACTTTGCAATAATATCTTTTGCTGCTTTATAATTCCCGGTCGCTTCAATTGTTAAAAGATTATGTGCAAGCTGTTTGACAACATCATATACTTTATCAAAATTGACTCTTACTTTTTAGTTTGCTCATTGTATTCATAACCGCCATTTTCAAGAAGATAATTATATATTATTGCATTGCCTTTTCCATGCGCTTCTGTAATTCCAAATCTAACCGAACGGAAAATCCCTGCTAAAAATGTTGCCCAGGTTTCATTTGCAAAAGTTTTCGGGAATAATCCTTTGTCAATCATAAAAATATTATTGTACATTCCAAGTACATCAGCTTTGCATTCTTCAATTGTTGAATAAGTTTCTTTCAATTCTTTTTTAACTTCTGTTTTTCTTCCGTTAACAGTTATAAATCCGGGGCCAACACCGTGAGACATTTCATGCATCAAGTGCATGACTGAAAAAATGCATCAACTGTAACATAAGGAAGCTGATCTTTATCTATTACAATTTCTGAAATGGGCTTTAGCTGCTTTTCAAATTTTGCATCACTGATATTTTTCAGCATAACTTTTTTAGAACCTTTTGCTTTTCTAACTCTTTCATCATTCGGCAAGATTAAAAGCTAATGTTTGTACTCCGGCTTTTGTATCACCGGCAGAATAAATTTCATTAACTACAACAATCGGGGATTCAGAGCCGCGCTTCAGTATTTTTATATTTATCATCAATCGGAAGATGATTTTCAATATCTTTCAAATAGTTTCCAAATTTTTCAAGCTTTTCACTTTCAGCCGAATCTTTAATTGTAACAAAACTTTCAAACGATGCTTTATAATTAAAAAGACTCATCTTCATAAACTTCATAAGGCCCGATTACAATTTCAATATCATTATCTTTAAATCCATCCATGCCATGTCGCTATCATAATAATCATTAGTCTCAAATGCTTTTGCTCTTAAATTTAAATATTTTTTTAATGATTGATTCTCTGCATTATCAGCAGCTTCCCTAAGCAGCTTTGCAGCTTTTGTAAGTTGTACTTTATAAGCTTCGGAATAAGGAATTGCAATTAATTGATCTCCCTGTTCTCTCTAATAACTGTGAAATCATGAAGTAAATGCTTTTTCATCTGCAGGATGATCTTTTATCCAATTATTAAATTCCTCTTTGGTCATATCTTCGGGATAAAAATTTGCACCTATTGGTTTTTTCTTATCACCGATAAAAGGTTTATCATGGTCAAGCCTATCAAACGGACCGAACATTATATCAAAATATTTAAGTTTCAGTTTATCTTCTTCATCATGTGATGCTTTAAGCTTGTATTTAATTTCTTCATTCTTCGAATATACTTGCTGAGAAAAATTGAATCCATTAATTGAGATGCTTCAAAAAGTTTTTCAACAACAATTTTTTGTTTGGGAGTTAAATGAGAATCGTCATATTTTAATTCAACCGGAACAAATTGAGCTATCTTTTCTTTTAACATTTTATCTTCCTTAATTTCTATTTCATCATTTTGTGATTTGCAGCCGACAAAAATTATCAGCAATGAAATAAGTAATATTGATATATATTTCATTTATTTTTCCCTCATAAAAATTATTAAGATTATTTTCTTTCCGCAAAGTTAAATAAAATAAAGGTTTTAACACATAAACTATGGAATTCTCTTTAATCTTTAATTTTAATCATATAAGTTTGTTTCGATTTTTCAAATAAAATCAAAAATCATTTTAAAACATGAAGGTTAAAATTGAATTTCAAAACTTTCCATAATACAAAAATTATTTACTATTCCTTTGGCTTTGCAACAGCAATAATCATTTTTTTATTGTTCGGTTTAACACTTGATAAAAACAGCATAGAAGCCGGCTCACCACAGGAATATAAAATTATTTCTCCTAAATTTTCCAATCACCTTAGCTTTGCCGGCGAAGATGTTCCTTTACAAAACTTTGAAGTTAAAGAAAGAATTGACCGCGAAATATTAGTAAATACTTATTGGCATTCGGCAACTATATTAGCGCTTAAACGTGCAAATAGATGGTTCCCGGTAATTGAACCAATATTGAAAGAGAATGATATTCCGGATGACTTTAAATATCTATGTTTAGTTGAAAGTCTCTTTGGATAACGTAGTATCTTCGGCAGGAGCAACAGGGTTTTGGCAGTTTGTTGAAGGCACAGCAAAACAATATGGACTTGAAATAAATGACCAGGTTGATGAAAGGTATGATGTTGAAAAATCAACGGAAGCGGCATGCAAATTTTTTAACGATGCATACAAGCAATTCGGGAACTGGACTTTAGCAGCAGCCTCATATAATTTCGGGACTTATGGAATGGCAACTCAAATGCAAAAGCAAAAAGCTAAAAATTACTACAATATTGTTTTGGGCGATGAAACTTCAAGATACATTCCAAGAGCCGTTGCTTTCAAGGAGATATTTAAAGACCCGGAGAGTTTTGGATTTTATTTGAAAGACGATGACCTTTACCCGCCGTTAAAAAATTATGAAGTTAAAGTAAACACTGCTGTTCCCGATTGGGCTGATTTTGCAAGTGCCAATGGAATTAACTATAAAACTTTAAAATATTATAATCCATGGCTGCGTGATTCTAAACTAACTAATAAACTATCAAAAACTTATGGAATTAAAATTCCGGTTGAAGGTAGTATTGAGATAATTAAAGAATAAAATTTTATAGAAAAAGAAAACCGGCATTCTTAATAGTTTTAGAAATGCCGGTTGTTGAAATGTTTGTTATTATTGATTGGATAAATTGTATTCAGCATGTGAGCCCTTTTCAAATTGAACTAAAATTGCTTTTCCCATTTTTCTTACTCTTGCATTTTCATCATTCATTGATAAGCTTTCAATTGCTTTAATTCCTTTTTTATCACCTATTCTGTAAAGAGATAAAGCAATCAGTATTTTTACATCGGCAATTTTTTCTTTTGATAATTGATCAAGAAGAGTCGGGACACATTCCTTTAATAAATATAACCCGGTGAAATAAATGCAGCTTTTTCTTAATCCTTCGTTATTTGATTTTATACCTGCATTCAAATTGTCGGTGAATCTTTTATCGATATGACTTGATTCATAGCTTTGTGGTAATATTGATGGGGCAGCGAATAAGAAAATCAAAGCTGTTAATAAAAAAACACTAACTTTTCCATTGGAAAATAATGTTGATTTCATGATGACCTCCTACTTGTTTTGTTGTTGGTTATGTTTAATTTCTGATTCAAAACTACAGAAGGAAGATGTCAGCGTTGTCACCTGAAAGTAAATGAATGTCACTGTTTGTCACGGCTGGTATACGAATGGTAAAATGAAATGATGAATGGAGAGATAAAAAATATTAAAAAACTATAAATCGTAAGGTAAGCAAAACTGAAATATGTCCTTGATTATCATTCAGCACCATACTAACTTGTAAGTAAAAAAGGGAAATTTCTTATGGGGTAATTACTAAAAGGGAAAAAGAAATCCTTTCTTTGCTTTCATGTGGGTTTCAAAATAAGGAAATAGCCGAAAAATTATTCATAAGCATTCATACAGTTGAAGTCCATAAAACAAATCTTATTAATAAATTAGGATTAAGCGGGTGTAGTGAGTTATTAAAATTTGCTATAAAGAATAAAGAAAATTATATTATCCCTCCCCCCCCCCCGATATGATTATCATAAAAAAATAGAGGAATACCATTATTTACTACAGTTGTTTTAACACTTAGATTATTTATTAGATAGAATGAAATAAGATCACAATTATTTCATTTAATTATAATAAATAATTAATTGGGAGGTAATATGATTTCAAGATCATTCGGTTTACTTTTGCTTGTCATCGCTTTATTCACTTTTCAATCGTGTCAGGATCAAATTCTTCAGCCGACAAATGAATTAAAAAAAGAATCTTCCGTTGATACAAAAAAAGTGAGCAAAATAACTAACGCAGATTTAAAGACTCTTGCAAAAGATTTGGCATTATTGTTAAATAATGATAATATTAGAGAATTTTTGGGAGCTAATATTAGAGGGTCAAAATATGTAGAACAAATATTAGAAGCATCAGAATTTCTAAATGAAGAAATGGTCTCAAAGACAACTATTTACCAAGAATTGTTAAAACTTGATAAAGAAAATGAATTTATAAGTAGTTGTAACAACCTTGATTTCGGCTTAGTGGATATTTATTTTCCAATAGATGAACAAAGGGAAACATGGAATAAAAATAAAGAACTTTTAATTGCACCTGTAGATCAAAAGGAATTAGAAGGCAAAGGAACTATGATAGCTTTTAATACCAAGGGAGAAGAAGTAACTTTATCAACAAAATCAAAACCTCAAACTTCTGTTTTAATAGTAACATTTAGTGAAAAAAGTGGTAACTATTATGAAAATAATATTCAAACACAAGTTGCAAAATTAAGTACAACATATAATTTTAATATTAATGCGATTTATGTAAAAAAGGATTATGATGATGGCTGGTTCCTTGGGGATATGGAGATTTATTTAAGAATCAAAAAGAAAGAAGGTATATCAGGTATATGGGGAAGTTGGTACGAAATAAATCCTTTATGTCAACTATCTTCAAATCAGACTAAGTATTTTACTCCTGGAATTATATTAGCACAATCAACTATTCAAGATTTCTATATTAAAATAGAAATATGGGAAGATGATGCTTGGGGAAGTGGCGACGATGATTTTGTAGCCGACGAATATTACAATAATTGGAGGTTAGGCAACGGTATTACAGGATCTTGGGGTGACTGGTTAGGGTCTACATCTGAATTTTCTTATACATCTAATGGAGTTTGGGGTTCAGATATTTCAACCTTTGATGGTATATTAGGCGGTTCGGATTATGATACAATGTGGTTAACTAAAAATTAAAAAATATTCGACTAATTTTTTTTAAGATTTATACACATAAATGAGTAAGCTTGTTGTTATTTTACTTTTTACTCTTATTTCTCTCTCTGAAATATTTCCTAAGATAGAAAAAGTAAAAATTACGGGCTTTGTTATAGATGTAAAAACTAATGAAAGAATAATTGGGTCACTAATCTTATCGGATGGAATCGGAGTTGCTGTATCCGATTCCTCCGGTTATTTTAGTTTCAAATCCCAACCTGGTCAACATAAAATTAAATGCAGGTATATAGGGTATGAACCTTCAATTAAAGAAATTAATTTAGAGGGGGAAGAAACCGTACTATTCTTTTATTTAAAGCCAATACCAATAGAAATTGAAAAGGTTACAATTACAGGCGTACGCTACAAAGAAACCAAAGATTATAAGACTTACGAACTTCAAAGTGGTGATTTATCTAAAATACCTGTATTCCTGGAATCAGATGCTTTAAGATCAGTCCAGGCATTACCCGGCGTTACCACCGTCCATGATCTGTCATCACTTATTTACTTACGCGGCGGAAATTACGATGAAACTTTAATTACACTTGATGATGTTCCGGTATATAATTCATATCATTTAGGGGGTATATTTGGATCATTCAACCCTGATATTGTTGATAGAGAAATATTATATCCGTCAAACTACCCGGTTAAATATCAGGGCGCGCTTTCAGGAGTTTTAAGTATTTATTCTAAAAATGGAAATGCTGAAAAACTTAAAGGTATTGCTTCAGCAGGCTTGGTTTCTTCGAAAGTATTTTTAGAAGGTCCGTTGATGAAAGGAAACTTTATATTTTCTGCACGCAGAACTTATCCCGATTTGCTTTTGAGCTTACTTTCTAAGGCTTCCTTTCCTTATTACTTCTATGATTTTAACGGTAAATATTCAATTCCTTTAGATGATAAAAACCTTCTTTCTATTTCTGGATTTTACTCTAAAGATATTTTTAAATTATTTGTAGATGAAAAAGGATTCGTAATTGAAAAGAAAGATGATCTTAATTGGGGAAATAAAATAGCTCAAATAACTTACAATCACTTTTTTAAGAATGGCATATTCAAGTCAGATTTTCATTATTCAAATTCAATTTTTGGTGGTGACGCAAAAGGAATTTCAAGCGTAAATGATTATTCTTCGATCCAGGATTCACTTAATCACATCGAACATATTTATGTGGATAACAGTATTAAAGACATTTCATTGAAATCGGAAGTTGAGCTTAACTTTCCTGGTCAAAACATAAATGTTGGCGCAGAGTATAAAAGTTTATCGACAGGTTATAATTGGGATATAAAAGAAACTGAAATATTAACCTCAGTAAATGTAAAACTGGTTGATGTGTTTTTTGATTTTGCCCCGGATAATTTTAATTATAACGATTATTCGAGAATTCTATCTGCTTATCTATCAGATAAAATACAACTAACAAGCTCATTTTATTTAATGCTTGGTTATAGAGGTTTATATATTAAGAAGATTAATAAATATCTTAATTCCCCTTACCTTCTTGCCAATTATAAGTTAAGCGATGGATTAAAGTTGTCGGTTAGTTACGGCAGATACTATGAATATTTTTTTACTAAAAGAGAATTAACCCGAACTTCTTATGCTTCACCGTTTGCCATTTATTTCATTTCTAATGACCCGTCCAAAATTCCTACATCCGATCATTTTAGTCTTGGATTAAAAGTAAAAGAAATTTTACCGGATATTAGATTAGAGGTTGAGGGTTATTATAAAAATAGATTTAACGTTATAAGCTCCGATGAATTATCTAAAACAATTTCATACACAAATGGTTACTCGGCAGGTGTTGATGTCCTTTTAAAAGAGAAACAGGAAAAATAACCGGCTGGGCGGCATACTCTCTTTCAAGATCAGTCAAGCATGATGTTAGCTACAGCTATTTTGCCGATTATGATAGGACACATAATTTCAAACTGCTGCTTAATTATAATTCATCTGAGAACTGGCAAATCAACGCTTTCTGGATTTATTCATCCGGAATGCCTTTTACGCCGGTTATCGGGAAATATATCACCGGCAGATTTGAAGACCCTATCCAAATTATTTACGGCAAAAAAAATACGTACAGGTACAAAGACTACAATAGATTGGATGTTGGTATTACCGGAAATTTTATATGGTGGGACAAGATTATTGCTAAGCCATATCTGCAGATTATGAATGTCTATAACAGTGAAAACCCGTTTAATTATAAACCGACTGAAAACGATATAAGCATTGAAGAAGGCACCGAAAGAGGCTCATTGATTATCCCTACAATTGGTTTAACTTTGGAATTTTGAATATGATAAAAAAAAACATTTTGATTTTTTTAATTATTTTCGTTGTTATAATATTTCAATCATGCGAGAATTTAAACGATCCTGGAAATATTGAATTAAATAATAGTGCGCTGTTGAATTTAAGAACCGGTAATTGTCAGCAGCAATTATTTGTTTATAACTCTCTTCCACTCTCATATCAATTTAATGATCCACCCCCTTTTACTAATACGGATGAAGCTTTTGCAGAAAATGCAAAGATTACTATTTCAGAAAACGATAATAATTATGATAATTTCCAAATAGCTTATGTAGATTCAAACAACAGAAAAAGATGCTACACTAATTCAGAAGAATTAATCATCGATCCATATAAGGAATATTCCATAAAAGTGGAATCAAACGGACAGATAATCACAGGTAAAATCATAACTATAGGTGATTTTGAAATATTAAATATCAACCAAGTTGAAAGTGAAGACAGCAATAGATTTAATTTCAATGTTTCCTGGACTAAGTGTCCTGGCGCTCGATTTTATGAAGTAAAGACAACGTATTTCTACATCGACTCTGTTATTATCAGTTTTAAAGACGGACAGCCAATCTGGGATTTGGCTAATTTAATTCGAACAAATTTACAATATGTAGATCCTGATACCATAGTTAAAAGCAATAATGAATATTCTCTAAAAACAATTATATCCAACAATAGCGATTCAATGATAGTGGAAGTAGGTGCATATGACAACCATACATACAATTATTTATTTGAGAAAATAAAAAAAGTAAATATTGAGAATGCTTACGGTTATTTAGGTTCGTCCACAATAAAATCAAAAAAATTAATACTAACTAACAAATCGCATTAAATAATATTACTCTCCTCAAAACAATCCCAAATATTTTTCTTGTCTTTGTTCTTATAGTTTCTCCAATAACGAATATATTCTTTTTGCGTGGTCAATCCTAATTTGTTATAAATGCTATACCCATTTAGATAGCCGGTAATTTTGCCATCATCCCCTAACGGATCCTTTACGACTTGATAGCGGTTTGGCTGTAGTTTACCAAAAGTGGATTTTCCAGGTTTATAGTATTTGACTTTTGAAAGCTTAACTATTTTACCAGAAGCAGTCATACGATTTAATGCTTTAATCACTGCTTCCTTACTTTTCACCTCAGCCATAAAATCGGCATAGGTGACAACATACACCTTAGGTAACCTATCTATCGATTTTGATATATATTCTGCGATTTTCATGGCTATTTATATACTTCTAATATTATAAAATGTCCAGTTTTTTAATTAAAAAACTGGACAAAATATTGAATAAGATTTAAAACAAAAGACGCTCCAGCGGAGCGTCTCTACAAAATATATACATTTAGAATTATAAAAATTTAATCTCCAAAAAAGAAATCCAAATATATTTTTCTTGTCTTTATTTTTATAGTTTCTCCAATAACTGGATATATTCCTTTTGCGTAATAATTCCAATAGGGCCTTCATAAATTCCGCCGACATTATAACCATCATAAACTCTAACTGCAATTACATTTTCTCCAGCAGTTAAAATATTATTATCTGTAATATAGTATCCCCGGAATTGCGCATACTCATCTCCGATTCCTATAGCTTGACCCTGTTTTTCTCATATTTCCTGTAGAGCCAATTAATTTCCCATTTAAATAAACTTCATCATAATCATCTATTTTTCCCATAAGTAAAACCAACTTGCTTGCCAAGCAATTTTTGAGGCATAGTAAATTCTTTTCTATACCAGGCAAAACCATCATAATCTTTGTAGCCTTGCGATTCCCAATAACCGGGAACAATTATACTGTCCCAGTCATTATCATTATAATTTTTTGCTTCCCATTTTTCATCGTCACCGGTTTTGAATTTCCACTTACCTTCAAAACTAATATCCGGAACCAATGCATTAGCATAAGTATAATATTCCAATATCTCCTTCCACAATTCCGCCTTCAAGTTCCGAATCATATACTCTAACTGCAATTACATTATCTCCATTCCGGTTTAGTATTTCTGAGGGAATAGGATAATTTCTCCAGGCATAATAAGTAGATTGATAGTCTGGCGGGAAAGAACCTGAACGGCCAATAAGCTTTCCGTTTACAAATAGTTTCATCAACATCATCTACTCTCCCTAAATGATAAATATAAAGTTCTCCCGTCATACTCACGTGGCAGATTAAATCTAATCCTATACCAGGCATATCCATTGTATCCGTTAAAGCCCTCGTTTTCCCATGAGGAAGGCACATAAATTTTTTCCCATCGGCTGTCATTGTATCCAGGTTTTGCCCAATTCAGGATTATCGCCGATTGAAAATCTCCAATTTCCTTCCAGGTTTATTATTTTGACTTTATCATCTGCAAAAGCTATTACTTGTAAACAGGTAGATAAGAATTATAATTACTGATAATATTTTAATTTTTGGTTTCATTTTTAACCCCAACATTATTTTTACTATACAAAACTTATGAAATTTTATTTTAGAATTGGTCATTTGCAAGTAAGCAATTGTAAAAAATTGTCACTATTAGATATGTAGGAAAATTGTCAATAAACCAATTTATAACCAATTCCATGAACTGTTAATATTATATGCGGATGTGCAGAATCATTTTCAATTTTTTGACGAAGCTTTAAAATAAAATTATCGATTGTTCTGGTAGTGGGAAATTCATCGTAACCCCAAACATCCTGCAATAAACCATCGCGGCTTACAGTTTCATTTTTATGCTGCCATAAGTAATGAAGTATTTCAAATTCTTTATGTGACATTAGAACCGGCTCCTCATTTTCTTGTGCATTATAGGTTGAAAAATTAATTTCAAGCTTTCCAATAGTTACTATCTCATCTTTTTTATTTGAAGCCTGGCTTTCATATCTTCTTAACACCGCTTTTATTCTTGCTAACAATTCCATCAAGCTGAAAGGTTTTGTAACGTAATCATCAGCACCGAGTTCCAGCCCTCTAACTTTATTTGCTTCTTCACCTTTTGCAGTTAATAAAATGATTGGGGTTTGATTTCCTTCTTTTCTTACTTGTTTGCAAACTTCAAAACCGGATACTTTGGGAAGCATTACATCAAGAAGAATCAAGTTATAATCATTGTTTCTAATTTTATCTAAATGCTATTTCACCGTCTTCGGCAATATCAACTTCATAATCTTCAAATTCTAAATTATCTTTTAGCCCCAGCCTCATATTCGGTTCGTCTTCTACTATTAATATTTTACTCATTTCGAACCTCTTTTAATTATTTTTTAAATAATTTTTAATATTTGTTTTGAATTAATATTAAAAATTAATTTGAAAGTGCTTCCTTTACCCAATTGACTATTCAATTCAATCTTGCCGTTATGTGCATCCATTATATGCTTTACTATTGTCAATCCTAACCCAGTACCTTTAGAATTGTAAACATCTCCTGATGGTACTCTAAAAAACTTATCAAATATTTTTTTCTTGTCTCTTTCCGAAATTCCTATACCTTTATCTTCTACATCAATAAAAACCAAATTGTTTTTACTGCCTGTTGATAGCTTTATTGATTTATTATTGTCACTGTACTTAACTGCATTATCAATTAAGTTTATAAGTGCTTCAGATATTGCTTCTTCATCTGCTTTAACAATTGGCGAGCTTGGCTGTTGTTCAATATTAAAATCAAAACCATTATTATTAAGATGAAACTTATATGTGCTGAAAACATTTTCAACTACTTTATTCAAATCAGTTTCAGTTAAATTATAAAGACGTTTGCCAGCTTCTATCTTTGAAAAATTTAAAATTTTATTTACGATTTTCCCAAGCCTTCCTGTCTCTTGAATTATGATAGAATAATATTCATGTTTCTTTTCTTCTGTTTTAACTCTTCCCTTTTCCAGCGTCTCTGCAAACATGCTTATGAGAGCAAGCGGAGTTTTTATTTCATGAGAAACATTTGAAACAAAATCTGCTTTAAGCTGTGAAAGCTCAATCTCCTTTTTAATGTTTATGAATACAATTATTCCTGCTCCTATCAATAACACAGATAAAACTAAAATCAAAATAAGATTTGTTGATGACCTTTGATTAACCAAATCCTCAACTGTTTTGCCTTTGAATTTTATTCCCAAATAATAATTTGGAAGCAGCCACAATGCCCTTTGCTGCTGAATGTTTTCAATCTTTTCTTTGTTCTGTTGAATAGATTTGATTCCCCGAATTGCTTTCATTAACAGTTACAATAAACTGGTCTTCAGCCACGCTTTGAAGTTTTTGAGAAAGATAATCTTCAACAAACTTTTGAGGGTCAATTAATACGCCGGCAATGTTGTATTCTTTAGCCGGATCATTTGTTAAAAATATTAGAAGAATATATTTATCATTAATAGGTGTTTCGATTGGCTCTATTTTATAAAAACCGCCCCGCTTATAAGTATAAAGCCTTAAAATCTTATCTTCAGATTGTCTAAAAATATTTTTAAGCTCAAGGGTATCAATTGAATTGGATTTATTTATCACAAAATTTGATTCGGAACTATTTAAACTATCGATAATGAATAAATATTGAATTGCTGAATTTAGCTTAATTATGCTGTCAATTTTAGTCTTTAATTCAATTTTACTTTTGTGTTCCAGCAATTGTAAATTAATATTGCTGCGCCATGAGCTTACAATATCATCAGAGTATTGATTGACAGAATAAAGAATTGCATCAAGCTGTTTGTTATAAACGCCCTTTAATACTTCTTCATTTTTATTTAGAGTGGAAATTTCATATATACTAAAAAAAACTACAGGCAGTAAGATGATTATAATCAATACAACTGCTATTTTTTTTAGAGTTTTATCCATTTAATTATTAACCATTAAAATTACTTTAGCAAAAATACGAAAGATTGATTCTAATTTTTTAAATAAAATGTAAAAAAGTGTCATCGTTGGTTAATGTTTTGTTAAAATTCCTTCATAAATATTAGTTATGAATTTGTATCATTATTAGTAAATAGTTACTTTTTGCGTACCTTCAAAAGAAAAATTTATTAAAGTTTAAGGAAGTTAAGTATGGCAGCAGGTAATATAACTACCTTGTTTTTAGATATTGGCGGAGTTTTATTAACAAATGGCTGGGATAGAAAAGCCAGGATAAAAGCCGTGGAGAAATTTAATCTTGATGAAGAAGAAATTAATGAACGCCATCATTTAACATTTGATACTTATGAAGCAGGCAAATTAGACCTCGAAGAATATATGCATAGAGTAATTTTTTATGAGAAAAGAAATTTTTCACCGGAAGAATTTAAATCTTTTATGCTGTCACAATCGCAAAAACTGCCTGATATGATTGAATACATTTCAGCATTAAAAAAGAAATATGGTTTAAATGTAACGGCAGTCAGCAATGAAGGAAGAGAGCTTACTGAACACAGAATAAAAACATTTGAATTGAATAAGCTCTTTGATGCATTTGTTGCCTCAAGTTTTGTTCATTTCCGTAAGCCTGATATTGATATTTATAAAATTGCACTTGATGTTTCTCAATCAGAGCCTCAAAATGTGCTTTATCTTGATGACCGCCACATGTTTATTGAAGTAGCTGAAACATTAGGTATAAAAGGAATTCATCATAAAAGTTTTGACTCAACTAAAATAGAGCTTACAAAATGGGGATTTGGTTGATCAGTAACCTTAAAGGAATATTTATCAATAAAGATTTATGATTAAAAAACTTCTTATAGTAATTTTTTCTGTACTGGTTGCCTCCGTAATATTTCTTTTTTTTAACAAAAAAAATGAATCGAACTTTAAGGATAGTAAAGAATATGTCCACGATGGAAAATTTGTTTATTTAAACACTTCACATAATGTCAAATTTGTTGGAACCGATTCATGTTATGCCTGCCACAAAACTTCATATAATAATTTTACAAATACAGAAATGCATAAATCATTTGAAAAATTAGATACGTCTAATATTATTGAATCTTACCCTCAAAAAACACCTGTATACGATCCCCAAAAAAATTTTTACTATGAGATGATAAGAAAGGACAATAAATTTTTTCAGAGAGAATACCGGTTGAACAAAAATGGGAAAGTTATCCACGAAAGATTAATGGAGGCTCAATATACAATTGGGTCCGGTAATAATTTACGGATGTATTTTTTTGATGAAAACGGTATGTTTTATCAGCTTCCATTAACCTGGTATACAAATGAGAATAGATGGAAATTAAGTCCGGGATATAAAGAAACAGAGAACCTAAGGTTTTCAAGATATGTTACCGGGAGATGTATGGCTTGCCATAATTCATATCAATTGGTAAAAACTAATTCAGTTGATCGATATAAAAAACCTTACGAAATTGGGATTGGCTGCGAACGCTGTCACGGGCCTGGAGAACTTCATTTAAAAGAAATGAATTCTGAAAAATACGAAGAAAGTCTGCCTAAAAATTTTAGAACTATTATAAACCCGAAGTATCTATCCCCTGAAAGGCAGTTATCAATTTGTATGCAATGCCATCTTCAAGGAAAGGGCTGGGCTATAAATGATAAAGATGGATGGTTTGATTTTCGCGCTGGTGAACTACTTAAAACAAACCGATCGGTCTTTTTCCCCGAACATACTGCTAAGGAAGTTATAGAGGTAGGGGACAGCCCTCATAGACTGACATTAAGTAAATGCTTTAAAAATTCCAAAGGCAGCTTAACCTGCATAACTTGTCATGATCCGCATCATTCAATAAAATCATTTAAGATGGAACATTATAATAGTAAATGTATATCATGCCATTCATTAATTTCTTTAACAAAAAGTAATTTAAAATATAAACATCATATTGAAGATAATTGTGTATCATGTCATATGAACAGAACCGGATCAGACAATACCTTGCATGGTGTTTCATTAACCGATCACTGGATTAGAATTGATGCTAATAAAACCAAGATCGATTGGACAAGTATCCGGGAAAAACCAGAGTTTAGGCCACTTGTTCAATTAGCACCTGATATTGATAAAAAAGATAATGAATCACAAATACGAAAAGGTATAGCGTATATTGATTTCTTCAAGGAATTCGATAACCGTTTAGCTTATATTGATTCAGCAATCTATAATATAAACAGTGGATTAATAGCTAAACAAACTTCGGAAGGTTACTATTATTTAGGGGAAGCATATTTTATTTTAGGGCAATATGTAAAAGCAATTAGTGCCCTCGAAAAATGTGTTAATATAGATGATCAATTTGCCATAGCATTTTATAAGTTGGGAGAAGCTTATAGCCAAAACGATGATTTTGAAAAATCCATTGGCGCATTCAACAAGGCATTAAATTTAAAAGCCTGATGAACCTCTCTTTTTAGAAGGGCTTGGGAATGCATATCTTGCGATCAATAAGTTTAATGACGCTGTTCCTCTTTTTTGAAAAATCAATTTCCATTGATAATCAGAACCCTTACACATTTTTCACACTTGGAAATATAACCGCAATGCAGTATAATCAGCCTCAAGAGGCACTAGAGTACTATAAAAGAGCGATTTATCTTGATCCGGATATTGACAACGCTTACTTAAATTTGGGAAATACTTATTTCCTTTTAGGTAATTATAAAAATGCAATTGAACAATATAAGATTGAGCTGTACTACCGGGCAACTTCTACTTCTGCTTTGGTTAATCTCGGAAGGGTTTATCAAAAAACGAATAACATAATTGAAGCAAAAAAAATGTTTAAAGATGCCTTGAAAATTGATCCGTCATTGACAATTGCAAAAAATTTTCTACAACAATTAAAATAGCTATCTGTATATGAGTAAAAGGTCATTAAACCTACTTGAAGTTTCTGAAAAAGATGAAGCTTTAAAAACCGACATACGTGAATTAGGCATTATCCTTGGCAATATTCTTAAAGAACAAGAAGGTGAGGCACTTTATGAGACTGAAGAAAAGTTACGCGCATTAACAAAATCACTTAGGACTGAATACCGTGAAAGCACCAGACAGGAAATAATAAAACTAATAAATTCTTTATCAATTGATGAAGCATACAAAGTTGTACGGGCTTTTTCTATTTACTTTATTCTTGTGAATGCGGCGGATGAGGTTAACAGAGTTAGACTTCAAAGAAAAAATATTATTAATAATGATACAGCAGTTGTGGGTTCATTCGATTATACTTTTAAAAGATTAAGTGAAGATAAAATCTCTATAAAAAATCTGGAAAGAGTAATTAACAGTTTAAATGTTATGCCTGTTTTTACTGCTCATCCTACAGAAGCAACACGGCAGACCATCTTAAGAAAGATATTAACAATAAGCCAACTTCTCCTTAAACGCGAGGTCACCAAAAACACAAAAGATGAACTGGAAGAAATAAATCGTCAACTTCAAGCAGAGATAACAATTTTATGGCAGTCAAATGAAATTAGATTTCACCGCGTAACGGTTAAAGATGAGATACAGCGCGGTTTATTTTTCTTTAAAGATGTTATATATAATATCCTTCCTGAATTTTATCTTCACTTAAATTCTAAAATGAATTTATTCTTTAAATACGATATCCCTGTTCCGCCGATAATTAATTTTGGATCATGGATGGGCGGCGACAGAGACGGTCATCCTTACGTTACTGTTGACCTTACCAAAGAGACTTTGTCTAATAATAGAAAACAAATTTTAACTTTATACCTTCAAGATCTTGATCCTCTTTATATTTCTTTAAGCACTTCTTCAAATATAATTCGCTCAAATAAAAATTTAATTCAGTCGATTAATTCTGATTTAGTTAAGCTGGATGTTAAAAGTACAGACGGAATTCTCCGCGACCCATCTGAAAAATATAGAAACAAGCTTTATCTTATTTCTCTAAAGCTGCAAAAAACAATTGAGGATTCTTCGTCTGGTTATAAAGATGTTTCCGAATTTATTGATGATTTAAATTTAATCTACTTCAGCCTACTTGAAAATAAGGGGAAATTAATCGCTGAAGAAAAAGTTCTACCGCTAATTTATAAAGCAAAAACATTTGGGTTCTATCTTGTATCAACAGATATCAGGCAAAACTCTTCTATGCTTAGAGATGCAATAAATGACATATTCAATTATTCCGGTGTTGCTAAAAATTTTGCCTCTTTAGACGAAGTAAATAAAATAAAAATTTTAACAAAAGAAATTTTGAGTCAGCGCCCGCTTAGAAATGTTTTCAGCAATTTGAAAGATACGACCAACCAAGTTTTAAATGAGCTTGCTGTTATCAAATGGGGAAAGAAAAATATTTCAAATAACGCCTGCAATGATTATATCATTAGTAACTGTACATCTGTCAGCGACGTTTTAACCGCTTTACTTTTAGCAAAAGAATCAGGACTTATAGAAATTGATAAAAACAAAATCACAATTTCTTTGGTTGATATACTGCCGTTATTTGAGACTATTGAAGATTTGAGAAATTGTGATTTGGTAATGCAAAATTTATTTGTCAACGAATCATATTCAAAACATATAGCTATAAGAAAAAATATTCAAAAAATAATGATTGGCTATTCAGACAGCAATAAAGACGGCGGCATTGTCACTTCTAATTATGAATTATATAAAGGGCAAAAAAAACTAAAACAAATTTGCGATAAAAATAAAGTAGAGTTAATTCTATTTCACGGGCGTGGAGGAAGTATTTCACGCGGCGGCGGCCCGGTCAGCCAATCAATTCTTGCGCAGCCGGTTGGAACAATTGGAGGTAAAATAAAAATTACCGAGCAGGGAGAAATGATTTCTTCAAAATATTTAATTCCGCAAATCGCTGAGCGAAGCCTTGAAATTATGACTTCGGCTGTAATGCTTTCAACTGCACAATCTTTACAAACTGCAAGTAAAAAAAGAGATTATCATTTTGAAAAGTTCAATTTGATAATGGATAAAATTTCGGAAGTAGCTTTTGAACGATACCGCAACCTAATTAACCATAGTGCCTTTCACGACTATTTTAGAGCTGCCACGCCGATTGATATTATTGAACATATTGAAATTGGTTCGCGGCCTGCATCTCGCAAAAAGAATAAAGATATTAGAGCACTTAGAGCAATTCCATGGGTTTTTTCTTGGACTCAAAACAGGCAAACAATTTCCGGTTGGTTTGGATTCGGTTACTCAATAAATAAAACTATTGATGCTAATATTACTGATTGGAAGACGCTTACAGAAATGTATAACGAATGGAAATTTTTTAGGGCTTTAATAGATAACATCGAGATGGTTCTGCTTAAAACAGACATGATTATAGGTAAGGAATATTTATCCCTGGTCCATAATAAATCAGGCAAAGAAATTTTTGAATTAATAAGTGAAGAATACGAACTTTCAAACAGCGCTGTATTAAAGATCATAAATGAAGAGAATTTGCTGGATCATGATAAATCATTGCAGCGTTCATTGCTGCTTCGTAATCCTTATATTGATCCAATTAGTTTTATTCAAGTTAGATTTATAAAAGAATTTCGCGAAAAAAATATTTCAAACAAAAAAAGAGAGCAGCTGCTTTCTTTGTTAAGATCAAGCGTCAATGGAATTGCTGCCGGTGTAAGAAACACCGGATAAAAATTATTTCGCCGGCATCAAATAGGTTATACCTAAATACATTCCTAAAAAATTTGCCCCTCCTAAATGAAATTTTATTTCGCCAATTCCCTTTATCCTAGGTGTAATAGGATATTCCGCTCCCCCAAATAAAAATAAAGCCGGGTCAAGCCTTGTTGAAGTCAATTTAAAAGATTCACTTAAATTTGTCATATCGTTTTTGAAGTTGACCAGTACAAAACCAACTCCGCCTCCAACATAAGTAATTGCCTTTGTCCCGGTATAATATTTTAATCTAAAAGTCGGAGCTAAAATAAATTCAACCCACTTTCCGTCTAAATAATTATTAGTTAATGCATTTGAGTTATATGACTTACTCCAGATTTCTGCAATTGCACCGACGTAAACTCTATTGAAAATGCTGCCAAAATCTGCATACGCACTAAAGCTGAATGTGTTGTATATGGGGCTTTCAGGAATAATATAACCAATCTTGCCCCCAATACTTTCAAGCCGAATGTTTGATTGAGAATAGCCGGATTTTATAGAACAAAGAATTAAAATGACAAAAAGAATTTTCTTCAAAATTTATAACAATAATTTAATTATGAAAAACATCGGCAAAAATAGTAATAAAATTATGTTAATAAATTTCTCTATTATAAAATATATATCTAGGTTGAGTATGCTCACACGATTTATTCAAATTGGTTATTCTAAAATAAAAAATCCGTGCAGCTGTTAATCTGCACGGATATATTTCTAAGCCAATGCTGAAAATTTCAGCTTAAGCTATTTATTTTTAGAAACCTAATGTTAATGAAAATACATGGTTTCCGCTAAAGTATTTTACATCTCTGAATGCATAATCTAACCTTAAGTCTATACTTTCAAAACTATAATCTATGCCTGCACCGGCTGAAAATCCATAGATATAATCTTCTGTCTGCGATTTTGGCGACAATGAATAACCCCCTCTTAAGAAGAATGTATGGTTATATCCATATTCTAATCCCAGCTTATATTCATCCCCGGAGAAGTTGTTGTTCTGGAATGTTGTGGCAACTGTTAAGCTGTTCATTGCATCTATCTGGGGTTTATACCCTATGCCTAATTCAAATGTAGAAGGCAATTCAAATGATGCCGCATCAATTGTATAATATTGAGGAGGGCGATTTAGGTTGGTAACATCTGCTTGAACAAACAATGCAGAACCGGTATATCTCATTTGGGGCCCTACATTTTTCATTACTACTCCAAAGCTTAAGCCGTCTACATCGCCTAAATTATCATATACTACTCCTACATTGAAGGCAAGCCCATTTGCACTTGCATCGCCTAGTGTTTCCGTAATAAAGTTAGCTGTTAAGCCAACTGCTATTCTCTCCGTGAGCTGCCTGGAATAGGTAATCCCGGCTGTTAGAAATTGAGGGGAGAATGTACTGCCCGTTCCATCCGGGTTTTGAGTGGTGGTTACCGGTATATCGCCTATCGCTAGTGATTTTATGCTTAGTGATACGACTCCAAATCCCTCAAAATTTGCTGCTACTGCGCCATACTCAACACCTATATCTGCTATATAATCCATGTGCGAAAACATTACATTTGCCGAGCCATCCATTTTTGATACCCCTGCCGGGTTCCAGAATAATGCCTCTATGCCTGTTGATGTTGCTACCCCTGCCTGGCCCATTGAAATTCCCCGAACTCCTATCGGGATCAATAATTCATTAGCACCGCTGGTTCCAGTCCGGTTGCCGCCTCCTGCATATATATTATCCAATGCCAGCAGGAGGATAAATGCCAATATAAAAATTCTTTTCATTTTTACTCCTTGAGTTTAAAACTTTGTTTATTTTAAAATCTATCCAAAATTTGCTGTTCTTGAATAATAGCTAATTTCAGAATTTTTGTTGTTCCTATGTCAGGCATATCTATATATGCTACATACAAGCCGCTAGCTACCGGTAATCCCGATTGATTTGCTAAGTCCCATCTTTGAAACTGGCCTGACCTACTTCCATCATTTTGATCCAAAGTTTTAACCAAGATACCGGCTAAATTAAAGATACGTATAGTAGCTTTTGCCGGTAAATGGCTAAAGGTTACAAAACGGTTATACTTGTTTAATTCTTCGGAGTTTACTCCATAGTATGGATTAGGGAATACATTTATCTTTTGTACATCGGTTTTTGCCTGCTCTGCACTGCTGGTTGGAACTGGTGCAGTAAATGTAAATTCATCTGTTCCCGCTGCATTTGGTTTGGTTGTTTCTATTCTGAAAATAGTTCCTTTTTCAGGTAAATCCTGATTAAAGGGAGGCGCTGACCCGCCATTCCAATTAACTAAAACGATTCGTGCTAACACTTCTGTTTCTCTGGCACCATCGTAAGTTCCTGCCAGCATTTCAGTTTCGGCAGCTTTATAACCTGCTTCTCCAGGTGATGTATCCTGAGGTCTTTCCCAATAAACCCAATCAGTAAATGGATCGTTGTTTCCCCCGGAGACGGAATGTTCAAGATCACCGCCGCCGTTTGTACCATCGCCCCAGCTTTCAAGGTCAAATATATTATCGCCTTCTCCGGAATGATCTGGATATGCACCTGCATCATCGATTATATAAGGTACCAATCTATAATCATCACTTGGATCGTTGGGAGTTCCAATTCCTGTATTCCACAGTTCAAATGGAACCCAGAATACATTTCCATCAGTAAAGTTTTCATAAGCCTGACTACCGCCAACCCCAGGATTATCATTAGATCCAGTAAACCTCATTTCAAAGTCGTATGGAATGAGTTGAGGCCAATTACCGCCGTCTCGTGTTGTTCTTGAAATAAATGCATCATAGAGTGCTCTAGTGCCGCCATCATTTGTTCCTCCGTTATCCGCAGTATGAATTCCCCATAAACCATCTCCAACCTGCTGTGCTTCAGTCGGCCTGTCTGATGGGAAATTGCCAAAATCAAATGCACCGCCTTCCGCTGGATCGATAGCGCCGTTGCCGTTGGCTACTACACTGAACTTTTTGAAATCCAACGGGGCGCCAATAACTTTAAATTGTATTCCATCAACTATTGGTGATTGATCATCTGCATTCTGATCAGTTTGATTGGAAAGTACCCTAACACCATCCGACCGGTCTACATTCCATATATCAACTTCACTGGATTCTACTCCGCCGGTATCATTGACTGTGGTTACAGTCATTTTACCAAAGCTTATCTTATATGTTAACCCCGTTAATTTTGATGGGTCAACTACTACCGGGAACACATTTCCGTCACTGGCTCCTGCTGAATGCTGAACCCCGGATATTGTATCCGAATATGCAAATTCATATCCTACTCCGGGATCGGTAGTGTGAGGAACAACTGTTATTATTTTTAATGGGTTTTCAAGTGATGTGGATACCGTTACATCCGGGTTATAATTATAAGCGGTGACGGCATAATAATATTTTATACCATTTATTAAAGGAACTCCGCCTTTAAGCTCATCACTTGTTATGCTTATGAATCGCTTGATTCCAGTATCATTTCCGAATTTTACCGGGAGGTTTACTACTGACCCGGTATTTACATCGAATACATTATCAAATATTTTTCCTATTCCGTCTGCAAGGTCATATGTTGCAATTAATTTTCCTTCTGTTATTCCCGCTGATGCAGAAGGTAATTGATATACATTATATCCTTGAAATTTATATCCCTTTGAATCCTGTGTTTCTGTCTCAGTTACCTTTGACGGATTTTCACCCCAGTCTAAGATAATCTGCTTATCGGATTCTACCACATTTACTTCCGGGGCTGCCGGAGCTACAGGCAGATTAAAGAAATTATCATAAGCCAATTGCGCCTGCTGGTCATAGTATTTTAATAAGCCTATTGCTGATATTCTATCTACACCGGGGATAGCACCGGCTACTATTTCCGCTACTACTACTTCCTGGGTATCATTGGGTGCCATTTGAAATGGCCCGGAAGCCATGCCCATACGGCGGTCACTCGGGCCGATTAATTGTCCGTCCACCCAGCCTTTTCTTGTCTGAGGGTCGCCGGATAATGCGTATGATGTAGGCTGATTTGTTGTTGGGTCTACAAATGGGTCACCCGTTTTTCCGATTTTTCCCTGGAAGAAATTATAAAATTGTGTTGAACCCTGAGGGTCGCCCTGGGTTGGATCGGTTACAGCTAAATCGCCTCTTGCAAAATAATAGAACGAGGTCATTGGTAAATTTATCTTTCCGGGGCCTACTACCTGGCCGTTAAATATTCCAAAGTCTGCTGCATCGTCAACTCCATTTTTATTTCTATCCTCTCCGGCAACTCCGGTTAATAGAGGGCCCTGGAAAAAGTCAAAGCCAACTGCCGGGGGAGGTAATGGATTGTATGTAGCATCAGTGGCACCGGCATTATAACAATAGCCTAAACTTAGTGTAGTATCACACCCGGAAAAGTCATCCGTAGAATTTCCTAAATCTACATCTGACCACATTGACATATACACATCATTAAATATTTCATTGCTTTTATTTATTAACTTGTATTTTCTAAAATACATATCGCCAAGAGCACCGGTTTGGGAATAAGCCCAATATGTTGCCTGCAATTCAACGCCTATTGGCTTTGCTCCATATAGGTTATTGGTTGCACTTTCGTTTAAATCATTTGCCACAAACCAGATGGTCTGGTTGGCTCCGGGTACTCCCGGGATATCCCCGGAGTTTGGGTCACTGTCATATTGCCCATTATTATTGCCGTCAAAATAAGGCGCTCCGCTGGATGCCGGCCAGTTTGTCCAGTCTAATTCATATTGATCTCTTATGGCGCTCTGTGAATTTCCTTCTACTGCTGATTCAGACGATAAGTCTACAGTCGCTCCACCCGGATAAACATCCGGCCTGACTCTATAAATTCTCACATTATCTGCATTTGGATCTTCTGCAGTTAATTGTGCATAAGGAAGCCCGCTATTTGTTATCCTGCCTCCTTGTAATCCAGTACGGTATGCGGTCCCGCCAACCCTTACCTGGGGGTCTCCGGTTATCTTTACGCCCCATAGCAGTCCGGATATAAAAACAGCTGTCTTTCCGCTCAGCTTTGGAAACACTACTCCTGAGTTTTGTTCCTGTGCATCTATATCCGAGATACCGTCATTTTTTAGAACCGTGGAAAGATTATTTATATCCAGGTAGGCACGCACCGGGGCTCCCTGAACTTTACTTAAACTGTTTTTAGATTCTTTCTTATTACCTTCTGCAAAGACATTCCCAATAATTATCAGGATGCTTAGCATAAAAAGTGATAAGAACTTAAAAAATCTTGAATTCATATTTTTTAAACTCCTAAAGTTATTTTTCCGTTATAGGACTTAATTAATACTCTAATCGAACGCCGAATCTTATTTGCCTTGGCGGTCCATAAAAATATGGTGTTGTTGTATATGCTGACCCGGTTGTTGCACCTTGCCATTGTTCCGAATAATCAATATTAATGGCTTTATATAGTGCTTCATATTCAGCTCCAAATTGCTCAATTAATTTTCCGCCTGTAGTGGGATTACTAATGTATCCATCATCGCTTGTATTTCCGGTTCTTAAGAATACGTTCTCAATATTTTTTGTATCGAATACGTTTATTACATATAAATAAATATTGGCACTTAGCTCATCCACGATCGAAAATGATTTGTCTATTCTTAAATCTACCTGGTAAACCCAGGGGGTTGATGATGAATTAAGTGGTTCAATTGGCTGTCTATCCCGTGCATCACCTTTCCAAATTTGCACCGCCAATACCATGTGTAAATGGATGTCCGCTATTAAAAGTGAGCAGAGCGGATATTCCGAACTGGCTTAAGATTGGGCCGCCATCATTTTTCCCGAATCTAAAATCAAAATTGAAATTTCCTTTCACATCATTATTAAATTCCAATGGTGATATATACTGGGGCCTGAATATAGTAACTCCATCCAACGGAGCTGCTACGATGCCTCTGTTTGAGTTGGGGAATGAACCTGTTCCCTGGGCATTCTGGAATGATACCGAGCCGTTTACCTGGAATCTTGATTGCCTTCTCATATTAAATGAAATCTCAACGCCTTTTGTTGTGGCAAAGTCGCCATTCCTCAAAACCGCATAAGCACCGTAATTAGAATCAACACCATCAGTACCTGTAAATTGTTGATCATAAACAACCTGGTCAATTATGTCTTTATAATACCCGGTTATATCAAATGATGCAAATTCTCCGATCTGCTGGGTAAAACCGATTTCATATTGTGTGGTTCTTGTAGGCCTTACATTGAACCCTACCGGGGCCGGGATAAAGAATCCGCCGCCGATATTGCTGGAGGTAGCGTAAAGCCCTTGATAGACATCTCTTAATCTTGTCTGCTGAACAAACTTTCCGAACTGTGCATGAAAAACCGTTTGGTCGGTTACCGGAAATGAAAAGCCTAGCCGGGGGCTTATTGAATTAAATGATGGTACTTTCACCAATCCTTCCGGCTTAACTTTACCAGTCTGCTTATCAAATGATTTTTCCGGATGAGCCGGGTCGATTAATTGATAATTATCTACATCAAAATAATCAAATCTCAATCCGGCATTAATTATTAAGTTTTTATATGATATTTGATCTTGAACATACCCGGCTGCAAAAATTGGTTTTTTAACTGCATTAAATGGATCTCCGCCGCCGGTATCATCCTCATTGCCGAATACATCATATCCGTAATTATTTACACCCCGATTAATAAAAATGTCCCGTGTTGTTAATGTTCCCGGGTTTGCAAGCAAACCTGCCAGGGCAAATGCACTTTCATTGCCAAGGCTATAATTTCTTATTCTGAACATTTGTAATTCACCGCCCACTTTTAATGAGTGTGAATTTCCTAGTGTGGTTGAAAGAGCTCCGTTAAAATTAAATGTCTCTCTGTTTCGTTTTCCGTAACCGGCGGTTACATCGCCGGGGGCATTAAATGAGAAACTAAATATGTTATATTGCGGTTCCCTGGTGTATCTCTGGTCCCCGCCTTGCTGAGGGCGGCGGTCCCATACAAAACCAACCGCAGCATTTGCTACGCTGTCTCCATAATGTGTGAAATCATCTTTTAGGTATGGATCAAATGTTTGTGCTTTAGTAAAAGTATAGCCGCCGCTTAATTCATAATAAGTGGTGGGGCTTAAAATATGTGTTGCCTTTAAGCTGAAAGAACCATTTTGCCTGTCGATCTGTTCTACTCTTTCTAAATTCAATATATTTGCAATATTACCGGCAACCCTTGAAGAACTATAAGGATTAAATGTTGTTGAAGATGTATATGTTCCTGCCAGTCTGAATATTATAGGATTAAAATCTAATGTTAATGGTGCTGGTGCCTGTATAAGTTTCCAATGAATTTTTATATAATGCTCCGGCCGGGTAGTTAAAGTTTACCGTGTCTCCTGAAACCGGGTCGCCAATTAATCCAAGATTTATTCCCGGGTAAGGCTGAGGGTTTTGATCATTTTGGTAATTATGGTCAAATAATCCGAAAAACTTAAATCGTTTGTCAACTATTGGCCCGCTTAATGTTCCAATAAAATCACTATAGCCATACCAGAAAGCTCCTAACCTGTCTTTGCCGTCATACCTGTCTGCTTTTCCTTTTGCTGAAATATTGTCGGTAATAAATTCAGCACTGAATTTAAAATCGGGGGTGCCTGATTTAAATTGCTGGCGGATAATTCCCGCATTTGCATTACCGAACTCTGCTGTATATCCTCCGGATTGAACCTGGATTTCCTCCAGGGCATCTTGAACAAGAGTAACTGATCTTCCGCCCACAAATGGATCTGTGATAGAAGCGCCTTCCAGGTAGTAGCCGACTTCATCCTGACGGCCGCCCCTGATAAATATTGTGTTATCCTGTAATGTTACACCGGCTGTTAATGCTAAAATATTGTTAACGCCTCTTACCGGTAATGCCTGGATATCATCACTTGTGGTGATTCTCTGCGCATTTGTTGAACTCTTATTTATAAGGGGGCGTTGTGCTATAACATCGACTTGGTCGATCGTCACGCCCTCTGCCGGAAGCTGAAAATTTAGTTCTGTTGTCAGGTCCGCATTTACTCGTACATTCGAAACTGTTATTGTCTGGTAACCAATGAATGAGGATTTAACCTGATATACACCTGGATCCAGATTTTGGATAGTGAACTCTCCATCTACATTAGTGGCTGCGCCAAATGATGTTCCAACTACTAAAATGTTGGCCCCAATCAAAGGTTCGCCACTTTGGAGATCAGTCACTTTTCCTTGTATCTTTCCCACTGTTCCTGCAAATATAAATGAAGGCAGAATTAGCAGAAAAAATAGAACGGTAAGTTTTCTGTTCATTTTATCTCTCCTAAGATTTAATGATTAGATAAATAATTAATTTTACGGTTGATTCAAAAAATCACATTCTTGATCAAACCTATTTTCTTAGCTGCCCGCTATGAATAAGTAGAAAGTATATTGCCCTTTTTAAATCGGAAAATTTTTAATAATTGTAAAATATAATTTTCGAAATTATTTTTTTTTGAATTTACTATTGTTAACTGCCGGTAAGTTCTAAAAATAGTTTTTTGGAACGATATTATTAAAGACAAATTAATTTTCATAATTAATTTGTAAATATTTTTTGTCTTCAATATCAATTTTTTAAGGAATATATAGTATTATTTTTTTTAACACTTTATCAGCGTGCTGAAAAACACAATTAAAGTCAGCTATAAATTTATTTTCAAAAACGATTTATTTGCCACAATCTTGATTCCGTAAGTTTCAATACATTAAAATATGACGAATTTTTTTACCCTGCAAATTAATCGACGATTTTTTTTTTCCTTGAAATAGGCAAAAATTATTGTATGAAAATATTTTCGACCGCTAAATTAATAATATAATGGTAATTTCAACTATTTGATTATGCGGGACTTTTGATTATTTTCGTTCCTTGCTTTACAATTATTACCCCTATAAAAATTATTACTGCCGCAACCACTATCATAATTGTTATTTGTTCATCAAGAATTAGCCAGCCGAGAAACAATGCTATAATAGGGTTAACATAGGCATATGTTGATACCAATGATAGCGGCAAGTGTGCAATAGCATAAATGTAAGAGCCATAACCGATTAGTGACCCCATTATAAGCAAGTAAGAAAATGCTAGGAAACTTTCATAATTAAAATGAAATTTTGCTGCTTCCCCTAATAAAAGCCCTAATGTAGTTTGTGCAAGACCGGCTACAAACATTTGAACCGATGATCCAACAAATAAAGGGACATTCACTTTTTTGTACTTTGAATAAATGGAGCCGAAAGACCAGCACATTACAGAACCTGTTAAACAAAGCATACCTATTAAGTATGATGAATTAAAAATATTTTTTATATCATGGCTAAAAATTAAAATTGCGCCTGACAAACCAAATAACAAGCCAATTACAATTTTTGAATTTAGCTTCTGTCCAAGTCCTGATATAGCTTCTCCACCAACCATCCAGAATGGAAGCGTAGTAAGAAATAAAGAAGTGATTCCGCTTGGGACAAATTTTTCCGCAGTAACTACCAGCCCATTTCCAAAACCAATTAATGCTAATCCAACAATAGCTAAATTTAAAAGATCTTTTCCTCGCGGTAATTTTTGTTTTTTAATTTTAAAGTAAACCAAAAGTGTACTGCCCGCGATAAGCCATCTAAGCCCGGCAAAAAGCATTGGAGGCAAATGTCCCACACCAATTCGTATTGCTAAATATGTAGTTCCCCAAATTATACAAATTGCAATCCATGCTGCATAAGCTTTTAAATTTTCTTTTTGCAAAAAAATCCTTTTTAGAGTTAATCCAAAATAAATTTGATTTTACTTTTCGAAATCTTGAAAAATTGAAATGTTAACATAACAAAGAAAGCATAAATAATTTTAAGAATAATTTAATTTAGTTCACTTATAGACTTTTGCCGCTCATCAAATAACCATTGTATTTTAATAATTTGTCATTTAGTTTCATCACATTCTTTTCAAATAATAGCAAAGTTTATTTAAATGATATCCATTAAAAACGTTACTAAAAAATTTTCTGAAGTAACTGCACTCGATAATATTTCTCTTGAAATAAAAGAGAAAGAATTCTTTGGATTGCTTGGCCCAAATGGTGCAGGCAAATCTACTTTGATGAATATACTGATTGGTTATTTAAATGCAGATTCAGGAGAAATTTTAATTGATAATGAAAAAATATCAACTGAAAATCTTGAGATAAGAAAAAAGATCGGATTCGTTCCGCAGTCACTAGCTCTTTATGATGACATATCGGCACAGGAAAACATGGAAATATTCGGCTCACTTTTCGGATTGCCGAAAAAAACGCTTCAATATAATATAGCAGAAAAGTTAAATATGGTTGGTCTTTTTGATAGGAAAAAAGATAAAGTAAAAAACTTTTCCGGCGGCATGAAAAGAAGATTAAATTTAGCGGCTTCAATTTTACACGACCCAAAAATAATTTTATGCGATGAACCTACTGTCGGTATTGACCCGCAATCACGTAATGCAATTTTTGAATATCTTGAAAAACTTAATGACGACGGCAAAACAATTATATATACAACTCATTATATGGAAGAAGCAGAAAGGCTCTGCAGCAAGATTGCGATTATTGATTTTGGAAAAATTATTTCTTCCGGAACTCTTCAGCAATTGCTGGAGGGGCTTGAATTCAATCAAACAATTTCAATAAATAAAAATGAAATTACAGAAAAGAATAAAGATGTCTTTAAAACTTTTGGTGAATTAATTGATGAAGATGAAAAGTTTGAACTTAAACCAACTGATGGATTTAAACTTTCAGAATTTTTTAATGAGATTGAAAAAAATAATATCAATTATTCTTCCATTAAATATTAATAAGCCTTCATTGGAACTATTATTTTTGTATTTAACCGGAAGGAGATTAAGAGATTGAAAGTTGTTTTAAGCTTAATTAAAAAAGAATACATTCTTTTCTGGAACGATAAAGTTGCCGTAGCATTTACATTTTTAATTCCAGCCGCTTTAATTCTTCTCTTCGGTTCTATTTTCGGGGGATCGGGAAGCAGCAGTGCAGGCGGAATTAGATTGGCATTTCTTAATAACAGCGATTCAAAGATTGGGAGAAAAATTGAATCAACTCTTGATACCACAAAAACATTTTCTCTAATTAAAACATTCACCAATGACGAAGGAAAAGAAGTAAAATTTGATACAACTTCAATTAAAGAATACGTGAGAACTGGAAAAGCTTCTTCTGCACTTGTAATTCCCAAAGATGCTTACACAGATACCTCATTCGGACTTAAATTAAAATATTATTTTGATCCAAAGAATGAAATGGAATCACAAATAACTCAAGGTCTATTGCAGCAAACTGTAATGTCGCAGATACCGGAAATATTTAACAGCAGCATGATGCATCGGTCTCAAGAATTTCTTGGCAGGCAAAAAGGAAAATCTTTCAATAGAAAAATGGCTTCACTTGTCAGTCAATATTTTAATATTGATACCTCAAAAATTCTACATTCGATGTCGTATAGTTTTAATGACTCAACAATGAGTGACTCGTCTTCAAAAAAATCATCAAATTTTTTCAACAATATCGTAAAGCTGGATAAAGAACAGCTTGTAGGGAAACAAGTGAACAATCCAGGTGCAACAAGAAGTGTCGGCGGCTGGGCAATTATGTTTTTGTTATTCGGGATAACTGCATCAGGCGCATCTTTATTTGAAGAGAAACAGATGGGAGTTACGTTAAGAATATTATCTTCACCAGTTTCAAAAATTCATATTCTTTGGAGCAAATATTTTTACAATATTTCTCTTGGAATCATTCAACTAATCACTTTGTTTTTTGCAGGATATTTATTTTTCAGAATAGATATTTTTTCAAATTTCTTAAACCTATTAATAATATGTATAGCCGCTTCGGCAGCAAGTACTGCATTTGGTATGATGCTGGCTTCGTTGAGTAAAACGCCATCTCAAAATAGAGGGATGAGCACTTTTTTAATTTTAACAATGAGTGCAATTGGCGGCGCTTGGTTCCCGACATTTATTCTGCCGCCTTTCATCCAAACATTAAGTAAGCTTACGCTTGTGTATTGGTCGATGGAAGGTTTTCTTCAAGTACTATGGCGTGGAGCGAATTTGGTTCAGCTTCTGCCGATAATTGGAGTTTTAATTTTAATGGCAGTTGTAATTAATTTAATAAGCGCCTGGGGATTTAAGAGGGGGGATATATTTTGAGTATTGAAATTAAATTAGATATCATTATGCAAATTCAAATAGTATATTTTGATTTGGTTCAATAAATAATCTTTAACTGCCTCTCAAAATTTATTTTATTTTGTTCTAAAGAATACGATAATATCATTTGATAACTTCGATAAATTATACTTAACATTTAAGAGCTTCCAAAAAATTTTTTTTTATAAAAACAAATCTCGAAACACCCTGCAGAATTTAAACATTTGAAGTTTGTCCAAAGGACACCTTCAGAAAATATAATTTGCCCTTAGAATTTTTATCTTGCAGAACATGAAATATTAGTTAAATTATTTTTTGTAATTGTGTAATTATTGTATCTGAAAACATAGAATAAAAACTATCATTACCGGCATTATCCATAATTTTCTTTTTCACCAGTAACAATTATTTGAGATAACAATTAAAATCTTTCTTTCTTTTGAAAGTAATTAATTTCTTATAAGTTTTAGGCATATATTTAAAAACTCCTATATAAAAAGAGAAAAGGATAAATTATGAGCTTAAAAAGCGGATCAGTTTTCTTCACTGATAAAGAAGACCCGACAAGCTTTACTCTTTCTAACCAGTTTGCCGAACATTTAGAGTTTGTGCTGGTAAAAGACAAATTCACAGTTACAGATGATGATGCCTACTTCTCTTTATCAATGTCTATCCGCGACAGGCTTGTAAGAAGGTGGCTAAGGACACAACAAAAGTATAAAGAGAAAAATGTAAAGCGGGTATATTATCTTTCTATGGAATTTTTAATGGGACGCCTTTTAGGGAATGCTCTTATCAATTTAAATTTTTATGACGAATGTTATCAAATTTTAAAAAACATTGGATATAATCTTGAAGAAGTGAGAGACCTTGAGCCGGATATGGGATTAGGAAACGGCGGCCTGGGAAGATTGGCAGCTTGTTTCTTAGATTCAATGGCAACATTAAATCTTCCCGCTTTTGGCTATGGGATTAGATATGATTATGGAATTTTCAAGCAGGAAATTGAAAATGGTTATCAAGTCGAGCAGGCAGACAACTGGATTGCGTATGGTAATCCCTGGGAAATTTTAAGAAGAAGATTAACATACAGGGTGAAGTTCGGCGGACACGTCGAATCACAAGAAGAAAACGGCAGGCTTCAATTTAACTGGCTTGATACGAACGATGTAATAGCAGTAGCCTATGATATTCCAATTCCAGGCTATAGAACCACCACAGTTAACAATTTAAGATTATGGTCATCACGTGCTGCGACCGACTTCAGCTTTGCTGAATTTAACAGTGGACATTATTTGAAAGCTGTTGAGAACCAAAATTTATCTGAAAATATTTCGAAAGTTTTATACCCTAATGATAATCTAGCAATTGGAAAATCATTACGATTACAGCAGGAATATTTTTTCGTATCGGCAACTCTTCAAGACATAATTAGAAAATTTAGAATTAGCAATAAATCTATAAATACATTCGCGGAAAAGACTGCTATCCAATTAAATGATACGCATCCTGTTGTTGCTGTCGCCGAGTTGATGAGAATTTTGCTTGATGAGGAACAATTCAGCTGGGAAGAAGCTTTTGAAATTATTACTAATACTTTTTCGTATACAAACCACACGGTTGTTCCCGAAGCTTTGGAAGAATGGTCGGTTCCATTGTTTGAAGAACTTCTGCCCAGGCATTTACAAATCATTTATGAAATCAATGCCAGGTTTTTAAATCTTGTTCGTAAAAATTATACAAATGATGATTCAATAATTTCTGAAATTTCTATAATCCGCGAAGGCAAACCTAAAAAGATTCGTATGGCTTATCTTGCAATTGTTTGCAGCCATAAAGTAAACGGGGTTGCAGCACTCCATACCGAAATTTTAAAGAATCGGATCTTTTATCACTTCAATAAAATTTATCCTAAAAAATTTATAAATGTTACCAATGGCATTACACCGCGCCGCTGGCTTAAAACTGCCGATCCGTTTTTATCGGAATTAATTTCGGATAGAATAGGGGATAAGTGGACAACGGATTTAAAGCAGCTAAAAAAATTAGAACCGCTTATTGATAATTCCGATTTCAAAGAGTTCTGGCGTACATCAAAATGGTTAAGTAAAAAAATTCTTATTGAAATTATAAAACAGGAAAACGGAATTGAAGTTAACCCGGATTCAATTTTTGATGTTCAAATAAAAAGATTTCATCAATACAAACGGCAGCTATTGAATGTACTTCATATCGTCACACTTTACAATCATATTAAGGATGATCCTCGAATTGATATTATTCCCCGAACAGTTATTTTCGGAGGTAAAGCAGCGCCGGGATATTATACAGCTAAGCTGATTATAAAATTAATAAATTCTGTTGCAGACGTTGTTAATAACGATCCTGATATTGATGGTAAATTAAAAGTTGTTTTCTTAAAGAACTATTCTGTTTCTCTTGCAGAAAAGATTATTCCCGCTTCTGATTTATCCGAACAAATTTCTACTGCCGGATTGGAGGCATCAGGAACTGGCAATATGAAATTTGCATTAAATGGAGCTTTAACTATCGGCACAATGGATGGGGCAAATATTGAAATTAGGGAAGAAGTCGGTGACGAAAATATTTTTATATTCGGTTTGCTCGCTGATGAAGTTGTAAAACTTAAACAGAACGGCTACAACCCACGCGAGTATTACGAAAACAATAAAGATTTGAAACGCGTGATTGATATGATTTCTTCAAATTATTTCAATAGAAATGAAACGGGAATTTTTGATCCTTTAATTGAAGAATTAATGAATCACGATTATTACTGTTTGTTCGCAGATTATCAATCTTACATAGACATGCAGAAAAAAGTAAGCAAGCTATTTAGGAATGCAGATGAATGGACAAAAAAATCTATTTTAAATGTTGCACGCATTGGAAAGTTCTCAAGCGATAGATCAATTAAAGAATACTCGGATAAGGTCTGGAATATAAAACCGGTTAAAATTAATTCGGATAAACAATAAGTAATTAATACAAAAATAATTGCACTTTGATGAAACCTCCGAGGTTTTCCGAAACCTCAGAGGTTTAGGGAACCATTTTACAATTTAATTTTTATTGCTCTACTATTTAGTTAAATCGTATAAGTATCTAATAACGCATATAATTATTACAAATTCATTCCGCCTGAAACTTCAATTCTTTGCCCAGTAATCCATCTTGCATCTTCAGTACAAAGAAAAGCTACTACGCCGCCAATGTCTTCAGCTACGCCAACTCTCCCTAAAGCCGTTATCGTTGCGATATGTGTTTTAGCCTGGGGATTATTTCTTATTGCCGCATTATTAAAATCGGTTTCAATTGCACCAGGAGCAACAACATTTACAGTAATTCCTCTTGCACCAATTTCTTTTGCAATATATTTTGTAAATACTTCTATCGCGCCTTTCATTGATGCATAAACCGAATACCCCGGATTAACAAATCTGGCTGTTCCTGAAGATAAATTTATTATTCTCCCGTTATCATTCATCATAGGTAAAGATTTTTGAGTTAGAAAATAGACTCCTTTGAAATGTATATTTAGAAAATTATCAAAATCATCTTCTGTCACATTTACAAACGGAATTGTAGCTCCGATTCCGGCATTGTTAATTAGAAAATCAAATTTATCTTTACCCCATTTATCTTTCAATATTTTTGAAACCTGTTCTAAAAATTTGTCGAATGATTTTATGTCAGCAACATTAAATTGCAATGCCGCTGCTTTTTGCCCTTTGCTCTCAATTTCTGCAGCAACTTTTTCAGCTTCTTCTTTTTTTGAATTATAAGTAAGAATTACATCACTACCATTATCTGCTAAACGCAATGCCATATCCTTTCCAAGCCCGCGGCTTCCACCGGTTACTAAAGCAATTTTATCAGATATTTTTTTCATTGTTTTCTCCGTTGTTAATTTAAAAAGTTATCCCGAACTATTTTTGGAATCTTATGTTGACATTGTTTGAGATGCTGAAATAAATTCATTCATGACATTTGAACAATTTGGATTAAATTAATAATTCTTCCCTATTTTTACCAATCCAATAACCCCAGGCAATAATCAGCCATTGTGCTAATCCAACATAACCAATTGGTTCTGCAGATGTTGGAGGCGGACTTAATAGAGTTCATAACATACATCAACAATAAAAATATTACCAGGCCCCAAAGTGCATAAATCCCGGTTTTGTTTTTTGCTTTGGTAGTTGTTGCATATAAATAAACTCCAACTAAAAAGATCAATCCCTCTATCAAAACTGTTAATGGGACTGAATTCCACAACCCTAATCCAACAACGGTTGATGACCAGGGAACAAGCTGTAGATCAGGTTTATGAGAAATAAAATCTAAAACCCAATGACTTAGAACTAAAGCACCAAGCCAGATAGATGATCTAATATTTTTCCTAATTAAGTAATAAATTATCCCGAATAATTATTGCCCAGATAATCACTGCAAACAAGCTGTGTGATAAAGGATAATGATTAAAGTTTAATGTTAAAAATGGATTTTTGACATGATTAATTTCAACGCTTTCAATACCTAACAAAATAAGAATAGGCCAAAGAAGATCAACAAATTGAGCAGCGAGAAAAAGTGTTCCCAAAGAAGTTTTAGGAATTACTTTCTTTCCGGCAAAACCTGCACCATAGTGGCCAATAAACATTTTCACTCCTCTTAAAATTTTTGTAAAATTTTAAAAGAGAAAATAAAATTAGATGGTTAAATTATAATTAATTTATTTTAGAATGGGAATAAGCTGGAGCGAATTAATATTTATTTAAATGTCACGTCCGTATTGTGACATGGCAGGGTTGATGAATTTAATTAAATAAAGTTTGTGTTTTTTGTTCAAAATCCAGCAGCCATTTTTTACGCCACAAGCCGCCGCCGTATCCCCTTAACTTTCCATCTTTACCAATTACTCTATGACATGGAATTACAATCGCAAGCCTATTATCTCCATTTGCAGTTGCTACTGCACGAACAGCATTTTTGTTTTCGATTTGTTTTGCAATGTTTTCATAAGAAGTTGTTTTTCCGTATGGCAGCTTTTGCAATTCCTTCCAAACTTTTGATTGAAATTTTGTTCCCGGTACATCATAAGGAATATCAAACTCTGTCCGCTTAGCTGAGAAATATTCATCAAGCTGCATTTTTAATTTTTTTAAATGATTGTTAAAGCCAGGAACAATAACACAATCTAAATATTTCATTACTCTTTTTATTTGAGTTTCAAGCATCTTTCGTTCAACAAACTCCAGAAGGCAAATACCTTTTTCCGAAGCCATTGCTACCATTGGGCCTAAAGGAGTTAGAAACCGTGTGGCAACAACTACTCTTGCGTCTTTCACTTTTGAAGGAGAATTACCAGTAAATTTTTTTACTGCATCATTAAACCCACTTAAAGATTCGAAACCAGAATCGTATGCAGTTTGAATTAAATTTTCACCTTCTTTAATATTTCCAATTGCCACGCCTAATCTCCTGTATCTTGTGTATTCGTGAAAAGTCATATTAAAATTATTTTTGAACCATCGCCTGACTTTATTCGGTTCAATCCCCATGTTTCTAATTTCATAATCCTTCCATCTTTTGCCCGGGATCGCTTTCAACTCCTTCGATAAAATTTTTTTCATCCACTCCGGAAACGAACCTTTCAATTCTAATGGCTTACAGCGCCTACATGGTTTGTAGCCGGCTTTAACAGCCTGATTAATGCTTTTGAAAAACTCAACATTTTCTAATTTTGGTTTTCTTGCCGGACAAACCGGGCGGCAAAAAATCCCGGTTGTTTTTACTGCAACAAAAAAAACTCCCTCGTAAGCTTCATCTCTGTTGAGAAGAGCATTGTACATTATTTTTACTTTTGGTAATTCTTCTGTTTTCATGGGTGCTAAATTAAAAAGATTAAATGATTATTCTACCGGAAAATTATCATCAAATTTTATAATTATAATTTAGATTATTTCATGTGTCTTTTCATTTCCATAATCCAAATTGTTGTCCAGGTTTTACCCTCATCTTTTGAAAAAGCTAAATCCCAATGAACTGAATTTTCAGTTATGTTCGAAAATGTAATTCGTGAAATACTATTTCCATTAGCATTATTAGGTTCACTAAAAAATTCACCCTTCCCATTTTTAAAATTGCCCGTAACACCAAGGCCCATATTCAAATTTTTATTATCAAGCCAATGTATATTCCATTCACTTTTTTGAGGATCATAATATCTAATGCTGAATCCTTTCATGTGCTCAATATTTTGCATTCCGCTCCAAAAGAATTTTACATCGCCTTCCCAATGTTCTTCTAAAGCACAGCCATTTAAAATAGGAGTTACGGATGTATGGGCTTTTGTTTTAAGCCAGGTTCCGTCCTTATTAAGAATACTTTGCTGAATGTCCCAATCGCCAATCCAAAAATTAAACTGTCGGTTTTCAGGGGAATTGCAGGCAAGTGTATCAATCGGTAAATTAAGTTGTGCAGCAATTAACGGTTTAACTAAGATTAGAATACATAATATCGTAAAATACTTTTTCATTAATTTCCTATTTATTTTTTTGATTGAAGTTTTTTGAATTTAATGAACTCGATTTGAAAAAAGTAAGGTATAAGAATAGAATTTTTTAAACCCCATAATTTTATTTTAATGCCAATTTTTGCTGTAGGAATAGTTAGATGGAAGCAATTGTTCATTTTCACAATAGAACTTATCGGCTCTTTTATTTAATTTGAATCAATAAATATTCTCAAATTATTCTTACAGAGGGAACTATGCTAAAAAAAAAATTTGCTTTTCTATTCACTATTCTGCTATTATGTTCAAATTAATGGCTTTTCTCAAAATCTTGGAAGAAATGATGTTGAACAAAAATATAAATGGAATTTAACCGATCTTTATTCATCAAAAGAAGATTGGGCTAAAGCAAAAGATGAAACCGAGAATAAAGTAAATGATATCGCCAAATACAAAGACAAACTTGACGAAAGTGCTTCAAATCTTTTGTACACTTTAAAACTTATTTCGATACTTATAAAGAGTTTTCAAGAATATATGAATACGCAAATGATTCAAGGGATCAGAATCTAAATATCAGCAGTAATGATTCCATATTCCAGATAGCTTCTTCCTTAGCCACAAAATTTTCGGAAGTATCTTCTTTTATGAATCCGGAAATTCTAAAGATGGATCCGAATAAGATTGAACAATTTTATAAAGATCAGCCTGAATTGAAAAATTATTCAGTTGTTATAGAAAATATTCAACGGCTTCGGGACCATACTTTAAACGCACCAGAAGAACAAATCCTCGCGAGTTTCAACCAGGTAACCGGAACGATGGAAAATGTATTCGGCACTTTTAACAATGCAGAAATGCCGTTTGCAAAAGTTACATTGTCGGATGGCAAAGAAGTCGACCTAAGCAGTGCGAGCTACACAAAATATAGAACTGTGAATAATCGAGAAGACAGGGCAAAAATATTTGATGCTTTCTTTAATAATTATGGAAAGTTTAAAAATACTATCGGGTTAAATCTTGCCGGGAAAATTAGGTCAGACTGGGTTTATGCCAAAGATAAAAAATATAAAAGCTCGGTCGAAGCTGCGCTGGATAATTTTAATGTTCCAACTTCTGTTTATGAAAATTTAATAACACAAATAAATAAAAATTTGCCAACACTTCACCGGTTCCTAAAATTAAAGAAAAAAATGCTTGGGGTTGATACGCTTCATTATTATGACCTCTATACTCCTTTAGTAAAAAAAGTTGATATGAGTTTCACAATAAATGAAGGACAAAAAATTATACTCGATGCGCTAGAACCTTTAGGAAAGGATTATGAAGCAACATTGCAAAAAGCTTTTAATGACCGCTGGATTGATTATATGCCTACAACAGGAAAGCGTGCCGGGGCATATTCAACCGGGAGATCTTATGATGTTCATCCATTTGTTTTGATGAACTGGACTGATGATTGGGAATCAGTTTCAACTTTAGCACATGAACTCGGACACACAATGCACTCATACTTTTCAAATAAAACCCAACCATTTCAATATTCCGATTACCCAATTTTTGTAGCTGAAATTGCTTCAACCTGTAATGAGACTTTATTAAACAATTATATGGTAAACCATGTGCAATCGAATGAAGAAAAATTGTACTTGTTAGGCAGTTATCTTGAGCTTTTAAGAACTACTATTTTCAGGCAGACTTCATTCGCTGAATTTGAATTAGATATTCATAAAAGGATAGAAAACAACGAACCGCTAAACGGCGATATCATGAGCCAAATTTATTATAATATTGTGAAGAAATATTACGGAAATGATGAAGGCATTTGTAAAGTTGGTGATTATATAAAATATGAATGGGAATATATACATCATTTCTATTACAATTTTTATGTTTATCAATATGCTACTTCTTTGATTTATGCTACTGCATTTGCGCAAAAAATTATTGACGAGGGACAGCCTGAGGTTGATAAATATTATAACATACTCAAAGGTGGAAGTTCTGATTATCCTTTAAATTTAATTAAGAAAGCCGGCATTGATCCGTTATCATCAGAAGCATTTGATTTAACAATGAAGAAGATGAATGAAGTAATGGACGAAATGGAAGCGATTATGAATAAGAAATAAAATTTTTTATTAAAAAGATTTATGCCGGATTCTTTAATCCGGCATTTTTATTTTTAAATCCAAACATCATTTTTAGCAGTGAGATTATTTTTAACATCTCCGGTATTAACAACTCCTCTGGGTTCAATTATAAGTAATTGACATTCTTTTTCTGCATAAGGTTTGTGTTCAACATTTTTAGGTACGACAAACATTTCACCACTTTTTAATTTTACTTTGCCGTCTCTAAATTCAATTTCCAATTCTCCTTCAATAACAATAAAAGCTTCATCAGTATCTTCATGCTTGTGCCAAACAAAATCTCCTTTTAGTTTCGAAATTTTAAATTGATAATCATTCATTTCGGCAATTACTTTTGGAGACCAACGCTCGTTAAATTTTCCAAACTTTTCTTTAAAGTTTAATGATTTATATTGCATCTCAATTCCTTTTATAAATATTTAGACTTAATTAGACAAACCTTATTTCTAAAAGAAATTAGGTTTGTCGGTCATTTAATTATTTAACTACTTCGGATTGAACATTGCTTTCTTCTTTATTTAAAAACAAAGTTTGTGTAGGATAAGCAAACTCAATTCCGCGTGATTCAAACTCTTGATAAACTTTTAAATTTATTGCTTGCTGTGTATCCATGTACTTATTATAATCAGAAGTTTGGATGTAATAAACAAATTCAAAATTTAAGCTGAAGTCACCAAAAGTAGAAAAATGCCCTCTGTCAAAATTTACATCTGTCTGTTCTTCAATAATTCTTTTTACTAAGGATGGAATTTCAGAAAGTTGCTTTGCCGAGGTTTGATAAATTACGCCAAGCTTAAAAACAATGCGCCTTCGTTCCATCTTTTAAAATTGTGAATCCTGGAATTTACTAAATCAGTATTTGAAAAAACAAGCTGTTCCCCGCTCAAGCTTCTTATCCTTGTAGATTTAATCCCAATATACTCTACATTTCCAACTTTATCACCCACGACTAAAAAATCTCCGATCTCAAAAGGCCTATCAAAGAAAATTACGAAATAGCTGAAAAGATCGCCAAGAATTGTTTGTGCAGCAAGAGCAATTGCAACTCCTCCAATACCTAATCCGGTTAAGGCAGCAGAGACTTTAAAACCAAGATTATCCAGAACAAACACTAAGCCCACTATCCAAATTAACACATTAACAATAGTGAGTATCCCTCTAATTTGTTTTCGCCTGTTTTCATAATTACCGTCGTCGCCGGCTTTTCTTTTCAGATATTCATTAAGGCTATATCCTAAAAGTGCTGTTATTGCACGAAGGATAAAAAATGTAATAATAATTACCGAGACAATTTCAATTATTCTTCCAATGTTAACAGGAAGAATCAAAATTTTTATTGCGAGCACTAATGCTCCAAAATAAAGTAATGGTATTGCTGTTTTTTTAATCCCACTTACTATAAAATCATCTATGGTTGTTTGGGTTTTTCTAGACCATTTTTCCAATTTTTTTAAAACAATTTTTTTGAAGATTTGAATTACCGCTATACATAATAAAAACACAGCAAGGGCAGTTATGTAAGCGGAGATTTTATTTCCAAAGTAAACAGTAGACAAAAAATCACTCATAATTTATTTTCTCCTAAATTTGTTCGCAGTAAGAAAATAATGTTTATAGATTTATTTTCAAGTAAAATGATTATTAATTACAAAAATAAGTAATTAATTTTTATAAATGAGGTATTGTTTCGGAATGATTTATTATGAGTACAGGATATATAGAATAGTGTAAATAATAAAACCCAATCCGGCAGTTGCCGGATTGGGTTTATTGATTAATTTTTTTTTGGATAGTATTTAATTTATCTAACTAAATGAATTATTCCCACCAATCTTCTATATCAAATCTGGAAGACTTTAATTTGGTTTGTGCATTTTTTAATGCCTGGGAACTATAGAAAAACTTAGCATTACCGGTTGCTTGAATATCAACACTTTTACCTACGAATACTGCGCCGCCGTAAATTCCTGCATTACCAACAGTTTGTGTTTCAAGCTTGGATTCACCATAAGCAATTACAATTCCATAAAAAGTAAAATTACCGCTCATGGTTAAATTACCATTAACAATTAAAATTCCATATCCATCCGCGTTTCCTGTCAAATGTACATCGCCATTTACAACCGTTATCTTAGGTAAATTCCATGTCCCCAATTCTGTACCATTCCCATATGTGCCCGAACCCAAATTTATATCGGCTGCAAAAATGAAATCCTTTGCCATCTCAGTCCAATCTCTTGTGTCAGTAACTGAATGTACGCTTGGGTTACCGCCGGCACCGTCAATGTTTCCAAACATTTTAGGCTTTACATCATTTATAAAATTTGCGCTGTCAGTAGGAGTATCAACTGCTACACCTGGAAGCGGCGCTTCCGTTCCCGGTGAGCCGTCAATATTTGTGTCATTACCATTGATAGACATATTACCGTTCAAGTTCAAATCGAGGTTTTCCGAAGTAACGTAAAGTGCAGCATTTATGTTTGGCATTTGAATTTGACTTCTCTTGGCAGTTACCTTTGAAGAATGAGTTATACCGTCAAATGTTGCCATGGACTCAATTCTCATAGAACTGTCGGGACCATATATATTTATGCTATAAGCCCCGTTTGCAAGTCGGTTATTGGCAAAATACCCGTGAAGGGTTTTATCCCTTCGTAATTTTTCAAGATAAATTTCAACTCCGGAATTTGCAATCAACCGTGCCTGGGTGTTATCATAAAAATCGATAGTTGATTGAAGTCCCCGGTTACTGTTAGCGTTTAAATCTATAACTAAAAAGCTAATTAAGACTGAAACACCTATGGCTAGGATTATTGATGCTTTCCCCATATTACATATTCCTTGGATTTATGGTCATTTCCCAATATGTAAATATATATTTTTCGTCGACCGGTTCCGGTGATTCGACCCATATTTCAGCTTTAATATATTTTACGCTATCTAGTGCCGCTGTCGGCTGCTGTTTTTCATTTAAATAATTAAATCTTAAATCGGTTATGCCTAATGAAGGCCCCTTGGCAGTATCTCCATTTACTATTCTCATAAGAATTTTATCATTTGGATTGGATGTACTTGGAACTTCAGATGAACTACTAAGCGCATAACCAACCACATCATCTACTCCGTTACTGTCTATATCAGCATAAAAACTAATCCTTTTACTTTGGGTTGTAATCAGAGACTGGCCTTTATGCTTAAACCCAATTTTTCTTAAGTCATAAGTAAGCATTTCAGCAAGCGTTTTTGAGTTTTGCATTAATTGTAATTCTGTATTGGATGAATATCTTGCTTGAGAGGAATACATGTTCAAATTAAGAAACATTGTGAAAATTATTCCTCCTATTAATGTAGCTCCAAGTATATCTAATAGTACGTTCATATTTTTATTTGAATGTAAATATATATGATACCTGAACAGGAGTATAAAGATACGGGCTGGTTACTGTAATTGTTGCCCGTTTATAAAAAGTTTGATATGTAACTGCTTTATCAGGATTATCTTTATCAACATATTCAACTTTGCATGAGACAAAATAATCTTCGGCATGAGGTGCGGTTACGTATTTTGTATATCCGTTAAAATCATCAATATCATTAAAAGTCTCATAGGTTTCATATTTATTATGCCCCAAACTGTTTGCAGGAGTAAGATCTAAAGGATTTGTTGTAGGGAAATCCACTGTTGCAGCATCAAAACTTTTCTGCTTTATAATTTCCAGCATATCATCAGCTAAAGAAAAAGCAGTTAAAACTATTGCATTTTCGGTATCGACAGTGGAGCTTTGCAATACACTAGAATTAAAATTAAGTGAAGCTAATGACAGCAAAAGAATTGCTCCAATTGTTAACATTGATTGAATATTGTTCATTATGCACCTAATTAAAAATGGAAATTATAATATTATTACTGCAAAAATTATTCCTCATAAATTCCTTTTATTACAATAAAAATCTTAAAAAAACACTTGCAAAAATTACTTGTTCGAGTAATTCCTTCTACTCAAGCCAGGAAACAATTTCAAAAGAACCGGTGCCTGGATAGAAAGGAGGTGAACTAAGCATAAGCCTTTCATCGTATCGGTATCTCTTACTGAAACCGTGGTTTATAGTACTTCCACTGAATGTACCAACAGCAGCCCTAGTGTCCTGAATTATCCCACCTAATAATTGAATTTCACCGCTAACTGGCCTATGGTCATATTTTTCTGCACCGAATCCCCCTGTCTGACAATATACCGAAGCATCTATTTTAATATCATGATTATTAGCTTCATTTTCGGTAATCACAACATCATTATATGCCAGTATACCTAACAAATCTTTCGAAGAAGGATCATCCCTTGGATCAGTTTTATAGACTATATCATCATCAATATAAATAGATTTTGAAGTGGCAACTGAATATTGGCCCTCAACAGTTCCTTGAAGTCTTATAATTGCATCTTTGGCAAACACTACTCCATTTTCTGCTGATTTGGTTAGGTCTTCTTCCTGCCAGATTTGATTGTGATGATATTTATATTTAAGGGTCTGGCCTTCAAATTTCATATAGACTGTATCTTGACCTTGAAAAACTAGACCGCCTGCATAAGCTGCATCTGCTAGCTGGTCTATTCCATTTGAAGGCATGGGTAGATTAACACCCGGATCAAGCCCGCCGTAAAATTTAGGATCATTCCATGAATATTGATATTTTATTAAATCTTTTCGATAACTCACTTTCCCATAAAAAACCGGCCTTTCGGAAACCCTTAAACTGCCGTTTGTATGAAATGGCCCCCAAACTGTGTCGCGGGAAATCCACCAAATATTTTCAGGTTCAACACGGGAATAATAAGCGAATTTTGAAAATTTACTGGGCTTTAAAATAACTTCTACCGTTTTGGAATATCCCTCATAAGTTCCTCGGGCAGATAACATTTTTATATTTTTGTAAGCATCAATGGTTCTAACTTCTACGTCAATCTTACCTCCAGAATAACTTTTATTTGTGAAGCCTGTCTTCCATGTTGGATCAAAAAATAATTGATTCGCTGCCAGATTAGCCCCACTTACAGCAATATTGTGAGCAACAGTTGATTTATAATAGTCACCCATATTATCAACAGCACGACTTGAAATATTTCCGTAGTTTGTCCCTTTAACTAAAAAAACAATGCTGAATCCTAATAATAAAAATAGTATACCTTTGCCTGCCATATTATTTTCTCCTTACCTGCTGCGTAGATTTCTAGCGGCTAATCTAATTTGCCGCCAAAAAACAGTATTATACTTCTCATCATAAGCTGCAGGATCTTCGACTGTTATATTAATTTCAATAGTATGTATTTCTCCAGGAACTGTAATTGGAAATGGAATTTCTTGATTAAAAACATCAAAATATTTTAAATCAAATTGTGTTACGCCTAAATTGGCTGAAGCTGGAGGTTCGTTATTAATTAATCTATATAAAAATCTGTCCCTGGGATTTGGCGTATCAAGCAATTCACTTGGAGGGCCAATATAATAAACCATCTTATCAACTTTTTTATCATTATTTTCATCCGTCAAAAATTCAATTCTATGAGCATCTGCGTACAATATCGATTTTGATGGATCGGGTATATTTTCCCAATCAGCACAATATCCAATTTTTCTAAAGTCATGCTCGATAATTTGAACTGTTGTGGTTAAATTCTGCTGAACTGTTAGATCTCCGCTGCTTATGTAAGTATTTTCGATTGTAGCATCATTTAATCTAAGTAAGATCAACATTAACATTCCGCTAATTACAATTGACCCAAGTATATCTAATATTACACTATATCCCATATTAAAAGCCTATCTAAAAAACCAATAGCTAACAATTGAGGATAATACAAAAACATCTTTTGAAGATGGAGTAGTTACAACTACAGTTATTCGTTTGTGCCAGGTTTTATAATTTACAGCTTGATCAGGGTTAACCGGTGAAACATATTCTACAGTTGTTTTCAAATAAAAAATTGCAGAAGGTAATGTTGAATCTACTTTTGTAAATCCATTAAAATCATCTATATCATTAAAGGTTGCGTATGTTTCGTCGCTGCCAGGTCCTAATGCATTAGGAGATGTAAGATCATTTACATTTGAAATTGAATTGGATGAGGTATTTTGGTCAAATGCTTTGCCGGTTGCTTCCTCTATTATAGAAGTAGCTAGCGATGTTGCAAGTACGCCAAACTTTGTTTCTAATAATACACTGTTGGTTGTTAAAATCGTATTATTGACTCGTAAGATCATTACGGCAAGAAGCATCATCGCTCCTACCGATAGAATCGATTCTCCAGAATTCATATGTGACACCACTCTTTTGGTTTTTCCTTTTAAAGGCAACAATGGTGCCCTCAAAAGGGTTTACTATGTTGAGTAATAAATAACATTAGTAGGATAGGCAAGACGACAAATTTGTCAGCTCGTCAATACTGACGTCACATCTGTCAGGGTATGGTTGTTGACTAAAACTAATAATTAATTTTATTAGCTATTTGGAACGGTTTTTTAGATTTGCAACTATCTCTGAAAACTCAATATTTTTATCTGCAAGCATTACGAATAAATGATAAATTAAATCGGAAGTCTCGTTGATGATTTCATTTTTATCATTATTTTTTGCAGCGATAACTGTTTCAATTGATTCTTCCCCAACCTTTTGGATAATTCTATTTTCACCTTGCTTAAATAATTTTGTGGTGTAGCTGTTTTCAGGAAGGTTTGCTTTGCGGTTCTTTAATTAAGGAAAACAATTCATTTAAAAAACTTATTGATGAAATATCTTCAACATCTTCAAAGCAGGAATAATTTCCCGTATGGCAAGTAGGCCCATCAGGATTTACATAAATTAAAAGTGAATCATTATCGCAATCAGGTTTAATATCAATTAAGTGTAAATAATTTTTTGATGTTTCTCCTTTTGTCCATAATCGATTTTTAGTTCGCGAGAAAAATGTAACAAGATTTGTTTCAATAGTTTTATTTAAGGCTTCTTCATTCATAAAGCCAAGCATTAAAACTTTATCTGTTTTTTCATCAACAATAACTGCGGGAATTAACCCGTTTAGTTTTTCAAAATTTAATTGGTTTATATTAAGCTCCATTTCTAATTCCTAACAACAATATTGTTTTCAGATAAATATTTTTTCAAATCTTTAATTGGAAGTATATTAAAATGAAATAAGCTTGCAGCCAAACATGCATCAACATTTGCTTTTGCAAATGCATCTAAAAAATCTTCCTTTTTTCCGGCACCGCCGGATGCTATAACAGGTACAGTAACCTGAGAAGTAAGATTAGATAAAAATTCCAAATCATATCCTTGTTTGGTTCCATCTTTATCCATCGAAGTTAACAATATTTCACCTGCACCAAACTCGACAGCTTTCTTACACCAGCTTAATCCTTCTAACTCAGTTTCTTCCCTTCCGCCTTTAACGAATACTTTATAAGTCGAATTTATTTTTTTAACATCAATAGCAGCAACAGTTGCCTGACTTCCAAATTGTTTTGCAGATTCTGAAATAAGATTTGGATTTTTTATAATTGCAGTATTTAAAGAAACTTTATCAGCACCTGCTTTTAATAAAGCTTCAATATCTTTTATTTCTGAAATTCCGCCACCGACAGTAAATGGAATTCTAACCGCTTTAGCAACTTCTGTTACAAGATTAATTAATATTTTTCTTTTTTCATTTGAAGCTGTGATATCTAAAAAAACTAATTCATCAGCTCCTTCTTTTGAATATCTTTCCGCAAGCTCAACCGGCGAACCTGCATCAACAAGATTTATAAAGTTTGTTCCTTTTACAACACGCCCTTCTTTTACATCAAGGCAAGGGATAATTCTTTTACTCAACAAGTCCGGCTAACTCCTCCAAATCAATTTTTTCTTCATAAATTGCTTTACCAATTATTGCAGCATATATGCCAAATACTTTTAATTTTTTAACATCTTCAATATCTTTCACTCCGCCAGATGCAATTAACTTTATGTCTGGATACCTGATTCGAAATTCTTTTGTACAATTCAATGTTAGCCCCAGTAAGCATTCCATCTTTTGAAATATCGGTGCATAAAAATTTTTCTATCCCTTGTTCCAAACAATATTCAATATGATCATAAACCGTTATTGTCTGTATCTTCCTGCCAGCCGCTTATCTGAACAATATCCTCAAGCACGTCAACTGCGCATACAATTTTATCTGCTGAAAATTGTTTTATAATTAATTCAAATTCTTCTTTGTTTTTTATTGAAAGTGATCCAATAACTGCAAAGTCTACCCCGGAATTAAAAACTTCTGCCAGCGGTTTTAACATCTCTAATCCCGCCGCCGAATTGAATCTGCAAATTCGTTTCTGCTTTGATTTCTTCAATTGTTTTTAATGCAGCAAACTTTCCCTCTTTTGCTCCTTCAAGGTCAACAATATGAATCAAACTAAATCCTAAAGATTCATACAATTTTGCTTGGCCCAAAGGCATCTGTTTATAATATGTAACATTATCAAAACTGCCTTTTGTTAAACGGACAATTTTATTTTCATAAATATCTATCGAAGGAATAATTAACATAATTCAATAAAATTTTTTAATAATTGTAAACCGGCGTCACTTGATTTTTCAGGATGAAATTGAACGCCGTAAAAATTTCCTTTTTCCATTGCAGCACTAAATTGAACATCATGTTCTGACTTTGCAGTTGTGAATTCATTTACAGGGACATAATAATGAATTTGCAAAATAAAATCTTGTTCCGCTTTTTATATTTGTAAATAATTTACTTTCTTTCACAAACTCAACTTCATTCCAACCCATGTGCGGCACTTTAACTTTTGTGTCATCAAATTTTTTTGCTGTCCCGGGAAAACACCAAGACAAGACAACATCTCCTTCTTCGGATTTTTCAACCATCAACTGAAGTCCAAGACAAATTCCCAGCATCGGTTTTATACACATTCGCAGGACAGAAAATAAATTTAACAGATGAAGTTTTTTAATTGCAAAAGAAGCTTCCCCAACTCCAGGAAAAATAATTTTATTAGCCCGGATAATTTCCGATTCATTTTGAGTAATCACAAAATCATGCTTCAATTCCTTTAAAGTATTTGCCACAGAAGCAACGTTTCCTGCACCGTAATCAATTAAAGCAATCATAAAATTCCTTTTGTTGATGGAAGTGCACCCTCATTCCGTTCATCAAATCTGCATGCTTCGTTTAATGCCTTTGCAAATGACTTAAAAATAGCTTCAATTTTGTGATGGTCGTTTTTGCCGTTAGCTTTTATAAAAATATTTGCTTTCAAACCTGACGATAATCCTCTAAAAAATTCTTCTGTTAATTCTGTGGGAAACTCACCGACTTTTCCCTGTTAAATTTACAATTAAAATTTAAATAATGTCTGCCTCCAAGGTCGACTGCACAAACTGCAACGGTATCATCCATTGGCAAATAAAAACCGTAACGTTTTATTCCCTTTTTATCTCCGAGTGCTTCTGCAAGTGCATTGCCTAAAGTAATTCCAACATCTTCAACAGTATGGTGTTCATCTATATGTAAATCTCCTTTTACTGAAATGTTTAAAACAATATTTGCATGTCTTGCAATTTGTTCAAGCATGTGGTTAAAAAATCCAATTCCGGTGGATATTTTTGATTTTCCTTTTCCGTCAAGCGATAAATTGATTTTAATGTCTGTTTCTTTTGTCTTTCTATGCTGGGTTGAAGTTCTCAATTGAGAAAGGATATTTTCAACTGCTGTTTCAAAGTTTTTTTCTTTTGTAATTGAAAATTCTTTTGTAAAAATTTTTTTGCTTTTATTATTGAAAGAAATATTTTCGCTTTTAAATATTTTTTGGAGTGAAGAATTAGTTTTTGAATTTATTCCATCCGAATAAAAATAGAATCCTTTGTTAGATAATTTTTTTAATCCGCTAATCAGTCCTTTTGAATTAGAAGAATTAAAATCAAAATAACTTTTATCTATATTTAATTTGTACATTGTTAAAGAATCTTTCTAATTTCTTCCCAAAGGATGTCATTTTCTTCTTCATTTCCTATTGATATCCTTAAGCATCCTTCCAATTTCGGCTGTGAGCTTCTATCTCTAATTATTACACCTTTTTCAGCTAACTTCTTTTGAACATCTTTAGGATTTTTGCATTTAATTAATAAAAAATTAGCATCAGAATGAAATACTTTTTCAATTCCGGATAAAGTCTCCAATTGATTTTTTAATCTATCTCTTTCTTTTAATATTGAAGAGACATATTGCTTTTTTGTCTCTGCATTTTCAATTGCTTTTAAAACTGCAAACCTTGTAAGAGAATTAATATTATATGGTGCTTTAACTTTAAATAAATAGTCAGTAATGTCCGGATTTGCGATTGAATATCCAAGCCTTATCCCGGCCAATCCCCAGGCTTTTGAAAAAGTTCTCATCACTACAATGTTTTTGTAATTTTGAACTTCGTTGATAAAGCTTCCATCTTCAGCAAAATCAATGTACGCTTCATCAATTACAATTATGCATTTTAATTCATTACATAATTTTAGAACATCATTTTTATTTAACAAATTTCCTGTTGGATTATTTGGTGAACATAAAAAAACTATTTTTGTGCTTTCATCACAAGCTTTTATTGTTGCATCAACATCTATTTGAAAATCATCTGTTAATAAAACTTCTTTGGTTTGAACATTATTTATATCGCAGGAAACTTTATACATTCCGTAAGTTGGTTCAGGAATAACAACATTATCCGTTTTAGGTTCGCAAAATATTCGAATCAGCAAATCAATTATTTCATCCGAGCCGACACCAAAGAATAAATTATCTTCATTTAATATTATAAAGCTTTGCAACTGCTTTTTTCAAATCTTTTTGATGCGGGTCGGGATAACGATTTAAATGCAACTCCCTAATCTCATTAAAAGTAGATCCCCAGCTATTTTCATTAGCGTCGAGCAGAATTCCGCTTTCGTAAATATCACGTGCGGAAGTGTACGGCTTTAAATCCAAAATATTTTTTCTGACTAAAGATTTTATATTCATAATTTTTAAACTCAATAGAACACGGATTTAACGATTAGACGGATATTAACGGATTAATTTTTCTTTCTATCATTTGTAAAATATTTTCTTTTAAATTTTGGTTCTTTCCCAAAATTGAGCAACCGGCCTACTTCAATATCAGTTGCTTTTAAATAATTTAATAATTGAGCTTCATGTTCTTCACATAAATCTTCAGCTGCTTTTAATTCTACAATAACCAAATCATTTACAATTAAATCTGCATAATAATCGCCAACTTGAAATGATTCATAGTATACTTTAATATTTTTTTGCTGAACGGCTGTAATTCCCATTTGTGTTAATTCTACCTTCATTGCATTTTCATAGACCTTTTCTAAATATCCATATTCAAGCGTATTATAAACTTTATAAAACGCTCTTAATATACAATCAGTAATTTCTGCATGAAGCATAATTCCTCCTTAATATTTCTAATCAGCGATAATCCGCAGCATCCGCCTGATCCGTGTTCTATTCCTTTCTTTTTAATCTAATTGAAACAGCATTTTTATGTGCCTGAAGGCTTTCAACTTCAGCAAGAGTTTCAACAGTTTTTGAAATATTAGTTAATCCATCTTTAGTAAGATTCTGAAAAGTAATTGATTTCATAAAAGATTCAACATTTACACCGCTGAAAGTTTTTGCATAACCGTATGTCGGCAAAGAGTGATTTGTCCCTGAAGCATAATCGCCGACACTCTCAGGAGAATATTCTCCGACAAAAACAGAACCGGCATTAACAATTTTTGATTTTAATTTCTCAGCATATTCAAAATTTAATATTAAATGTTCAGGCGCATAAGAATTACTAAAAGCAATAGCTTCTTCAAAATCATCAACAATTAAAGCAAATGAATTTTCTAAAGAATTTGAAGCGAATTCTTTTCTCGGCAAATCTTTAATTTGAATTTTTATATCATTTAAAACTTCATCCACTTTTTTATCTGACGTTGAAACAAGCACAACCTGCGAATCACTTCCGTGTTCTGCCTGTGAAAGTAAATCAGCAGCAGCAAATGATGCATTTGAATTTTCATCAACAATAACAAGCACTTCACTCGGCCCTGCGGGCATATCGATTGAACATCCATCCGCATCAATGCTTACTAATAGTTTTGCTGATGTTACATATTGATTTCCAGGTCCAAAAATCTTATTAACTTTTTCAATTGTTTCGTCTCCATAAGCCATTAATCCAATTGCCTGTGCTCCGCCGATTTTATAAAATTCATTTATCCCGCAAAGTTTAGCCGCATAAAGTAAAGGATAATTTATCTTTCCATCTTTTGAAGGAGAACAAACAACCACTCTTTTGCACCCTGCTATTTGTGCAGGAATTCCAAGCATCAACATGGTAGAAGGCAAAACAGCATTTCCGCCAGGAATATATAAACCAACATTTTCAATTGCTCTAAATTCTCGCGAGCAATTTAATCCCTTTCATGGTTTCAACTTCATAACTTTTTGGCAATTGCTGCTGATGAAAATTATTTATGTTCTCGTAAGCTGTGTTAATTGCTTCTTTTATTTCAGAAGATAATTCTTTTTCAGCTTTGTTAAATTCGATTTCACTTACTAATAAATTGTCTTCTTTAAAACCATCAAATTGTTTTGCATATTTTTTTGCTGCTGATAAACCGTTTGCTTTTATATCTTCTAAAATCGGCTTAACAATTTTAAACACCTTTTCATTATCAATTGAAGGACGTTTTGTTAAACCCTTAATTTCAGCTTTTGATAATTTGTTGTAATAATACTTTTTCATTTTACTCTTAATTATAGAATCATATTTTCAATCGGCAATAATAAAATCCCCGAAGCACCGGCAGCTTTCAAATCATCCACAATATCCCAAAATTTTTCAGAAGGAATAACTGCATGAACAGCAAGCATGTTTTGATCAGCTAAATGAAGTATTGTTGGGCTTTTTAACGAAGGAATAATACCAGTTATTTTTTCAAGAGAATCTTTGGGAATATTCATCATAAGATATTTTGATGATTGTGCTTTTTGTACCGAACGGATTCTTTTTAATAGGTCATTAACTATTTGATTTTTCTTTTCATCTTCAAACTTTTCAGACGATGATATTAACACTGCCTCCGAATCATAAACTTTAAAAGATTTTTTCAGCTTGTTCATCATTAAAGTGTTACCGGTGGAAACAATATCGCAAATCAAATCGGCAACGCCAAGAGACGGGGCAATTTCTACCGAGCCGCTCAGCTCAATAATTTTTGCATTTAAATTATTTTCTTTAAGGAAATTTTTCAGGATTAAAGGATGAGAAGTAGCGATGGTTTTATTATTTATTTCTTGAATGTTTTTTAGTTCTTTATTTTCAGGATAAGCAATTAAAAGGCTGCATCTGCCAAACCCTAATTTTTCAAGAGTTACAGGATTTGTCTGCTTTTCGTAAATAATATTTTCACCGACTATCCCGACATCAGCAACGCCATCTCTGACATATTCGGGAATATCATCATCGCGAAGAAATAAAATATCAAGCGGAAAATTTCTTACTGAAATAACAAGTCTCTCAGAATAATTTTCTATTTCCAATCCGCAGTTACGCAAAAGGTTTAGTGATTTTTCGGTTAATCTTCCTTTACTTTGAATTGCGATCTTTAAATTACCGTTCATTATTTGTCCTTACATTTTTCAATTTCTTAAATCAATAAAACTAACTCAGAGAACCGCAGAGATTGTTAATACAAATAATAAGCTAATCACAAAGTGATGGCTTTGCCATAAGGTTATATAATTTAGTTTATCTAAGTTACTAAGGTTCCTAAAATCAATAAGGTCTTTATTTACATAAATAAATTTAATTGATATTAGAAATTATTTCAGATTAAAAAACCTTATTTTTTCCTTATCAGACCTTAGTAACATAAAACGAACAACAATAATTTACCTTATTACCTTCTTTCTCTGTATTCAACATTGTTAAGCATCAGAAATTTTAATGTCACCCATTCTGAGTTAAATCATTTTGTGAACTTTTATTCTTTAATAATTTTATCCATCCTGGATTTGTATTTTAAAATCAATCAAGTTCGGAGGACTGATATTATTATAGCAACAAAATAGAAAAATCTAAAACCTAAACTCCGAAGGAGTGAAATTATAAAAACCTTACCACAGAGAACACAAAGGACCCACAGAGTTCCACAGAGAAAATGCATATCTTTCACAAACCCAATCCGGCAGCAGACGAATAGCGTTTGTTTTTATCACTTAGATTTCACTCGCTTATTTAAAACTAAAAACCCCGACTTAAGCCGGGGTGTTGAAAAAATTTAAATTATTTAATTAGCACACGCCGGCATAAACATCGCATGGATGATGATGTAAATGATGGTGTATGTTAGTATTTAAATTTTCTCTTTTCATATCGTGATGCAAAATTAACTAAAGAAATGAATAATTCAAACAAATAAAATCAAAGGACAAATAATTTTACTAAAATTTAGCGTTTGGATTTTTAATCATCCAGTTCTTCGCATATAAATCCAAATTTATTAACTCTATCTTTTATCTCTTTAACTTTCAAACCCTCACCAACTACTCGCAAAACTTTATCGGAATCTTCAAGGTCAACTGTGCAATTTTGAATATCATATTTATTGTTTAATAAACTTTTTACATGACTAAATTCGGATGAGGAATAAATATTTGTTTTAAATATTAATATATCCATCGATTCACCTTTTAATTAGTTTATGGATTTGCCCAAATACAAAATGCATCTACCGGGTCGAACTCTTTAAATTCAATATGAAAGTTTGTGAACCCTGCTTTTATAATTTCATTTTTTACTCTATCGCCAATCTCTCTAACTTCAAGATTTGATTTTGCATATCTCGGCTGAAGCGCAATAAATAATGAGCCCCCTGGCTTTAGCAGGTTTCTAATTTTCTTAAATTCCGAAACCGGGTCTTTCCAGAAGAGGCTAACATTTATTCCAAATACATGGTCAAAAAAATTATGCTTATAATTTAAGTCATCAATTGTCCCTTGTTGAAGCCTTAGTTTATTCTTTTTAATCCCTTCAGCATTTCTTCTTGATGCCTGTTTTAACATTACATCAGAAACATCAACACCGACTATTAATCCGTTTTTAATTTTCTTTTCCAATTTCTCAATTGCTAATCCAGGACCGTAACCTATTTCTAAAATATTATCATCAGGTTTTACATCCATAAATGAAAGTACCCAGTCGGTTCGTTCTTTATTGTTTGCGGCTAAAATTTTACCGACTACGTTACCCATTAACCCGGTTGGATTTCCAAACTGTTTATAAAAGCTGTTCAACATTATTTTTCCTCTTTTGAATCTTCTTCATTTTCATTTGCATGAGCCTCTTCGAATTTCTTGTGCCAGTAGTCATGTCGCTTTTTATAATAATACGGAGAAGGCCTCTTTCCCACGCCGGTAAAAATAATTTTAGATAAAATTAATATTCCAAGCGCCTGGAAATAATTTATAGTTGTTATTCCGAAGATTGCCGGCATAAGCCAATTCCACAACATCATCAGCACAAAGCTCATCACCGTTAAAAATACAATTACGAAAATGAATCCTTTTAAAAACATTCTACGTTTGTTATAATAGCCGCACATTTTATAGCTCCTTATAAAGATTTTTTAATTTGCTTCTTAAATACAAAACTGCATAACGCTTTCTTGAAAGCAGAGTATTTATGGGAACATTTTTCATTTCCGAAATTTCTTTAAAGCTTAATCCGTCGTATTCATTCATTACAAAAACTTCTTTTTGCTCTTCGGGAATTTCTTCAAGCGCTTTTTCAATTTCCTCATTGATAACACTCTGCCAATAAATTTCATCCGGCATTTCACTAAAGTCGGGAAGAATATCGCTCAAGTTTAAAACTTCGTCCTCTTCATCTTTGTTGTTAACAATTTTTGTATCGGGAAGAGGTTCCGTTTTTTTCTTCCTGTATAAATCAATAATTTTATTTTTTGCGATGCGAATCAGCCAGGCAGAAATCCTTTCAATAAATTGAATATCTTCGTAACCGCTTACCAATTGATACATAACTTCCTGCAAGATATCTTCGGCATCTTCTTGAGTGGGCACATTTTTCCTGATGAAGCCCAAAAGCTTGCCGCGTTCCTTTTTATAAGTTAATTCTATCTGTCTTGCGTTATCAGTCATTCACAAAAATTTTTGTTTCTAAAAAGTAAGACGAACAAGTGCGGAAATTATTTTAATGAAATTTATAGATAATTAGCTTAAAACTATATCTTTATTTTTTAAGCGGTTTTTAAGGTTAATGATTGGTTTATATTGAAATTTGAGCGAAATGAAATTTTAAATGTAGAAAGGTTAATGTTATTTGGAGATGCTATAAAAATATAAATACACGCCAATCCTAATGTAGCACTGCACAGAAATAAGTGAGATATTATGTAAAAAATAATAATAGGTGTTTATTTAAAAAAAATAGGGAGTTGAAAATAATGAACCTCCCGTCATTTTACTTTTTCTTTAGTATTTTGTTGAGAGGGAAATCACATCATTTTTATTCTACTATTGGGGATAAAAGTTATGAAAAAGGAAATTTCAAAGTTCTCATTGATTATTTTATTTATTAATCCAAAGTTATTGTATGCTTACTCCCAACGACTGATTCAATTTTGCGGAGTAATTTTATTTTTTATAAATCTAACTTATGGTCAGACTCGCCACGTAACCGGAAACATTTATTCTGATTCTTTAAAAGTAAAATATGCACTGATTACGTTTATTAATGAAGAAAATACGGCAGAAAAATTTTCGGCGATAACCGATTCATTAGGGAATTATGGCATTGATATAATTACTGGAGTAAATGAAAAACCAATAGCACCTCAAAAATTTGAACTTGCTCAAAATTATCCAAATCCATTTTTATCAACAACAGCAATTTCTTACAAGATTAAATAAGGAATCAAATATTATAATAAATGTCTATGATATACTTGGCAGAGAAATTAAATACTTCAACTAGGGGATACAACAAATAGGAATGCATGGGATTATATGGGATGGAACTAGATAACACTGGCAGAAAAGTTTCAACAGGAGTTTATTTTTATCAATTACAAGTGGGGGATGAAAGGCAAGTAAAAAAAATGATTTATGGAATTGGGAGATAATAATCTTTCGCCGTTAATTTCAAATAGGTTTTTATCAAATGAAAATTACGGTATAAATGAATCAAGTTATCATTCAAAATAGATCATTATTCAATTAAAATTAATTGTCTTGATAATACTTACCCTCAAATATTCTCTAAAGAATTTACTAATATTATAATCAATAGTGATACTTTGATTAAATTTTTTAGTTGAAGAAAATAATAATGAATATGAAATTTGTTATAATAAATCGTTTAATAATAACTGGGAAATATTTTTAAATAATATAAAAGGAACAAATCCTAAAAATATTTCTAATGATTCGTTAAATGAAGATTCAGATCCTTTCTGGTCACCTTCTGGAGACTATATTGTATTCACACATTTTTGGTCAAATGGAGTTGATATTTATAAGTATGATATTGAAAAAGATACTATAATCAATTTAACTTCAGGAAATAAGTTAGATGCTAGCATACCGAGTTGTACACCTGATGGTAAAAAAATTATTTATGATTATCATAAAATTGGAGAACCTAATTATACATATATAATGAATAATGATGGGACTGATAATCAGAAACTTCTTGATTTTAGTACTAAAGTGTATTTTTATAAAAATAGCTATGACTTTATTTACGTTTCTAATAGAAATATTTATAAGTCTAATATAGACGGTACAATCAATTTATCAATTCTAGATTTGACCACAATAAATGGAACAATTAGCATTGAAGATTTTGATCCTGTAAATAATGGATTACTTATGACCATTGCAGAAAAGCAAGGATTTCCTAGAATCTTAGCTAAATATGATTTTAATAAACAACAACTAGATACTTTGCTTTTAGCTGAAGGCAATTGGATTTATTATCATCCAAAATTTTCAAATGATTATAAAAAAATTGCGCTAATTGAGGTTGACGATGTTACTATGAATTATAAAATTTCATTGGTATCAGGAAATAATAAAACAGATTTAATAGAACTAACAGACGAAAATGAATGGATAGATTTTCATCCATTGGCTTTTTCAGGAAATGATAAATATCTAGCATATTCAAAAAACGTAAATCAACCGGGTGAATTTGTATCTTGGAAATCATACCTCTACATAATTGACCTAGAAACTAGAATTAATATCTTTATCGATGAAGGTATAAATCCTTGTTGGAAGCTTTCAACAAATTAATTAAATAATCACCTTACTATTTGAGAAATATAAATATAAACCCAATCCTTCATATATAGGATTGGGTTTGAATATTTGATATATAAGTGAAAAATTAATTAGCAGCTAACCCAGCACCACCAGCCGGTAAGCCTGATACAGTTTGTATAGGATATAGATTTCCGTGACCGTTATTAATTCTAAATACGCTAATAGTCTGATTGCCTGCATTTAAGCAATATAAAAATTGTGAATTATTGCTAATTGCCATATCAATTGGTTTTGAACCATCACCTGTTGAACCTGTATTTCCGCTGTCATTAAATAAAACTAAACTTCCGTCATGCTTAATTTTGTAACCGGAAATATTTCCTGTTCCGGTATTTGAAGTGTAAGTAAACTTTCCGTTTTTAGTTACAACAACCCAGCAGGGAGCTGTTTGAGTATCTGCAACCGGACCTGTAATTAAATTTACTCCGCTGTAGCTAACATTATATGAAGACACAGCTCCGGCACCGGCACCTCCACCAAAAGCGTCTGATACAATTAAACGGCCTCTCCTATCAAATTCAAATCCAAATGGAGTGTCGCCTGCGGATGCGGTTACATTAGGCCCATTTGCAATTCCGTTATATCCAACCGTATATGAACTAATTACGTTTGTTGCTTTTTCAGTCACAACTAAAACATTTCCCCATGGATTAAATTCTACTTGTGCAGGTCCTGATGCGCCAGTGCTTAAAGGTTTTGTAGAACCAGCTATTTCAGATAAAGTTCCATCGTGAGAAATTTTAAAGCCGGTTATATTTCCAGAACCGCCAGAATTTAAAACATAAAGTAATTTGTCATGAACAGTTAAGCTGATTGGGGTCGTTCCACCGGAAGGTTTTTTATCGATTAAAGATAAACCATGTTTTGTTATTCCTAAAACAGAAACATCATTGCTGCCTGCATTTACTGCAAAAATATATCTGCCAACATTAACTACCGCGCCTTGCGATCCTAATCCAGCGCCAGTACCGGTTCCGCCTGTAGAATATGAACCGGAGAAATTTAATCTGCCGTTATGTGACCTCGAATAAACCATTACTTCATTGCCGGCAGTTGAATTTGATAAAGTATAAACTGCAAAATAATTACCTAAAAGTCCGCCTCCATCTTTTGCCAAACCATCTACCTGGTCGGAATTAACCGGACTGTCGATTGAACTCATGTCATTTTTCTGACAGCCAAAGAACGAAATCAACACAATCAGGAAAAGAAATGGGAAAAATCTTTTTGCGCTCATAACACCTGCTCCTTTTTATTAGTTATACATAATTTATTTGGGATGGTAAAATGTAGGAAGGATGTCACAAGACTGTCACGAAGATTTAAAATTTTTAGGGGGTTTGCTTTAAATACAAAATTTTTAACTAATATTGATGTTTATAGCGTAGAAATTATTGAATAAATTTAATCCCACTTTTATAAAATTTAAAATCAATTTGAAAAAAACTATAGTTATCATTGGCGGAGGTGCAGCGGGATTTTTCGGTGCAATAAATTATGCAGAAAAAAATCCCGAAGATGAAGTTATAATTCTTGAAAAGTCAAACAAGCTTTTAAGTAAAGTTAAAATCTCGGGCGGCGGCAGATGCAATGTTACCAACTCCATAAGCAATCCTATCGAACTCTCAAAGTTTTATCCAAGGGGAGAAAAAGAATTAATCGGGCCTTTTAATAAATTCACTACAACTGATACAATTAAATGGTTTGAAAACCTAGAGAGGTAAAATTAAAAACTGAAGAAGATGGAAGGGTTTTTCCAATCACTGACAGCTCACAAACAATAATTGATTGCTTTTTGAATGAAGCAAAAAAGCTAAACATTAAAATCCTCACAAAGAAAAATGTTGAAGGGATAAATCAAACTGCAAATAAAAAATGGATAATAAATTGTTCAGATAAATCAGAATACGAATCTGATAAAATATTAATCACTACAGGAAGCAGTGAACTTATATGGAATACTTTAAATCAGCTTGGACATGAAATAGTTCAGCCGGTTCCATCTTTATTCACTTTTAATATTAAAGATGATAGGATTAAAGATTTTCCAGGAATCTCAGTTCAAAATGTTGAAATAAAAATTACCAATACAAATTCAAATCTATCCGGCCCATTGTTGATTACCCATTGGGGATTAAGCGGGCCTGCAATTTTAAACTATCTGCGTTTACTGCACGAGAATTATTTTCCATGAATTACAAATTTGAAATTGAGATTAATTTTACGCCAAATTTCAGTCTTAATAAAATGGTTTCAGAATTGAAAAATTTAAAACTATCTTCTTCTAAAAAAAATATTATAACAAATCCTTTGTTTAATATTCCTGAACGACTTTGGGAAAGATTTGCTGCTGCTTCCGGAATTTCATCTACATTAAAATGGAATGACATTTCAAATTTATTACTAAACAATCTTGCCAAAGAATTAACTCAAGCGAAATTTAAAGTAACAGGCAAAAGCACTTTCAAAGAAGAGTTTGTTACTTGCGGCGGAGTTTCTTTAAAAGAAGTTGATTTCAAAACTATGCAAAGTAAAATATTGCCTGGAATTTATTTCGCAGGGGAAGTTTTGAATATAGATGCCTTAACAGGCGGATTTAATTTTCAATCTGCATGGACA
>CAVZSD010000037.1:0-42435 GCA_963777615.1 uncultured Bacteroidota bacterium | reverse complement strand
AATGATAGTTCTCCATTGTTCAACATTACTGAGGTTAAGATGAATCTTATCGCCTTTTCTAGGAATTACAAAAGGGCCCCAGTTGTCTTCATTCCACGGCATACCTTTAGGGAAAATTCTGGGATCAACCAAACCTTTGGGATTCGGCCGATCAGTATTATAAAGTACATGCGTGGGAACCCAGAACTGTTTATGGTTTACAAAAACCACTTTGTCTATAACTTGCACTGTATCTCCCGGAGTTCCAATACATCTTTTTACATAATTAACATTTGCTTCAACCGGATTAAGCAGATCTTTATCACCGGGCCATTCAAAGACAACAATATCTTTAGGCTTAGGGTCCCTGAAGGCTGGGAACCTAAAATATGGAAGTCTTATCTCAGTAAATGGGATATACTTTGGAGAAGAAGAGCCGTAAATAAATTTGTTCACTAAAACAAAATCTCCAACTAGAATCGTGTTTTCCATTGACCCGGTTGGAATTCTTGTGTTTTGAACTACGAATGAAATTATAATCAATGCTGCTATAGCCGCAAATAAAAGCTGCTCAAAAAACTCTTTAGCTTTTTCCTTTGGAGTCTGCGGTTTATTTTCTTCTTCTTTTGATTTTATCCCGATAAATTTTTTAAAGCTTTCTTTAAATGACAATTTTTTCTCCTTAATATTAAAACTGTTGTATAAGCACTAAAAATAAAATTCTAGGTAAAATATTTTGTTGCATACATTAAAAAAATCTAAGCGTTCCACAAAGACTCCAAGAACGACTTTAACATTATCTAGTTTTCTTGGCTCAGTCTGACAGGCGATTAAACGTATTAATTTCTTACTGATTAACTTACTTTCAGGCTGTCAAGTTTCTTTCTTAAAAAATCATTTACAATTTTAGGATTTGCTTTGCCTTTTGTTTCCCGCATTACTTGTCCCACAAAAAACCCAAATACTTTATCTTTACCTTCAATATATTCCTGAACTTGAGATTGATTTTTATTTAAGATTTCTTCGATTATTTTTTCTATCTCGCCTGTATCTGAAATTTGGACAAGATTTTTTTCTTTAACTATTTCTTCCGGATTTTTATCTTCTGAAAGCATTGCTGGAAAAACATCTTTGGCAATTTTACCGCTTATGGTTCCTTCGTTAATCAAATTAATTAACTTTCCTAATTTTTCAGAAGATATTTGAAACCCGTTATATCAATTTTTTGATCATTTAAAATTTTTAATACATCTACCATCACCCAATTGCTTGCGGATTTGTAATCATTAGTTACTTTAATTATATCTTCATAATAATCAGCAGTTGATTTTGCTTGAGTTAAAATATCAGCATCATATTCCGGGAGCTTGTAATTCTCAATGAATCTCTCTCTTCTTACATCTGGGAGTTCAGGCAGCTTTGATGCAATTTCTTTTTTCCATGTTTCATCTACAATTACAGGAAGTAAATCCGGCTCAGGAAAATATCTATAATCATGAGCTTCTTCTTTGCTGCGCATTGGTCTGATTTCATTTAAATCAGCATCCCATAAAAGTGTTTGCTGAACTATTTTTCCGCCGTCTTCAATAATATCAATTTGTCTGTCAATTTCGTAGTTAATTGCTTTTTCAACATTACGGAATGAATTCATGTTTTTTACTTCGGCTTTTGTGCCTAATTTAGTTTCACCTTTTAATCGAACCGAAATATTAGCATCGCATCGAAGTGAACCTTCTTCCATATTACCGTCGCAAATTCCAAGGTATTGAACCAATTGTTTTATTTTGGTTAAATAAAGATAAGCCTCAGTCCCATTTCTTATATCCGGTTCGCTTACGATTTCTATTAAAGGAACCCCGCATCTATTTACATCAACCAAAGTTTCAAAAGCTTGATCATGGATAGATTTGCCGGCATCTTCTTCCATGTGAATCCTGGTAATTCCGATTTTTTTATTGATTTATCATGGAATTGAATAGTCACAAATCCGTGCTCACAAATTGGCTGATCGTATTGGGAAATTTGATAACCTTTTGGAAGATCAGGATAAAAATAATTTTTTCTTGCGAAAGTGGATTTTTCATTTATTGCACAATTGGTAGCCATTCCCATTAAAGAAATGAACTCAACAACTTTTTTATTCAACACAGGTAAAACCCCGGGATGGCCGAGGCAAACCGGACAAATATTTGAGTTTGGTGCATTTCCAAACTGTGTTGAACAACCGCAAAATATTTTTGATTCCGTTAAAAGCTGAGCATGTACTTCTAAACCAATAACCGCTTCGAATTTACTATCCATTTATGAATATCTTAGTTTGAAAAAAACAAATATAAAAAAGAAATTGTACATATAGAAAGGTAAATGAGTTAGAAGTTTTTTGTAAATTTTTATTATAAATGATTTTAATTTTTATTGTTAGGTTCCAGAATGAAATCAAATAATTCACCAAAAATATTTTTTTACTTTATTATAATTTTAGCTTTAGTAGAAGCCGCTTACTTTTATAATCTTCTGCCTGAAAGAGCAGCAACACATTATAACTTTGAAGGCCAGCCGGATGCATGGAGCAGTAAATCCTTAATAATTTTAATAAATGTTGGCGTGATTATTCTTTTTGCTATTCTATTTAGATTTTTGATTTTCATCACCCCTAAATTACCTGAAGGGTTAATTAATCTTCCCAACAAATATTATTGGTTATCTGACCGGAGAAAAGTAGAAACTTATAAGATAATTACTAATTTTTTATTTTGGACTGTAGACATATCACTTTTATTCTTTGTGTTTCTATTTCTTTTAATTTATAGAGCAAATATTAATAATTATTCTTCTATTGCCCCGGAAATTTGGATATTAATGATTGCTTATATAGCTGCACTTTCAGTTTTTACAATTAAATTTTATAAATATTTTAATAAAGTACCAGGCAAACAATAAAATTAGTTATGTTCAATTCCGGAGGAGATTGAAAGATTGTTACATTCTGACAAGAGATAGTAAATGCAACTCCATTTGGAGTTGAACATAAGTTTAATTAAAAACTATTTTCTCATTAGCATTTCTTTTAAAAAAATTCTAATTTGTTTTCATCTCATTCTTAAAACTTCAGAAAATTATCTATGAGCAATTCTCAGAAAGCCGGCTTCTTTCTTGGTTTAGTAATTTTCTTAGTGATTTTATTTTTAGGAAAATTGGACCCTGCCAAACCTGAAATTACAAAGATGGCTGCTGTAGCTGCTTTAATGGCTGTTTGGTGGATCACTGAAGCAATACCGCTTGCCGCAACATCACTTCTTCCTATAGTTTTATTTCCGCTGTTAGGAATATTAAGTGAAAATAAAACTGCCGGCGCTTATATAAACTCAACAATATTTTTATTCTTCGGCGGATTTCTTTTAGCTATTGCAATGGAAAAATGGGGATTGCACAAGCGGATTGCATTAAAAATAATTATGCTGTTTGGCGGCAGTCCTAATTCAATTGTTATCGGTTTTATGGCAGCTTCGGCATTTATCTCTATGTGGATTTCAAACACAGCAACGGCGGTAATGATGCTTCCCATTGGATTGGCAATAATTCACAAAATGGAAAATGAGTTTGGCCAGGGTAAAACGAAAAATTTTTCAGTTACATTAATGCTGGCAATTGCCTATTCATGTTCCATCGGAGGAATTGCAACTTTAATCGGAACACCTCCTAACTTGTCTTTCATTAGAATTTATCAAATTATTTTTCCCAAAGCGCCTGAAATTTCATTTGGTCAGTGGTTAATTTTAGGTCTTCCAATTGCCTTGCTCATGCTTTCAATAGCAGCAGTTTTGTTAACAAAAGTTTTTTATAAAATTGATAAAAGCTTAGTCCTTGAACCTGGTTTTATAAAAGAAGAATATCATAAGTTGGGTTTAATAACTTTTGAAGAAAAAGTTGTCACAACGGTATTTTCATTTACAGCATTGTTATGGATTTTCAGAGCAGATTTAAATTTGGGTTTTATAAATATTCCAGGCTGGCAAAACATTTTTTCCAAGCCTGAATTTATTAATGACGGAACTGTAGCTGTTGGAATGGCAATGATTTTATTTTTAATTCCTTCCAAACAAAAACCGGGTGGGAAAACACAAATACTCGACAATCATGCTTTTATGAAGGTGCCGTGGGGAATTATTTTACTTTTTGGCGGTGGATTCGCATTGGCAACCGGCTTTACCTCAACCGGGCTTTCAAATTTTATAGGGAAACAATTTCTCGGCATGTCTAATCTTTCTCCAATATTAATGATTATTATAGTTGCAACTGTTATTAATTTATTAACACAATTAACATCTAATACTGCAACGGCAGAAATGATTTTACCTATCATGGCTTCTGTATCTGTAGCATTAAGTATGAATCCATTACTTCTTATGCTTACAGCGACATTATCTGCATCGATGGGATTTATGATGCCTGCTGCTACTCCTCCAAATACAATTGTGTTTGCAAGTGAAAGATTAAAAATTTCAGAAATGGCTAGAGCAGGCTTTGCCTTAAGTATCGCCGGAATAATTGTGGTTTCAATTCTCGTTTATTTAATCGGTTCGTTTCTGTTTGATTTGAATACTTTTCCTTTATGGGCTAAGTGAGTTTAACAAATTCAGTAAGCTGGCTTTTGGGTATTTAAAAATACCTATATAAGGTTTTTATTTTTTGGTAATATTTATGAAATCAAAACAAGGAGTAAATATGATTAAAAGTAAGTTTCAATTTATGGCAGCTCTTATATTTTTTCCCATCTTTCTAATTAGCGGATATACTGTAAATATCTTTTATACCGGCACATCAAAAAATATTTCTAAAGTTGAAAATTTTACTCTAAATGATTACAACGGCAAATCACATTCACTAAAAGATTTTAAAGATTCAAAAGCAATTGTGGTAATGTTTATTGCTACTCGATGCCCGGTTTCAAATGCGTATAATAAAAGGATGGAAAATATTTATAATGAGTTCAAGGATAAAGGGATTTCATTTATAGGAATTAATGCTAATAAAGCCGAAAATGTTGATGAAATTAAAGCGCATGCAAAAGAGCACGGGTTAACTTTTTTAATATTAAAAGATATGCAGAATAAAATTGCTGATGAGTTTGAAGCATCGGTGACACCTGAAATTTATGTTTTAAATTCGAATTTCGAAGTTCAATATCATGGAAGAATTGATGATTCAAGAGAAGCAGATAATGTGGAAAATAAAGATCTTGAAAATGCACTAAAAGAAATTCTTGCCGGCAAGAAAGTTTTAAACAGCAGGACAAAAGCATTCGGATGCTCAATCAAAAGAGTTGAGGCTTGAAAATACAAATTTATCTTGCAGCATTTGTCTTTTCAATTTTATTTTTTTCTTGTTTAAAGGGAACAAAAGATTCTCAGTCCACGGATAAAAAAAGTGAAATAAAAATTGAAGTAAATGAAATTGATGATGTTGAACTTAAACATAAAATTGAGAATAGAAGCGGTAACATTTTATTTATAAATGTATGGGCGACGTGGTGCGAACCATGCGTTAAAGAATTCCCGGATATAGTTAAAGCAGCAAACGAATATAAAAATAAAGGCGTTGACTTTTTAAGTTTAAGTGCTGATTTTGACTCAAAGATTGATTCAAATGTGGTTCCATTCCTAATTTCTCAAAAAGTTGATTTCCCTGTGTTTGTAATGAAAGAGCGTAAATCTGAAAACATAATCAATATGCTGAACAAAGATTGGAGCGGTGCATTACCTGCAACAATTATTTATGATAAGCATGGAAAGCAAATGCTATTTGTGATGGGCGCTCAAAAATTTAATTTTTTTAAAGAAAAAATTGACAGTATTAAATCCATGTAACAAGGATTTTCTATTATGAAGAAAAAAAATTACAGCTTGAAATTCCTCAAATGTCATGCAGGACATGATCACAAGCAGGTTGCCTCGATTCAACCAGGTAACAATTCTACGGGAAATGAGGTTCCGGAACAAGTTAGGTATGACAAATCAAGTAGTTTATTTCAACGGTATAAATACAGCAGCGTTCTTCTTCATGTGTATTAATTTTTCTTTCTCTATTATGTTTAACTTCCTGCCGGGAAGAAATCATTCCTCCAAATAATCCTGCCGGCAATATTAATGAACCGGTTCAAACTCATTCTAATACTTCCTACACGTTTTTAATTAACGCTAATGATATTTCCAAAAGTGTAAGAAATTTTCCGGATCTTAATTCAACATATTTACGGCTTTATATTACAGTTCTTGATATATCTTCCGGATCTGTTCAAATATTTTTATTTGATTCTGATAGCCGGGTGTGGTATTCAAATTTATTCTCTAGTGAAATACAAAATTCAGCCGTGGAACTATTAGGTAACTCGGCAGATTTAATGCAAATTAAAATGAGTCACTTTACAGGTAAATTAAAGGTTAAGCTTATTTCATTAAAATAATGAAAAATTAAATTGAGGAGAAATTCAAGAAGGGGAGATGAGAGATTTATTTTGCAAGGTTATAACTATGGATTCAAATCTAAAATCAAGTTAACAATTCTCTCATAAATTTATTAAATTCATGTAATCCTTTTTGATTAAATGCAGAGTTTAAAATGGAAATGAAATTTCATTCTAAAAAGAAATTAGGAATGCCCCCGGGTTCGCTTGTTTATATGGGCGATTCAAAGGAAAGCCATGTCAGCATATCGCTTATCGAATACAATGAATCTTCTTTTCAAGAAAAGGCAATTGAAAATATTTCGGATTTAAAATCTGTTAAGGAAAATGAAAATGTAAGCTGGATAAATGTCTGCGGTTTAAATGACATTAAAGCTCTGGAAGAAATAGGAAGCATTTTTGAAATACATCCACTTACATTAGAAGATATTTTAAATGTTTATCATCATCCAAAAATGGATGAATATGAGAACTATCTTTTCTTAATCTTGAAGATGGTTAGCTATGATAATTCGGCGGGGCTGCTTGACATAGAGCATGTTTGTATTGTACTAGGGAAAAATTATTTTATTACGTTCCAGGAAAAAGAAGGTGACGTATTTGATTTAATAAGGGAAAGGATAAAAAATAATAAAGGAAAAGTCAGAAAGCTTAAAGCTGATTATTTAATGTATAGATTGATCGATTCTATTGTAGATAATTACCTGGTTGTGCTTGAATGTTATAATGAGCGGATTGAAGATATCGAAGACGAACTGATGTTAATACATGATGATATAGACCTGGAACTAATTCATGATATCAGGAAAGAAATAACAAAGCTTAGAAGAATAATTTCTCCTTTATCTGAAATAATTCATTTACTTCAAAAAGAGAAAATCTTATTTATTCAAAAAGGTACTATTGTCTTTTTGAGAGATTTATATGATCATACCAAACTGGCAGTTGAAACAACTGAAAATTTTAGGGAGTTACTTGGTGGTCTGCTTCAAATTTATTTATCTGCCACAAGCCATAGGATGAATAATATTGTTAAGCTGCTGACAATAGTTTCCACAATATTTATCCCGCTAACATTTATAGTTGGCGTTTATGGAATGAATTTTAGCCCTGCAACCAGCATCTGGAATATGCCGGAACTTAATTGGAAATATGGTTACCCGCTTATAATGTTATTTATGCTGCTTATAGCTTTGGGCTTGGTCTTATTTTTTAAAAAGAAGAAATGGCTTTAGTTTGCCCTAAAACAACTTTGAAAAAAAAATAAAAAGAAATTATTTTATGAAACAAATTTGAGAGTATAATGAAAAATACGGTTGTAATAATTGTTTCAATTTTTTGTTTTGGTTTTAATTTATTTGCGCAAGATGCTTCTACATATTTCCCCGCCGACCCTGCTTTCAAATGGAATTTTGAAGTAATTCCTTTAGATTCTGTAAATAATGAAATAGACTCTCTGGCTTATTTTAAAATTGACTCAATTGCTGCCAATAGAGATTACAATGGTAAGCTTGCCAGTATCATTGTTTCAAAAGTCGGGGTTAATGCAGGCCTTCCGTTTATACCATTGATAGATTCAACTTTTATTTCTTTCGATGGAAGCGATGTTTATTCATTTACAAAATTTCTGAATATAGATTCATTAATTAGTAGTCTACTTTCACCACCCGGCTCAAAAAATAATTTATCAAAAGCGTTAGAGAATCAAAGCAGCGGTGGATGGTTTTCCTATTATCATTTTGCGCAAGCTCAAAATCAGCCCTACCAAATCCTTTCAATGGATACTACGGTTGATCTTGACGGCGCCTCAATTTCAATAAGGTTTGAAATAAAAGGAAAACGTTTGGCGGATCAAATTATTCAGACAAAAGCAGGAGAATTTAATTGCAAAAAATTTAATATTCAGAATATAGTTAGTTATTTAATTACGACTAATTTTGCAGTACCATTAATTACCGGGAATGATTCAGTATGGATTGCACAGAATGAGTGGATTGTACAGGAGATTGTGCCCACTACAAAATTGGATCTTAGTTTATTAGGATTTGGGGCTCAATATTTCCCGGGCAAAAGGCAATCACTTATTCCTGGAATTCCTACGGGCATTAAAGAAGTTCAGGAAGATGTTAGTGATTTTAAATTATATCAAAATTATCCTAACCCGTTTAATCCTACTACGATAATAAGATATTCAATTCCTGACCTTACTGGTCAGGCAGGCCCCCTAACTCCAAATGAAGGGACTTTAGTGCAGCTTAAAGTCTACGATATTCTTGGTAATGAAGTTGCAACTTTAGTAAATGAGCATAAGTTGGCAGGCAATTATGAAGTTGAATTTAATCCTGCTTTATTTGGAAATAGAATTAGCTCAGGGATATATTTATACAGATTAAAAACGGGCACATCGTCCCTTGCAAAAAAATTAGTTTATCTTAAATAAGGATTAAAATCATATCTTAAATTATACTGGTAAGTAATTTCGAATTGTTAATTTTCAAATTTTAAAAAAAACATAGGGGATTCAATTAATTATGTCAACTATAAATAAAAATAATATACTTTATACAAATATGGAAGCAGGCGCAATTTTAGAACGGTCAGTAATAGACGAAAAATATAAATGGGATTTAACTCATATATACTCATCCGAAGATTTATGGGAAAAAGATTTTAAATGGGTGGAGACAAATATCCCGGGGTATGAAAAATTTCAGGGTAAGCTTGGTTCAAACCCGGAAACACTTTCAAGTTGTCTAAAGTTTGATGATGAAATCGGCATTAAACTAGAGCAGCTATATTTGTATTCAATGCTTGCTAAAGATTCTGATCTTCGAGTAACAAATTACCAGGCAATGAATGACCGAATAAAAAATTTATTTACAAAAGTTTCATCGGCAAATTCATTTATTCGTCCGGAATTATTAAGTGTTCCTGATAAAAAATTATTAGAAATGATTAAACATGAAGATTTAAAAATTTATAAACACTTCATTGATAATTTATTAAGAACCAAAACTCATACATTATCCAAAGAACAGGAAAAGATTCTCGCACTTGCAGGAGAAGTAACACAAATCTCTTATAATACTTATTCAATGTTTACTAATTCTGATTTCAAGTTTCCTGAAGTTGAAGACGAGGAGGGAAATAAAATTGAAATGTCTCATGCTCGTTTTTATTCTTCAATGTATTCGAAAGATAGAAGCTTTAGGCAGCGGGCATTTAAAAGTTATTTTGAACCATATAAAAAATATACCAATACTTTAGCAACTCTTTTTAATGGGAATTTAAAATCGAATATCTTTAATGCGACCTCAAGAAATTATACTTCAGCTCGTGAAGCTGCATTGGATAGAAATAATATTCCGCTTTCTGTCTATGATAATTTAGTTAATTCATGTAACGAAAATATGAGTTCGCTGCATAGATGGAGCGAGCTTAAAAAAAAAATCATGAAAATAAATGAACTTCATCCTTATGATGTTTATGTGAGCTTGTTTTCAGATGAAGGTAATAAAAAATATCCTTATGAAGAATCTAAGAAAATTGTTCGTGAGGCATTAAAGCCAATGGGTGAAAGTTATTTACATTCCTTGCAGACAGCTTTTGACAATAGATGGATAGATGTTTACGAAACACAATCAAAACGAAGTGGAGCTTATTCTTCGGGAACAACTTTTGGAGTGCATCCTTATGTATTGCTTAACTGGACAGATTTATTGAATGATGTTTTTACGCTTGCACATGAAATGGGGCATAATATGCATTCATATTATACAGGCAAAAACCAGCCCTATGTTTATTCCGATTATACAATCTTTGTTGCGGAAGTTGCTTCCACTTTTAATGAATCAATGCTTCTTGATTACTTAATTGAAAATGCGGATTCATCAAGCGAAAAATTATTTTTACTTGAAAAATATTTAAATAATATCACTTCAACTTTTTACAGGCAAATAATGTTTGCCGAATTTGAGCAGTTGGTTTATGATAAAACAGAAAGCGGCGAAGCACTAACAACAGATGAACTTAGAAAACTATTATAAAGATATCTATCAAAAGTACTGGGGAAGCGCCATGGTTGTTGATGAAGAAGAAGAATACACCTGGTCAAGAATTCCACATTTCTATTATAACTTTTATGTTTATCAATATGCCACCGGTTTTGCGGCTTCTGAGATTTTATCGAAGAAAGTTAAAACAGAGGGCGAACCTGCTGTAAAAAAATATTTAAACTTTTTAAGTTCAGGCAGTTCCGATTATTCCATAAACCTTTTAAGAAAAGCTGGAGTGGATATGGAATCCCCGGAACCAATACTTGCAGTAACTCAAAAGATGAATTCACTATTGGATGAAGTGGAAGAATTAATAAAATAAAATTCTAAACAAGTGAGGCTCTCCTCAGAGGAGAACCTCACTTTGATTTGAGAAAAGGGAGTTAATTCTTTGTCAATATTAATTGATTTTGATTCCATTCTTTATTTAATATTTAATAGCTGTTGGTTGTAAGTTTTCATAATATATATTCAAAAAAAATATGGCTCACAAGATTTGGAAAAACAAAACAACAAAACATCTTGATAAATTATTAGCAGTGTTTTCAACTAAAAATAATATTAAAAATGTAACAATAGAAACAGTTGACTTAATTCCAATTTGTCAATTACAAAAGTATCAAAATTCGAATACATGGGGATTAAAAATAACTGCAGAAGAAATGGAAAATGAAGAATTATTTAATTCTTTATCCCTATGGAATGTACAAAAAATTGAAAAATATTTATTAGATGATAATTATAATTTAGTAATTGATATGGGAAGTAATTTGGAAGAATCTATTGAAGTAATGAAAATAATTATTTCGAAAAAATGTAATGTTAATATCAATAATAAAGTTAAACTAAATTTTCATTTTGAAAATTTAAATTAGCTAAAAAAATATAAGAAAAGGAAATTGAGAAAACCTTTTATATTAAGTTTCCTTTAAAATGAATAGCGACGCTAATACTAAATACAATCCATAAACCTTCCCTTTAAATTTGAAATTTACCTCCATCATTACATAAGTTTACGGGTTGGTTTGTTGAACAAATACTAATAGAAAGAACTAAAATGAAGATTTACTCAAAAAAAGAATTGAACGAATACCATCAATCATTGACTTACGATGACATAAGTTTAGTGCCCACAGAAGTTTCACGAATTAAAAGTAGAACAGAAGCAAATACAAAAAATAATTTTCTCGGATTGGACTTGGCTTTGCCTGTTGTTTCAAGCCCAATGGATACTGTGACCGGAATTGATATGGCAAAAGCATTAACTGAATTAGGCTGTATAGGGATTCTTAACCGCTTCGATACTTCCTTGGAAGAAGTTTTGTATGATGAATCAAATGCAAGTAAAATTAGAAGTGTTTCTATTGGCTTAACTACGGATTTAAATGAAGTAGAAAAACTGGTTGAGAAAAAATATTTAATTTGCATCGATACTGCAAACGCTAACAATAATGAAGTTCTTTATAAAACAGAAGAAGTAAAAAAGAAATTTAATGAGGCAAAACTAATTGTAGGAAATATTGCCCACGGCGCAACATTAAGTCAACTTGTAGACGCTGGTGCCGATGCAGTTAGAGTTGGAATCGGAAGCGGAAGTGTTTGTACAACATCTATTCAAACCGGTATTGGAATTGGACAGGTTTCCTCTTTGCTGAATGTTTTAACTTCACGTGAGGCAAAAAAATTGAATATAAAAATTATTGCCGACGGCGGAATTAAAAGTTCCGGTGATATAGCTAAAGCAATTGCGCTTGGCGCAGATGTAGTAATGCTGGGCAGAATGCTTTCAGGGACGCGTGAAACCCCCGGAGAAGTGATTAAATATAACGGACAGCTTTGGAAAAAATATAGGGGCTCTGCATCATTTGGAGTAAAAATGCGCAATGAATTTATTGAAGGTGAAGAAACAATGGTTGCATACAAAGGCGTAGTTAAAAATGTTATCGACAGTATTTCTGACGGTTTACGTAGCTCGATGAGTTATATGAATTGCATTACTCTTGATGAATTAAGAAAGACAGAAACTTTTGCTGTATTGAGTAATAGTTCTTATTTGGAACGATTACCGAAAGCTTAATTTGAGCGAATGGTCATTGCGATGGCGATTAGCCGAAGCAATCTTCAAATCTAATAAATGAGATTGCTTCACTCGAAGACTCGTTCGCAATGACAGAAAATTTGTGGTCATTAGTAGGAGTTTAAGACAAAGCAATTTTTTAGGATAAATGACATAGATATCACTTCGGTCCACTCGTGATGACATTCACAACCAATTAAAATTCTGAAGAAGTTAATTCACTTTTATTTTCATCAAACACATCTTTCTTTACGTAAAAAGAAAAATAGCCATCTTCAATTGGAACAGATTCTGCACCGATTGTAAAACCCATGTTGTAAGATGCAATTAGAGAATTAGTATAAAGATTATAAATATTGACTTCGTTTTTGTCAGCAGTGATTAGATATTTTTGTCCTTGATAATCAATGTTTGGGAACAGCTCCATAAATTTTTTGCTCACATAATTTTTTATTTTGTCTTTTGTTGATAGCAATAAATTAGTTCTCACTTTGAAATGATAGTAATCATCATTATCCGGTTTGTTGATTTTTATGGTTAACTTATCACTAAAATCCCTTAAGAATTTTTCATAAACCTGAAGCGGGGGTAAAAATATTTTAGATGTATCTAATTCATTAACCATTTTAGAAGCGCCGCTATATTTAAGATATAAATTTATGTAGCTGTTAATTCCGTAACTTGAAATTAAAAAGTAATTATATAATCCTGCTGAAGGATAAGTCATTGAAGCATTTTCAGACATGAAATCTTGCTTAGTTAAAATTGAGTTAAATTTTATGTAACCAGACTTCTCTAAAAAATATCCGATGTTCAACAAAATATTTCTTCCTATTCCACCGCGGCCTCCGGCAGCAACTGCAAATCCTTCCTGAAAAAATGGTAAAGTATAAAGCTGTAGATTCTGCAATTTAAAATTCATAAGTAAATGTGAAAGCTCATGAAAGTGAGTGTTAAAAGTGGTTATCACTTCATCATAAGCTAAAATATAAATCCCTCTGGTTTCAAACCCGCTTACAGTTTTAATCTCATTATCATCTTTGCATAAGATGTAAGTAATTTTTTCATTCTCCAACAGCTTCACTCTATCTACATCTATTTGAAGCAGCTTTATCATTGTATCAACAAAATCATCAAGCTTTCTTAATGAATATTCATTAAATAAAGCAGGGTTACTTACTTTTACTCGAAAGTATTTTGAAAGAAATATTCTCCAGTCTTTTGAGAAATATAAAACAGGTGAAACCAGCAAATTGTTTTTGAAGTAATAAGTTTTGCTGTAGTTTTTTGTGGGGACATTAAAATCAATTTTTAAAAAATTATCTTTTAATTCTGTAGCAGTCAGATTGTATCTTAAATTGTTATTTTTTATTTCAAAAATAATAACCGGGTCAATTTCATAAGAAAGTAAAAATTTGTTTTTCACACCTTCATAATGAATGTCTAGCCTATTCGATAATTTTAAGCTTTCTTCATTAATAAATTTTGAAAGGTCGATTTGCGATCTTGTGTTAGAGGAATCAATCATTTTTGTAAAAAATAATTTTATTTTATTTGACACTTTTTCCGTTTGTTGTGCACAAACCGGGAAGAAAAATAAAATTGTCAATAGTAAAATTTTAACTTTAAGATTCATAAAAATTTTTCATATTTATTTTAAGAAATTGGAGGATAATTGTTAAATTTATTTTTTCATAACCATAAAATAATAACTAAAAAATAAGAGATGTGCTATGAATTTAAGAATCCGATTCAAAACTGTTCTTGGAATATTTGTAATTTTTCCTTTTTTCTTTGCAGGTTTTTCTTTTTCTCAAAAGAAACCATTTACGATTGAAGATTTATATAAAGTAAAAGTTGTTGGTAATCCTGTGATTTCATCTTCACAAAGTGAAATCGCCTTTACGGTAACTAATTACCGGTTGAAAGAGGGGAAAAGTAATTCTGGTATTTACATAATTGATACAGATGGAAATGAAATTACAAATATTAAAAGCGAAGATAAATCTTACACAAACCCAATGTGGTCTCCGGATGAAAAAACGTTATACTATTTAAATGATTCCCAAATTTATTCTTACGACTTAGCTGCAAAGCAATCAACTAAGTTAACTGATTGGTCAATGGGAGTATCTGCCCCTATTATTTCTCCCGATGGGAATTATATTGCTTTTACAACTAATATTTATCCTGAATGCGGAATTGATAACAATTGCAATAAGATGACTGACAGCTCTGCTGAGAAAGGCCCGATACAGGCCTACATTGCTGATGCTCTTTTATTTAGGCATTGGACTAAATATGATAGAGAAAAGGAATATCACTTATTTATTTATGATATTAAAAATAATTCATACCGCGATTTAAGTAAAAGCGGGTGGCTTTCAGATCAATTTAAATTGGGAGGAAATGATAAATATGATTTCTCTCCTGACAGCAAAGAAATTTGTTTTGTTTCTAGCCCTGAAAAAAATCTTGCAAACACGACAAATGCCGATCTCTATACGATAAATGTTGATGGCGGAACTCCAACTGATATAACAAGCTCAAATCATTCCTGGGATGGAGAACCGGTTTATTCTCCGGATGGAAAATATATTGCTTACAAAATGCAGGAAGTTCCTGGATTTGAAGCTGATAGATACAGGTTAGCAATTTATAATAGAGCATTAAATAAAACTAAAGTTTTATCAGAATCTTTAAATTATGATGTTGATAAAATAAAATGGGACAGTGATTCTAAAACAGTTTATTTCACTGTTGAGTATGAAGGCTATACGCCAATATATAAAGCTGATGTTAATACTTCAAAAATTTCAGAGGTTACCGGTAAACTTTCTATTTTCAGTTTTGATCCTGCAACTGCCGGAAAGAAAAATAATTCAATCTATTATATGGCAAAGACAGTTGAGAAACCTGGAGAAATTTATAAGTTTGATTTAACATCTAGAGAAAGCAAGCAGCTAACTTTTATCAACAAAGATTTATTAAGTGAAGTAGATTTTAGGCCGGCCGAGCAAATTTGGGTTGAAGGTGCAGATGGAATTAAAGTTCAGGTGTTTGTTGTAAAACCGCATAATTTTGATCCGTCAAAAAAATATCCGCTTATACTTAATGTTCATGGCGGGCCGCAAGGGCAATGGATGGATTCTTTTAGAGGGGACTGGCAAGTTTATCCGGGAGCTGGTTATATAGTAGCATTTCCAAATCCTCACGGTTCAAAGGGTTTCGGTCAGGAATATACAAGTGAAATTTCAAGAGATTACGGCGGAAAAGTTTTTGAAGATTTAATGAAAGTAACTGATGCACTTGAAAAACTTCCTTATGTGGATACTTCAAGAGTTGGTGCTATGGGCTGGTCGTTTGGCGGCTACATGATGGATTGGTTCCAGGCAAAAACAAAAAGATTTAAATGCCTTGCATCTATGATGGGGATTTTTGATTTGGAATCTATGTGGGGAGCGACCGAAGAAATGTGGTTTGTTAATTGGGATTTAGGAGGTTCGCCATGGAAGTCGGAAGATTTTAAAAAATGGTCTCCTTCCAGTTATGTTAAAAATTTTGCAACGCCAGCTTTGATTATTACCGGCGAAAAAGATTACCGTGTGCCATATACACAAAGCCTACAGTATTTTACGACACTGCAAACTTTGGGAATTGATTCAAGATTAATAATATTTCCGAATGATGGGCATTGGCCAAACTTCGTTAAATCAATGCCGCTTTACTATAATGCACATCTTGAATGGTTTAATAAATATTTAGGAGGCGATAAAGCTCCTTACGATTCAAAAGAAATGATAAAGAATTTAGGATTTGAAAGTAAAAGTAATTTATAAATTAATCTATGTTGAAAAGAAGTTAGGCACTTTACGTGTCTAACTTCAATTATTGTAAATAGTAAAATTCATAACTTCAAACTTACCGTCATAGTTTGATTTTAAATTATTGTAAATTTCAAAACGATTTTTATATACTTTTGATTTTTGATTTATTGTAACAGGCTGAAGCTTTAAGTTAGAATTGTAAGAATATAAATTTGATTTTAATTTCCTTCTTTCCTTCATCTTATAGGATAAATAAGAAATCGATATCAAAAGAAATGTAGTTAAAAAAGCGACAGTTAAAATTGAAAAAATGATTTGAATTAATTCCATCGAACTCCTCAATGATTTTTATATTATGAATTTCAATTCTCATACCGCAATAAAAGATTTGAATTCAAACCAAAATCAATGATTTAACTGCTATTTTTAAGATAGTATATCAATATGAGATTGCTTGAATTGAAAGAGTCTTTTAAATAAAGTTTGTTTCAAATCAAATATTAATATTCTGTCTTTGATTTTTCTGAAATCTTTAATAATTTATCTCATTATTTTATAAAGAGTTATATAAATAAAGGCTTATTATTTACTAATAAATTTCAGGTGGATTTATGACAAAGGCAGACATAGTTGATAAGGTTGCCGGCGGAACCGGGTTAACAAAATTAGAAACTGAGGCAATCATTGAAGGGTTTTTTAAAACGGTAATTGAAGCCTTGAAAGAAGGTAAAGGAATTGAGATTAGAGGTTTTGGAAGCTATAAAGTAAAAAAGAAAAATGCTCGCCAGGCTAGAAATCCTAAAACAGGCGATACAGTTTTTGTTCCCGAACACTTCGTTCCAACTTTTAAATTTTCAAAAGACTTTAAGGAAATGGTTGATAAGGGTATGAAAGAGAAAGTAAGTACCTAATGACAAATTATTGTCCTGAATGCGGTATCAATATAGAAGGTATTTTTAAATTTTGCCCTAACTGCGGAATTGATCTTACTAATGTTAAAAAGGAAATAAGTAAGCCGGAAAAGAAAATTAAAAGTTCACTCAAAAAAACCGTAAATTCTCATGTTCCGAAAAAACAAAACCAGGCAAAGACTCTTGATAGTAAAACTTCACTAATTATTATCTTAGGCGCGCTGCTTGTCGGTGCAATTATATTAATTTTATCAGGGCAATTTAATTCACCGGAACCAACAGTCACATCAAATATTAATACCCAAACCCCAACTCAAGATCAAAGCCCTACAGTTGATCTAAATGCTTTAAATAAAATAAATGGGCTGCAAGACCAGGTTACTGCCGATCCTAAGAATAAAGACTTATTGCTTCAATTAGCTCATGCACAGAATGATGCCGGTTTATTTGATAAGGCAATTAAAAACTATCAGGAGTATTTAAAAACAAATACTTCAGATGCAGATGTGAGAATTGATATGGGAGTTTGCTACTATAGTCTTAAGGATTATAAAACTGCAATTTCTGTCATGAAAGAAGCTTTAAAATATAAACCTAACCACCAGATAGGGCATTTAAACCTGGGAATTGTTAACTTAGCAGATGGAAATTTAGAAGAGTCTAAAAAATGGCTTCAGAAAGCCGTAGATATAGACCCAAATTCCGAAGTTGGAAAAAGAGCAAAAGAATTATTGCAATCACATTAAAAAAATAAGTAAATAGGAGGTAACCATGCCTTGCGGAAAAAAACGCAAAAGACATAAAATGTCTACACACAAAAGGAAAAAAAGATTAAGAAAAAATAGACATAAGAAAAAACTTAGATAATTTTTTTATTTCTTTTGCAGATTAAATGGTAAATGATATTTTTACGTTTACCATTTTTTATTTTAAAGCCACCTTAGCTCAGCTGGTAGAGCAACGCATTCGTAATGCGTAGGTCGCCGGTTCGATCCCGGCAGGTGGCTCTTGTCATTTTAAATTTTTTTGTATTAGTATTTTAGATAGGATTCTGATTATACATAATCTAAGAACTAAATTTGTAAATTAAAAAGTATCATATGACAAAAGAACAAAGCGCAGATAAATTATAATTTCAAAAATCTATTTTTCAAAGTCTTCTCTCAATTGGATTTTGAATTCCTCATTTTGTATTTGGAACCTGTTTTTTTCTTATTGTTTGAGTTTCTATAATTTCAAGAACATTTAGCAAAATTATAGATAGGAGGAATATTACATTTTCATGTAAACCAAATTTCTTTGAGAAATTGGGTTTGTGAAACGCTGATATATTCAGATAATTTCAGACACATCAACCAAAATTTAATTTTGAATAAACAAAATTTTTCTTGACTTTCGTGTAATTTTTCCATTATTTTGGGAGTCAGTGGGTAATTGTGGTGAAAAATACCAAATTAGGAAAAATTATTGTTTAAAGGTCAATATTCATACTCTATTGATACAAAAGGAAGAATTAGCATTCCTGCAAAATTACGCAAGCATGTAACTGCAGAAGCTAATGATACTTTTGTAATGACTCAGGGGACTGCTACGTGCGTTGATATTTATCCTCATGATCAATGGCAGCAATTTGAAGAAAAGCTTTTAAAGTTAAATCCATTTAATCCCATGGAAGCAAAGTTTATTAGAATGATTATGCAGCATGCTTCCGATGATACTCTGGATGCGCAATCCCGGATATTAATTCCTCAAAATTTAATTGAGTACGCAAAAATAGAAAAGGAAGTTTTAATTCTTGGCGCCTTGAAAAAAATTGAGGTTTGGAATCCAAAAGTTTATGAAGATTATTTAAAGCAGTCGGATGAAACATATGAATCAATTGCAGCTAAAGTTATGGCTTAGATAGATGTCTGTAATACATCATAAGCCTGTTTTATTTGATGAAAGTATAGATTATCTAATAACAAATAAATCAGGAATCTATTTCGACGGAACACTTGGATTCGGAGGCCATTCATCCGGTATATTGGAAAAGCTTAATGATGATGCAGTACTCATTGCCACAGATGTTGATCAAGATGCATTTAATTATTCAAAAAAAAATTTTGCTGAAGAAAAAAGATTAAAGTTATATAACTATAATTTTTCCCAAATCGATGTCATAGCCAAAATTGAATCGATTAATTTTGAATTAGAAGAAGGCAGGTTCTTTGACGGTATTTTTGCAGATCTAGGAGTTTCATCTTTTCAGCTTGATAATCCCGAATCAGGCTTTACATACAGAAACGAAGCTAAGCTGGATTTGAGGATGGATAAAACAAAAGTGATAGGTGCTGCTGATATAATAAATTCATTTTCTGAAATCGATATTGCCAATATTATATACCAGTATGGCGAAGAAAAGAACTCAAGAAAAATTGCCAGAAGAATTTGTCAAATGCGTGATCAGAAAAATATTGAAACCACCACAGAGCTTAGCGATATTATTATAGAATTAACTCCGGTGAAATATCAAATAAAAACTTTATCACGTGTATTTCAGGCACTTCGTATTTATGTGAATGATGAGCTTAATGTTTTAAAAAACTTTTTGGAGAAAGCTGTTTCACTCTTAAAGCCAGGCGGAAGAATTGTTATTCTTTCTTATCATTCCCTGGAGGATAGAATTGTTAAAGAGCAATTTAAATATGAAACATTAGATTGCATTTGCCCGAAAGATTTCCCCGTGTGTAAATGTGATAAAGAGAAGCGATTAAAAATATTGACGAGGAAACCTGTTACTCCATCGCAGGAGGAAATTGAAAATAATTTCCGTGCACGCAGCGCCAAACTTAGAGCAGCAGAAAGAATATGAAGAAAAGTTCAAAACCTTTAATAGCAGTTGTAGTTTTATTTTTAATTACAATTGCGGCTATTGTGCTTGGTTATGTTAGTATAAAATTGAAGTGCGAGGTAATGACCAGGCAAAAAGTATTAACAGAAGAAAAGCTGAATGCGAAAAATAATACCAGGGTAAGTTTGATAGCTGAATATCAATACTATACTGCTGAAGATAGAATCATTGAAATAGCAAAAGATGAATTAGGAATGATAAAGCAAAACACCCCTTCAATTAAGATTGATGTGAGCAAGGAAAAAATCCAGGAAATTTCAAATATGATTAACGGGATTTATGAGTAATTCGCGTGCAATTATAATTATAATTTGCATTTTTGTTTTTTGCGCTGCAATAGTTGCAAAGCTGGTTGATATCCAAATTGTTAAAAGCGATGAATTAAAATTTTATGCTCAGCGCCAGCAGACTGAAGTAGAAAAAATAAAAGCTGATAGAGGTTTAATCTACGATCGTAATAATGTACTTCTTGCTTATAATAGAAATGACATGTCATTTTTTGTTGATCTTAGGATGATCTCAAAAAAAAGCAAAGAAGAAGTGGCTAAAAAATTTTCAGCAATATTTAATAAGCCAAAATCATATTATTCTAAATTGTTGAGCAGCACAGGTAAAACAATCTGCATTGAAAAAAAAGCGTTGAGCGAAAAAGCTTTACTGTTAAAGGATTTTAAAATTAACGGACTTTTTTATCGTGAAGACCCTACGCGTGTTTATTATTATGATAAGCTTGCATCCCATTTATTAGGATATGTAAATAATGATTTGCAAGGTGTAAATGGAATTGAAAAAAGTTTTGACAGTGTTTTAACCGGCGAAGATGGAACACGTTTGATAGAAAAAGATGCGATTGGTGATATGATTACTGTTTCAGAGAAAGAAACTAAAGCTGCTGTAGCCGGGGATAATATTTATTTAACTATTAGCAGAACCCTATCAATCAATTCTTGAAGATGAATTGCAAAACGGTTTAAATGAATATGGAGGTACTTCTTCAATTGGTATAGTAATGAATCCGAATAACGGAGAGATTTTAGCGCTTGCGAGTTTAGGTGATTTTGACCCAAATGAATATTGGAAGTATAGCGATGCTGAAAGAAAAGATAGGGCAATTACAGATACTTATGAACCTGGTTCTACATTTAAATCAATCAGCATGTCAATTTTGCTTGATAATAATTTATGTAAGGAAAGCGAATTACTAAACGTTGAAAATGGAAGATATAAATTTAAAACCGTTTATATATCTGATACACATCAGCACACATATTTAACAGTTGATGGTATTTTAGAGCAGTCAAGCAATATAGGGATGGCTAAGCTGTCTCAAAGATTTAATGATAATACTTTTTATAAATATTTACGCGGCTTTGGGTTTGGAAATTTTACGGCAGTTAATCTTCCAGGTGAAGCGAAAGGAACCTTAAAGAAACCCAATAAATGGGGTTCTTTGACAAAAGCTTTTATGTCTTACGGCTATGAATTGTCGGTTACACCTTTACAAATTACAGCAGCCTATTGTGCATTAATTAATGGCGGCGTTTTGTTAAAGCCAAGACTTATTAAAAAAATTGCAAGTGCCAATGGGGAAGAAATTGATAACACATTAACTAAAGAAATAAGAAGAGTAATTTCAAAAGAGACTTCAGATAAAATTAAAAAGATGATGGTTGGAGTTGTTGAAAACGGAACAGGCAAAAATGCAAAACTAAATTATATTAGCGTTGGCGGTAAAACCGGTACATCTCAAAAATTAATTAATGGGAAATATTCTAAGTCGGAATATAATTCTTCTTTTATAGGATTTTTTCCTGTAGATAAGCCGCAGATAATTTGTTTTGTGCTTGTAAATTCTCCATCAGTCGGTAGATATGGTGGTGTTGTTGCTGCCCCGATATTCAAAAATATTTCAGAAAGAATTATCAGCTCTAATCCTGATTTATTTCAAGATCAAATTAAAAATTATAAAGAACAGGAATTTGAATACAAAACAGTTGATTTGAAGAACTATGATAAGAAAACTAATATTAAAATAATCCATGCTGATAATGAATTAACAAATAAAATTGAAAAAGGTAATTTCAAAGACATTAAAGTTATGCCCGATCTTTCAAATTATTCGTTAAGAGATGCAATACATATTTTGACCAAGCTTGGGATTACTTATAAAGTTAAAGGTTCCGGTAAAGTAATTTCACAAACGCTCAGTCCAGGGAATAAGATTGATAGGAAGTCAGATTTGTGTTTTGACCTGTGAGAATAATAACAGTGGAGCGAAAATTTATTAGTGGAATTAACCGAACTTTTAAATAGTGTTAAAGTAATAAATGTAACCGGAGAAGTTCAAAGGCAGGACGTTGCTAATATTGTTTATGATTCCAGAAAAGTTGAAAAAAATTCTGTCTTCGTAGCAATCAAAGGATATAATACTGATGGCCATAAATACATATTACAGGCGTTAAGTAAAGGCGCCATCGCTATTGTGCTGGAAGATAATGGATGCTGTTCCAGATGAAATTTTTACTCATGATAAGGCAGCTAAAATTTTAGTTCATGACAGCAGAGCAGCTCTTGCTGAAATATCAAATTATTTTTATTCAGAGCCGTCAAAAAAAATAAAGCTGATTGGAATTACAGGCACAAACGGAAAAACAACTACTACTTATTATATGAAAAATATATTAGAGAGATCAGGAGCTAAAACTGGTTTGATAGGTACAATTTCAAATTTTATTGGTGATAAAGAGATAAAGTCTTCTTTAACTACTCCTGAATCGAATGATTTAAATTCTTTTTTCTATGATATGATTTCACAAGGTTGTGAATATGCAATAATGGAAGTTTCATCGCACTCATTGGTATTAAATAGAGTTAAAAATCTGACTTTCAGTGCGGCGATTTTTACAAACATAACTTCAGATCATCTTGATTTTCACAAAGATTTTGATTCTTACCTGAAGGCGAAAAAAATTCTGTTTGATAATCTTGGTGTTTCTGCATTTGGTGTGATCAATTTGGATGACAGCAATAGCACACGCCTTACCGAGGACTCAAAGGCGCGTTATCATTCTTATGGAAGGGCATCAAATGCAGATTTTATTATCAGCAATATAAATTATGATTTGAATGGAACTAATTTTCAATTGACTTACAAAAACGAATCATATTCCGTTTCGACTTCACTTGTTGGTGAGTTCAATGCCTACAATGCTTCTGCAGCAGTTGCGGTTACTGTTTTATTAGGTATTGATTTTAATACTGCAGTTGAAGGTATTAAAACAACAAAACAAGTTCCCGGCAGATTTGAAGTAGTTGGTAAAGGGAATAAAAAAGTAATAGTTGATTATTCGCATACTGCTGATAGCCTTGAAAAAGCTTTACAGGCTGTTCATCAAATTGTTAAAAATAAATTTCCAATTTATACGGTATTTGGCTGTGGTGGAAATAGAGATAAAACCAAACGCCCGGTTATGGGAAAGATTGCATCAGAGTTAAGTGATAAAATAATTATTACTTCCGATAATCCGAGGAATGAAGACCCATTTGAAATTATAAATGATATTAAAACCGGAATAACAAAAAATAATTTTGAAGTTATTGAAAACAGAGAAGAAGCAATTAAAAGAGCCATTGAAAATGCAGAAGAGAACTCGGTTGTTTTAGTTGCCGGAAAAGGCCATGAGGATTACCAGGAAATAAAAGGAGTAAGGCATCATTTTTCTGATAAGGAAATTGCGTTAAACTATTTATGAAAAAAATTTCTATTAACCCTGGAAGATGTGTTTGATTTACCAACGGCTGAAATTTTTAATCCTGATAATTTTAAGGCCGTACATGCTGTAACAATTGATTCAAGAAATGTTCCTTCAGATTCACTTTTTGTTGCTATTGAAGGTGAGAAATTTGATGGACATAATTTTGTAAACGATGCAGTAAAAAATGGTGCGATAGCAGTAGTAATAAATGAAAATAAAGTTTCAAGCTTTGATGATATAAATGTTCCTATTATTTGTGTTAAAGATACCACAGTTGCTCTTGGCGATATTGCTAAAGCTTGGCGGAAGAAGTTTAATACAAAAATTATTGGGATTACAGGCAGTGCAGGCAAAACTTCAACTAAAGAAATGCTTGCTGTCATTTTAAGTGAAAGGTTTTCAGTTAATAAAACATTATTAAATAATAATAATCATATTGGAGTGCCGCTGACAATTTTCAGTACAAATAATTCTCATGATTTTTTAGTAGCCGAACTTGGCACCAACCATTTCGGTGAAATCAAATATACTGCTGATATTGTATCTCCGGATTATGCTTTGATTACTAATATTGGAAATTCTCATTTGGAATACTTAAAAAACAAAAAAGGTGTTCTAAAAGAAAAGAAAACTTTATTTGAATCAACAATTTCCAATAAAGGGATTTTATTTATTAATAATGATGATACTTTGTTAAAAGCTGAAGCTGAGAATTATTCCAAAAGAATTACTTACGGATTTAATAATGAACCTGATTGTAAAGGTGAAATAAAAGGCTATTCAGATGATGGCAGAGCAGTTATAGAAATCAAATATAAAAATAAAAAATTGGAAACTGTATTTCCTTTGTACGGCGAACAAAATGCAAAAAATTTTCTTGCTGTTGCAGCTGTTGCATTTAGAATTGGTTTAAACAAAGAAGAAATATTATCTGCATTAGATAAAATCAAGCCGGTTGAGAAAAGATTAAATGTTAAAAAGTTTAAAGATTTTATTTTAATTGATGATACATATAATGCAAATCCTGAATCAATGAAATATTCAATTTCGCTTCTTCCTAAAGTAAAATCATTTAAAAAGAAAATAGTGATTATTGGCGATATGTTTGAATTAGGTGAAGAAGAAATGAAATTACACCAAAATTTAGCAAGTGTAATTAAAAAAAATAAGATTGATGAAATTTTTCTTCTAGGTAACAGGATGAAATATTTATTTGAAGAATTAAAGAAACAAAAAATTAATTCTACTCATTTTGAAAATAGAGATGAATTAAAATCATTTATTGATAAAAAAGATTTTCAAGACTCAGTAGTGCTTGTAAAAGGTTCACGCGGAATGAAAATGGAAGAATTTGTAAAAGCAATTGAACTAAAATACAAAAGTTAAATGCTTTATTATTTTTTTGATTATATAAACAAAACTTTTAATCCGCCGGGTTTCGATGTATTCCGGTTTTTAACTTTTCGTTCAGCGCTTGCTGCAATAACCGGTTTGTTCTTATCAATTTATTTGGGGCCGAAAATAATTGCTTATTTGCAGAAGAAGCAAATTGGCGAAGCTAAAAAAGCTGACGGGCCAAAATTTCATTGGTCTAAAGCAGGCACGCCTACAATGGGAGGAATAATTATAATTCTTTCAGTTGTAATTCCAGTTCTTATTTGGGGTGATATAAAAAGTATTTATATAATATTAATTTTATTTGGTACTATTTGCCTTAGTCTCGTTGGTTTTCTTGATGATTATTTAAAGGTTGTTAAAAAATTACCCAACGGTTTGATTGCAAGATACAAACTGATGGGGCAAATTTTCGTAGGATTGGTTGTAGGTTCGGTAATTTATTTTTCTCCGCAGTTTGAAGGTTTTAATTCTGTTACTACTGTTCCTTTTTTGAAAGATGTGAATTTAGATTTCTCATATTTATATATACCTGTTGTGGTTTTTATAATTACTGCAACTTCAAATGCGGTCAATCTTAACTGATGGTTTTGATGGGCTGGCAATCGGAATCACAACAATTGTAATGCTTGACTCTTGCTATTATTAGTTATATAAGCGGTAATGCAATTTATTCTGATTATTTGAATATAATTTATTTGCCTGGTTCGGGCGAATTAACAGTTTTTGTTGCAGCATTAATTGGTGCATCACTTGGATTTTTGTGGTTTAATTTTTATCCGGCACAAGTATTTATGGGCGACACAGGATCGCTTGCACTTGGAGGTGCATTTGGAATTCTAGCTGTTCTGATAAAAAAAGAATTATTAATTCCAATTCTTGGCGGCGTTTTTTTTATGGAAACAATGTCGGTTATTATTCAAAGACTTTATTTCAAGTACACAAAAAAGAAATACGGCGAAGGAAGAAGAGTTTTAAAATGGCTCCTATTCATCATCATTTTGAAATGCTTGGTTGGCCGGAACCGAAAATTGTAATACGTTTTTATATAATCACAATTATACTTGCAATTGCAAGCTTAGCATCATTTAAAATACGATAATGGAAATAAAAAATAAAAAAGTAACGGTTATTGGAGCAGTTAGGAGCGGTGTTGGTGCTGCAAAATTAATTAAAAAAGTTGGGGGCATACCATTCGTAAGTGATGCCGGCGGAGAATTTAAACTTGCTGATTCAATATCGAAATTAAAAGAACAACAAATTGATTTTGAAATTGGAAATCATTCCGATAAAGTTTTTGATTGTGATTTGATAGTTGTCAGTCCAGGAGTTCCGTCTGATGCTGAAGTTGTTATAAACGCAAAGGCAAAAGGAATAAAGATAATAAGTGAACTTGAACTGGCGGCTTCATTTTGTAAAGGAAATATTATTGCCATTACAGGAACAAACGGCAAAACAACCACTACAAGTTTGTGCGAGCATGTTTTTAATACGTGCGGACATAAAACTTATGCCGCTGGAAATATTGGAACTGCTTTCTCGGAAATCGCTTTGGATGTGAAAGAAAATGAATTTGTTGCTTTGGAAGTTTCCAGCTTTCAGCTTGATATGATTGATGAGTTTAAACCAAAAATTGCAATGATACTGAATATTACGCCGGACCATTTAAATCGTTATGAAAATAAATTTGAAAATTATATTAGTTCTAAATTGAGAATTTATAAAAATCAAAATGAATCCGATTACTTCATTTTAAATTATGATAGTAAACCATTAACTGATTCAATGACTGAACATAAAAGTAAAAGTGTTTATTTCTCAACAAAAGATGAACAGCTTAATGGCTCTTATCTTCTAAATGACCGGATAATTTACAATGAAAATGGTGAATTAAAATTTAGCTGCAGCGTAAATGATATTAACCTTAAAGGTGAACATAATTATGCCAATGCAATGGCGGTTATCAATGCAGCAAAAATATTCGGTTTTGATAATGAAAAAATTAAAGAAGGGCTAAAAACTTTTAAAGGAGTGGAACACCGTCTTGAACAGGTAAGAGAAATTGACGGCGTTTTATTTATAAATGATTCTAAAGCAACTAACGTTGATTCTGTCTGGTATGCATTGCGGAGTTTTGATAATCCGATTTTTTTAATTCTTGGCGGACAGGATAAAGGAAATGATTACAATCAGATTAAAGAATTAGTTGTTGAAAAAGTAAAAAAAATTTTTGCAATTGGTTCTTCAGCCGATAAGATTTTTAATTTTTTTCATTCTTTTATTAAAGTTGAGCTTAAACCGTCATTGGAAGATGTAGTTATTACTGCAAACAATGAAGCGCGAGAAGGAGATATTATTTTACTTTCTCCGGCATGCGCCAGCTTCGATATGTTTGATAATTACGAGCACAGAGGAAAAGTTTTTAAAGAAGCAGTGAATAAATTATAATGAGTGAAACAGTTACTATAAAGACAAACCGTTTTGCAGGAAAGAAATTAGCATTTGCAGTTTTCTTTGATGCATTGGTTTTAATGATGCTGGGTTTAGCTATTGTAATGAGCGCCAGCAGCACTTATAGCGAATTTAAGTTTGATAGCATTTTTTACTTGTTTAACTCACATTTGTTTAAAGTGATTTCGGGTATTGCATTCATGATTATTTTTTCTGTTATACCTTATGACGTTTATAAAGAGCATAGTAAAAAAGCTATCATTGTTATTACTGTGATTTTATTTTTAACATTGTTTCTTTCTCCAAATTATAAAGGCGCAGGAAGATGGATTAACTTAGGTTTCACAACTTTTCAGCCGGCAGATGCTGCAAAATTAATTCTGATAATTCATCTATCGGCATTGATTGAAAGTAAAAAAGAATATTTATCAAATTTTAAATACGGCTTTTTTTATTTGTTCTTCTGGGTGATTCTTGTATCGGCTTTAGTATTTATTCAGCCAAATGTAAGCAACGGCGTTTTACTGGTTGTAATTTCTTTAGCATTAATGTTTGTTGGTGGAGCAAAGATTAAGCATATATTTTCTGCTTCATTTTTTACTTTGCTTGCCGGCGGTTCCATTGCAATGATTTTTACCCATTCGCGTGAATAGGATTTTAAGCTTTATCCACAGCCTTATAACCGGCGGTGACATAAATATGCAAGTGAAACAGGCTTTGTTGGATTAGGAAGCGGTGGAATTTTTGGTGTTGGAATTGGTCACAGCCAGCAAAGCAATCTATTTCTGCCGGAAGCTTACGGTGATTTTATTTTTGCAATACTTGGAGAAGAAACCGGGTTCATCGGCTCTATAATTGTTCTTCTTACTTTTCTTAATAATTTTTATTGCCGGAATTTTAATTGCAAAAAAAGCTAAAGATGAGTTTGGACAACTGCTTGCTTTTGGAATTACATTTTCAATAATCATTTATGCGTTTGTAAATATTGCTGTGGCAACCGGTTTGTTTCCAACAACAGGCCTGCCGCTTCCATTTATTAGCTACGGAGGTACATCACTTTTGTTTTTGTGTATTTCGGTCGGAATATTAATTAACATCGCGATTTCAAATTCAATGAATGAAAAAAAGCAGTTAGGTTCTTTATCAGAAGAAGGAAAGAAATAATTTTATAAATGGCAAAAGGTAAAGCTCAATATAGATTTTTATTTGCAGGCGGAGGCACCGGCGGGCATTTATTTCCGGCAGTTGCAGTAGCAGAAAAAATAAAATCTATTTTACCTGAAGCTGATATTTTATTTGTAGGTACAAAATCAAAGATTGAAGGAAGAGTTGTTCCGAAGCTTGGATTTAAATTTAAATCAATTTGGATAAAAGGATTTTCAAGGAAATTTAATTTAGAGAATTTGTTATTTCCATTAAAGTTAATTGTATCTATTGTGCAGTCAATTTTTATAAATATAAAATTTAAGCCGCAGGTTGCTATCGGTTCAGGCGGATATGTTTCGGGTCCGGCAATTTACGGTTCATCAATAACTGGAGCAAAAATAATTTTGCTTGAACAAAATAGTTATCCCGGAATTACTACTCGATTGTTAGAAAAGAAATCAAAAGAAATTCATATAAGCTTTGAAGATTCGAAAAAGTATTTTAAAGAAAAAGATAAATTATTATTAACTGGTAACCCGGTTCGTGAAAGTTTAACAAAGATTAATAAAGAAGAAGCTTTAAAAGAATTCGGATTTAATTCTTCAAAAAAAACATTGTTTATTCTTGGCGGCAGTCTTGGTGCTTATACCTTAAATGAAGCGGCAGCAGCATCACTAAAAAAAATAGAAGAGAATGGATTGCAGGTAATCTGGCAGACTGGAAAAAATTATATTGAAAAATATAAAAACTTAAAATCAAAAAATGTTTGGATAAATGCATTTATAGATAATATGAATTATGCTTATGCCGCTTGTGATCTTTTAGTGGCTCGTGCCGGGGCATCAACTATTGCAGAAGTTTTGATGCTTGGTGTTCCAGCTATACTTGTCCCGTCACCGAATGTTGCTGCTAATCATCAGTATCACAATGCAAAATCTTTAACTGAAACAGAAGCTGCAATATTAATTGAAGATAAAAATATAAAAGAAAAACTTTTTGATTCGGTGATAGGCTTAATAAATAATGAAGAGAAATTAAAAGAAATTTCAGCAAATGCTAAAGCTTTGGCAAAGCCGGATGCGGCAAGAATCATTGCTGAAAGAGCAATTAAAATGGCTCAGGTAATATGAGTGAATCACAAAGCAATAGACTTATTTTCAAATATAATATGTCGTTCTATTATCAATCGACAATTATCTATTTTGTTGTACTTGTGATTTATGTAATTGTCCGCGGTGAATTTGTTGAAGATGAATTTACGTTGATTGTAAAAGACCCAATTATGTATTTGCTTGGTATTATTGTGTTTGTTTCAATTATAAGTTTGGTTTATAATTTATATAAAAATAAATATCTGGAAATTACAGACAACGAAATTTCTTTTGTAAATAGATACAAAAGAAAAAGTTTTAAGCTAAGTGATATTGTTTCAATAAAAATTTCAAAAGGTCAAAGAAGAATTAATACAAAAGCATTTAGATTGGTTGGGATAAAAGTTCTTCGAAGAAAACGCCCTTTAATTATTCGTCCTTACGATTATGAGAATGAAGAATTGTTAATGAAAAAAATTCAATCAATAAAAGAGTCAATAGAGAAAAAATAAATGTTTAAGAATATTAAAAAAGTTCACTTTGTTGGAATCGGTGGAATTGGAATGAGCGGTATTGCTGAAATACTTCTTAGTCAAGGATTTGAAATTTCCGGTTCAGACAGAGCACTTAGTGAAATCACAAATCGTTTAAGTGAACTTGGAATGAAAATATATGAAGGGCATTCGCCTGAAAATTTGCATGATGCAGATGTGTTAGTTTATTCTTCTGCAGTTCATACTGATAACCCGGAAGTGAAAGCAGCAATTGAAAGGAAGATACCTATTATAAAGCGTTCCGAGATGCTTGCAGAATGCATGAGAATGAAATATGGAATTGGCATAGCCGGAACACATGGAAAGACAACAACAACTTCAATGGTTGGTTTAACATTAACTGAAGGCGGCATTGACCCAACAATTATTGTTGGGGGAAAGTTAAGCGGACTTGGAGGAACCAATGCACGTTTAGGAGAAGGTGAATATATTGTGGTTGAGGCAGATGAATTCGATAGAACATTTTTGAAATTGACTCCAACAATTGCGGCGATAACAACTTTGGAAAGAGAGCATCTTGATACATACAAAGACCTTGATGATATAAAAACTGCATTTATTGAGTTTGCAAATAAAGTTCCGTTCTATGGTTTTGTAGTTATTTGCTTGGATGAGCCAGCGCTTCAAGATATAATTCCAAGCCTGGAGAAAAAAGTTATTACTTATGGACTAACAACTCAAGCAGATATAAGAGCGGTTGATGTTTCGCATAATGAATTTTCAAGCTCCTTCAATGTGAACTATTTAGGAGAAAATCTTGGACGTATAACTTTAAAAGTTCCTGGAATTCATAATGTTAAAAATTCTTTGGTTGCGGTATGTATTGCTAAAAAACTTGAGATTGAATTTGAAGTAATAAAAAAAGCGCTCGAATCTTTTTCAGGAGTTTACAGAAGATTTGAAATAAAATACAACAAAGAAATTTTAGTGGTTGATGATTATGCTCATCATCCCACAGAAACAAGTGCTACTTTAGCCGGAGTTCGTGCAGGATGGAATAGAAGATTGATTGCTGTTTTTCAACCGCACCTTTACACACGAACAAGAGATTTTTATCAAGAGTTCGGAAGGTCATTTTTAAATTCAGATATTTTTATTTGTACTGATATTTATCCTGCTCGCGAAGAGCCGATTGAAGGAATTTCAGGCCAGTTAATTGTTGATGTAGCTAAAAAATTCGGACATAAGAATGTTATCTATATTCAAGATAAAAAAGATGTTCCCAATAAATTAATGGAATTAAGACAAGATGGTGATATAATTGTAACAATGGGCGCTGGTGATATTTGGAGATACGGTGAAAAGTTTGTTGAGCAATTGAAAAAATAAATTCTTATGCCTGAAAAAAAAGGTAAAATATTAGGAACAGTACTTTTTGTTTTATTAATTTCACTTTTAATATTTTTAACATTTATGCTAAACAATAAAACTGAAGAAAAAAAAATCCAAATGATAAAATTAAGTGGAAATAGTTTATTGCCTGTAAAAGATTATTTGAAATTTACAAAACTAGATGATGTTACTTCTTACAGCGGATTAACTCTGTCTGTAATCAGAGATAGGTTTGAGAAGCATCCGTATGTTGAATATGCTGATGTAGAATTTGAAAATAAAAATCTTGTTTCGGTTGAAATTAAAGAGAAGAAAATAGAAGCAATTTTATTAGACGGCAGCGAACCGCATTTTATAACTGAAGATTTCCAGGTACTGCCTTATTTTGAAAACACAAAGTATGTTGATTATCCGATAATCAGCAACATGAAAGAAAAAGATAAAATTAAATCTTTGGAAATATTGAAGAGCGACGATACTAAGCATGCATTCAGAATAATTGAAGCAATCAAGCTAACTAATTCAAATATTTTAAAAAGATTATCTGAAATAAATTTAGGAAAAGGCGGAGATATAGTATTAACTTTTTCCGGCTTAAAACCATTGGTTATTTTTGGAAGAGGGGATGAGGCTAAAAAAATGGTTTACTTAGAAATTTTATGGGAAGGTAAAATAGAATCAAAAGTTGATATAACAAAAAGCAATTATGTTGATTTACGTTTTGCAAACGAAGTATTTCTTGGTAATGCAAATGGAACGGATTTAGTGGAATGAAAAAAAATATAATTGTAGGACTGGATTTAGGAACTACAAAAGTATGCGCTGTGATTGCAGAAAAAACAGAAGGCAATCGTATTGATATTTTAGGTTTTGGAGTTGCAGTTTCCGAAGGCTTGCATAAAGGCTTGGTTGCTAACATTGGAAAGACAGCCGAAGCAATAAGAGCCGCTGTACAGATTGCATCGAACAGGGCCGGCTTTGACATAACTACAGTTAACGTCGGTGTAGCTGGAGAACATATTACAAGCATGCGCCATAGAAATTATGTTACGATAAATAGTGAAGATAAAGAAATTACCAAAGCTGATCTTGAAAGGCTTGAAGCAGATGTAAGGACTATTAGAATTCCATCCGACAGGCAAATTCTTCATATAATTCCTGAAGAATTTTCTGTTGACTATCAGGGCGGGATTGAAAATCCAATTGGTATGTCAGGCTCAAGACTAGAAGCAACTAATCACATTGTACTGGCTTCTATCCCTGCTATCCAAAATATTAAGAAATCCGTTGAACGAGCCGGCTTACAAGTACAGGATTATATCCTTCAGCCTATTGCATCAAGCTCTTCAATATTAGAAGACAGTGAAAAAGATTTAGGAGTTGCCCTAATTGATATTGGCGGCGGGACAACTGATTTAGCAATCTTTCATAACAAAACTATTAAGCACACAAAGGTTATTGGAGTTGCGGGCAATCAAGTTACTAACGATATAAGAGAATCACTTGGTGTAATCACAGAAGAAGCAGAAAAGTTGAAAAAGGATTATGGCTATGCATCCGAAAGTGCAATTATAAAAGATGAAGATATTTTAATAAGAGGAGTAGGCGCCAGAGGTAACACAAAAATTCCGGTCAGTCTCCTGACGCAAATTATTAGCTTAAGAATGAGAGAGCTTTTTACTTTGATAGATAATGAAATTAGAAGTACCGGATTTAAAAATAAAATTAAAGCAGGAATAGTTTTAACTGGTGGTGGAAGTTTGTTACGCGGCTGTCTTGAATTAGCTGAAGAAGTGTTTGGTTTACCAACTAGGATGGGAGTTCCTCAAGAACTTGGAGCAGGACTGTCAAATGAAATAGAAAGCCCGGAGTTTGCAACTGTGGCTGGATTAATAAGAGGTGTTCCTGGTGGTAAATCAAGCGAATATCAAATGCTGATAAAACCAAAAAAAGATAAAACGAAGAATAAAATAAATGTCTTCGTAAAAAGAGTGCAACAATTTTTTGACGAATTATAAAACCTAATTAGGAGGATTATTATGTCTCGATTCGCAACAATAGACAGAGCAAAACCAATGTCTGCAGTGTTAAAAGTTGTAGGTATTGGAGGCGGAGGCTGTAATGCCATTGAAAGCATGATTACACGGGGACTAAATGGTGTTGAATACGTAGCTGTAAATACTGATGCTCAAGTTTTAAATAGCAGCAGTGCAACTCACAAAATTCAGGTAGGCATGAGCATAACGCGTGGTCTAGGTGCGGGAGCTGATCCTAATGTAGGGAAAAAATCTTTGGAAGAAGATAGAGAAAAGCTTGCCGAAGTTTTAGCTGGAAGCGATATGGTTTTTGTTACTGCTGGAATGGGCGGCGGAACCGGAACCGGCGGCGCTCCAGTAGTTGCTTCAATTGCAAAGAGTATCGGCTCTTTGGTTGTTGGTATTGTTACCAAACCATTTAGGTGGGAAGGCAAAAAAAGAATGCTTAATGCTGAGGCTGGTATCCAGGAGTTAAAGCAGTTTGTTGACAGTTTAATTATTATTCCAAATGAAAGATTGCTAAATATTCTGGATAAGAATATGAATGCCTTTGCTGCTTTTGATAAGCCAAACGAAGTTCTTTATGAAGCAACAAGAGGAATTGCAGATATAATTACGGTTGAAGGGTTAATTAATGTTGACTTCGCTGATGTTAGGTCGGTAATGAATCAAAGCGGTGAAGCACTGATGGGTTGCGGTATTGCAACTGGAGAAAATAGAGCGATTGAAGCTGCTCAAAAAGCAATCTCAAGCCCGCTGCTTGAAGGTATAAATATTAAAGGTGCGAAAAGCGTTCTATTAAATGTAACTGGTTCAAGTAATTTAACTATGCAGGAAATTAATGAAGGCAATAATGTGATCTTCGACGCAGCAGGTGAAGAAGCAAATGTTATATTTGGATGCGTAAGAAAAGAAGATATGAATGATTATGTTTCCTACACTGTAATTGCAACCGGATTTGATGGATCACAAAAAATTTACACTGCTAAAAATTCAAAGACACAAAATACACAGTCTAAAGACAATGATATTTTCAGAGGCGGATTTAGCTTTTTAGAAAATAAAGAAGTCGATACTGAAGATCTTGATGTGCCGACTATATTGAGAGTGAAAAGCCCTAAATCTTCATTGGAAACAAAAGATTTAAATGAAGATGAATTACCAAAGAGCGGCTTTAAGTTTGATGATTCAAGATATAATTGGAATAAAGATCGAAAAGAGAAAGCTAATGTAGAAAAAGATGAAAATGATGACGAAGACAGTTCTTCGTTTTTGAGAATGATTATGGATTAAATTATTATATGTTAAAGATGTTGAGAATGGACCATCTCAACGAGTGAGAGGAGTTACGCTATGAGCTTTCTGGAAATCTGCGGTGTTATTTTTATAGCAGTTCTTATTTTTAATGGATTAGTTGGAATAATTTCAATGAAGTCTGCATTACAGGTTAAAGAGGATCTAAAAGTTCCGCAAATCTTTCACCTCAACTAATGATCTGATTATTCGTCGCTAGGCCTGGATTCGATAACTACCGTGTTATCTTCTTCAACGCTTTGAACATAATTATCGATGGTAATTATGATTCTGTTGGGCCGACAGCATATCCTACAATCTTCAACAAAGTCCTGTTTGCCGTCGATTGTTAAATCAACCCAAACATAATTCCTAACGCCGCAATATTGACATACCCATGTCAATTCATCATCTGTTCGCATATAATCATCTCCTCAAAACAAATTAAATCTACCCGGTAATTTATCAATTAATTAATGAGAGTAAATACCCTTTAATTGGAATTTTCAATTGATAATATTTATTTCATATTTACAAATTGAGTAGGGAAATCTAATTCGGCTTCTTTAACTAAATTAATAATTGACTGCAGATCGTCTATTTTTGCTCCCTGTACTCTTACTTGTTCATCTTGAATTTGTGCATTTACTTTTAATTTTGATTCTTTAACAAGAGAAGTAATTTTTTTGGCATTCTCTTTTGAAATACCGCTTTGTAAATCTATCTTTTGTCTTATTCTTCCACTAGCCGCCGGCTCGGGTTCATTCATCTTTAAAGCTTTAATTGAAATCCCTCTCTTAATAAATTTTGTTTGAAGAATATCAATACTTGCTTTAAGTGCATAATCATCTCTTGAATTAATATTTATTATTTTATCCTTTTTATTTAATTCAACCGTGGTATGTGAATCTTTTAAGTCGTACCGCTGATTAATTTCTTTAACAGCCTGGTTAACTGCGTTGTCAGCTTCCTGTAAATCAATTTCGGAAACTATATCGAATGAATGACTTTGTGCCATGCTTTGCCCTTATTGAATAATAAATTATTTCTTTTGATTCCAAACTATAATTAGAATGATTAAGTGTCAAGAACAGAAATATTATTTAGTCTCGCTTTATTACTGTAGTTTAAATAATTAGTAACGATTGAATATTCTTTAAAATGTAGAATTGTGTAGAATAATACGAACATAAGAAATTACTTCAACTACCTTTTTTTATCGTAATTTTTATTCCAAAATATTTTAATTCCATTGTAGTGTCGTTTGTAATTGTTCCCGTAAATTTGACAAAATTATCAAATGCCCGCTGTGAATAAAATTCAACGTTATTACTTGTATATTCACCAATTATATCTGCATTAAAAATATTTGAGTCAGGCCATTCTTCCTGACCTTTAAACAATCCATGAACTACGGTAGTGTCAATTTGCAATAGTGAAAATTCATGATTTGGTTCATTAACATCGTGCCATATATTTGAGAAAGCATCAGGGCGTGATCCTGTATCAATCCCAACTGGATTAGAATCTTGAGTACAGGAGTTTGTAAGTATTAAAATAAAAATAACTGTTAAATAAAAACACATCATTAAAATTTTCATATTGTTCCTTTCAAATTTTCATTTCAAGTCGAGTCTTTTAATTTTATAAGCAGATTATTCGCTCTCTTTTCTAAAATCGGAATTCGAATTTCAAGGTCGCGTAATATAGAACCTACACCTTCGGCAATTGATTTTCTAAGATTTTCTCTTTCAGTTGAATTATTAATTTGACCAGTTAATATTTTTGCAACGCCAGCAAGATAATCATTAAGCCGCAATATAAAAGGTTTATGAATTTCATCTAATGCATAATCAATCGTTTCAATTAATTCATCTGCCAAATCATCATCCCAGTAATCAGCAACATCTTTTTGTAATGAATATTTGTTATTATTTATCTCATTAAAAACAGGATTGTAATTATGGATTGACCTATTAATAACATTCATTACAGCAGAGTCATATAAGGCAATTTGTGTAAATAATTTGAAATTATCTTTTACATCTTGAAGTTTAACAATGTAATTTAATAATATCTTTGAAATTGAGGCAAATTTTTCACGTTTCTTTTCATTTAATATCGCATCGCGTAAGCTGTCTTTTTGAACATTGTAGTTAGCTGCTTCTTTTTGAATATAATTTTCGACCAGATTTTTTAATTCATCTTTTGCTACCCCGATTTCTTTTAATAGAGATTCCAATTTACTGTAATTTTTCGCTGCGTACTCAAGTCTTTCAATATTTTGAGCTTCAGAACTTGTAACGACAATTTTTATAATACTTTTTCTGTCATTAGGGATTAAAATATTTTTGTCGATTGGATATAAAATTGTCCAGTCGCTATTAGTTGTTTCGATTTCAACAGAAGTCAAATTACCCGGTAATTCAATTATAAATTCACCTGAATTTGTGGTAGTTATACTTCCGATAGTAGAAAATCTTAAATTAAAATTTTTAACTGGGTTTTTCTTTTCGTCATAAACCTTTCCTCTTAATTCAATCGTCTGGCAAAAATTTATTTTGATAAAGCATGTAATAAATAATAGAACAAGAAATAAAACTTTTTTCATCAAGTTATTTAAAATTAATTATCAGTGAATTATTTTCAGGAATAGTTATATAATCATTATATCCAATTTTTCCATTTTTTGAAGCCATAAGAAGAATTGAAGTGCCAACAGGACGGGGGACAGTTGCAATAAACCTTCCGTATGCATCAGTGGTTGTGGATATCAATCCGCTGTTGAAATCAATTAATACATTTGCCAAAGTATTTCCGTTTGAATCAATTACAGTTCCCCTTACGACAGTTGAATCTTTTCTTTTTTCAAGCTGCAAGTAAATAATTTTGTCGTCAGGAATTGCAACTGGATTAGAATTTTTCATTTGGTATTCTTCTACATCCGTGTTGAACTTAATCTCTTTACTTAAAAACTGAGAAGGAATGTCTGCAAAAAATACCTCGCCGTTTTCTCCAATTTCATGTTTTATGCCTTGCGAGCCAAAATAAGCTGTAACATATCCCTTGTCTATTATTGCGTTATTTGAAGTTTGAGTTCTTACCGTTAATAAAAAAGTTGATTCAGGCTTTGCAAAATAAAAGCCGCCAATAATTACCAGACAAAAAATGACCACCGGGCCCGAAAGTTTCAGCTTGCCGTAAATAGCGTCTCCGGTATATTCCGCAAGAGAATTTAATGCACCAAAAAGAAAAGCTGCGGTGCAAAGTCCAAGCGGAATTAAAATAATATAATAAAAAGATGATGTAATTCCGTAAGCAGATAATTTGTTAGAAAAGATAATTAGCAGAACAGCTAAAACCAAAGTAATTAAAAAAGCGGCTCCGCTAATATAAACCCATGTCAACCGCTGTATGGTTTTATTTGCCATAATAAATAATATTTTCGTTTAGGGGATTAAAGTTACGACTGCAATAATAATACGATAGAATTTGTTAATAAGCAAAGTAAAGTTTTATAAAAATTGTTCATTAAAAATTTCTTACATATTTAAAACAAAAACGACTAACACTATTAGTTTAAAACACTAACAGTGTTAGCCGGTAAATAATTTAATTTCGATGATTACTGTTTTAAAAGCTTAAAAGCATGCATCCACTTATTTTGAATAAAGCCTGGTATGCACCAAAGAATACATAAAGGCTCAATAGCTCTTGCTGCCTCGACCTTTCCCATATCTTCTGTTTCAAATCCGAATTGATTGGTTATATCAGTAACTTCCTTTTTAGCATTTTCATTGTTTCCGCAAATAAACATAGTTGGTTTTATCCCTTTGAAATCCGGGTTAACCATTAATGAATTTCCTACAATGTTAAAGGCTTTAACAAAATTAGCTTTTGGAAATTTTGCTTGAAGCTCTTCCATTAATGATTTATCTAAACTTGTAAAGAATTTTAAAACTCCATTTGTCGGGGGAGCATCAGCTATTGGATTTGTTGCATCGATAATTGTTTTGCCTGCTAAATTTGATTCACCTGCTTTAGTGAGCACATCAATTGCTGCGGTTCCTTTTACAGCAAGTACAATAATTTCACCAAATTTTGCTGAATCAGAAAAGCTGCCGGCATTTACAGATTTACCTGCTGATGCTTTCCACTCATCCAGCTTTGATGGATTGCTTGTTCCTATCATTACCTGGTTATCGTATTTAATAAAGCCTGCTGCAAGCACTTTACCAACATCGCCGGATCCGAGAATACCAATTTTTTTGTTTTTCATATTTCTCCTTTTTTAATTTGTTTGTTCATTTAATAATTATTGATATAAAATCAGATTTCTAATTTTCTTGAAGCATTATAAATTTGAGAAGTTAATTTATCTGCACTTTCATTCCCGATAATTTCAGCATAACGCATGTAAAGATTATTCCATGCTTCATGTATTTTCTTATCCAACTTCTTACTTTCTTTAGTGGGAATAACAGAAATAAATTTTCCTTTTTGTTCACGAATTAGAAATTTTTTATTTTCCATTTTTTCAATTAACCTTGTTACAGTTGAGGGGGAAAGCATCATTTGTGCACTTATTTCTTTTGGGTTTATTCCTGGTTTATCATTTACCGTCATTAAAAGAAATGCATAAGAAGGAGCTAAACCGGTAATGCTGAATTCTTCTTCTGCCATTTTAGTTATAACTCGTGATAAAGCATTTGCAGAGAATAATAAACATCCGCAATACTTTGAATCTTTTTTATACATTTGTTCTTAGTTGTTTGTACATACAAATATAAAATGAGATTAAATATTTATCAATAATTTTGATTGTATAATTTTATTTTGTGATATGAAACAAAAAGTGCAGGTTCAAATTTAATACTATTCTAATTTCATTGGGACTTCAATTAATAATAACTCCGAATTAGGATTAGATTTAATATTAATTTTTTCTGTTTCCCAAATTCCAAATCCATCACGCCTTTTTAAATTTTGATTTTCAATAGTAACATCACCTTCAATTAAAAAAGCATAAACGCCATTGCCTGGTTTTTTTATTTTATATTCAATCTCAAATCCTGAATCAAAGTTTCCTAAATGAAACCATGCGTCCTGGTATATCCATAAATTTTTATCGGATAAAACTGGAGAAATAATTTCCAGCAGTTTGTTTTTATATTCTTCTGGGCTAAAATTCTTTTGCTGGTAACGAGGGTGAACATTTTGTTTATTAGGTATAACCCAGATTTGAAAGAACTTAATTTTTATTTCTTTATTGGCATTAAATTCTGAATGAAAAATTCCTGTTCCGGCAGACATAACCTGCACTTCATTTTTTTGAATAACACCCGAGTTTCCCATGCTGTCTTTATGTTCTAAGGCTCCTTCTGTGGGGATTGTGATGATTTCCATATTGTCATGCTGGTGAGTTCCAAAACCTTTTCCGCCTTCAACAGTATCATCATTTAAAACTCTTAATGCACCGAAATGAATTCTTTCTTCGTCATAATAATTTGCAAAGCTAAATGTATGATAAGTATCAAGCCAGCCGTGATTTGCATGCCCTCTTGAATTTGACGGATGAAAAACTGATTTCATATACAATCCTTAATAAATTTATAATTTTCGTTTATGATTTATTTAAGCAAAATTTTGTAATAAGAATTTCGTAGCTCAGATTTCGAAATCTGAGTTTGAAAACGGTTCAGAACTGTCCCGACGAGTCGGGATGAACTACGAAAATATCCAAGCAAAATTTAGTTTTAATCGAACTTTTAGAAATGAGCGAATGGAGAATAATAAAAATTTAATTTAAAGTGAATAGCTTAATACATAAGGCAGATTATTTGGATATTATTGTGATTTAAAAGTAGTCTGGGTGGAGAGATTCTCACAAGTGATGTCTGCGGCAGAACTCTCAACCTTCTTAATTGAATCGGGACGCGCAAAACAAATTGTAAAAAAATAAAGACAAATTAAAATAAGATGGTCGGGGTGCCCGGATTCGAACCGGGGACCTCTTCGTCCCGAACGAAGCGCGCTAACCGGGCTGCGCTACACCCCGAATTTTTTATCAAAGAGCGATGGAAAAATAAACCCTTTGAAATCATTTTACAAGTAATTTTTCGATATGAAAATTTCTTTTAAGTTATTATTGAATTTTATTAAGCGAATAAGGTTTTATTTTTTAGGTTTAAGTGTGTTACTAAGGTTAGGAAAAGATTAAGTATTATCTCATGTTACGAAGTTTTGAAACATGACATCTTTTCTAATTAAAATAGGGATTCAAGTTGTTCGATAAAAATATTCTTCATCCAATTTCTCTTTTGAAAACAAAGATGTCATCTTTTTACCTCACCTTTTTGTATAAGTTGAATTACTATATAATTTGTAAAATTGTAAGTGTTTTAATTAATTGTTTTACCTTAGTAACAACCATAATCGTAGGCACCAAAACCTTATTATCTTATTACGATTCAATATTTCTTATAAAAATTTAAGTACTTAAAGAAATGTTCTATCCTTGATAAAAATCGTGACTACAGTTATTAATCGGTTTCTTTTAAAATATAAATCTTTGAATAAACAATAATTCTTTTTAAAAAAAATTAATAAAATATTTCTTTACTTTTATTTCCAATCATTATAAGTTTGTCAAACAAAAATATTAACCTTTAAATCTATCCGCGAGATGGATAAGGATGAAGAAAATTAAAATACAACAAAAATAAAAGGAACCTCTGCGGCAGAAGCCAAAGAGGATTTTTTATATATGGACATAAAAGCAAAAATAGTTGATGAAGTTGGATTAAAAAGAATAATTACTCGCATTTCTCATGAAATTTTAGAGAGAAACAAAGGCTCTAAAAATATAGTGCTAATGGGGATGCGAACCCGCGGAGAATTTCTTGCAAAACGGCTTCATGAAAAAATTAAAGAAATTGAAAGTATTGAAGTCCCATTTGGAGTTCTTGATGTTACTCTTTACCGCGATGATTTTCGAACAAGATTAAAACAACCGGAAGTTTCTGTTTCCAATTTTACATTTGATATAAATGAAAAAGATATCATTCTGGTTGATGATGTTCTTTATACTGGAAGAACAGTGCGCTCAGCATTGAATGCATTGATGGAATTTGGGAGGCCAAATACAATTCAGCTTTTTGTATTAGTTGATCGCGGG
>CAVZSD010000036.1:0-42860 GCA_963777615.1 uncultured Bacteroidota bacterium | reverse complement strand
AGCGAGTTTAATTTATAAAATTAACATCAAACAACCCTCTCACCAAAATTATTTTAAAGCAATTTTTTATTTGTGGATAGTAGTTTTTTCACCTCTGAATTACTTTAGCATTATACAGTCACCAATAAAAATAAAATGCCAATTCTACCAACAAAATTCCCCCTTAGAAAAGGGGGTTAGGGGGTTGTAAAAAATATAAATGAATATTTGAGTTTGAATTATCAGGAATATTAGATAAAAAGAAAATTTTTTATATGAATAGTATTTCCTAAAAGCCTCCCCTTTGGGGAGGTTTGGAGAGGCTGCTTTTTTTATTTCGCTAAAATCATTTTTTTGGTTTGTGTATAGGTAGGAGTAGCAACTTTGTACAAATAAACTCCTGACGGAAGTTCGCTGCCGTCGAATGAAAATGTGTGTTTCCCTTTTGATAAATACCCTTTTTCAAGTTTTTGGACTTCTTTCCCTTCAAGATTATAAATTGTGATTTCAACTTCAGCATCTTCAAGCAGTTCAATTGAGATGCTGGTTTTAGGATTAAATGGATTCGGGAAATTTTGGTCAACTGTAAACGGCTCCATTATCCCCTGTCCCACTTTAACCTGCGATGAGTAAACAGCCGTTCCGTCACTATTAATCTGCTTTACTCTGTAAAAAACTACATCGGAATTTTCATCAACTTTATCGAGATATGAATAAACTTTATCCGGAGTTTTATAAGATTGAAATGTAAATACATTATAATACTCTGAACCTTCCACAGATTTTTGAAGCACATAAGATTCAGCTTGATTATAATCTCCGCCGCTCCATTCTAATTCATAAACGCTGCTTAAAATTGTAATATTCAATTCCGGTGCGCGTGCAAAAATTGGAGCGTTTGATTTTATTGTTTGTATTCCATCTGCATTAATCTCTGTTACTCCATTATCCAATGAAAGCTCGCTTTCATCAAAATTATAGCCGGTAATAATGGAAGAGCTATCGGAACTAAAATCAAGATAATTTGCATTTTGAATTGAAGTTTCAATTGTATTTCCGAAATCAACTAAACGAAGCAAATCTATTTGAAATGATTTATTCTGGTCTTCAGTGCCAATCTTAACTTCTAAGCTTGAAGGAATTAAATTATCATTAACTTTATTTTTAGATATCAAATTTCCATTACAATAAAACTCTACTGTATTATCCTTTTTTGAAATTTCAATTGAGAAATGATACCAGCTATCCTTGCTGATGAAAAACGGATTTATATAAACCTGGTCATTTTCAAATCCAACTACATTCAACATCTGGAAAGTATTTATTGAAATCTTAAACTCACCTTGTTGTGTTTCATTATTTATGATGTTAAGAAAATCAAAATTAGCATTTGAAGTTTTAAACCAAAACTCAAAAAGAAGCTTGTCTTTTTGAAAATTGGGAAGCGGAAAATCAAGGCTCGCTTCATTCTCAAGTCTCAAGCATTTGCCGGCAGACTTTTGCGGTTTATAAAAATTTAAGTTGACAGGAATAAATTTATCTTCATTAGTTGAACTGCTGTCAATATTTTTTTGAAGATAGCCTAAAGTTTTCTCATCATTTTTAAATACCCCATAAAATTTAACCGATGCTTTATTCGAACTGCTGGAATAAAATCTCGATACCACCTGGAAAAAAGATTCCGCAGTTAATTGAGTTAAATCAATTTCAGCTTTATATACACTGCCGATATATCCTTTCAAATTTGAAGGATAATATCTTAAATCAAAATTATTATCATAAGACCTTAGCTGAAGAGAATTTAATTCAAGCTTGCCATCGGGAATAATATAAAAATCAAATTCTGTTGCTTCGGGGTAAGAATTTTTTGTTATTATGGAAAGGTCAAATGAAGAGTTTGAGTAGATATATTTCGGAGAAAAAACTCTATAACTATCTTCACCACTTTTTGCGTAAAGAGATAGAGAAACACATAGTACCACAAACAGTATGTACAAATTTTTAGGCATAGCGATAAATAGAGGAGCAGAGTAAAAATTATTCTATTTATAATTCCTTAAAAAATTGATTCGGTCTTGAACTTGAGTTACAGGAACTAATAGTTTGTCTTTGCCATAAATTGCATCTTCTCTATTTGAAAAGGCAAGTTCGTAGTCTTTACTCATTATTATAGCTTCTTCAGGGCAAACTTCTTCACAAAATCCGCAGAAGATACACCTAATCATATTTATCTCAAATTTTTCGGGATATCTTTCTTTTTCATTTTGTGTTTCTCCAGCTTGAACTTCAATTGCTAATGCAGGACAAACACGCGAACAAAGCCCGCATGCTACACATCTTTCAATTCCATTTTCTTCCTGAACCAAAACCGGGCGGCCTCTATACGATGCAGGCGGAATAAATTTTTCCTCGGGATATTTCATCGTATACTTTGGCTTAAACATAGTTTTTAAAGTTAAGGATAAGCCTTTAACTATTTCAGGAATATATATTTTTTCTAAAAACGTAAAATCTTTTAATCTTCTTTTAGTACTATCAGGCATCAAATCTCCGAGTTATGTGTCTAATGTAACAATAAAATTTATAACAATCATATTAAATTTTTCAACTTAAAATTAAAGCCCAAAAATCATGATTAATCCGGCAACCCAAAGGATATTTAACAGCGATAATGGAAACATGACTTTCCAGCCCAAATTCATAAGCTGGTCATATCTAAAGCGTGGAATACTCCATCTAACCCAGATGAAGAAAAACAGCAATAATGCCATTTTAAACAGAAATGAAGCAATTTGTATGATTACAACCAAACCAGCCGGTAAACCCCAGGCGTCAATATTAACGAAAGGTAAATGATATCCGCCAAGATAAAGGGTTATAATCATAGCACTGGCAACAATCATATTTGCATATTCGGCGAGGAAAAATCCGGCAAATTTCATACTGCTGTATTCGGTATGAAAACCGCCGACAAGCTCTGGTTCTGCTTCCGGTAAATCGAAAGGCAGGCGATTAGTTTCGGCAAAAGCTGAAACAACAAAAGTTATAAATCCTATCGGCTGAATCCAGGCATTCCAAAATAAATGTCCTTGCGAATTTACAATATCCAAAGGCCTTAAAGATTGAGCTAATAATAAAACTCCGCCGACAGAAAATCCCATAGAAATTTCATAAGAAATCATTTGTGCTGCTGACCGAATTCCGCCAAGTAGAGAATATTTACTTCCAGATGACCAGCCGGCAAAAGTAATGGCATAAACTCCAAGCGATGTTAAAGCAAGGACATATAAAATTCCCATATTAACATCAGCCACTACTAACGGAACGCTGTATCCAAAAATATTTATCGTCGGCCCGAAAGGAATTACGGCATAAGTTGTAAAAGCAACAAACAAAGCCAAAATTGGTGCAAGTGTATGAAGCGGCTTGTTGGCATTAGTAGGAACAATATCTTCTTTTAATAATAATTTTAAAACATCGGCAAAAGGCTGAAGAACACCTTCCCAGCCAACTCTGTTGGGCCCTAATCTATTTTGTGCCCAGGCACTTATTCTTCGTTCAAAATAGACGAGATAAGAAACGGTAAGAAGCATTACCGTTACGATTAATAAAATTTTAACGATACTGAAAGCCAGAATTTCCCAGATTGTCATTATTTAATTAAGCTCCAAATTATAGAATTAAACTTTTTCAGCAACAGGTAAATTTAGTTTTGCACCTTTCTCGCCAACCACATCATAATCTAACGAATGAAATTCTTTAATATTTTTTGCGATATCATTAAATACATCTTCAGCAACATTGTATTTCATTTTTTGTCCCATAGTGGAAGCAAGGCCAACAAAAATTTTCCATGTTGAACGGGCATCGCGTTTATTTCCTTTTGCCCACCTGTCATATTGAGTTCCGAATTTATCTAACCTGCTCATAATCATTCCGTCAATTGCTCTATCCAATTCAATTGTTGAAACTGCAGGTTTTAATCTTTGAACCATTCCCTGAAAATTAACAAACGTTCCATTCTTCTCTGCAAAAGTTGAAGCAGGGAAAACAATATCTGCAATTGCAGTAGTCTTATTAAAATTAGTTGCATGTACTAATTAATAAATCAAGCTTGGCAAGTGAATCTTCAAGTTCAGGATTATGTTCAATTAAATCATCTTCAATTATATATAAGGCTTTAATTTTTCCTTCTTTAATTCCTTTTACAATTCCATCTAAAGCAAAACCACCTTTTACTGGGGAAACGCCAACCAATTTTGCGCCTTGTGAATTAGGAGTCATATCAGATTTTCTAAGTATATCATCTTCAAATGAAGGGTCTAGTATGACGAATAAAATCCAAATGTTTTGAACCAACAACTGATTGAGCAAATTTTGTAAACACATAATTGTCTTCACAAGTTGCAAAGGCTGAACCAATAAAAGCAATTTCATCTTTGCCGAATGACTTCAGTTCCGATGCAGTTGCAGCGAAAGCTTCATCCCAGCCAACTTTAACTAAAGTCCCATCTTTTCTTCTCTGAGGGCCGTCAACTCTATCATCACTATTAACACTTTTAAAAGTATTTATTCTTCCATGATCACACATCCAGTAGCTGTTGACTTCTTCATTTTGTCGTGGAGTTAATCTCATTACTTCATTGTTGCGAACCCAAACTTCAGTATTGCATCCTCTTGAACATCCGGTACAAATTGAAGGATTGGAAGACATATCCCAAACTCGTGCTCTAAATCTAAAATCACGGTTTGTAAGTGCACCAACCGGACAAATATCTGTTGTGTTTAATGAATAAGGATTATCCATTTCTTCGCCGGGATAAGTTACAATTGTAACTCTGTCTCCTCTCTTAATAAAAGTTAATTCAGGATCTTTAGCAATTTCATCACAAAAACGAATACAGCGTGAACAAGAAATACATCTTTCAGCATCAAACATTACATAAGGCCCAAGCGGAACGCGTTTATCTTTGTGTTGTTTTTCTTCAACAAATCTGCTTTCGCCAACACTATGTTTATACGCATAATCTTGAAGCTTGCATTCACCGGCTTCATCGCAAATTGGACAATCCAAAGGATGATTGATTAATAAAAATTCCATTACAGCATTTCGAGCACTCAAAGTTTTTTCGGATTGGGTATGAACAACCATTCCTTCGGAAGCTAAAGTTGAACAAGCTATTGCCAGCTTTGGAATTTTTTCAACTTCAACTAAACATATTCTGCAGTTACCAGAAATTGATAGCTTTTCATGCCAGCAAAAATGAGGAATTGTAATTCCGTTATCCTTTGCAGCCTGAATTATAGTCTGCCCTTGTTTAAATTCTATTTCATTTCCATCAATTACAATTTTTGGCATTTCCTGTCCTTGAATTAAAACTTTGTTTTTAAGAGTCAAAACTTAATAAAAATTGAGCAAAATTATTAGTCACAGTTGAAATGATTGAACAATTGTAACTAAAACCTCGTAGGTTTCACTGAGTTACAATTTCATTTATTTGGAATAATGGGATAATCCACCACTCCAATAATAAATCTCACAAAAAAATATTATTCAAAAATAGAAAAATTCAATAATATTTTGTTTTGATAGAATTAAAAAATGTTACGGCTTAGATGATAATAAGTCTCTCCCTTCTCAAGGGAGAAATTAGAGAGAGTTCAAAGCAATTTGTAAACTCAAGAACTCATCCCAACCCTTCTCTTACAAAGAGAAGGGCTTATTAGAATTAATAACTAAATATTTTCAATTCTATCAATAACTGCAATCAAAGAATCTTCTACAATAAAAAAACTAATACTACATCGATAATCAAACTACTTCAAATAAAAAGAGATGCTGAAACAAGTTCAGCATGACCTTTGTAAATATCTAATTAATTATAGAATCAACATCATGATATTTGAAATCAAATGCATCGGAAACACCTTTGTAAACAATCTTTCCGTCAATTACATTTAATCCTAATTTTATTTCATGATTTGTTTTTACAGCTTTTTCATAATCCTTTATTTGCAATCTCAACTGCATAAGGCAAAGTTGCATTTGTTAAAGCCAATGTTGATGTAATCGGAACTGCACCAGGCATATTTGCAACACAATAATGAAGAACACCATCAACAACGTAAGTCGGATTTGCATGTGTAGTTGGCTTACAAGTTTCAATACATCCACCCTGGTCAACTGAAACATCAACAACAACAGAAGCTTCTTTCATTACACTGAGCATTTCTCTTGTAACTAATTTGGGTGCTTTTGCGCCAGGAATTAAAACCGCACCAATCACCAAATCAGCTTTTGGCAATGCCTGACGAATATAATATTCATTTGACATCATTGTTGAAACATTCTTTGGCATTACGTCATCAAGATATCTTAATCGATATAAATTATTATCAAAGATTGTAACCTTAGCACCAAATCCGGCAGCAATTTTTGCAGCATTTGTTCCGACAATTCCGCCGCCTAAAACCATAACTTCTGCGGGCCCTGTTCCCGGAACGCCGCCTAATAATAATCCTCTTCCACCCATTGCTTTTTCCAAATATTTTGCACCTTCTTGCGGAGCCATTCTTCCGGCAACTTCACTCATTGGAATTAATAATGGAAGAGAGCGGTCAGATTTCTGAACTGTTTCATAAGCAATGCCGACACATTTATTTTTCATCATTGCTTCAGTTAATTCTTTGCTGGCAGCAAAGTGAAAATAAGTAAATACAATTTGCCCTTCACGAATCATGGTGTATTCATCGTTTATCGGTTCTTTAACTTTCATAATCATATCGGCATTTGAAAAAACTTCATTTGCCGATGAAGCAATTTCAGCACCGACAGCTTTATAGTCTTCATCTGAAAATGCGCTTCCTGCGCCGGCGTTTGTTTCAACTAAAACTTTGTGGCCGTTTGAAATTAAAATAGAAGCGCCTACGGGTAGTAAAGCTACTCTATTTTCATTTGTTTTGATTTCTTTTGGAACCCCAATTAACATTTTACACCTCTGCTTTATCCGGCTATGCCGCTGATTTAATTAATGCATTTTTTGATTTTATTATTACCTTAATGAAAGTATCTTCATCAAGAAGCTGATTTGAAATTTCAAGAACATCTTCGCGGGTTACTGCATCAATATTCTTGATTATCTCATCAACTGATTTAACTCTATTATGGTAAAATTCTGACTGCGCCATTCTCATCATTCTGCTGGAAGTATTTTCCAGACTTAAAAGCATGCTTCCTTTGATGGCTTCTTTGGCTTTGTTTAATTCTCTTTCCGAAATTTTATTCTCTCTTAATTTCTTAAATTCTCTTAGAACCAGGTTTAAAGCTTTATCCATTAGTTTTTCATTTGTAGAAAAATACACACCAAAAGATGAAATATCATAAAATGAATTAAGAAAAGAATTTATTTGATAAGCAATTCCATTTCTTTCACGGACTGTTTGAAATAATCTTGAACTGCTTCCTTCGCCTAAAATTTGAGTAAGCAATGCTGCTTTGTTACGTTCTTCATTATTATAACCGAAAGTTGTTTTGCCAATTATGGTATGAACCTGCTGAATTTCCTTCTCAACTAATTCAATCTTTGAAGGAAGATTTGAATAGTTATAATTCTTTCTTCGGATTTTTGAATATCCTAAATTTTTAGCAAAATATTTATCTACTAACTTTAAAAGCTTTTGATGTTCAACAGCGCCGGATGCGGCAATTATCATCCTGTTAAACCCGTATTTTTCATTGATAAAATTAAATAGATGATGCTGTGAAAATCCTTTAATATTTTTTTCAGTACCAATAATTGGATAGCTCAATGGATTCCCGGAATAAATTATTTCTTCAAATTTATCAAAAATTAATTCTTCGGGGTTATCCTCAATGTCATAAAGTTCATCGACAACAACGCTGGCTTCTTTTTTAATTTCGATTGGTTTAAAAGTTGGATTTTGCACCATGTCGGAAAGAACTTCAAAAGTTTTGTCAATATGCTCGCTTAATCCTCTTCCATAATAACAAGTATGCTCTTTAGATGTGAATGCGTTTAAATATCCTCCAAGTGATTCAATGTCGCGGGCAATTCTTCCGGGAGTTCGTTTTTTAGTTCCTTTAAAAAGCATGTGCTCGATGAAATGAGTAATTCCATTTACTTCAAAATTTTCATCGCGCGAACCAACATTAAACCAAAATCCTAAAGAAAATGATTTAACATAAGGGATATTCTCTGATAAAATTCTTATTCCATTTGGCAGGATTGTCTTTTTGTACTGGCTCAAAATCGTAAATATTATCTATAGTTTCATAAAAAATTCGTCGTCAAATATAGAGAAATGGGTATATGTAGTCAAGGAAAGTCGCTTGTCAAAACGAATAAGGAACTCGTTAAAAATTATAGATTTATAATTCTAACCAATTTTTGAATAAACTAACAATGCTGTAAAAATTGCAAGTAAGGATGAAAGGAGAGTTCCAATTAAGACATATTCTGCGAACTCTCTTTTATCTAATTCTTTAAATCTTGTAAATCCTTTTGCAGCAATTATAAATCCGATAGCGCCAAATTGCCCTGCAAAAACAAAAAAGAAAATTAAAATTCTTTCCAACATTCCAATAACACGACCGGCATTATATTCTCTTTCATCAATCACATAATCATTTTCTTCTTCTTTTTGATTTGGCAGCAGCTTAAAAATTTCAAAGAAAAATCTTATCAAAAAATTAACTTCATTTAAAAGAAATAATATTGCTGAAGTAATTATGATTATGGATGAAAAATTTTCAATTTTAGAAATGAAAGGGAAAGTCAAATTGATGTTTCGCAAATAATCAATTAATCCGCCATTAAACTCTAACTTAAAAAATGAAGATGAAAAAATAGCAGCAATGATTAATGAGATAATTAGACTTAAAAATCTAAACCCGTTTAATTTTTTCTTTTTGTTTTCAACATAGTAGAAGAGCGTATTTAACCCGATTAAAATTATAATTAGAAGTATAAACTTGAATGTCAGCTCAAATAAAAACAATGGAACAATTTGAAGCAGTAAAATTAAAATCAGTTTGTTAGTCGTAACCGGTTCATCCCTAAAAAGGAAGAACAATCGCGAAAACATTATTACACTAATCAAATAATAAAATTGCATTTTATATTTTTCTTTACAATTTCATTTATAGTTTTTTTCAATTTCAGTAGTGAGATTTACAATTATATCCAAAGCTCCGGCATTTATATTTTTGTATACAGCCTGATTGCTTATTTTAAGTTTTTTTGAAATCTCTTTTGCACTTAAGCCTTCATACATCATAATTAAAATTGCTATGCGTGTAGATTTCCAATTTTAAGCAAGATGTGAAATTAAAAATAAAGTCTGCTGAATTAAATGAAGGTCATATTTTTCTTCAGCCTCATTAAAATTAAAAATATAGTTAGTCTGCTTTAATTCATCCAGTCCTTTTCTTGCAAAATAAAATGCCGGCCCATCCATTCCAATTGCCTGTGCTTTATTCAGCTTTGTTGTTATATCGCCGACAGCAATTGAGTATCTTGATTGTTCAGGATAAAGCGCTGCACCAATTTGCCAGATATCTTTAAATAACTTATCCGCCGAATTATAAACTGCCTGAAATTCATCACCAAGTGTAATTGTATAAGGAGAAATTATGTTTTTGTTTGATGAATTTATTTTCTTAAAAGCATTATTCAGCTTTTTCTGAACTGCTGACCTGTCTTTTATTTTTTTAGATGAAATTATATCGCCGATTAAAACTATCTTATTCATTTTATATTTTAGCTGTTTAACTCGCAGTAAAGTTAATAAGCTCAAAATTCAAAATCAACCGATTTGGTTGGATATTTAATATTCAACCAATATAGTTGAAAAATCCTTTATCAACTGATTTAGTTGAAAAAGCAATAATCAACCAGTTTATCCTATTAGACTAATCATTTCCTGCACAGCTTCTTCCAATCCGGTAAAAACTGCACGGGCAATAACTGCATGGCCAATACTTACTTCATCAATATCAGTAAGTTCTCTAAAAATTTTTATGTTCTGATAATTAAGTCCATGTCCGGCATTAACACCAAGCCCAAGTTTTTTAGCATGCTTTGATGCAAGTCTAATTTTTTCAAGCTCATCAAACTGTTCTTCTTCGGTTAAAAGATTGGCAAATACACCGGTATGTAATTCAATAAAATCAGCTTCAATTTCTGCAGCGGCATCAATTTGATTTATGTCCGGTTCAATAAAAAGAGAAACTTCAATTTCAGAATTATGTAATTCTTTAATTGTATCTCTTAAATGAGACACACTATCGATAACACTTATTCCGCCTTCCGTAGTAAGCTCCTGTCTTTTTTCAGGAACAATTGTTGCAAGTTCAGGACCAATATCGCAGGCAATTTTAATTATCTCTTCTGTTGCTGCCATTTCAAGGTCAAGCTTTGTTGTAATTAATTCTCTAAGCAGACGAACATCTCTTTCATTTATATGCCTGCGGTCTTCTCTTAAATGACAGACAATTCCGTCGGCACCGGCTTGCTCAGCAATTAATGCTGCTGTTACCGGGTCGGGCTGGGTTTCTCCCCTTGCGTTTCTTATTGTGGCAATATGGTCAACGTTTAATGCGAATCTCATAATTATATTCCTAAAAAAATTCTTTTAATACATTAATTAAAGATGAAATGCCAATGCCGAAATCATTGGCTCTATAACGCAAAGTTGAAATTAAATCGATACTAAACATAACACTCATGTGAGTAATAACGCAATAATAAATTGAACGTGTTCTTAAAGCTAAAATTCCCAAAGCTATTCCACCTAAAATTGCACCGAAAGTTTCGGGTGCAGGTTTGCCGTTATGTAAAATTAAAAACGGAATCATTTGAATAAGTACAGCATAGTAACCAAATTTTTCTTCTAAACCGAAAAGCATAAATCCCCGCCAGATAAATTCCCATGCTATCATATAAATGAGCATGCCGGATTCAAAAATTAAAAATATAATCCATGAGTCACGCGCTTGAGCAAGATGAGGATATGTAATACTGAATTGAGTTTCTGAAGAAAAAATCCAAACCAAAGGAAGCATCACTGCAATAAAAATTAATGAAATTTTTAATCCAATTTTATAATCGCCAATTTTTAATCCATAGCTTGTAAGATTTTCTTTCAATAAAAATTTTATAATCAAAACTCCAAGCACAAAGAATGTAAAGAAATCCCCAATGAACCAATAAAGAAATTCATATAAATAAACGTTTGGGTTAAACTGTAAATCATCAAAAAAATTTATGCGGAAAAAATGCCGTGAAGTGTAATACCAGGAAATGGTTTGCAAAACAGCAACAGAAAGAAAAATTATTATAACTTTCTTATCTAAAGTTTTAATAATTTTTATTAAGCTTTTAAGTTCAGTAAAAAATGAACCTGCCATAAAGATTTATTCTAAAAGGAACTTATAAGAAAAATTGAAATTAAAATTATTTGCCAAAATAAATTTAATAGCAGTTATATCCAATCTTAACATTTAATTAATCATCCGAGTGACGAAAGTTATTGACAAAAATATTCCTGCGATGTATATTAGCACTCGCTTTTTGAGAGTGCTAATAAAATTCTAATAAAACTTCATTTTTATTAAATAATTAAACAAAATACATGGAGGCAAATATGTCAAAAATCAATCTAAAGCCTTTGGCAGATAGAGTAATTGTAAAGCCAATGGAAGCTGAAGAAACTACTAAAGGCGGAATTATTCTTCCGGATACTGCAAAGGAAAAACCGATTGAAGGAACTATCGTTGCAGCAGGCCCTGGCAAAACAGGCGAAGATGGAAAATTAGTTAAGCTTGAAGTTAAAGTTGGAGACAAAGTTCTATACGGTAAATACAGTGGAACAGAAGTTACAGTTGAAGGTGACGAGTATTTAATAATGAGAGAAAGCGACATCTTCGCTATCGTTGGTTAATAAAATTTTGTAAATAAAATAATTTGGAGGAAATAAATTATGTCATCAAAATTAATTGAGTTTAATACTGATGCCCGCTCAAAGCTAAAAAAAGGAGTGGACAAATTAGCAAATGCAGTTAAAGTTACATTAGGCCCTAAAGGACGTAATGTAGTTTTAGAAAAAAAATTCGGCGCACCAACTGTTACTAAAGATGGTGTTTCTGTTGCAAAAGAAATCGAACTTGAAGATGCAATAGAAAATATGGGTGCACAAATGGTTCGCGAAGTTGCTTCAAAAACCAGTGATGTTGCCGGTGACGGAACAACTACAGCTACTGTTCTTGCACAAGCTCTTTATAGAGAAGGATTGAAAAACGTTACTGCCGGTGCAAATCCAATGGATTTAAAAAGAGGAATTGATTTAGCAGTAACCAAAGTTGTTGAACATTTAAAATCAGTAAGCAAAGATGTTGAAGGAAGAAATGAAATTGCACAGGTTGGTTCAATTTCTGCTAACAACGATAAAACAATTGGCGATTTAATTGCTGACGCAATGGACAAAGTTGGTAAAGACGGTGTTATAACTGTTGAAGAAGCAAAAGGAACTGAAACAGCTTTGGAAGTTGTTGAAGGTATGCAGTTCGATAGAGGATATCTATCTCCTTACTTCGTTACTGATTCCGAATCAATGGAAGCAGTTCTTGAAGACCCTTATATCTTAATTCACGATAAAAAAATCTCTGCAATGAAAGACCTTTTACCTGTACTTGAAAAAGTTGCTCAACAAGGTAAAGGAATGTTAATCATTTCTGAAGATCTTGAAGGTGAAGCTTTAGCTACATTAGTAGTTAATAAAATTCGCGGTACTTTAAAAGTTGCTGCTGTTAAAGCTCCTGGCTTTGGCGATAGAAGAAAAGCAATGCTTGAAGATATCGCTGTATTAACAGGCGGAACAGTTATCTCTGAAGAAAGAGGTTTCAAATTAGAGAATGCAACTGTTTCTTATTTAGGTACTGCAAAGAAAGTTGTAATTGATAAAGACAATACAACTATCGTTGAAGGTGCTGGAAAAACAGAAGACATTAAGAAAAGAATAAATGAAATAAAAGCTCAGATTGACAAAACAACTTCTGATTACGATAAAGAAAAATTACAGGAAAGATTAGCAAAACTTTCCGGTGGTGTTGCCGTATTGAAAATCGGTGCATCAACAGAAGTTGAAATGAAAGAGAAAAAAGCAAGAGTTGAAGATGCTTTACATGCTACCCGTGCAGCAGTTGAAGAAGGTATAGTTGCAGGCGGCGGTGTTGCTTTTGTTAGAGCAATTGCAATTCTTGATAAGCTTGAAGGTGATAATGCTGACCAAACAACCGGTATTAGAATAGTTCAAAAAGCTCTTGAAGAGCCATTAAGACAAATTGTTGATAATGCTGGAATTGAAGGTTCTGTAGTTCTTCAAAAAGTTAAAGACGGAAAAAATGATTTCGGATTTAATGCAGCGACAGAAACTTATGAAAACTTAATTAAAGCCGGTGTTATTGACCCAACTAAAGTTACAAGAACTGCATTGGAAAATGCTGCTTCAGTAGTTTCATTATTAATTACAACCGAAGCTGTTGTATTTGAGAAGAAAGAAAAAGAACCAGCTATGCCACCAATGCCAGGCGGCGGTATGGGTGATATGGGCGGAATGTATTAATAATCATTCGCGCAATCATAGTTCAAAATTTTCTTGAACTAAATTTACAGGCGGGATTTATTTCCCGCCTTTTTTTGTTTAAAAAAATTTACCCGACTCACATCTTCACTGCTTCTTTAAGATTTATTATATTGGTTGACGTTGTTTTTATTAATTGGAGATAGATTGACCAACGAAGAATTTGACGAACTAATCGAAGAAGTAGATTCCCATTTAAACAATGGGCGTTATAAAATGGCGCTCACCGCTGCTAACAAAGTCTACGACCAAAAGCCTTATGACTCAAATGCAATAATCTATTTAGCCTGGGCAAATCTTGAGAATGGTAACTTAAGCCAGGCCATGGAGCTTTCCAATTTATCGGTTCAACTTAGCGATGATGATGTTTCTGCTAAATTATTCCGCGGTTATTTTTTAATGAGAATGAGTGTTTTTGAAGGCGCTTTGTCTGATTTGACTTATGCAATTAATAATGATACGAAAAAACTTCAATGGGCTTATTTAAATAAGGCAAGAGCTTTGGCTGGCCAGGAACGTTATTTTGAAGGACTGGAAGAAATCGAAAAAGCTTTACAGATTAATTCTGAAGAAAATCTCTTTAAAAAATTAACCAATATAAAAGATTTATTTAAAATTGTTTTAGGCTATGATGCAGATGTTTTCAAAGTTGAAAAATCCGAAATAAAATCTTTCCTTCCGTTTGCCGAAACTGCTTTTAAAGAAAAAGAATTTTGGTTTACACTTTGGGCAGCAAAACAAATCATCAATAATCAGGCTTTAAAACATGAACATCAGCATGCAAAATTGTTAGAGCTTGAAGCACTTACTGCAATGTTTCAAATACGAAATGCTTCCACAAAAGCTGCTGAATACAGAGATGAATTAGGTGATAATTTTAGATTTCAAAACATCAGCAGCAAAATTAATTCATTTTCCAAGGCAGAAAATTTTTCCATTGAAGGGAAAAGTGAACTTGAAAAAATGTATTCACTTTCATCCAATTCTTCTTTGAAAGTTTTTGACAACAAGCTCTTTAAAGTATACACAGCAAAGACTTTTGATTACCTGGAATTTTTACAAACAGAAAAAAAAGTTTTTCTGCTTCAATTTAATTCTCAAATGATTCGCTACATCGGAGTTGAAGTTACTATCGACAATCCATTCTTTGGAAATAAAGATATGATAGTCGAAGGTTCAGTAACCTGGTTTTTAAATGGTGATGAAATTGGAAATCATCCCTTTTCACTTGAATTAAAAAAAGATGAACAAATTAGTAAAATTTGTTGAAAGCTGGGGCTCGGATTCAAAAGGTTTTTGGAAAGAAGGAACCGGTTACGTTGATGTATATCTTGATTTCTACAAAGTATGTTCAAGTTCATTTATAGTCGGCGAATATGAAATTATTAATTTTGAAGAAGATGAAAATTATCCTGCTAAAGTTGAAAAAATAAAATCACATTCAGGCAGTTCTCAAACAATTTTCAAATCAGATAAAATTGATAATGAACCTCATACTATTGATGACTTGCTTTCAATTTTAAATAGCTATGTAGGGCTTGACAGCATTAAACAGCCGTTAAAAGATTTTGTTGATTACTTAAAATTTTTAAATGAAAGAAAAAAACTTGGCTTAAAAACACAAGAACAAATTTCATTTCATTGTGTGTTCCTTGGAAACCCTGGAACAGGGAAAACTACAGTAGCAAGACTGCTTGGCAAAATTTTAAAAGAAATTGAATTCGTTAAAAGCGGGCATGTTGTGGAAGTTGACCGTTCAATGCTGGTTGGACAATATGTTGGCGAGACAGCACAAAAGACTGATAAAATAATTAAAGAAGCGATCGGCGGAATTTTATTTATTGACGAAGCATACACATTAAAAAAAGAAGGAACTAACCAGGACTTTGGACAGGAAGCAATCGACCTGCTGCTAAAACGAATGGAAGATGAAACAAATAATTTTGTTGTAATTACTGCGGGCTATCCGGAAGAAATGAATAATTTTATTAATTCAAACCCAGGATTAAAATCTCGCTTCACACATTTCTTTGAATTTGAAGATTACAACCCGGATGAGCTTGTAGAAATATTCAAGCAGTTTGCTGCAAAAGAAGATTACTCAATTACACAGGATGCCACTGAACTTCTTAAAAAAGAATTCACACAACTATACCGAAAACGTGATAAATCTTTTGGTAATGCACGGCTTGTAAAAAATCTTTTTAACGATGCGAAAATTCAGCTTGGGAAACGGTATTTAAAATTGAAAGGCACCGATAAGTCCAAAGAAAAGATGACCACTATAACTGTTGAGGATATTGCCGCGGTTATTGATTCTTCCAAATCAAAAATATTTAAGCTGGAAATTGATGAGGAATTATTATCAAAAGCTCTTTCAAAACTAAATAATATGATTGGGCTTGAGCTTGTTAAAAAAGAAATTAATGAAATTGTTAAACTCGCCATACTTCATAAAGAAGGCGACGATAATTTACAAGAATTATTTTCATCTCATTTTCTTTTTATGGGAAATCCAGGCACAGGGAAAACTACAGTTGCAAGATTGTTCAGCGAGATTTATTCTGCTCTTGGCATTCTTCCCAAAGGACATTTAGTTGAAACAGACAGGCAAGGATTAGTTGGAAGCTATGTTGGGCAAACAGCTCAAAAAACCAGTGCCATGATTGATAAATCTATCGGCGGAACTTTATTTATTGATGAAGCATATTCGCTGGTTAAAAAAGGAAGTTCAAGTGCATTCTGATTTTGGAGCCGAAGCAATTGATACGCTTATTGAAAAGAATGGAAGATGACCGGGGGAAATTTATTGTGATTGCAGCAGGCTATACAGATGAGATGAATAATTTCATAAATAGTAATCCAGGACTTGAATCGCGTTTCTCAAAAAAATTATTTTTTGAAGATTACTCACCACAAGAACTTTTAACAATTACAAAAAATTATTTTGAAGAAAAATCTTATTCGATTGATAACGATGCCGCAGAACAATTATTAAAATACTTTCATCAAGTTTTTAAAAACCGAGGAAAGAATTTCGGTAACGCAAGACTTGTAAGGTCACTTGTCGAAGAAAGCATTAAAAATCATTTTCTTCAATTGGCAGATAGTGCAAATCAGGATGAAAATAAAAACACTAAAATAATTACGTTAAATGAGATAAAAGAATTTATTATCTTCTGAAGAAAGTAAAGAGAACGTAAAACCTAATGCTAATCCTGAACTTTTAGATAAATATTTAGCTGAATTATCCAGCTTAACAGGATTGGAGTCGGTAAAAAAAACAATTAATAAATTAGTAAGCAGCTTAAAAGTTGCAAAGATGCGGGAAGAAAGAGGCCTTAAAGTTATTCCTAAAAGTCTGCATTCAATTTTTCTTTGCAAATCCCGGAACTGGAAAAACAACTGTTGCCCGGTTTCTAAGCAAGGTATACAAAGAGATGGGAATACTTGATAAAGGACATCTGGTTGAAATTGATAGAACGGCTTTAGTTGGAACTTATCAAGGACATACAGCGGAAAAAACTCAATCAATAATTGAGCAGGCACTTGGTGGTATTTTATTAATTAGTGATGCGCCTTCACTCTCTAAAGGTTACGCGGATTATGGCCAGGAAGTAATCAATACATTACTGACAAACATTGAAAATTATAATAATAAGCTGATTATTATTTTATCGGGATACTCTGATGAAATGAAAGAATTTTTAGAAGTTTATCCACTGCTAAAAAACAGCTTTACTAATTACTTTACATTTTGAAGATTATACTCCACGGCAAATGCTTGAAATTGCATTATTCATAACGAGTAAAAACAGCTATCAACTTGATGAAGGTGCCTGGCAGCTGTTACTGGATATTTTTACCAAATTGTTATAATTCAAGAGATAAAAATTTTGGAAATGCAAGAACAGTTAAAAATATTTTATACAAAGCAATAAGCAACCAGGAAGAAAGAGTTTTAACACTTTATAATTTAAAGGATGAAGACCTTTCAACAATTACATTTGATGATGTAAACCAGATTGATGTGAATGAAATTATAACTTACCTTTAAAATTGCAAATTTAAAAGAACTAAAATATCTGCAGAAAGTTTTATTTGATCCATCATCATCTATCTGAATCTACATTTTGAGCTATTATTGAATGCAGCATCTGAAAAGAAATTTAAATATTCACTTATCAAAGAATCAATTGAAGTTTCACTATTTACAGATGAAATTAATCCTGATTTCAACTCACCAATTCTTTTATCCAGAGTTTTTAATAATATCAGATCTAACTCCCATTAGTTTATTTATTATTTCTAATGCTTCATCATGATACTCCGTAAAATTTAGCAATTATTTCATCATGTGTTGATGAATTGATTGATAGCAAAAAATCAACTTCCCGCCAGCATTAACAATTACATTATACATTTGGGGATCGGGATTCAAGTCTGTTGAACTTTGATTGAACAGCATAATTTAAAACATAAGCTCTCACCTCAGATGCTCGTTTTTCAATTTCAATTTTTGTGGAATTGCATCAAAACTTGAAATACTTCTTAACAATGCTCTATCCGCAATTTCAAGCATTTTGTAAAAAGTTATCCGGTTCTATACCTGAGTTAGTATATGAAGTAACAATTGATTCATAAAATGAAGCAAATGCCGCATTATAATCATTTTGTGATTTTGAATAATATAGATTTCGTTCCAATAATGATTGAGCAAATGATTTTGATGTTATTTAATTTGTCAATATCAACTTGGAATGGAAACAAATTGATTATTTGAATATTGCAGCAGTCTTCAATATTTTTCACATCATTAATCGCAGAAGCTATTTGAGCAGAAGTTACATTTCGTTTGAGTTATTTTTTCAGCAATGATTTCATCAACAAATATTGAAATATCAGGATAAGAAATATTTGTATAATTATTCTTTAAAGCTTCTAAATATACTTTAGCTTCAGCGGTACTTTCATCATTCAATGGCTGAACATAATATGTTAAACCGTTTTTCACATCATTGTTTATTATTGATTCCCAGGTTTTGCTTCCTTTTGTGGCAGTTACTAATATTTTATTTTCCGCCTGAATAATCTATTGAAGTATGAAATATGCCATTTTGATCTGAAGTTACATTAGACTGGGATAATCTTTGTACAGTACCATCTTTATTAATTTCACTGAGATATACTGCTGCATCGTTTATGTTTGTTTCATTTATTGTGGAATACCCGCCATTACCTAATACTCTGCCTTCAATTTTAGCGGTATTTTTATAATGAGGTTCAATTGGAGATTCGTCTTCTTTTTCTTGTTCACAACCGATAAAAAGAGATAAATTCACAAAAATAATAATGTAGAAAAGTTTATTATACTTTTTTAAAAAAGCATTAATTAACACTTCGTGCCCTCATTGAAATAGTTTTAAACTTGATACAAATAAACACTGGGAGCAAGATTAAATAGCCAAATAAATGCCAGTAATAATTGAAGATAATTTCAATATTTTTAATAATTTATAAAAAGAGATATGAATTAAATTCGCAGATAATAAAAATTATTCTGAGATATTGAACTTAGTTGGATGTTTCTTTAGTGTGCTCTTAGATTCGTATGTCTGGTTTTCAGTGGCAGCATTGTATAATAATTGCAGTAACTCTAAATCATCATTTTCAAAAACCGGCAGGTTCAGTTTTTTACATTTTTCGAAAAGTTCATCTCTATTCATTCGTCGAAATCTTTTTATTTCATCTTCTTGCACGATACACCAATAAATTATTATTAGATAAGTGTAAGATAGAACCTTTGATATGCTGATAAGAATTTTTGCTGGTAAGCCTTAGTTAAACTAGATTTAGCTTCTTTTTTTGATAATTTTAGTTTTAGATAAATAATTGTTTTTAGATCTTCTTCGTAAGTTAATTCTTGATCATTAAATGAATCGATGTAATATTTAATTTCATCAATCGCATCTGATTCTTTTTTCTGAATGTCTTTGTGCATTTTTAGGCTTGTTAACATTACTTATCTACAATAAATTATTTTAGAACTGTTTTGGTCATAGGATTATTTAATATTTCCAATACCAAAATAGTGCCATTTCATTTTAGTCTATTTTTTAAGGTTTTTATCACAAAAGCCTATAATTGGTATGCAAATTTTTGGGGGTGATACGAAAAAAATTTGTAGTGTATTTCAAAAAAATTAGAAAAACTTTAAAAATTTAACTTAAAATTCAGATGAAAACCATTAATTGGATTTATTCCTATGGAGGATTTTTCCGAAATGACATTTCTAATTTTTTGACTCTCAGAAAAAAATAATAAGTCCAGTTGACTATAAAGCCAAACGACTCCAAAAGCAACTAAAGAATAATTTTTGTACTTATATGATTTATTATAATCCGAATATCTTGAATCAAATTTTGCCGGATTTTTTTCATCAAGATATGTATTCTTCTTTTTGTTACTATCAATAAAAAAATAAATCGAAGATGCAAGAGTTATTGTTGTTAATGCTGTTAAAGTCCAACCTTTAACTTTTTGTCCATCGTATAAGTGGCCTGCCCCAGGGTAAACCAACGAAAGAAGAACTGAGGTTTTTATACCATTTTCTATTTGGTTTACTTTTGATGGGTTGGTGACAAAAACAGTATCAATTCTTACAATCTGTTGAGATACTTTTTCAGCAGCCTGCTGTTTATAAGCCATCTTAACATTATTAAAAAATGTAACAATTTTAGGTGATGTTTTAAGAGAATCCAACACAAATGAAGTATCAATTTTTAAAATTTCAACGAAGCTGCTTTTTGCCGCTTCATCTTCCGATAATGAAAAATGAGATATGCCTTTCATCCTAAGTATTTCAAAAAGGTCTGAAGTTGGTATTTGTCCCCTATTTAATAACAGCGTGTTTGCTCCTTTAATTACTTCACCATATTCAAAGTTTTCAAATCTCTTCTGTAATTTATTTAATGAATCTTTATATGAAGAATATACTGAATCTTTTTTAATGAGAGATTTAAAATTATTATTTGAATTAATAATTAGAGCAGAGTCATTTCCTGATTTCTGCGGCTGGTTGCTTTTATCCTGTGCTGCAATTTCATGCGCACATCCTAAGTAAACAATAAAAAATAAGATGAAACATTTATGCATACATAAATTTAAATAAACTTTTTGATAAAAAATAAAAATTAATCCACTGTAGTGTCTGGTACCACTTTATTAGTTTCATCAAAATTTAATTTAAATGGGTAGGTTTCTTTTGCGGTAATTTTTATTTTTTGTTCATAATCTCCATACTGCGGGTTAGTTATTTTCAATTCATGAGTTCCCGGAAATAAAATAACCGGTTCTCTAAATGGTGTAGTTCCTTTTAATTCTCCATCAATATAAACATTTCCCCAGGGATTAATTTTACAATCTAAAAATCCTACTTTATCATCAAAATCAATTTTGACAGTTTCAATATTTTCATTATTGATTGTAATTCTTTTTGTAAATGGTGGATAATTTGGATGAACTAATTTTAAATAATACTTACCTGGCTTTAGCTGGATATAATTTGAGAGCGGAGTTGTATCTATTTTTTTCCCATCTATGTAAACATCAGCCCAGGGTTTAGAATCCACAAATAATCTTCCAGCTAACTGGTCATTCGCGTTTACAGTAGATGGTGGTGATTTTTCATAAAGCTTCTTATCATAACGAACATAATTATCTTGCGGAGTAATTAAATTAAAAAATTCTTTAGAATCGCTTACTCCTGCTGCAATATTCAAATTATCAGGTTTTAACCCATTGCTAAATATCCAAACTCCTGCTGCAGCAAGTAAAATAATTATTGGAAGCAAGACTGCCATAATTTTTTTAGTGACTTTAGAATTTTTCAAAACATATTTTACTAATTCTTCGTCGGATATTGAAGCAAGCCCCTGGATAGAATCTTTATCAACTCCCAAAATATTTAAAACTTCAAGCAGCAGACTTAGCCCTTTTTGCAGTACTTTTTCTAAGCATTAGGCGAATTGCCTGTTTAATATCCTCATCTAATAATTCAGTATTTTTTACTATTGTTTCTTCTTCAAAATTTAGAATGTTGTTTACTGTTTCATTTATGTTTTTACCAAGAAATGGATTTGATGAAGTAAAAAGTTCAAGAGTAACTGTTCCCGTGGCAAATAAATCAGTTTGAGGAGACAATGCTTCACCACGAATTTGTTCCGGTGACATGTAGCTTGGGGTACCAACTATTGTCGATTTGTGAGTAAGATTATTATCGTTTAAGACAAACGCTAATCCGAAATCAACGATCTTAAGCTGCATCCTGGAATTTACTAATATATTCGCTGGTTTAATATCACGATGAATAATCTTTATTTTATGAGCAACATGCAGAGCTTCTAAAAGCTGAATTAATAGATTTCTTTTATCCTCTTTGCTTAGATTATTATTCCTTATTATTTCTCTTAAATTTTTACTTTGAAAATATTCAAAAGAAATATAAAAATAGTCTTCAAAATTACCGAAATCAAAAACTTTGATAAGGTTTGGATGATCAAGCCTAGCTAAGATTTGAGCTTCTCTCTTAAATCTATCAAGAAGAGTTTTCTCAACATGATCATCAATCTTTAGGGTTTTTAAAATTATCTTCTTGCCAAGATAAATATGGTTTGCCAAATAAACAGAAGTATGAGTATCTTTTTTTAATGTCTCAATGATTTCGAATTTATCGAATAATATTTCAATGGAGGTATAAGACATAGATCAGATTATTATCCCTGCTCCATTTCTTTAAGTTTTAATTGAACCCATCTTACAGAAACTCCTAAAGATTTGGCAGTCAATGTTCTATTATTATCAAACTCTTTTAATCGCCTAACTAAAATTATCTTTTCAAATTCCTTTAATGTTCCGTTAAAATTTACTTCGTCGGAATCTTCATCTATAATAACATGTTCAGGCAACAGTCTGTAATTATTGCATAAAATTAATGCTCTTTGCAAAACATTTTCTAATTGTCTAACATTTCCCGGCCATGAGTAATTTTCCAGCATTTTTAAAGCCGGTGCAGAAATTTGAATTTCATCATTTGAAAATTTCTTAATAAAATATTTCGCTAACAGTGGAATATCGCCTCTTCTATCACGTAAAGGAGGAATTTTAATTGGGAATACATTTAGTCTATAAAAAAGATCCTCCCTAAAATTTCCATCTTTTACAAGCTGCTTTAAATCTTTATTTGTTGCTGCAATTACTCTAACGTCAACCTTTATTAATTGAGTATCCCCCAGTCGCATTATTTCCTTATTCTGCAGAACTCTTAATAACTTTGCCTGTAAAGCCAGGGAAATATCTGCAATTTCATCCAGGAAAAAAGTACCGTTAGAAGCAACCTCAAATAATCCCTTTTTATCGTTATTAGCACCTGTAAAAGCACCTCTTTTATATCCGAACAATTCACTCTCTAATAATGTGTCAGGAATTGAGCCGCAAAATTGTCCAAGATAAGGCTTAGAATTTCTTTTGCTTAAATCATGAATTGCCCGTGCTACCAATTCCTTACCGGTTCCACTTTCGCCTAAAAGTAAGACACTTGCGTCCGTTCTTGCAACTTTATGGATTAAAATTGCTAGATTCTGCATAGCGTGACTTTCACCGATCAATTCAGGAATTTTTTTAACTGATTGAAGCTGATTCCTTAAAATTTCATTTTCGTTCTGAATCTCCTCAATTTTGATAATTTTATCAAGAGCAAGGGAAACAAGATTAGAGAAAAAATCCAAAAAGACAAGATTTTCTTCAGAAAATTCTTTCCTGTTAAATCGGCTATCGACGAGAATCACACCCCAAATTTTACTATCATTTAATATTGGTACACCTAAAACAGATTTTATATTATGTAGTTGAATACTTTCAAACTGCGAAATATTAGGGTCACTTTGAACATCATGATATAAGCATGGTTCCTTTGTATCAATTACTTTTTTTAATATACCAGAAGAGAATGTGGAAAGGTCTTCAATGTTTTGTTGATCTATATTTCTTGCTGCAATAATGCTAAAACTATTATTTTGTTCATTGTATTTTACAAATAAGCCCCGTTCAGCGTTTATAACTTTTATTATTAGGTCTAAAGTTTCTTCGATTAGTGTATCTTGAAAAACGGCAGTATTCAAGGTTTGACTAATTTGATATAAAGTTTCAAATTGTTCTTTTGAAATTAAACGAATATTCTCGATATGTTCTGGTTCCTTAATGGTCATTCAGTAAGTATATTTTATGAATAAAAAGAATAAACTATTTTATTGTACTTTAAAACTAAAGGTTTAGACCTCGAACGATTCCTAAATCTATCCACAGCCCAAACTACCCAATAATATTCTCCAATGGCTAAAGGTTTTTTTGTCACGTAAGATAAAGTATCAGAAGGTAAATTTTCAACTCTAAAAACTAATTGTGCATTAGCAAGATCATTTGTGTAAACTTCAAGCATATAGTTAAAAGTGTAACCTGCATTAAATTTTTGCCAGCTGAAAACTGGTATAGAGTCCACTGTAATACTTCCATCAGGAATTAATAATTGCACTTCGTTTTTAATTACACGTGTAACTTTGCCGCTTCCTATATAATGAGTTACCTTAAAAATATCAATAACATTTATTTGAAAGTCCGAACCTATTGTTTGTTCCAGGTCTGAAATACCTAAACTATCAACGCTCAGAGTAGCTTGATAAACTTTATCTGTCAAATTGTATTCTAGTCCGTTGTTAAATTTTAATAATGAATTTGAAACGTAAACTGAATCAATATCTTTATCCGGATCAGAAATTTGGGCTATAATTGACAGCTCAAAATTCTGTGACTGCAGATTAGTATTATTATTAATTACCGAAGTATAAATTGCAATACTATCTAATACAGGTAATTGATTAAGGCTAACGGTATAACTCAAACTTTTAGAATTTCCCCAAACCACATTAATAGTATCTGAATTAAAACCCTGTTTCTCAAAAATCAAAGGTCCGTCTATTGGCTCAACATTTAAGATAGTAAATCCACCGGACGCATCAGTTGTAACAAAGTTATTACCAGAAGCCCAAAAAACTCTTACACCACTTATTCCAACATAAGGCAAGCCAAAAGATTGAACTGTCCCTTCAATAGTTCCTTTTTTCGCATTATTAGGGTTAGTTGGATCCAGGGGATTGTCCCGTGGCGCTTCACAGCCCGAAAAAATTTGCAAACTGAAAAGAAGAATTAATAAGTAATTCCTGCTAAGCAAAGAAAAAAAAAATCCGAATTTGGAAAATTTCTTAAATATCATTTAATGTAATAAAAATTTTATTAAAAATTTTTGATATAAATCTCAAATTTATTTTTTTTGCAAGTTTGCAAAGTTACAAAAATTCAGGTGCGTATAACATATAAAAAATTGTCAACTATTTAATTTAGCATCTATTTTAATGAAAAAACCACTTTATTTAAAATAAAGTAAGCAATAACACACAAAATAGATATTAAATTCCCTATAAAAATTAATTATATGATGATAATCCGATTTTTGTTTCGGTCGCCGGTTTAAGCTCGCCATCTTTTTCCGGGATATATCTTCTTTGTTTAAATCTATCAAAAAGCTTGCGTACCATGGTTGTGAAATAAGGAAATCTAATAATAATATTCACATTTGATTGCAGAGCTTCTAAATTTTCCATTTCATAAACTACCAAGATTAATAGTTTTTGACTTTGTTCTATCTTTGCTAAAAGGTATTTCTGCTCATCATAGCCGTATTTATTTAATGATTTTTTACCAAATAAGGAATCAGTTTCATCAAATAGAAGAATCGTTTCTGATACTTCTGCTTTGTTAAAAATTTTATCCAAATTTTTTTCTGTCTCACCTATATATTTACTTTTTATGCTGCGTAAATCAATTCTTTGAACTCTTCTATTTAATCTATCCTGAAGCATTTCAATTGCCATCTGTTTTGCTGTATCTTCGGGTGAAAAAAATATTAATTTATTTTTTTCATTGTGAGCATGGTTCTCTAACATTGAAGTAAGTAGATCGTAAAATTCTTCACTTAAAAAATCTATGACTTTATTATTATTTTTTTTCAAACTCTTCATTGCAGAATATTATTTGTATTCCAATTCTAAACTAATATCTATTTCATAATGTTGAGACTGAAATTTGATCAATTATTATATTTTTATCAATTAAAACTGCATGTTAATTTATTTCCAGTATAAACTGAAGTATCAACATACACTGTATTATTTAACTTGTTGAACATCACATTTTCTTTTCTTGTATGACCAACAATCTGAAGCTTTCCAATATCTATCAGTTCATCTCTCGTCCATAAAATTCCATGTTCATTTGTAACTTGATTCCTCATTATCAATTTCTAAATCATCCAGATTTTCTAAGAATCTGTTCCGGGAATCTTTGACTTAAAATATTTTGAAATTCCGGCATGAGAAATAAAACAATCTTCATGATTTATAAATAACGGAGCTTTAGAAATTTAAATCAAGATGATCATCTATTTTCTCAAAACGCTATCCCGGTAAGATTCAACCGTATTTTCGGATCCATTATAAAGCCATATTTTTGCTAATGGATGCTCAGGGATATTTAATAAAATAATAAAACATAATATCATGATTGCCACATATAAATCTTATGTTTTCTTCGCATCACGATAAAATCTAAAACCTCGTAGCTGAAATTGCCTCTATCAACCAAGTCACCTACCGAATAAATTTTTATGCCAGGATATTTTCCTTTTACTTTTCCGACCAACTCTTTTAAAGTATTGAAGCAGCCGTGTATATCACCAATAACAGCTATCATAAAATTAAATTATATATACGAATTTTCATGGGCAGATTTTTGCAACTCTTCTCTAAACTTAGGATGAGCAATTTTAATTAACTCATTCACTCTCTCCCGAATTGTTTTTCCATAAAGCTGTGCAGTTCCGTATTCCGTAACAATATAATGAACATCTCCTTTAGTTGTTACAACTCCTGCTCCTGATTTCAAATTGGTAACAATTCGCGAAATATTTTGATTTTTTGTTGTTGAAGGCAATGCAATAATTGGTTTTCCACCTCTTGACCTGTGATGCTCCTCTAATAAAATCTAACTGTCCTCCAAATCCACTGTATATGCGGTCTCCGATTGAATCAGCACAAACTTGCCCGGTAATATCAACTTCAATCGCTGAATTTATTGCAACCATTTTATCATTCTTAGCAATTATAAATGGATCATTAACATATTCCTGGCTGTGAAATTCAAAGATCGGATTGTTATCAATAAATTGATAAAGTTTTTTTGTACCCAATACAAAGCCGGCAATTATTTTCCCGGGATGAAGAGTTTTTTTCTCGTTTGTAATTATACCTTTTTCAATTAGATCTATTACTCCGTCTGAAAAAAGCTCACTATGAATTCCTAAATGTTTTTTATCATGATAAAAATGGCAAAATGGAATTGGGAATTGCTCCGATTCCAAGCTGTAAAGTTGATTCATCTTCAATTAAAGAAGCAACATTTTTTCCGATTAAGTCATATATTTTTTTCTCTTCTTCACTTACGGATATTATCTAATCTGCAATTTCATTTATTTCCTCATTCACTTCAACTATATAATCTATTTTGCTTATGTGAATGAAGCTGTCGCCAAGTGTTCTCGGCATTTTTCTATTCACCTGAGCAATAATTATTTTTGCTTTTTCTGCTCCGGCTTTTGTTAATCCAACTTCAACACCAAAACTGCAAAACCCATGTTCATCAGGGGGTGAAATATGTATAAATAGCAGCATCAATCTTTATTGCACCTGATATAAATAATAACGGAACTTCTGAAAGGAAAATTGGAATAAATTCCGCCCTTCCCTTCCTGAACAGCTTTCCGACTGTTGTTCCCAATAAAAAAAGAATAATGAGTAAAACTTTTTTCCATTCCTTCGTCTAAATATGGAATTCTCCAACAGCAAGAGCATGATAAATTGACACATCTCTTAATTCATCTCTTCTTTTTACTAAAGCGTTTATTGAGGTAGAAGGGATAGGCACAATTTGAATGAACTAAAATTTTATCGTGCGATTTTATTGCACTGAACGGCTTCTTCTGCAGAAACCAATTTTTGTTTATATAATCTTAATACATTCGAAGTAAGATTTTCTTGCAATTCTATTTCTATTCGCTGACGTCATTTAGATTTAATCTCTGTATAATTATTAATTAGTTGAAAAAATTCTAAGTTTTCTATATTCAAGATCAAAAATATTTGCAATTGCTTCATTAGAACAATAACCCTGATAAGTACAAACTCCTTTTGCAAATCCCGCATCTCCCATCAATGCATTCACCAATCCATTATCAGCAATATTCTGGATATAAGGCAGAGCAGCATTGTTTAAGACCATAACTTGCTGTTCTTGAAACAAGCGCAGGCATATTAGGTACGCAATAATGAATAACATTGTGAATTTTAAAAATCGGGATCGGCAAATGTTGTAACTCTGCTGGTTTCAATACAACCGCCTTGATCAATTGAAACATCAATTATTACAGATCCTTTTTTCATTTCTTTTACCATTTCTTCTGTAACAAGATGAGGAGTTTTTTCACCCTTAATTAATACTGCTCCGATTAAGCACATCAGCAAATTTACGCCACGGGAAACAGTATAAGGATTAGCCATAACTGTTGTAACTCTTTTTCTGAATAAAGAATCAATTTTTCTTAATCTATTTAAATCATTATCAATTACAATAACCTGCGCTCCTCTGCCGATAGCGGCTCTTGCAGCCGCCATTCCCACGACACCCGCACCTAAAATTACAACTGCTGCTGGAGCTACTCCCGGAATTCCGCCAAGTAAAATTCCCCTTCCGCCTTCTCTATAGCTTTCTAAGATATCTTTCAGCAATTTGAATTGAAAGCGGACCGGCTATTTCACTCATTGAATGCAGAACCGGAAGCTGATCATCTTTTTCAATTAACTCATATCCAACTGCTGTAATTTTCTTTTGAAGTAATCTTATTAATTGTATCCCTTTTACCTACTGCGAGATGAAGTGACGAAAACAAAATTTGATTTTCCATTAGCAAGTCAACTTCTGATTCTTTAACGGGGGTGACTTTTACAATCAGTTCTGCTCGCTGATAAACTTCTTCGGCATTGTACACAATTGTTGCTCCAGTTTTTATATAATCCTGATCGCTAAAATGGCTGCCTTCACCGGCACCACTTTGCAATATAAATGGTATGTCCTGCCCTAATAAGTGAATCCACACCAGCAGGAGCTAATGCAATTCTTAATTCTTCATTAAGATTTTCTTTTGGTATTCCGATTATCATAATACTTTTTTTTTAATTATTAATTAAATCTACCTAATAGGCTTTTGAGTTTCAACTAAAAGATGGTTGTTTGAATAAGAATCGTACAAGCTTAATTAGAATTTCCCCTAAATAATTTTTAAACCGGTGTTAATGGTTTTTTATTTGATAATACTGCAATTACATTTTTTGCGGCTAAGTAATTGCCATATTATTCCTGGTATCTTCTGTTGCACTGCCAACATGAGGCAATAAAACTACATTTGAAAGTTTTAATAATTCAGGATTTATATTCGGTTCATTTTCATATACATCAAAACCGGCTGAAAATATTTTTTTCTTTTTCAACATTTCTATTAATGCTTTTTCATCAACTATTTCTCCTCGCGCAGTGTTAATTAAAATTGCATTTTTTTTAAGAAGTCTCAATTTCTCTTTATTTAATAAATACTTTGTATTCATTATTTAATGGAAGATGAAGTGAAATAAAATCTGAATTCTTTAATAAGATAATTTAATGAAACTTTTTTAGCATGTGTTTTCTTTTCTAAGTTCATTATTTCTGCTTCTTGAATAATAAATAATTTCGTTCCGAAAGCTTAGCTCTTAATGCAGTTGCTGTTCCAATTCTACCAGCACCTAAAATCCCAAAGGTTTTGTTTTTAAGTTCAACCCCAAGCATTAATCTTGGCTTCCATCCTGTAAATTTATTTTTATGAATGAATTTATCTCCCTCAATAACTTTTCTTGCACAGGCAAGAGCCAATGTAATTGCAAGGTCAGCAGTAGCATCTGTTAAAACATCCGGAGTATTTGTAACAATAATATTTTTCTCTTGCATTTTCAACATCAATATTATTAAAACCGACTGCATAGTTTGCTATCACTTTACAATTATTCATTTGATCAATAATTTCTTTATCAATTTTGTCTGTTAATAAGAGAAATTACGCCATCAGCATTTTTTATATTTTTTATTAAGCTCGTTTTTTGAGATAGGTTTATCTTTTGAATATTTCGAAACAGAAAATTTCTTTTTCTTCAATAAGTCTTCGCCACAATCCGGAATTTGCCTGTTATAAAAACTTTCAATTCATTAATTCTATACCAAATAATAATTTAACAATAAATAGTGCACCTAAAATTCCTGCAACATCAGCAATTAAACCGGCAGGTAAAGCATGCCGTGTATTTTTAATATTTACGGCACCGAAGTATACAGCCAAAACATAAAAAGTAGTTTCGGTGCTGCCGAAAAATGTTGAAACCAAAATTCCAATAAAAGAATCTGGCCCGTGAACTTTAATTATCTCAGCCATAATTCCAAGGGAACCGCTGCCTGAAAAAGGACGCATCAATGCCATGGGCAAAGCTTCAGCGGGCATGCCTATAAAATTTGTAATTGGTCGAATTATATACATTAATCCGTCCATTGCACCGCCGGCTCTAAAAATTCCTATCGCTACCAACATCGCAACTAAATAAGGAATTATTCTTACCGCAACCTGGAAACCTTCTTTTGCTCCCTCAACAAACTGTTCATAAATTCTTACTTTTTTAATTGCCCGTATCCAATAAAAATAAAAATTAAAAATGGAATTGCGATGATTGAAAAAAACTGGATTATACTCTTAAATAAATCCGGAGTTAAAAAACTAAAAACTGAACCAAATAATCTTCCTATTCCCGAAAATATTATCAATGAAGCTAAAGCAACTAAACCCAAAAGAATATAAAATCCTTTTAAATTGCCTTTCAACCAATTTCCGAACTCGCCTTTTTTGATTGGAAATTTTTCAAGAATTTTTACAGATAAAATTCCTGCTGCTGTTGCACAGCTTGCACCAAAAATTGAAGTTCCAATTATTATTGCTGGTTCAGCGCTGCCTGCTGCTGCTCGAACTGCAATCGCGGTTGCCGGAATTAAAGTAAGCCCTGCAGTATTAATAGCAAGAAAAGTACACATAGCATTTGTTGCTACTCCTTTATTTGGATTCAGCTTATCTAATTCTTCCATCGCTTTTAAACCGAATGGAGTTGCCGCATTCCCAAGTCCAAGCATATTGGCAGACATATTCATTATCATAGCTCCCATTGCAGGATGGTCAGCAGGAACATCGGGGAAAAGTCTTGTTGTAACCGGCTTTAGCCAATTTGCTATTATCGCTATCAACCCGGCTTCATCAGCAACTTTCATTACACCAAGCCAAAGAGCCATTATTCCAATTAATCCCAAAGAAATATTTACAGCAGTGCTTGCATAATCTAAAGTAGAATTGGTTACTTCTTTCAGTTTTACAAAAGAAATTTTCTCTATATAGATTTTAGCAGAAGCAACACTATCAAATTCAATTTTATTGATAACAACATTCCCGGTGAGGTCATCTTCATTGCCGGTTACCTTTGCCATGTCCTGCCAAATTTTTGGAGCTGATTTATCAACCTTAAAATAAAGACTAATTTTATTATCTTTTTTTTGAGAGGAAATCTTTGCGGGTAAAAGGTAATCTGCTTTTATGCTGTCGCCGTATAAAGCATTAAAATTTTTACTTCTGATTTTTAAATTAACATCATAACTTTTGTCTATGTTTTTCTTGAAAGGCTGGTGAAAAACAATTGTAGCCGGCAGCGGTTCATCATTCTTAAATTTATTTTGGGATTGGTTCATTATATCTATTGTAACCGCAGAACCAATTCCAAGAATGATTAAACCAAGCCACACGTAATTCAGCATTAAGCAACTCCGATTATTTTACTTTAGCTAATATTAAATTAAAGAGAAGAAAAAAATTCCGACATAAAAACTAAAAACTTAGTGAGGTATAATTGAAATAAGTAAAAAGACTAACCGCCTTGCTCTTCAAATGACTGAATCTCTTCCGTATCAATAATAACCAGCTTATTCAATTCCGCTAATTCTTCTTCACCTACTGTGCCGTCTTTAGAATACTTATTTAAATATGTTTTTCTCACTTCGTCAATAATTTTTTGCTCATCAACTTTTTTAATTATACCTTTTATACAAACCGTAACGACATCATATACAGAAACAAAATCCTTTGAAGAACCTTTTTTTACTTTCTCATTTCTGTTAACTGTGAAGCTCGCATTAGTGTCAAATTGAATTTTTTCAAAAGACTCCGAATCATCCCTATAAAATAAATATACATTCTTATCTTTATAAACAAAGGGAGTCACTTTCTGAAATATATCTCCATTTTCCAAAGAATGAGCTATTACCCCGATAAAATTATCACTTAATTCATTTTCTATCAGCTTAATATCTCTAATTTGAGCAATGATTCTTTTCATGAAATTTAGCTTTCAAAAAATTTACAATAAATATTATTTTATAACGCATTGACCGTTATCTAAGGCGAAAGAACATCTCTTACAATGAGCAAGGTTTTTACTAAAATTTTTATCTCTAATATCCTTAACCATTTGTTCAATTTCTAAATTAAAATTTTGAACTTCTCCCTTATTTAGTTCCAGCGCGATTTTATGTTCCGGAAACTTTAAGAATATTAATTGAAGTATAAAATCTTTTATCTTTCCATATAACCGGCTGACAATGTAAGAATAAAATTTCAATTGATTAAAATAGCTCTCAGCCCTCTGAGGAATTTCTTCTTCTAAAATGTCGTCAGTTTTATAGTCAAATATAAAGATTTTATCATCTTCAATCACAAGTTTATCAATAATTCCGTAAAGATAATAATCGTTTTCTTTAACATAAATTTCGAACTCATTTTTAAAGTTATTGAAAGAATTTATGTATTTATAAGTTGAAGATTTATAGTAACCATTTAACTCTCCAACAATTTCTTTCTTTAACGATTCTTTAAGTTCAGAAGATTTCTCATAAAAGTTTAATTCAGATTCAATTTTTTGTGCTGTGAAGGATTCAAATTCATTTTCGTCCAATTCGTTCTGAAGAATTTCATGTATAATGCTTCCCTTAACTTCTGCAAAAAGTTTAACTGTTTTAGTCTCAGCGTTGTTTTGAGAATTGTTTGTTTCAATATCTTCCTTATTGTTAAACTCATAGGTTCTTTCCTTGCGTTCTTTAAATTCCCATTTCTTGTAACCATCTAACAGCGAAGTAAATCCAAGCTCGTATGTCAATTGATATTTCAAGGGGCATTGCTTATAAACAGAAATCTTGGTTGCTGAAATTATTTCTCCTTCAGGCTGGTCCTCTATCATATTTGTGAGAATTTTTAAATTTGAAATATTAACTTGATTTACTTCTTCCCGGATAGTGATCTCTTCTATATTTCTGATGATAGGAATTTGAATTTCTAACTTTTCAATTTTGTTTGAGTAACTTCCATTTTCATTTATTAGATAGTCTAAATCTCCTTTAATTCTAAAATCACTTTCAGAATAATTTATACTTGTTCCTTCCTTAAATAATCCCATAAAGGAGTCTTTTTTATAGTTGAAATCTTTCGTAAAAGAAGCACACAAAAACAAATAATCTTTTGCGCGGGTTACGCCAACATAAAACAGCCTTTTTATTTCAGCTAAGTTTTTCTTATCAGAAATAAAATCATGAATCGAAACAATTGGGGCAGATAGATAATCAGAAAAATAATTATTGTTCAATGGGACTTTCGTAAGCAATCCAAAATTTTTATCGACAGTAATCGATTTACTTTTAACAGAATCACTTTGTGTATATTCTTCACAATGAAAAAGAAAGACAACCGGGAATTCCAAGCCTTTAGCTTGATGAAGTGTCATAATTTTTACTGAATTGGATTCATCTGTAACAGAAGCCTGTGATTCATCTTCAGTTTGCTCAATTGAATCTTTTAAATAATAAACATAATCGTAAAGTGTCTTAAAACCTTGCTGACTAAAGCTTGTTGTGATTTTTATTAGCTTGTCGATATTGGCTAATTCCTGTGCGCTGTTTGAGCGTGAAGCAATAACTGAAAGATATGGAGTTTCATTTAATATTTTTCTTAATAAAGAATTAACATCCTGACTGTTAGCCAGATTTATATTCTCATTTAAAATTGTCATAACATTTGAATGCTTATTTCTTTGTTTAGAATACTCAATAAATTTTTGCCAGAAAGTCTGTTCTTCAATAATCGAAATTTCATAAATCTCTGAATCAGAAATTGAAAAAAACGGAGAACGAAAAATTCCAACTAAAGCAGTACTGTTTTCCTGGTCAAGTAAAAAAGAGAAATAATTGTAAATGTCGTAAATAGTTTGCCGCTGATAGAATCCTTTCCCTCCAACAATAGCAAAAGGGATTTTATGATGAACAAAAGATGTTTCAAGCTCTGTAAACGATTTTCTTTTTCGGCAGAGTAGTGCAATATCCCGCCAATTAATCTTTCTCTTCAGTTTTATCTTCTTTGACTAACTTTAATATTCTTCTTGAAATAAAATCAGCATCTGAATTTTATTTTTTCCATTTTCATCTTCTTCCGGAATTAGAATTTCAACTTTCCCTTTAATGCTATCATCTCTTGCACAAATCAAATCGGCATGTTCAACTTCATTAAAAATATTATTGGGCGAAGCAAAAAGATTTTGAAATAAATAATTTGTAAAAAGGCAAAGAGCAGGCGCCATTCTAAAACTGTCGGGCAAAGACAACAAACGTTCTTTCCCGGATGCAATTTCAATTTCATTTTTTGTTTTTGTGAATACTTCTAAATCAGCATCGCGGAACATATAAATGCTTTGCTTCTCATCTCCCACTACAAAAAGATTACCGTATTTTAAATAATCCAATATCGGCAGAAATATTTCATACTGAATTTCATTTGTATCCTGGTATTCATCTACCATTATATATTTGAATTTTTGAGATAGATTTGCTCTAACAGATTCTTTCTTTAGAATTTCTTGAGTTAATAAAAGTATGTCTTCAAAATCCAGATAACCCTCTTCACTTTTCTTACTATTATAAATCTCTAATCCTTTCTCAAAAAACTGAATCATCGTTTTGCCAAACTTTGCAAGTTCAATTTCGATTTCAGGATTATCTTCTATTTCTAAAACCTTTTTAAAATCATTAAAGTATTTTTCAGTAAAAGAAATTTGAGTTGTTAATTCTTCGCGGCTATCTTTATTATTTAAATATCCTCTTGAAGCAACAGCTAAGCTTTTTGTAAGAATTAAATCCTTTATCTGTTTTAATTGGATTAAAAGATTTTCATTCTGCTTTTCCTTTTTAATTTGAGCTAAAATCTTTTTTGTATTTGCAGCAATTTCATTTTCAGCCTTATTCTCAATAACTGCATCATTTATTGAATCTACTGAAACAATTAATTGTTCTAAATTTAGATGAAGAATTTTATCAACATAATCATGAAATGTACTTCTAAAAAAACCTGCTATTTCATTTTCCGATTTTGAGTAAATGGAATTTGAAATTCCAATAACTTTTTTTCTATACTTAATTAGTTTAATTGATTCTTTTGCAAATGAATTTTTAGAAGAAAATATTCTAATCAAATATTTAAGCTGTCTTCTTCTCGGTGAATTAAATGACCTCTTAATTAATTCTTCAACTGATAACTCAATCAATTCATTTGAAAGCTGTTCGTCAATGGGAGTAAAGTTTGCATCAATATTTGCTTCAACAGGATATTCTCTTAAAATATCGATACAAAATGAATGAATGGTTGAAATGTTTGCAGATACAAGCTGGCGCCTATAACGTTCTAATTTCCTTCTTATTTGTTCATCTTCAGTTTCTTTTATCTTTTCATCTATTTAAGACAGCGATTTTTTTGATAAAGTTCGCTGGCTGCTTTTTCAGTAAAAGTAATTGCGGCAATATTTCTTGAAGAAATATTTTCATTTAATACTATTTCGAGGTATCGCCTTGATAAAACAAAAGTCTTCCCAGAACCCGCATTTGCAGTAAGCGAAGTATGGCTTTGATAATTAAGCGCTGCTTGTTGATGAGGAGTTAAAGACATTATTGTTTTATCAATTTTGGGATTGTTATTTTGAAAGTTGTTCCGCTGCTGTCGGAATCCATCAAATAAAGATTTCCATTTATGCTTTCGATAAATCTTTTTGTGAGCTTCAATCCAAGGCCCATACCTTTTTGTTTAGTTGTAAAATTAGAATCAAATATTTTGTTTTGTATGTCATTGGGGATTCCATTTCCATTATCAGTAATCAATAGTTCATAATTTTCATGATTTGCTTCAATAGCAATTTTTATTTTGGATGCATTTGCCTGAACAGAATTTCTAAACATGTTAATCAACATTCTCTTGAATTGATTTTTATCCGCTTCAACCAAAGCCGAATTTAAATTTGTTTCGATTTCAATATTTATTTTTTCATCCGAAAATAAATTTAAATATATCATGTAACCGAATTTACAATATCAACTTCTTCAAGTTTAATTGAGGGCATCTTAGCAAACCGTGAAAACTCAGATGCTATCAAGCTTAAGTTTTCAATTTGGTTTAAAATTGTATTAGATACTTTTTCAAAAATCGATTCAAAATTTTTCGTCTTATCTTTATAAGCAATTATAAGCTGCTGAACATTAAGCTTCATCGGAGTTAGAGGATTTTTAATTTCATGTGCAACCTGTTTTGCCATTTCTTTCCAGGCGTTTTCTCTTTCCATTTCCGCAAGCTCAATTTGATTCTTTTGTAGCTCCTTTGTCATCGAATTAAATCCATCCAGCAAATCTTTTATCTCTCCTTTTTCCTTGTTTTGGATATAGACATTCAAATCGCCTTGAGCAACTGATTCTGTGGCCTTAGTTAATTTTCTAATCGGCTCTGAAATTCTATTTGAAAGAAGTGTGCTGATAATTATTATAATAATTGCCGCAAAAGAATAAACGCCAAAAAGGAAAACATCAATATCAAGAGTTGAAAAAGTTAAACGGACTTTGTTGAAAGCATCGTTAACTCCAACGATAAATTGTTTATCTCCAATGTTTAACTTTTTGTAGAATGCATTATAAGTATAATTTTCTATTTGTTCCTGCGTGAAATATTCACGGTAACTCAAATAGCTAAGTTGATAGTATGCTTCCGGATTCAGCTTACTTCTAAATAACCCGGAAGAATAATATTGGCCTTTTGAATTAAAAATTTGATTTGTCCCTTCATAAATACCAAACGAAATTCCAAGCTCTTTTCCCGCTGTTTCAAACATCTCAGAATAATTACGGTCTTTATTTTTTTGTAATTGTTCTTTTACATGATTTTCAACGTATTGAGCTCTTTCGTTCAGTTCATTTTGAATTGCTTCTTCGCCTCTTTGCTGAACTACCTGCCGGTTATAAACTGCCAAAATTATAACCGGGATAATCGATATAAATAGAAAAGAAAGTAAAAGTCTTGAACGGAAAGTATATTTAAAGTTCTTTAATGTAAAAAGAATGATTATTAATGATAAGCCTGCGATAAAAATACTATGAATAATAAACAGCTTAAAAAAGTTAAAAAGGTTCCAGGTCAATCTTTTACTTCGTAATAGAACAGAAGTAATTTTTTCCCCGTTGTCCTGCTGGGTCCTTAAAATATACGTTAAATAATTTTCCCCATTCAACGTTAAATTCATCCAGGCATCATTATCAATTGAAAATTTTGTTTTTAAAATCGGCTCTGTTTGTTCCCTGGAAGGATAAATATCTCCATAAACATCCTGCAGTTTGGAGTTTACAAAATCAAATATTTTTAGCAGTCTTAAATTGACCACTGAATTGATTATATTCTTTTTCGATTCGATAAAATCGGGAATATTCCCGGCTCCTAAATTTTGGATATCAAAAAGAATCGAAGCTGAAATGTACCCTACAATGTGGTCTCTATCTTTAACTGGAATAATACCACAATAAATTTTTTGCTGCATGTCACTTTGCGGCTGATTTCCGTTTATGAGTAATTTCTTTTATAGTTGGTTGATTGGAATAAATATGTATCAAAATAATCAACCGGGGAGAAATCATCGTTAAGCCCAACATCAAATCTACCTATTAACTTTTCTTGTTTATCGTAAACACTAACTAAAGAATTCAAAGATTCTTTCTGAAGTGTACTGCTGCTCCAAATACTAAAAGCTTCCATATCAAAGCTTGAATCACCTTTCGCAAACTGGTCAATTATACTTTGATTGTTTGCGGAAGTTGTTAAAATATCTGTTACCATAAAACGGAACAAATTATCATTGGGACGGTTGACTTCAATTGCTGTTGTCTTTAATGCTTCTCGTTCTAATTGAAGATTAAAGAAATTTAAAAGTGTTATGCTGATAATCGAAGCAGCTAAGGAAATATAAATATAGTTATATGCTGAATTTAAATTTTTATAAAATATTTTATATAGAAGCAATAATACCAGGCAGATAAAAAGTACGCTTAGCAGCGGTGTTATTAGCGGCTCGCGTTGAATAAATAGAAATCCAATTCCAAACACTTGAATAACAGAAAAAAGTATAAGATAAAAATTCCTAAAATTTTTCCCTTCTCTTTTGGGTGAAAGTGACAAAAGATATAACAAAAAACATAATTGAAAAAGTAATACTCCCACACCTAAAATTAAAATATTTAAATCCATCAACATTGCAGGCAAATTTGGAAGCAGTCTTGGGTCTTTAAAATATCTTAAAGTTGAATCAAAGATTACACTTTTAATTGATGCACTTAAACCGCGAAGAATTATGAAAAAGAAAAATGAAACAACAACAACGGGCAAAGAAAATAAAAACACATTCTTAATTTTAAACGGGTCATTATTTATATAATCTACTACAAGCTTATATGCATTAACGGTGATGATTAATAAAAATAATGCTGTAATAAAAAATTCTATCGGTGATTTTACTATCCCTCCACCAAATGCAGATGAAAAGTATGCCGGGTCTGACAAGCTCCCGCCAATTATGTTTGAAGGGAATTCTACAAAAAATAAAACTACTCTAAACAAAGAAAAATAAACAACTATAAAAATCAGTTTAAGCAACCCGCTTTTTAATTTTTTATATTCAAACCTTAATCCTAATCCTAAAAAAATAAACGCTATTATCACCATTATAGATTGTATGGTGTTGGTATTATCCCTCAAGTCCCCTATTGAAACTTCAAGAGAAGGCTTAAAAAAATTTACCATTCCAATTTTATTGTTTCTGTTATTCAGGATTTCAAAAGAATAAACTCTGCCGTCTTTTGATTTAGAAGTAAAGGGATTATAGCTAATCTGGAATTGTGTTAAAAAATTTTCTGATAACTCTTTAGTAAAACTAAGCTCATTGAAGTAGGGGTTCTGTAGCTCGAAATGTTTTTCAATGGGAAGGCTGACTGCATAAAAAAACTGGTCGTTCTCAATGAGCAAAGTATCAACAACAGTTAAATAAGTAATTAACTTATTTCTATAAAAATATGTTTCTCCGATTGGCCGCTCCAGCGGAAATATATCATCTTGAGGAATTGCAATCTGGTCATTCCATCCAATAAGTTTTCCATTTGGAGCGAAAACTTCAATTGAATAATATTGGTAACTATTTTCATTTAACAAAGTGATTAATTCGCCGTATGAATTTACGCCAGGCATTAAGGTATGAGATAGTTTCTCTTTTAAATCATTTGCTGTGTTTAATACTTCTTTCTCTTTATTCTTATAATTCGAATTGACAGATGATTCAATGGATGAGATTTTTTTTGATAAATACTTTTCCCAATTATTTCTTTCCTGCTGGATTAATAAGGAGTAATGATGCCGGAAAGAAAAATAAGCAATAAAATAAAAAAGACGATAGTAAAATATTTTCTATCGCCTTTCAATTTATGGAGAATGTCCTTAAACATTAATTAATAGTGATTTGAGTAATTTTCCAATCGTTGTTTTTGTTCTTCAAAGATATATATACTTTTGAATTATCTCTCTTCCCTTTGAACTCAAAATTATAAACGCCAATGCCGTATGGTTTATCTTCAGCCGCTTGAATGTCGTTAAATTTAAATGAAATAACCTGGTAAATTTTAAAGTAATCTTCTAAAATATAGTATGCCTGGTTTGAGCTAAAGTAACCGCTCGCTCCATTTGAAAGGCTGAAATAAGTATGAGGACTAAAAAATTTTGAAAGCATTGAAACATTTCCGCTTGAAATTGCACTTTCAATTTGAGTAAAAACATTTTGCACAGCCGAGGCTTGATTTTTAATGTAGGTTCTATTTAAATAATTCTGCTGTTGTTGACCAAACAATTGAATACTAAATAGTCCTACAATCAAACATGCACTCAAAATATTTTTTTTAATTTTTATCATCTTTTGTTAGCTAAATTTAAATAATTAAAAAGTGTAAGTCTATATTTCATTATTCGTTATTAACTAATTTAATCTATTTATCATAAGCACAGCGAACCCAATCCGGCAGCCGCCTGATTGGGTTCGCAATTTTTTCTACTAATTATAATTTTTGTAAGACTTAATTACTACTCTCTTACTCTATCAACCTTTTGCAGAATTCTTGTTCCTGATTTTTTAATCGGTTTCAATTCTTTGTTGCCCTGAACTAACTGGAATGTCCAATCAAATTCAATTCTTTCTGGTGTAATATTAGTAACTCTGATTTTTGCATAGTGGTTATCCCAGGTCCAGATTACATAAGTATGTCCGATTTTTGCAGTTGCATCTTTTGTGGATGACCAGCCATCAGTTGGAGCATAAGGAATATCATAAATGTCATTTGTAACTCCCATATCTTGAATATCTGAATCCTTATAAACATCCAGGTAAAAAGTGCCGTTATAATTTTCAAAGAAGAAATCTGTTGACTGGTCATCATACGCAACAGTGCTGTAAGTTGTGAATGAATATCCAGCGTTATCTGGAAAATTCAGGTAATCAAAAATTGTTTGATTGTATCCTTCTGGGCGTGGAGTTGCGTAAGCAACATCCGGACTTAATTCACTTTCATTTCCATTATAGTCATAAGCAGTAACTGCATAATAATAAGTTGTCCCGTTATTTGCACCATCATCAGTAAAATAATTGCTTGAGGTTGAACCAATCAAAGTATATTTACCGTTATAAGAGTATGCATAATAAACATTATATCCGGCAACATCTTCTTCGTAATTTGAATTCCAGGATATATCAACTACATTGTCTCCATTCAAAACATAAACTCCGCTCGGAGGTGCAGGTGGTGTAGTATCAACATAATGGTCATAATACGGGTCGTTTATGTGACAAGCTGAAAAGCTGATTACTAAAATTAAAGCTGTTATTGTTAATATTATTTTTTTCATTTTGAACTCCAACGTTTTTCGGGATATATGAGCCAAAATGAGTGCCAGGGGAAAAATGAAGGAAATTTGGAATATTAATGCTAAATCTATATAGAACTGTATAGAACACTATACAAAAGTGAATAAATATAGCTTCATTGTTTAGAGGGAGTAATTATGAAATAATTTTAAATTGATTAACTTTGAATTATATTAATTAAGTATTAATTATTGGGGAAAGAATGAAAACTTTATTTGCTTTTTTAATTCTTAGCACATCTTTCTATTTAACTCTCGCTCAAAGCACTTTCAAAGAATTAAATTCAAAAGATAATATGTGGCCATTGCATAAAGGAAACGCTTATCAATACTTTGACTACTCTTCATATATGGAGGGACAAGTTACAGCTTGACTCTATTTATATAATTCAAGATACCTTAATTAATGGATTTAAATATTATAAATTTTCCGACTTAACTACTGATTTATTCAGATATGATATAGATTCGAATAAAGCTTTTTTGAAATATGATGATTCTGAATATATATACTGTGACTTTGATTTTACACGTGATAGTGTTTTTAATCAAATGACACCAATCTCTCATTATTATAGAACTGTTGTTATTCCAAAAGATACAACGACATATTTTTATTTTGGACAAAGTCGATATACAATTGGTTGGAGAACAAGATATAGTTATGATTACTACTCAGAAAAATTTGCTGAAGGTTTGGGAATTGTGGGAAGAGGAAGTGGCCACCAAGGCCCAGGGCCTAAATTTGATGAAGTCTCATTTCTTATTAACGCTATTTTATATGATAGCTTAAATAACTATACATATTATACATATGGCTATAAACCAGAAATTGAATTTCAACCATTTTCAATTATTGGTGATAGTGTAAATAAAGTGTTTTCAGCTCAAGTTGACCATCACTATAATAGATTACAAACATTTCTTGGGACAATATCTGATGGTATAATCTATGTTGACTCTGTTTTTTTTGAATTGTTTTATCAGAAAGATTTTGTCAATACGTCTTTAGAGGAATATTATGCTGTTAGAACACCTGCAACTTTTTCATATTCTTTCAATATACCAATCGATACTTCATTATTAAAAAATGGATATAAATTTCTTTATAGGATTGGAGCAAAAGATAAAGCGTTTTTCCCTGAATATTCTTATTCACCAGACTCTGGATATTATAGTGCCGAATACATTCCGACTTCATATACTGACGACAAGCAAAACATAATAACTTTTTTTATTAGTCAAAATTTTCCCAATCCATTTAACCCAGCAACTAAAATAAATTATTCAGTAGCAGTTCCAATAAATGTTTCTATTAAGATTTACGACGTTTTGGGAAGAGAAGTATCAACACTTGTTAATAAAGAGAAATCTATAGGAAATTATAGTGTGGAATTTAATGCAGCAAATCTCCCAAGTGGGATTTATTTTTATCAAATAAAATGCGGTAATTTTATTCAAACGAAAAAAATGATTTTAATGAGATGATAATTAATTACCCATTTGAATTAAGACTAACAAACTAAATTTTAGTAAACACTCCATCAAAATACATCTTCTTTTTATTTATCACACCAATAGT
>CAVZSD010000035.1:0-11813 GCA_963777615.1 uncultured Bacteroidota bacterium | reverse complement strand
AATTCGATAATAGTTGAACTTATAAAAAATTAATTCATTCTGAAAATGTTGAAATGAAAATTGCTTAGTTTGCATTTCATCTATTAAATAAAAAAGGCTGTCATAAAAAATTATGTCAGCCTTTTAATTTTAGAATTATAAAAAATTATTTCCTATTTATTTTGTGCGGCAATTAAATTTAACGCGCTACCTGCCTTGAACCATTCAATTTGAGCAGAGTTAAAAGTATGATTTAACATAATTTCATCTTTTGAACTATCTTTATGTTTTACAATCATTTTAACTTGTTTATCAGGTGCAATAGAAGAAACTTGCAAATCAATTTTATCATCTTCTTTAATTTTATCATAGTCATTTGGATTTGCAAATGTTAACGGAAGCATTCCTTGCTTCTTAAGATTTGTTTCATGAATTCTTGCAAAACTTTTTACAATGATGGCTCTACCACCCAGGAATCTTGGCTCCATAGCAGCATGTTCACGGCTTGAACCTTCCCCATAATTTTCATCCCCAATCACAACCCAATCGTGTCCGTGTTTTTTATAAGCCCGCGCAACTTCAGGTACAGATTTATATTCACCTGTGAAAATGTTTTTTACTTTTCCTGCATCATTAGTGTAATTGTTAATTGCGCCGATAAACATATTGTTGGAAATATTATCAAGGTGTCCTCTAAATCTTAACCATGGGCCGGCCATTGAAATATGATCTGTTGTACATTTTCCTTTTGCTTTAAGAAGAACCGGAAGATCAACCAAATCTTTTCCATCCCATTTCTTAAAAGGCGTTAATAATTGCAGTCTTTCGCTGTCAGGCTTAACAACAACTTCTACTTTAGATCCATCTTTAGCTGGAGCAATAAATCCTTCCTCTCCCCTGTCAAAACCTAATGGAGGCAATTCTTCACCAGTGGGAGGCTCTAATTTAACCTTCTCACCTTTTTCATTTTCCAATTCATCCGTTAAAGGATTGAATGATAATTTACCGGCAATAGCTAAAGCGGTCGTAAGCTCAGGGCTTGCTACAAATGCTAATGTCTCCGGATTACCATCATTTCTCTTAGCAAAATTTCTATTAAATGAAGTTACAATCGTATTTTTTTCGCCGGTTTTAATATCGACTCTTTTCCACATACCTATGCAAGGCCCGCAGGCGTTTGCTAAAACTAATCCGCCAAAATCGCTTAAAGTTTTTAATTGCCCATCACGTTCAATTGTTGCACGTACCTGTTCTGAACCCGGAGTTATTGTGAATTGAGATTTTGCTTTTAATCCTTTTGCTAAGGCCTGTTTGGCAATGTTTGTTGAACGATCAATATCTTCATAGGAAGAATTTGTGCAGCTTCCAATCAACGCAACTCTAATGTTATCTGGAAAATTTAATTCTTTAACTGCTTCTTTCATTTTTGAAATTGGTATTGCTTTATCAGGGCTAAATGGGCCATTTAAATGAGGTTCCAATTCACTCAAATTTATTTCAATCACCTGGTCAAAATATTTTTCAGGGCTTTCAAATATTTCTTTATCTGCAGTTAGCTCATCTGCTAAACCTTCAGCTAACGCAGCTACATCAGCACGATTTGTAATTCTTAAATATGCAGACATTTTTTCATCAAATGGAAAAATTGAAGTTGTGGCTCCTATCTCAGCACCCATATTACAAATTGTTCCTTTACCTGTACAAGAAATCGAAGTAGTCCCTTCTCCAAAATATTCTACTATTGCACCAGTTCCACCTTTTACAGTTAATATTCCTGCGAGTTTTAGAATAATATCTTTTGCTGAAGTCCAGCCTGACATTTTACCTGTTAATTTAATCCCAATTAATTTCGGCCATTTTAATTCCCACGGCATTCCAGCCATAACATCCACAGCATCTGCGCCGCCAACACCTATTGCAATCATTCCCAAACCACCAGCATTAGGAGTATGAGAATCTGTTCCAATCATCATTCCCCCAGGGAATGCATAATTTTCTAAAACAACTTGATGAATAATCCCTGCTCCAGGTTTCCAGAAGCCAATCCCATATTTGCGGGAAATACTTTCCAAAAAATCATACACTTCTCTATTTTCTTCAGTAGCTCTAAGAAGATCATCTTTAGCTCCAACCTGAGCTTGAATTAAATGGTCGCAATGAACTGTGGCTGGAACGGCAGTTTCTTTTTTATTTGCAGACATAAATTGAAGTAAAGCCATTTGAGCCGTAGCATCCTGCATTGCAACACGGTCTGGGGCTAATTCAGAATAATCTTTCCCCTTTTTTAACTCACTTTTAGCAGGCTCCCACAAATGCGTGTACAAAACTTTTTCAGTATAAGTTAGAGGCCTATTCAAAACTTTTCTAATGTCCCTCAGCTTTTCACTAAATTGTGAATAATTCTTTTTTATCATATCAATATTTGCAGCCATAACGATTCCTTAGATTTAAGTTTTTAATTTTTATTGATTGTTTTTAAAATACTAAAATAAGAATAAATTTGCGTAACCATTTTTTATATATTAGTTGAGTTTATTAAGTTTATTTTAAATTTATTTAAACTTCTGAATTATTCTGTATTTGGAGATATTATTATGAAAAAAACATCAATCTTAATCGTTGATGATGAAGAAAATTATTTAATTATTCTTAAAGAGCTATTACATGAGGAAGGATATGATGAAGTAATAACAGAAAATAAATCAAAGAATGTTCTTTCGATCTTAAAAGAAAAAGATATTGACTTAATACTTTGTGATGTAAACATGCCGGAAATGGACGGACTAGAATTACTTGAAGAAGTAGCACAGTCATTTCCTAAAATTCCTGTTATTATGATCACTGGAATGGATGACGTAGACACGGCGTTAAAAGCAATTAAGCTAGGAGCTTACTATTATATTACAAAGCCGCCTGATACTGATAAACTATTTTTAACTATTAAAAGAGCGCTCGAACAAAGATTATTGCAACTTGAAAGAGATTCTCTTCGTTCTTCAACATCAAGGCCTGAAAAGAATGAAGTTATTTTTGAGATATTATAACAAACTCCCCTGTTATGTCTAAAGTTTTTGAGCTTGTTGAAATTTTTGCCCCAACAAATGAAACAGTTTTAATTATGGGTGAAACTGGGACCGGAAAAGATTTAATTGCAAATAAAATTCATCAACTTTCGCCAAGAAAAGACAAACAATTTGTCGTTGTAAATTTAGCTTCAATTTCTTCTTCTCTTTTTGAAAGTGAATTATTCGGACACAAAAAAGGATCATTTACAGGGGCAATGAATGAAAAAATCGGATATTTTGAAGAAGCAAATGGCGGAACTATTTTCTTAGATGAAATTGGTGAATTGCCTTTTGAATTTCAAGGTAAATTATTAAGAGCAATTCAATATAGTGAGATTTATAGAATTGGAAATCCAAAACCGATCAAATTAGATATACGAATTATTGCCGCAACCAATAGAGATTTAGCGGAAGATGTCAATAATAAAAAATTCAGAGCTGATCTTTATTATAGATTGAATAGAGGATTTATTAAATTGCCTCCTCTTAGAAAACGTGGTGATGATGCGATGCTTTTAGCAAATCATTTTTTAGAAATAGGTAATAAAACTTATAATAAAAATATTCCTGGATTTTCTGAACTAATACTTCAATCCTTAAAAAAATATTCTTTCCCCGGAAATGTTAGAGAACTTGAAAATCTAATATTAAATTCAGTTGCAAAAAGCGAAGATTATAAGCTTATTGAAAAAATTAATTTTGATTCAAATAATCTAAGAATAAATGATGATGAAAATATATCAACTGATTTAGAAACTATTGATACGAATCTTTTAACAATTGATGAAGCTGTAAAAGTTCACATTAAAAAAGTAATGAATTATACTAATGGGAATGTTCAAAAAGCTGCTATTATATTAGGAGTTAGCGAAAGAACATTGCAAAGAAGGTTGCAACAAATACGAAACAGAATCTCACTTTTAAGAACAAATAATGTCATCTACGTCATAATTGACGTCATTATTGTCGCCGCCATTTTTTGTATAAAATATTTCCTTCTAATTTATTGTAAAATCTAAACTTCAATTACCATATTCGAATCGGCATATTAGTTGCAAATATTAACATAAAGTTTATAATAGGAGTCAGAAATGTCATTTATTCTTCTTTATGTTTTATTCGGAATTTTAGTTGGTGCTGTAAGTTTATTCTTTTTGAAATCTTCACCAAAGGGCTGGGAAGATAGTGAAGGTTTTCATTATGGAAGTTTTACCTGAAAATGAAATTTCCACAAACTCAAATTGTTAAATCAAAACCAGCAAGCGAATTTAGGTTATAAATTAAGACAAGTTTAGTAGAATTATATTTTTAAGATATAATTCATTAAAATTAAATAGATGAAAAATTTGCAATATATAGATAGAAATAACGAAGAATGGTCAATTGAAAAGGGGGATTGGCTTGGATATCAGTATGAAGATGATAAGATTCTAAAAACTAAGGAAAAACGGAAAAAAATATTATTTGTTCTTCTATTTTTCCAATTTTAATTCTACTAACCACATTTACTCTTTGAAAGATAGTTCGTTCTTAGTTCTGCCAATATTAAGATAACATTGATAGTAAGTTAAATTATATTAAACTATAATTTAGGAAGGTTAATTATATGCAGACATATACCCCAATTTCAAAAGAAGAACTTTACAATGAATGTCTTGATTTCTGTTTACCAGTAAACAGAACGGATAATGTGAACACTTTAAAAAATTATCTTAATGCTGCTTATGATGAAGTTAAAGTATTTGATGATACAATTCAAAACCCATCTCCCGATACTTTTAATCTTGATGAAGAACCAATTTATATAGGTAAGAAAAGAGTAAACTTCGGATATTTATTAGGTAAGATTTTTTCTTTGTTTTAATATATCATTTTTTAATCATCTAAAAAGAAATATCATCGTTCCTGATAAACAAAAGAATAGCGGAATGCGGAACGATTAAAAACTTCTCCTTTTCAAATTCAATTTCAAAAGCTTCCTTCCTTAAAAAAATTGCCAAGTCCCCTACTTTAGCCTGCAATGGAATATACTTAACTGGTTCTTTTGATTCTTTCCATGGTTCGTCTTCAATATTTGCAGCAGTCGCATAACCCGGCCCACTTTAATTACATAGCCGCTCTGAATTTTTTCTTTCTCTACAACTCCTGGCGGTAAAAATAAGCCGGTATCTGTTTTATTAGTTTGTTCTTCAGGCCTGATTAAAACCCGGTCGCCAACTACAATAAATTTATCTATATTTTTCAATTGTAATTCCACAATTATTCTCTTTGTATAAAAATGTCACTATAACTGTTACAAAAATATAAAATTTCAAGGGAAATGTTAATTCATTTATTATAAACAAGCTTAATACAAATTTCAATTCAAGTGATGATTATATTGTTAATCTTTAAAGCTTAAGATTAAACCCTAATGGTTTTCTATTACCATTTAATTATTTTAATTATCGGAATAATATAGCTTATATTAATAATAACACTAATTAATTTTAATCAAATAATTTCATGAATAATATTTTACCGGAACATAACTAGATTTAATTTCATTAAAATAAACAAGAATGAAAAAAGTTTTATTTATAACATATTTTTGGCCTCCTTCCGGTAAAGCATCTGTTCATTGGCCTTTATCTATGATAAAATATTTACCTGAATTTGATTGTGAACCATCTGTACTTACAGTAAAAGAAGATAATTTTTCTCACCCTGATGAAAGCCTTTTAAAGGAAATTGATCCGAATCTAAATAGTCATGAAATCAAATGCATGGGAACCATTTAATATTTATAGAAAATTTTTAGGCAAGAAAAAAGATGAACCATTAATTGCATCAGAAACTATTTCATTGACAAATAAAAGTTTCAAACATCGTTTGTCCATTTGGATAAGAATGAATTTATTTATTCCTGATGCAAGGATCGGATGGTATTTTTCAGCTGTAAAAGCTGGCAAGAAATTTATAAATGAAAATAAACATGATGCGATTGTAACAATTGGGCCACCCCACTCTGCTCATTTAATTGGAAAAAGGTTAAGTAGAAAATTTAAAATTCCACATATTCCTGTATTTATCGATCCATGGACAAATATAATTTATTACAAAGATTTTAAAAGAAGTAAACCCACTTTAAAAATCGACAATTATTTGGAAAAAAAAGTTTTAAAAAATGCTTCCAAGATTATTTTTATTACAAATACTATGAAAGTAGATTACTGAAAAAATATCCTGACATTGAAAATAAATCGCATGTTCTTTATTGGGGATATAATGAAGAAAAATTTATGCACAAAGAAGAGACTATAACTCATGATGAGAAAACTATACTACATGCAGGAAATATTTTTGATTATCAAAATCCAAAAAATTTTTGGAAACAGATAAATACGGAAATAAAAAAAGGAAATAGACTTAAATTAAAATTTATTGGAACAGTAAGTCCAAAAATAAAACAATCAATTCATGAAGCGGGTTTAGAAAAGTATACAAGCTATTTAGGATTTCTTCCGTACGATCAAATGGTAGATGAATTATTAAAAGCTTCATATTTATTAGTCTGCGCAACTGAACCAAGACATGTACCGGGAAAATTATTTGAATATCTAAGAACTGGAAACCCCATTATTGCATTTGGAAATGATAATAAAGAAGTTGAGAAAATTTTGAAAGACTCAAATGCAGGAATGATTTTTAATTATTCTGAAGATGCACATGAGTTTTTTTTAGAGGGAAATAATTTTCAAACAGACTTAAATTATATAAAAAGATTTGATAGGAGAAATATTGCAAAAGAACTAAGTGAAATTTTAAAGAGCTAAGATTAAATAAAATCTTAACTCTTTAATAATTGAATTTACATTCGATAAGATATGTTTATGTTTTTAGAATTTGTTAAAAGTTAAAAATCTAATTGCTTGTGATTGCTCATAAGAAACGGAACTGTTATAATAAACACGATATTTATTATTAGTTTTTAACAAGTAGGTATAAATTGGGCGTGATGTCCAGTTATTTACAAATCTTTCGCCATTAATATTGAATTTATATCTTTCATTTAATTATGATATTTAAAAACTTCTAACGTTTATAAACTAAAAGCTTTAGCAAAGCAAATTTGAACAATTCCATTTATTGTTGTTGCTGTATAATACAATCTATACTCATCATCAACTTTCATTAGAAATGGGTAGTTTATTTGAATCCATTTTGTATTTGTCATATGATTGCTTAAAGTATAATTAGAATTCTTTACCCATGATTTTCCGTCGTTTGAGTATGCAATACCAAATTTTGTTCTGTCAACAGAACTATAAATCATAATAAAGCGATTATTATCGAAGATTACTGCTGGAAATGTTACACCTATTCCTTCCCAAGATTCAGTGGGGCCTATGATTGGATTACCCGAATATTTTTCCCAATTTTTCCCGTCAGACGATGTCGCTAAATTTATTCTCATGTAATCATAATTATCAATTGAACTAGATCCATAATACATGTAATAAATATCGCCAACTTTTAAAACAGATGTGGCGCCAACTTTAAATTCATTTATCCTATCGGCTTTTAAAACTGGTTCAGAGTATCTCTCCCAATGAATTCCATCTGAAGATATAGCTAAACCAACTTGCCATTGGCCATATTGATCATTCCATCCATTATAATACATTTTATAATTATTTGTACTCTCTTTAAGGATTGTTCCCGGGCTAACTGTATATCCATCCCAAGAACCAGAGGGTGCATTCACAAAAATTGGTTTATCATATTTATTTTCCCACTTCAAACCATCTTTTGATTCAGCATACCACACGTTCCCTTTTCCTGAGTTATAGGTACAGAGATACCACATTTTATACATTCCATTATCATAGAGAATTTTTGACGTGCTAACAATATTGGGATAACTAGGATTTTCTTGAGTCGTAAAAATTGGATTATAAAAATAATCTAACCAAGAATAATAACTTCCCCAGGTAACGTGGATGTATACATCCCCTGTACCATTCCCAGTTGGCTCCAATGTTAATTTAACTTGAGTCAATACATTCTCCTGAACTTTTATTTCACTTTCTCCAGAATATATTACAACACTATCCTTATTTATAGCATCAATTTTCAAATGCCATGTCCCGGCAGTTACGTTTTGAAATGAAATATCAGCAGTTGAATCTGATAATAAATTAAGATAACCAGTTAATGTCTCATCATTTTCTCTAGTTAAATAGGCAATAACTGCAACAACATCTGACGGAGCATTTTGCTTGTCAATGTTTAAAGAAATACTACCTATATTGGAATTAGATGTTGACGAAACCATGGTGTCTTTTGAACAACCACTAGTTAACAGCAGCAACAAGAACATCGATGAAAGTATTAACTTTTTCAAAAGAAACCTCCCTTTTATAAAATTTTTTATTTAGTCTTAAATTTAAAAATATATTAAAACATGTGATTAGAAATAATAACTTTATTTTTTATAAATCATTCCAATCGCTTCAGTATCTCCGTTGAATAATCCGGTATAATAAACTCTATATTTACCATTATATTTTCTCCAGAAAGGATAAAGAATCTTTTGGCACTGTTTGTTTGATACCTCACTCAACTTAAAAAATGGATTATCTGATTTTTTTTCCCAATTTATTCCATTATTTGAAACAGCAATACCAAAAGCATTTCCTAAAGAATTCATATAAACCATTTTATACTGATTATTATCATACATTATTGAGGCATTTGCGACACCAGTTGATTCCCAATTTTTATTAGCAATTAATATAGGGTTCCCCTGATATTGGACAAAATTTATACCATCTTCAGATATCGCCAATCTAATATCATAGTAAGGATAAATTCTTGAGCTATAATATAGATAATATTTGTTATCAATTTTAATAACATCAGTAGGCCAAATCTGATTTTGACTTCCTGCATAAAGAATTGGACTAGGGTATTTTTCCCAATTTTTCCCATCTGATGAAGTAGATAGCCCAATATTCCAGTAACCATACTGGTCAGTAAAACCAAAGAAATACATTTTATATTCGTTTGCATCCTTAATAACTGCCCCACATTGAATGTGCATATAATACCAGTCACCATACATACCATAACTAAGTGCTGGTACAGTATCCTGATTGGTCCAGTTAATACCATCTGTTGATTCAGTATACCAAATATCTGTTACAGCAGAATTATACAAATTAGTATACCACATTTTATATCTGCCATCTTCATAAAATACTTTTGGATGTAATACACTATTTGGCTTGTTTGGGTTTTGAAATGGAGAAAAAATTGGATTCAAATTATAGTCTACCCATCCTGAATTTTCATTGCTTCCCCAAGTAACACTAATGTGAACGTTTCCTGTTCCATTTGTAGTAGGAATCAATGTCAAGCTTACTTGCGTTAAAACATTTCCTTGAATTTCCACATTACTTTCACCTGAATAAATTATAATGCTATCTTTATTATATGCATCAATTTTTAAATGCCAAGTACCTGCAGATATAGATTGAAACGATATATCTGCTGATGAATCCGATAGTAAGTTTAAATACCCGGTTAGTGTTTTATAATTTTCTCTTGTTAGATTGGCAATCAAAGCTACTACATCAGATGGTGCATTTGCTTTATCAATATTTAACAAGACGCTGCCTTTAGTATCATCGGACGTTGAAGATATTAAACTATCCTTAGAGCATCCGACGGCTAATAAAAGCGTAAAAATAAAAGTTAAAATAATAGATTTTTTCATTGAGTGATCCCCTCAATAATTATTTGAAATTAATGTGTTAAGAATGTAAATAAATAAATTTTAATTATCAATCAGGTAAATGATAATTTTGGGAAAATGTAAATTGCCTTTACATATAGGTAATACAAGTGATGAGTTTTTAATCATAATTTAGATTTAATTTGATAAATCTTTTACCAAATCAATAATATCGGTTATCACTTAAAAAAAATTATGCTTCAGAAAATTTTGTAGGTTCTGCACAATATAAGTTACAATTATTGAGATTTAATTTTTTTTGCAACTACCATCATTTCATCACCAATGCCAAGGAATGACAAAGAATTATAAATTATGTTGTGTGCAATAATCATTAAGTTTAACATCCATTTAGGTTTTTCTGTAGTCTTATTAAAATATTCTTGTTTGTCTGCTTCGGATGTCTTCTTTTTACCAAGCACATACATTAAAAATAATTTAAGTTCAAAAGAAGATTTTATTTTTTTTACTTCAAATCCGTAATTGCTAAATAACTTCCTAATTGTCTTTTTTGAAAAATAGTTAACATGCCCGGTACCTATCATGTTCCAATTTTCTTTTAGGATTTTAGCAAATACACTATCGATTTGAGGAACTTGTATAATAACATACCCTCCTTCATTTAACATTTTATTACATCTTTTTATCACTTCATCAGCGTCAGGAATATGCTCTAAAACATCCCACATCGTAATTAAATCATATTGGTTATTAGAAATTCCCATATCAAAAAAGTTAACATGTTCTACAGGAAGTTTTAACTCCTCCTTTGCATACTTGTATGGCATAGAAGCAACTTCAATACCATGAACATCATAACCTAATTGTTTTCCAGCGTGAAGGAAGTGTCCCCATCCAGCCCCTAAATCAAATAGCTTTCCATCCGGTTGATATTTTTTTATAAATTTAAATCTTAATAAATGCCTTTGCATTTTAACCCAATTATTGCCTGTTTTAACCTGCTTTAATACATCTTCATTTTTATAATCATCATAAGTAATTTTTTTACTGAAATATTGTGGGACAAAAAGAAAGGAGCATTTCTTACATTCGACAACAATAAAATCTTTCTTTTTATATTTAAGGGAAAAGCTGACAGAATCGGAATTGTTACAAACGCAACATTTAATATCTTTCAGAAATTTTTCTTCTATATTCATATTATAAATAATTTTTAATTGATGTTTTAATTAATCGATAAAATATAACCAACTTAATAATTTAATTTAACCACAATTATTGCAAATTTTAACCAAGGAAACTTTCTACTTCTTTAATAACTCTTTCTGTAGAAATTGAATTAATGTCATACATACTTCTTATTTTAAATTCACTGGCAAGTTCATTAAAACTTTTAGAATTATTTTCTATGTATAATGGATATATTGTTTTTACGTTTTTACTCTCATCAGGATATGGGAAAAATCTTCCATAATGAGTTCCATTTGCAATCACAATAACTTTTGTAGATAATGCCGCGGCAATATGAGCAAGTCCAGAATCGTTTGTTAATATTAATTCTGCTTTACTTAGTATTTTCATAACCTCAATGAGATTAGTTTTAGCTGTATAATCTATCACTCTCTCTTCATTAAAATTATTTTCAAACACTTTAGAATTTTTTATATCTGCAAAGGCGCCAACCAAAACGAATTTTAAATTATATTTTTCTTTAATATGTTTTGCAACAGTAATAAAATTTGTAACATCCCAAATCTTATAATTTTTTCTCCCTCCCAGGCTAAAAACAACATATCTCTCTTTAACACTAATACTATTTGCAATAATTTCTTTTTTAATTAAAGGGACTGATTGAGGTATATGAGTATTTAATATTGTGGAAATAAACTCTTTGTTCTTTTGATATTCAAAAATGAGCTTGTCACTAATATCAATTAGCTCTGAATAATAATTACTGCTTATTTTTTTTTGCCATAAAAATTGATTATTCAAATCTGTTACACTTCCGAATTTATATTTTGCATTTGAGA
>CAVZSD010000034.1:0-37556 GCA_963777615.1 uncultured Bacteroidota bacterium | reverse complement strand
GTAGGAACTTCATTAATGAAGTTCGTACAACTAAAGGTATATGACATACTTGGAAGAGAAGTTGCAACACTTGTTAATGAAGAAAAAACCGCTGGAAAATATCAAGTAACTTTCAACGCAGCAAACATCACAAGTGGAGTCTATTTTTATAGGTTAATAGCGGGTAGTTTTATAACAACAAAAAAGATGATTTTGCTTAGATAGTTAAATAATATTAATAAATATAAGCAGCTATGTTCAGACAAAGATTTGGAAATATATTCAAAACATTTAATTTGTTAAGATTTAGATAACAACTCCTCAATATGTTTTGCAAAAGTTTCTTTATCAACTAATCCAACATACTTAGCAACAATTTCTCCATTCTGATTAATAACGATAGTGGTTGGTATTGCTTCTATGCCGCCGTAATCTTGCGTTACCTGTTGATTGCCATAAAGCACGGGATAATTAATATTAAATTTTTCTGCAAAAGGAATAACGTCACTTTTTGTATCTGAATCCAATGAAATTCCCAAAACTCTTATATCATTTTTATATTTATCTTGAAGAGAAATTAAATCCGGAATCCCTCGCCTGCAAGGCCCACACCAGGTAGCCCAGAAATCAAGTATGATTATTTTACCTTTATAATCTTTTAAGCTTACAGTTTTACCATCAGTGCTTTCTAATGAAAATTCCGGGGCTGCTTTTTCATCTTTTGTTTGCACAGCCTGAACTTTAGAATTATTATCTACAGATTTATTCTCTTCCGCTTTTGAATTTTTTGAACAGTTAAATGATAAAAATAAAAATGTAATTATTAATGAAATTGAAATCAAAAATTTTATCTTATTCACAATATATCCTTTGTTAAAAATTATTTTCTTTTTTCGATTTGAAGATTTGGACTTATAGCTGTATCCACTTTACTTTTTTCCGATTGCTTGTAGTACGGAGGATAAGGCCCGGCAGCAGGAACATCTCTGGTATTATTGATAATGAAGAAGATTAATAAAATGACAAGAATAACTATTGTCCAAATTGTATTTTTATATTTTGGATCAATTAAAGGTTTTTTTTCAACTTTTGTTTTGCCTATTTGTCTTTCCCGTGGTTTGTTATTTTTTTGTGCCATATTTGTATTAGGGTTTCTTTAATAAAATTATTTGAGCGTTAAAGTTAATAAATAATGATTTATAATTCTAAACTATTCTCAACTAAAAAAATCAAGTTGATTATTGTATGAATTGATAAAGCTTTTTGCGTCAATAGCAATCCTTTCTTTGTTTAATCCATACTTATCACAGCTTAAATAAAATAAATTATGAATAGCTTCTGCCTGTTCTCCCTTAGCTGAAAATCTTTCACCAAATTCAGATGAATTAAGCTTGCCATCTCTCATTTCTTTAATTTTATTTATAATTTTTTTTGCCCTGTCCGGGAATTCTCTTTGAACCCAATCGATGAACAAATCCTTTACCTGGTATGGTAAACGTAACATTATATGTCCGGCATAAAGTGCACCTCTTTCCGAAGCTGCTTTTAATATATTTGGGATTTCTTCATCATTCAATCCAGGAATAATTGGAGCAACATTTACTCCTGTGGGAATATTATTCTTTGCCATCAATTCAATTGTCTCCAGTCTTTTTATTGGGGAAGCTGTTCTAGGTTCCATCTGTCTGCATAGTTTTGGATTAAGACTTGTGACAGATATTGTAACCGATACTAATTTGTCTTTTGCCATTTCTTTCAAAATGTCCACATCTCTTTGGACTAATTTGTTTTTGGTTATAACGGCTGCCGGATTTTTATATCTATTACAAACTTTTAACGCTTCACGTGTGATTTTTAATTTTCTTTCCAAAGGCTGATAACAATCGGTATTACCTGAAAACATAATCATCTTCGGTAAGTAACTTTTCTTTTGAAATTCTTTCTCTAACAGTAAAGGAGCATCAAGCTTAACCATTATTTTAGTTTCAAAATCAAGCCCGGATGAGAATCCTAAAAATTCATGTGTTGGACGAGCATAGCAATAAATACATCCGTGCTCGCAGCCGCGATATGGATTAAAGGAATAATCAAATCCAACATCTGGGCTGTCATTTTTTGAAATAACACTTTTGGATTCATCCTTTAAATAAGTAGTGGGAATTTTTCTCTCGAAATCTTCTTCATAAAAATCATCAACTTCATCAACTTGAAAATCTTCAATAGCTAATTTTTCAAATCTATTCTTAGGGTTTAAGCGTGCTGCTCTACCCGATGGCTTTTGTTCAAACATAATTACTTGGGAATTTTAATACGAATATAAAAATATATATGCAATTTTTTTGTGACAAAAAGAATCTCTCATACCAATTCATTATAATTGAAATGAATTTTTAAAATAATAATTAACAAGAAAATGCTTTTTGAAAAAGAGACCATAGAAATTCTAAAAAAGATTTTAGATAATCTTGAAAGTGGATTTAATCTACCGGATAATCCTGCTTCAGATAAATATGATTATAAAAGATTTGAAGAAGTTTTACAACAAACTTCCGAAAAACTAAAAGATAACTATCCTTATTTTCATCCGCTTTATGCAGGACAAATGTTAAAACCACCTCACCCGATCGCTCGTGCCGCTTACATGCTAAGTATGTGGATTAATCCAAATAATCATGCTTTAGATGGCGGAAAAGCGAGTTCACAAATGGAAAAAGAAGCAGTTGCTGAAATTTCAAAAATGTTTGGATGGGGAAAGCATCTTGGGCATTTAACAGGCGGCGGGACAATGGCTAACCTGGAAGCTTTATGGGTTTCAGGTAAACTTCATCCCGAAAAAATAATTGTCGCCTCCGACATGGCTCATTATACTCATCAAAGAATTTCAGATGTGTTAAATCTAAAATTCAAAAAAGTAAATTCAACTTTTGATGGGAAAATGGATTTAGCTGATTTAGAAAAAATCCTAAATGATAATGAAGTTGGAACAGTTGTGGCTACTATGGGGACAACAGGAACCGGAAGTGTTGATCCTCTTGATAAAATTTTACAGCTTCAAAATAAATATAACTTTAGAATTCATGCTGATACAGCTTATGGCGGCTATTATACTCTTGCTGATAATTTGAAATGAAGAAACAAAACAAAAATATGATCTCTTAAAAAAGGTTGACAGTATTGTAATTGATCCGCACAAACATGGACTTCAGCCATACGGATGCGGCTGCGTTTTATTTAAAGACCCTTCGGTAAGTAAATTTTATTATCATGATTCTCCATATACTTACTACAGTTCTGATGAAATTCATTTAGGAGAAATTAGTTTAGAATGCTCACGTCCCGGAGCTGCTGCAGTTGGACTTTGGGCTACACAAAAACTATTGCCTTTAGAACGAAACGGTGAATTTGCGAAAGAGATTTCTAAATGTAGAAATGCTGCTTTAAAACTTTCTGAAAGAATTAAATCTGATAAACGATTTAAATTAATTTTAAATCCTGAATTAGATATTGTTGTATGGATTATTAATGGAAAAAGCTACGAAAGAAATTTCTGAACTTTCAAGAAAATTTTTTAATAAAGCTGAAGAGAATAAACTGTATTTGTCAATTTTAAATTTCCCTTCTACAAAAATTCAAGATAAGGAAATAATAATAAACAGCGATAATGTTACATGTTTAAGATCATGTTTAATGAAGCCGGAACATTTAGATTGGATTGATGAGTTGTGGAATCGAATCGAAAAAACGATGAATGAAATTTGACTGATAGTATAAACTGAAATTAAACTTTTAACCTCGAAATATATTTCACTAATTCATCATTACATATTGACTTTATTTTTTTCATGCCAATTTAATAAATCTTCTTTAACATCAATGTCTATAAGCATTTCCATGGTTTTATATCTTAGCTTATTTTGATTTATTTTTTCAGTTGTCTGTCTATACACTGAACCTATGCTCCATTCAATATTTTCAAACATTTCAGGTAAATATTTATTCATACCCAGTAAATAATAACCGCCGTCATTTGCAGGGCCAATAACAACATCATTTTTTTCTAAATCTAAAAATGCTTCTGATAAAATTGATTTTGAAATATCAGGAATGTCTGTCCCGATTATTATTGCCTTTTCAAAATTCAATTCGAAAATCTTTTTAAAAGCATTGCTCATCTTCTCACCAAGAGTTTTTCCAATTTGAGTGAAAAGAGAAAATCTTTTATTAACCCAATTTCTAACTTGCTCAGTATTATTTTCTTCAGGATAAAAAACAAATATTGAGAAATTTTCTTCATCAAGTTTTAGGCATTCTTTAAAAATTCTTTCAGCTATAATTTTATGAACTTGACTATGCAGATTCATCTCCAATTGAATCAGCTAACCTTGTTTTAACTTTCCCTGGTTCCGGGTAACGGGTAAAAATTATAATGAGCATTTTTATGTTCTGCTTTAATCATCTTTTAATTGGGAGAAAATAGTTTTTAAAATAATAACTGATGCCATAAAGGTTCCTTTTAATGTACCTGTAACTTTTGATTTGCCAATTCTTTTTCTATAGCTTACCGGAACTTCTAAAATTTTGTAATTCTTTTTTGCAGCTTTAATTTGCATTTCAACTGTCCAGCCGTACCATTTATCCTTCATATTTAATTCAACAAGCTTATCAAATTTAATTGCTCTGAATGGCCCAAGGTCTGTGTATTTAAATTTCCAAAATAATTTAATTAAGAATCCGGCAACGATACTTCCAACTTGTGATTGAAATGGTAAAGCACCTTTTTGTCTATTACCTAAAATTCTACTTCCCACTACAAAATCATAATTATAATTAATTATGGGATTAATTAATGAAGAAGTCTCTCCTGAGGATAGTCGCTGTAATCGCCATCTAAAAAAATTATTATGTCACAATTTTTTGTTTTAGCATATTCAATTCCAGTTAAACATGAAGCTCCATAGCCCTGAAAAGATTCATGCAAAACCGTTGCGCCTGCATTAGCCGCAGCCTCTGCTGTTTTATCTGTTGAATTATTGTCTATTACAATAATCTCATTTACAATATCAGAAGGAATTTCCTTTATAACTTTTGCAATTGATTGTTCTTCGTTAAATGCTGGAATGATTGCTATGATGTTCATTAATTGTATTATTTCAATTGCACTTAATTCAAAAAATTTATTCTTTGGGAATGTCAAGAAAAGCTAAGATGACTTAAAGGAAAATATATGGCTGCAATAACTTTTTAATTCAATATAAAGTCCTTGATTTATTATTTCTGCAACAGGTCGATAATATTTCACAGAGTTTAATAGATCTTCCAAAATAATTTCTGATGAAGTATCATTTAATTCAAATTTAATTCTGCATTGAGCTGCGTTATCTGAAAAATTAATTACTACCAACCGGTTTTCATTATTTAATTTCCAATGCCAGGCTAATATATTTTCATAGCTAAAATTATCCGGCGAAATTTGTAATGTATTCAACAAGACTAAATTCACCATCAATAAAAATTTGTTCCTTTATGATTTCCAAAATTTTATAATAAAATTCTTTTACAGTTTTTGATTCCTTTTCAAAAGGTCCTCTGTCAAGCTGGACAGGCAGCTTAATTTTTTTACCTTCAAACTGGCCATCAAAATAAAGTTTCATACCAGGGATTGTACTCATTATAACAGCTGCAGCAATAGATGCTTGCTTACCAAATTTTGCAACCGCTCTCTTCTCATCATGATTTTCAATAAATCTTACCGACTTCAATTGATACCGCATATCTGCTTTCAAATGGTTTTTCACACCGACTAAGTCACGATAAGACAATTTATCCAATAGTCTTTTATCATAAGTATAGTCAAATCCTAACTTCTGCAATTCCCACTCAAGGTCCCAATAAGCTTCAGCAATAAAAATAAAATCATCTCTTTCATTTTTTACTTTCTTTATTGCATAATGCCAGAACTCTTCTTTAGGTTTTTGAATATCAAATTTATTTATAACTCCCAGCCAGGTATTCTTGAAAACATTGCTCAATTGAAGCATAGCCATATCACACCGGACTCCGTCACATACATGAATCAATTTCAATAATGTACCAGTTAAAAATTCTCTTGCATTTTCATTAAAGTGATTTATTTGAACAGTATCAGTCCATGCAGGGAAAAGCGGGTCGCGTCCGTGAGCAAAAACTTTGTTGGAATGATATTCCGATTTAAAATAAGTGTGGGAATCATTTTTATAAATTTCTTCATCAGCTTGCAGAAAAAATTCCGGGTTAGTTTTTACTAAGATGCTATCACAGCTAAAATGATTAGGCACAAAATCAAGAATTAATTTTAGGCCTATACTATTTAATTTTTCCTTTAATTCCTTTAGATCTTTTAAGGTACCGTAATCCGGATTTATTTCATATTGATTAATTGAGAACGGGGAGCCAATGACATCTTCTTTTTTCCATTCAGGAAATGCTTGATTGTAATTATTTATTAGCCCTGATTCAAAACAGCATTTATTTATAACACTTGAACAAGTCCCCCAAACACCCATTAACCACACTAAGTTAATACCTTGTTCACTAAGAGAGCGAAAGTAGTCAAAATGTAAATCTGAAATTTGATGACTGTCTACTAATTTCTTAATCCAGACACGAAAGTTAATTTCATATAATTTAGGATTGATGGTACCCAATTTTTGCCCAGTTTTTTTTTTGTGAACTGTAAAAGTTACGGAATATTTAAGTATTTTCAACTATTCACTTTTAAACACTTTTAAAAACACTGCTAATCCAAATATTTTCTGTAACAAAAAGTGCATTATTACTAGGTTTTAATAATTACAATGATGTTATTTCTTATCTGGAATAAAAATTGTTAAGAAATTGCGATTCACGCTTTTCATTTTAGCATAATTTGTGACATAGTTATCAGATTTTAATGTATATAAGTTTTAATTTGCTTTCTTTATTTAACAAGAAATCTTTGAGGCGTTAATGATTGAAACAAAAAGTACAATTGAACCAACAATTAGTGCTAAGTCTGCCGGGAATGGAACCAACGGAGTTGAAGGTAAAGTAAACTTTTATAAAGACGCTGCACTTAATAAAATTAATTTCTCCGTTATTCTCAAACCTTTATCAATTTCTTTTGCTGCACTAATAATTTCATTTTTCCTTGACCTTTCATCTGTTCCTTTATTGGGGAATGTAACTGTTGATATTGCGAAATATTTATTCCCAACCTGGCAGCCGGTTCAAGAAACAATTGCACCTTATAGTTTCTGGTGGCTGCCTGTTTTAGTATTTGTCTTTTTCGTCTTTATGGCATTTCTTGCATATAATAAATTGAAAGTTGAGATAAGCAGAACACCGGTTTCCGAAACAATTGATAGAATTATTAATTCATATACCAGCATAGTTGATGGACTTGCTACTGCCCTGCCGCTAATAGGCGCAGCTATTCTTTTAATCAGCATTAAGCTTGGTGAAGAGGTTTTTTTAGGACTATCAGTTCCATTTGAAATAAAAGCTTTAATAGTTTTAGCAATAGGAAAGTTATTTGAACCTGTATTGGATTTACTTGGAGTTGAATTCCAAAATGTTGTTACTCATGTTCATGATATACGGGAGAAATACTATTCTGAATCACGTCACGATGAAGAACAAGTAAATATTAATAAATTGCCTGAAATTTCTATTCAGGATCTTGAACGATACAAAAATGTTTTACAGCAAACTTCATCTTTAAGCGAAAGCTTGTTGAAGAATTTTAACGCTGTTAATGTTATACTTCAAAAAATAAACGAAAGCCAAAGTATCAGTTCGGAAAAAATTGATAAGCTTAATCAATTAACTCAATCAATTTCAAACGCCGCAAAATCTTTAAGTGATGAAAAAACTGTTGCCGGGTTAAAATCATTAGAATCAATAGTAAAAAAATAAAAAAGAATTATGATTAAAAAAGAAAGAGATAGTAAATTTATAATTTACCAGGTTCTTTACATCTTCGTAATTACTGTTTTAGCTTTAAAAGGCGCCGACCTTGATTTAAGCAGAGTAGTTTCAAAGGACAAAGCTGTTGATAAAAGTGTGCGGGATTCACTTGTGGTTTTAATCGATTCTTTAGATGCACTTGGGCTTAAGTTTGATATTAAGATTCAAGAAAGCGCAATCGAAGAAAACCAGGAGTTAAAAGAAAAGATTGCAGCAATGAATATGAAGATGAAAGACCTTACTAAAAGAATAAGAGAAATACCGCCGGAAGTAAAAAAAGAAGAACCTAAACCGGTTGAAAAGGAACAATCAAAGCTGCAGCTTCCGATTTCAAAAAGTGAAATATTTATTCAGAATACATGGAATATAGCTAGAAACACAGGCAACGTGCCAACTACACTTTACGATCCTAACAACATGAATTCACCACTGGTTGTTATTCCTCCTAATTCTGAAAAGAAATTTGATTTAACTAGTCAAACAGAAATTATTGCTAAGTTCGGGACTCAGGAAGCCCATATTCAAGTTGTTCCTAATAAACCTCCAGTAATAAAGATTGAAAGAGTAACTACTAAGATGAACAATTCGGACATTTATGTTCAGGATTTACAAAGAATAACTGTATTTAAAGTTACTATAATTGACGAAAGGCCGGATCAACTAAAGATTGGTAATACAGGCCCGATCTCAGTTACAGGTCCAACAAAAGACAGCAATGGTAATATTGTATATAATGTGTCCCTCAAAATAGCATCCACTCAAACAAAATTTGATGAGTGGCTGGATAAATTCGGTAATTTACAAGAACCGGACGGAAGATATAAAGTGAATTTCTTCTTCACTGCCACAGATGAAATATCAAAAGATCGTGTACAGGTTGGTGATTCATTTTATTTTACAGACTTTTCTAAATAATTAAAAGGCGAAATTCTTAATATGAAAAATAAAGTCCTACTACTCTTTACATTATTAGTTCTACTAATTGCAGTAAAAACCAATGCCCAGGAGGAAGAAGAAAAAATTGTTTATTATCAAATGGAACCTCTTGAGGACAGTTTATTCATTCATATTCAAAATGAAGTTTTTATAGATCCTCCGGATCCTAAAGCTGAAATAATTGTTGACCTCAGGGATCCAAATGACCAGACAATTTCAATTAAAGGTTCACTTTATCCTTTTTTAGCTTTAACTCCGGAAACTAGAGCGAAAATAATCACATACCCTTTTAAAATAAATTTAGAAGAAAGTGTAAACTATGGAAGTGTATTTACTCGCGTGGTAGATAAACTTAGTCTTAAAAAAGTTTTTGCACCGCCTACATTAACTCAAATTTCCTCAACAAGATATTTTATTAATCCATTCTTGCAAATCTTCGGTGGTGAGCGATTTGGATTACCATTAAAAAATGATATTGGATTATCGCTAGGCCTAGGTACTCCGTATTCAGGCCCATTAGAAACAAATTTTATGGAAGTTAATTTTCATATACTTGGATTTAAAGCCGGTGCTTTTACAAGAATAGACGGCTTTGTAACAATTAAAGATGTTAACAACCACAATAATTTATATGTAACTAGCGGGTATCAATTTAGTTATGTAGTACCATTTGGAAACTTTTTTGAAGTTGGATTTCAAGGCCCGTTTTCCACACCAACTGATGCCGAATATAAATCATTTCAGAAATATGATACTTTAGGTTATCACGCTAAAATTATCGATCAGGAATATCTTGATTGGGAATTAAGATACCCTATTAGCCTTCTCGGATCCACTAGAGGAAAAGTTTATGTTGCAAAGTACTTAGGCGAATGGCATATCGGTTATACCGGACGTGAATTATCTTTAGCGGGCAGCACTTTTGATTTCCGTTTTGATGCAATGCCTAAGAGTGATGTAAGGCAGCCTCAATACGTTGTTGATTTATTAGTTCAAAAAGTATTTGAAACATGGGCTTTCAGTGCATTTGCAATTGGGCCTTCAGCAGTTTTTTCAAGACAGGATACAGGAAATTTTGGACTCATATCTATATTTGTAAATTTCAGATTAAAAGTGGGAACATCTTTTTAATTAAATTTTCAAATTTACAATTAGACGCATAGCAAATATTTTTTAATGATTAACTATTTTATATAATAATAGGGTGGCATATTGCATTCACTTTTTTTACATAATACTTATTACAAGAGAATATTCTGGATAATTTCTCTTGTCTTAATTTTAATTGCAAATATCTCCGCGCAGGAAACAGAAAAGAATCCGGCATTGATTAAATATTTTCAGATGGAGCCATTTGACGATAGTTTATTTGTAAAAATCCAAACTGAAGTGTTTATCGATCCGCCGGATCCTAAAGCAGAAATAATTGTGGACTTGCGTGACCCTAATGATCAATCAGTAGCAATTAAAGGAGCTTTATATCCATTCTTAGCTTTTACTCCTGAAACTCGAGCAAAGATAATTACATATCCGTTTAAAATTGACCTGGAAGAAGATATAAATTATGGAAGCGTTTTTACCAGGGTAATTGAAAAAATGAAATTGAGTAAAGTAATTTCTCCTCCTTCAAAGACGCAGATTAGCCCCGGCCTACAATATATAAATCCTTTTATACAAGCATATGGCGGAGAAAGATTTGGTTTTCCAATTAAAGATGATATTGGTTTCTCAGTTGGTATTGGAACTCCTTATTCAGGAATTTTGGAAACTAATTTTGTTGAAGCAAATTTTCATATTGTAGGATTTAAAGGAGGTATATTCAGTTCTGTTGATGGTTTAACAGAACTAAAAACCAAGAATAATCATAACGATTTATATACTACATTTGGTATCCAATTGGGTTATGTTGTTCCATTCGGTAATTTTTTAGAATTTAGTTTACAGGATGTAACAAATGATCCAACTCCAAGTCAGCTAAGTAAATACAGCAAATACGACACACTTGGATTTACCGCCAAGGTATTAAAAGATACTTACTTTAGCTGGGAATTCCGTTATCCTATTCAAATTTTAGGTTCAACTAGATCAAAATTTTATGTTGCTAACTACCTAAGTGAATGGCATGTTGGTTACACAGGGAGAGAACTTTCTTTAGGCGGAAGCACTTTTGATTTGCGTATAGATTACATGCCCAAGAGTGATGTTCGTCAGCCGCAGTTAGTTCTTGAAGCGTTGACACAAAAACTTTTTGGAAGCTGGGCATTTAGTGCAATATCATTGGGGCCATCAGCGGTTTTTGCCAATACCGACTCAGGGAATTTTGGATTGCTGACTATTTTTGTTAATGCAAGAATTAAAGTAGGGACTTCTTTTTAATTTTTATTCAAAGAAGTTTAGCAGCTAAATCGTCAACATACCATTCGGAAATTCCAGATTCAGAATGAATCTTTGCAGCCGGAAATTTATTCACCACTTTTGCATTACTAAAAATTTCCTTAAGTGTATTTGCTTTTTCTTCACCTGTAACTAAAAAAGTAATTCGTGAAGAATTATTAATTAGATCTTCAGTCATGCTAATTCTTTTCTGCCCGCTTTGCGGATGTGTTGCCAATCCAAATAAATTTTCAGAAACAAATTCTAACTTCTGATTTGGAAATAGAGAAGCAGTATGGCCATCGCTCCCCATTCCTAAAAGTATCCAATCAAATTGTGGAATTCCATTTTTAACATTTTTAATAATTTGCTTAGTTACGCTTGCATATCTTTCGGTTTCATTTTTCGGATCACTCTCCCCTTTGATTCGATGAATATTTTCCTCATCAATTTGAATTTTATCAAATAATAATTTTTTAGTCATTCCATAATTACTTTCGGAATCATCCGGGGAGACACATCTTTCATCTGACCAAAAAATATGAAGGTTTTCCCAAGATATTTTATCAGAAAATTCTGATGAAGCTAATAATTTAAATAAAATCTTTGGTGTGCTTCCGCCGGATACTGCTAAATAAAATTTTTCGCCGGCTTTATTCTTAAGTGAAGATAATAATTCATTTGCAACTTGCTCAGCTAAAAGATGTGGCGTATTAAATCTTTTTAAATTTCTTTTTATCATTGAATATTATACCCGTTCTTGATTTATAATTCACAATATAAATCTTCATTAGTAAGATTTTTATGTGGATAACGCCACTCAATATTCTTATCCCCAAATAGATCAAAGGATTCTTTCGGCCCCCAGGTACCGGCTGGATACCCATAAATTTTAATATTAGGATTTTCATTCCACGCATCAATAATTGGATCAACAAATTTCCAGCATTCTTCAACTGCATCACCGCGGGTGTAAAGAGTTGAATCATCCAATAATGCATCAAGTAAAAGTCTTTCGTAAGCAGCAGGAAGTTCAACTTCACTTATATCGGAATAATGAAAATCCATATTAACATTTTGAATTTTAAACCCAGCTCCCGGTGTTTTTAATCCAAATTTTAAAAGTATCCCTTCATCCGGTTGAATTCTAATTACAAGCTGATTTGCAAACTGATTTACATTGTCTTTTGTAAAAAGAAAATGCGGTGTATCTTTAAAATAGATTACAACCTCTGTAACTTTTGTAGGCAGTCTTTTGCCTGCTCTAATATAAAATGGAACACCTCCCCAGCGCCAATTATCAATAAATAATTTTACTGCTGCAAAGGTTTCTGTTTTTGAATCCGGGGCAACACCTTTTTCATTTCGATATCCTATAACTTTTTCACCTTTTACTGTAGACTCAACATACTGGCCGCGAACTGTATACTTATCAACATCATCTTTCGTGATTGGCCTTAATGATTGAAATACTTTCATAGTTTCATTACGGATTGAATCGGCATCAAAATTTGAAGGAGGCTCCATGGCAATAAACGCAGCCACTTGCAGCATGTGATTTTGAATCATATCTCTAAGCGCACCAATTCCTTCATAATATCCGCCGCGGCTTTCTACGCCGATATTTTCAGCTGATGTTATTTCAACCCGGTCAATATAATTTCTATTCCATAACGGCTCAAAGATTCCATTTGAAAATCTAAGCACCAAAACATTTTGCACGGTTTCTTTACCTAAGTAATGATCAATTCTATAAACTTGTTTTTCATTAAAAACAGAATGAAGTTTTTTATTCAATTTCTCTGCTGAATGAAGATTAAATCCAAATGGCTTTTCAACAATGATTATCTTTTCGTTATTTATATTTCCATTTTTATGAAGATTTGATTTCCACAACCCATCTATTATTGTATCATACAGCTTTGGCGGTGTAGATAAATAGAATATGTGTTTCCCGTTTATATTTTTTTGAACATCCAGTTCATTCAGCTTTTGTTTCAACCTTACATAATCAGCAGGGTTTTCTGTTTGGATGGATATGTAAAAAATATTCTGAATAAACGAATCTATTATATTTTTATCAATATTTTTTCTTTCGGAATATTGGACTATACTTTCACTCATCTTATTTCTAAACTCTTGATCTGAATATTCGCTGCGGCTTACTCCCAGAATCGCAAAACCGCTGCAAAACAATTTTTGAATAAAGAGCTCAAATAAAGCCGGCATAAGTTTCTTTTTTGTAAGATCTCCGGAGGCACCGAAAATAACAATGATGCTGTTTTCCGGTGTAAGCATATTACTGTTTTTTAATCCCATATTATTACCTTAGTTTGATTTTACTGCGTGGCCGCCAAATTCATTTCTTAATGCGGCAAGGACTTTCATAGCGAAAGATTCAGTTTCGCGCGAACGAAATCTATTAAATAATGAAGCTGCAATTGTATGTGCCGGAACTTCTAACTCCATAGCTGTTTCAACTGTCCACCGCCCCTCTCCGCTATCTTCCACATATCCTTTAATTTTTGACAGCTTTGGATCATTGGAAAGAGCCAGAGAAGATAATTCAAGCAGCCAGGAATCTACAACACTTCCGTGCTGCCAAACTTTTGAGACACCTGTTAAATTAATATTAAATTTTGATTTTTCCATTATCTCAAATCCCTCGGCAATTGATTCCATCATTCCATACTCAATTCCATTGTGAACCATCTTAACAAAATGACCTGAACCATTTTCACCGCAATGAAAATAACCATTTTCTGGAGCTAGTGTTTTAAAAATTGGTTCAACATAATCTACAATTTCTTTTTCACCACCGTACATTAAGCAGTAACCATTAGTCAAGCCCCAAATTCCGCCGCTTACACCGCAGTCAATATAATGTATTCCTTTTTCATTAACTTTTTTTGTTCTTTGTAATGAATCTTTGTAAAACGAATTTCCACCATCAATAATTATATCATCCTTTTTCATTACAGGAATCAGCGAATCAATAATACCATCTATAATTTTGCCCGAAGGAACCATCAGCCAAACAATTTTTCTCCCTGTTAATTTGGAAACTAAATCTTCCAAAGTAGATGAAGTTTCTGCTCCTTTTTTCCCAACTGCCTCTGTTTGCTCTTTTGATTTATCATAAACAACTACTTGATGATCTTTTAATAATCTTTCAACCATGTTGCTCCCCATTTTCCCAAGGCCTATAAATCCTAATTTCATTTTTAAAACTCCATTTCTATCGTTTAAATGTAATTGTAACATTTAATAAGGTTGATAATAAAGATTTTAAAATTAGCTATAAAGTTAAAAGTCAGGTTTGCGACTTAACACATTTAATAATCTATAGATAATTGTTTAATTTAACAATAACAATTGCAGACAACATTTTAAATTCCAGTATGAAACAACTTTTAATTCTCTGGTTCGGCGCAGCATTATTAACTTTCCTTGCCGGATTCATTCAAAGTGGTTTGAGCCCATATTATCCAATTACCGGAACATTCGGCATTGAAGGAGAAAAAGTTTCTTATCAGCTTGAAAAAATTTTCAGAGGCAATGATGATTATAAGATTAAAATCCTTGCTGATATAGACAGTCTCAAAGGGATCCTATATTGGAGAGAAAAAAAATCGAATTCATCATGGAATGAAATTAAAATGAATCCTGCTCCAAAAATATTAGAAGCCGAATTGCCTCATTTAACACCACAAAAAGAATCCGAATATTACATCAAAGTATTTTATAAAGATAAAGAGTATAGAATACCTGGAGATAGAATCATAACAATTAAATTTTTAGGTAAAGTCCCAACCACAATAATGAATCTTGATATTTTCTTTATACTTTTGGGACTATTATTAAGCACACGAACAGGATTAGAATATTTCAATGAAAAACCAAAAACTAAAAAATTATCTTTGATCGCTTTCTTCTTCTTTTTCGCAAGTGCAATTGTAATAACTCCATTTAGAAAAACTTATGAATTAAATGCGATCAATCATAATGTGCCAACTATTACACAATTATACGAGATCAAACCTTTAATACTATTAGCAATATGGTCTATCGCTGTTTTTTTAATTTTTAGATCGAAAAATTCAAATCTGTATGCGATTATATTTGCTTCGATTACAATTCTTACTTTTATATTAATTAAAAGTTAAACAGCTTGCCGTAAGTATGTTTAATTACTATTAAGGATTTGAATTACTTCTTTATGAATTTGGGGAGTAGCAGCAATTATGCTGTCACCTTTCAAAGGATCATTGCCTTGATAATCTGTTATAATTCCTCCTGCTCCCTTAATTATTGGAATCAAAGCCATCTTATCCCAAACAGACATTTGGGGATCAATCATAATATCGGCAAAACCTGTTGCAACAAGATAATAGCCATAACAATCTCCCCAATTTCTATAGAGCTTGACCTTTCTTATTAACCGATCAAATTTATTAATATCCTGGTATTTTTCTATGTTCAAATGATCTGTTGTTAAAAGGATTGATTCAGACAATTTATCATTCAATTTAACATTTACTTTTTCATCATTTAACAAAGTCGATTCATTATCGCCGATTAAAAACTCATCTAAGATTGGCTGATTAATGACCCCAATTATTGGTTTGCCATTTTTAAGCAAAGCGATTAAAGTCCCAAAGGTAACACTGCCGTAAATAAAACTTTTGGTCCCATCAATTGGATCTAAAACCCACTGGTATTCGGCATCATTATTATGTGCCCCAAATTCCTCTCCCAAAATTCCATGTTCCGGAAATTGTTTCATTATTTCTTGTCGCATTAATTCTTCAGCATTTTTATCTGCAATAGTTACAGGTGAAGAATCATGTTTAGAATCAACCGATATTTGTTTTCTGAAATAACTCTTGATAATTTCGCCGCTTAGATTTGCTAGGTGTTTTGCAAAGATTTTAAATTCTGATAAATTTTCCATTGTCTTTCAATATTATTTAGAAAAAGATATAAAACTAAAATCACAATTCTATTAGATAAAATCATTTTTTGCACATTATTTTTTTGTTATCAATTTATATGAATCTTTAACAAAAAACATCAATTAGGTTAAATTCAAATTATGAAAACAATCATTCTTTTAACGATATCCAATATTTTTATGACTACAGCCTGGTACGGCCATTTAAAATATAAAAATTCTCCTCTATGGATCGTAATACTTGTAAGCTGGGGGATAGCTTTTTTTGAATATATATTTCAAGTGCCGGCAAATAGAATTGGATACGGGCAATTTAGCGCCGCACAATTAAAAACTATACAGGAAGTTATAACACTAATTATCTTCAGCATATTTTCTATTTTATACTTAAATGAAGAATTTAAGTGGAATTATGCAGTAGGATTCTGTTTCATCATCTTAGCCGTATTTTTTATATTTCATAAATGGCAATAAAACAAAATACTATTGGGTGATTTAAGAAACATTATTATATTTGTAACCTAAATTTTGAAATAAATTTCAACCGGAGAGTTGGCAGAGTGGTTGAATGCGGCGGTCTTGAAAACCGTTAAGGATGTAAGTCCTTCCGGGGTTCGAATCCCTGACTCTCCGCAACATGTATTACGCATACATTATTAAAAGTTTTAAGGATGGAAGTTATTACAAGGGGCATACTTATGATCTAGAGAAAAGAATTTACTATCATAATTCAGGGAAATCACGTTATTCAAAATCACATCGACCTTGGAAATTACATTACTTTGAAACATTCCAAACTAAAAATGAAGCCATTAAAAGAGAAGTTTTCTTTAAAAGCGTTGGTTATAAGTGGCTTAAAGAAAATAAAATTATTTAATAAGTATTCCCACTCGTGAATGCGGCGGTCTTGTCGCAAAGCGATCCCTTTGGGAAAAACCGTTAAGGATGTAAGTCCTTTTACATAGTAACGGCTATGCCGCCGGGTTCTGACATAGTCATCCCTATGGGAGAATCCCTGACTTTCCGCAAATATTAAAAAACCTTTGAGTAATTTATTTAAAGGTTTTTCTTTTTTAATTAATTTTTATTTTTAAATAAAGTGAATTAGCAAGTCCTTCCTTCCAAAAAGATTTAGGATGGGCTTTTATTATTCATACTTCAAGCTCTCGGCTGGATTTGCTATTGCCGCTTTAATAGCATGTATGCTTATTGTAAGCAAAGCAATTATTAATGCTATTATTGCAGAAAAAATGAAAATAGTAATATCAATGTTTGTTTGATAAGCAAATCCATTCAGCCATTTTTGCATCAAGAAATATGCGACAGGTAAGGAAAATAAATTTGACAATAAAACTAGCTTTAAAAAATCTTTTGAAAATAATATAATAATTCCCGACACAGAAGAACCTAAAACTTTTCTCACACCAATTTCTTTTATTCTTCTCTCAGCAGAAAAAGCGGCTAATCCAAATAGGCCCAGGCATGCAATCAATAAAGCTAAACCGGAAGAAAAATTAATTATAGATGCTTCACGTTCATCTTGCTTATAAAAGTCTTTCATTCTCTCATCAAGAAAATTATATTCGAATGGAGTTACATTATCAAATTGCTGTTGAACATCACTGAAATATTTGATTGTTGATGAAATACTTTTGCCGCTAATCCTTGCTGTAAAGTAATCAATCGAAACAAAAGGATTATTCCAAAATCCAATTATCATTGGGGAAATTTTTTCATGAAGAGATTGAAAATTAAAATCGTCAACGAGGCCAACTATTTTATATACACCAATTGAGTTCTCACCGGATATAACTATATTTTTACCAATTGGATTTTTTAATCCTAATGCTAAAGCAGCTTCGTTATTAATAATTATGCTTGCTGAATCTGATGAATAATTGCTGTAAAAATTTCTTCCTTCAAGAATATTAATCTGAAAAGTATTCATGAAATCATAATCTGCACCGATATAAAACATCTTATGATCTTTAAGATCATTCTCTCCAAAATTATGCGCTTGAATTTCCGTAAAGTTTTTCCACTCACCAGGGATTCTAGATGAAACGGTAATACTTTTAACACTTGGGTTTTTTGAGAATTCATTTTTTAAGGTTTTAAAATTTTTTCTTGTACCTGAGCTATTTATATCTACCACAAGGAGATTATTCTTATTAAAGCCAAGTTCCTTAGTCTGGATATATTTTAACTGTTTTAAAATTGTTAATGTACAAAATATCATTATTATTGAAACAGCAAATTGGATGACAACCAGGCTCTTTCCAATAATTGAAAAACTATTTCTTGATTGTAGCTTCCCTTTTAATATCAATACTGTTTTAAATTTTGTTATAATTAAAGCAGGCATTACGCCTGATAATAATCCAATAAAAACAGCCATAATTATAGATAGAGCAATTTCTCCTCCAGCGTTATTTTTCAAAAGAGAAAGTGATTTGCCGGTAAAACTATTAAATGAAGGCAGTATTAATTCCACAATGAAAAAAGATGCTGCTAGTGCAATGCAGGTTATCATAACAGACTCAGTAAGAAATTGCTGCCTTAATTGTTTTTTATCCGCACCAACTACCTTTCTTATCCCAATTTCTTTAAGTCTGCCTATTGATTTAGCTGTAGCCAGATTCGCATAGTTTATTGCAGCTATTATAATTATTAATAACCCAATTATACCGAGAATATATAAAGTCGTTTTACTATTTGCACCGGCATTCAAATCAAATTCAATATTTTGTGAACTGAAATGGATATCACCCAATTGCTGTAATGATATATCATCCGTAATGCCAAATGACTTTCCTTTATTTGTAACTTGAAATTCTTTGAGTTTTGAACTAAAGTTTTGAATGTTGTAACCTTTCTTGAAAAAAAGATAAGTTCTAACCAAACTTAAATCCAAATTGCCCAAAGCATTTTTAAATCCCTCCAATGAATTAAGTGACTTCATGGATATAAGCATACTAAACTTTAAATGCGAATTTGGCGGCGGGTCTTTTAAAATTCCTGTTACTTTAAAATCTCCCCATTGCCTATCGGTTTTAATTGTTTTTCCAATTGGATTCTCCTCTCCAAACAATTTTTTAGCTGTTGATTCTGTTAGAACCATTTCATTTGGTTGGGTTAATAAAGTGTTTTTATTTCCTTTCAATATTTCAAAATCAAATAGTTTAAAGAAACTGGGTTGTGTTATAAGATATTCCGACTCATAATATTTATTTTCACCATGTTCAACCGTAAATCTTCCCCAGGTGTACCGGTCAATTATAGTATTGTAATCCTCCACCTCAGGATAATCCTCTTTAAGTCTTTTTCCGAGTATTCCAGGCGTGAGTGAGTAATGCCTAATTATTTTATTTTCGGATTGAGATGCAGTTACAAGCCTAGCTATCCTGTTATAGTTATGATTAAACTTATCAAAATTAATTTCATCCGCAATAAAAAGAATAATTAATATTGCTGATGATAATCCTATCGCCAGGCCCAAAATATTAAATTAAGGAATAAAGTTTATGCCTTTTAAGATTTCTGAATGCTGTTTTCAAATAGTTTTTTAACATAACTTTCCACTTATCTATATTGAACTAAGAAATTTATTAATTTCACTAAAGTATTCATCAGGCCTATCTAACCAGCCATAATGAACGCAATTATCCATGAATACCAGTTTTGAATTTTTAAGAACTTCATGTTCTTTCAATGCAATATTTTTATTAACTATATCTTCTTTCCCTTGAATGATTAATACCGGTTTATCAAAAGAAGATAATGGCTTCGTACAGTCAAAATTTATTTTTTGTAAATCCTTCCATACAAGACTTGTAATTATTGGTGTTCCTTGCGTAAGCCTTTCAGCAATGGTTGAAATATTTTTTTTGTTATATACATAAGCAGCAGCAAGTGCTTTACCTCTTTGCAATTTTGCAAAGTAACTAGTGTCCCCTTTCTCAATTTTTTCTCCCCAAGATTTATAATCATTAAGTTCTTTTTTTGTCAACCTTGATGTGATACCTTTACCCACATCTTTTAACAATTCCAAATCAATACCACCGGAAGATGATAATATCATTGCTTTAACATGCTCAGGATAAAATGAAGCGTAATAGGAGGCAAGCATTCCTCCAAATGAATGGCCAAGTATTATCCAGCTATCAATTTTTAAATGTTTCCTTAAAGATTCAATATCTTCAACCAAAAACTTCATGGTTATGTTTGTGCTATCCGGTTTTTCTATTAATGATTTGCCCGTCCCTCGTTGATCATAAATTATTGTTTTATATTTTTTAGAAAGTTGAACAGCAAGATCAACAAAACCATCACTATTCATACCTGGCCCACCATTTATGATCAGAATTGGAATCCCTTTCCCAAAAGTTCTATAATGAATTTTTGAATTACCGTTGTTTATTACTCCTTCGGCTTGACCATATAAAATTGAATTCAAAATGAAGATAATAACAAAATAAAAACCGATTTTTTTCATAGCATGATTTTCTTTGGTAATTAAAAATTTATAATCCATCTTTATTTATAATTTGACATTTATTTATTCATACCTTAAGGATTTTACCGGATTTGCTGTTGCTGCTTTCATTATCCTCTACTAAATCCTCTCCAAAGGAAAGGACTTTTAAAAGACTTCCCTTTGGGAAGGTTTGGATGGGCTGTGCATTATTCATATCTCAAACTCTTAACCGGGTTTGCAGTTGCAGCCTTTATTGCTTGAATACTTACAGTTGTGACAGCTATTATTAATGCTATTCCACCGGAAAGTGCAAACAACCACCAGCTTAATTCAATTTTATAAGCAAATGTCTGAAGCCATTTGTTCATAAAATAATATGCTAAAGGCCAGGCAATAATAGTTTGCAATTAAAATCCATTTGATAAAATCTTTGGCAAATAATGAAACAATGCTTTTAACAGATGCACCTAAAACTTTACGCACTCCGATTTCTTTGGTTTTTGATTCTGTCATGAATAAAGTTAACCCATATAAACCAAGGCAAGCAATAAAAATGGCGAAGCCTGAAAATATAGCAAATACTTTTCCGAAGAGTTGATCATTTGAGTATTGATTATTGAATCTGTCATCAAGGAAATAATAATCGAACAAATTATTGGGAAAGAATTCGTCATATTCTTTCTTGAGAGCAGATATGGTGGATGACAAATCACTTGTATTAACTTTCACAGAAAATTGACTCCATGTACTTGAACCAGGAAATAAAATAACCGGCTCCATCTGGTATCGCAAAGATTTCTGATGAAAATTTGCCACAACACCAACAATATTATAATGATGGTCACTGGTTGTTACTTGTTTACCAACAGCATCACCTGTAGGTTTAAAGCCAAATAACTTTGCTGCCTTTTCATTTATAATTATATTATGCAGATTACTCCAATCGAAATTATAATCCGTGACAATAAAATTTCTCCCAGCAACCAATTTCATTTGATAGAGATTGATAAAATCTTTGCTCACGCTATTGTTTCGCACTGTAAAATGTGTATTTCCCGGAACATCGCTTCTTCGAACATCAAAGTTTCTCCCTAACTCATCACCTGGTAAGCGCCAGGAATATGCTGCACCTAACACATTAGATATTTGTTTAATTTCAGCAGTGAAAGTATTTTGTTTCCCTATAAAAGTTGAGTCCCATTTACTAAGCTCCGGCCCTTTGATTATCAGCATTTGGCTCATATTAAAACCAAGATTTTGCTCATTTACAAATTGAATTTGCTTATACACAACTAATGAACCTATAATGAGTGCAACAGTTACACCAAACTGTCCTATCACCAAAACTTTTCGAAGCTCAATTCCTTTTTTTGATGCTACATATTTACCTTTTAACAAAAGAACCGGTTTGAATGACGATAAGACTAAAGCAGGGTAAAAACCTGAAATAAAAACGCCGGTTAATATCATAACAATCAGAACTAAATACATATTGTAATCAGCTATACCTTTTTGAAATAAATAAGATAAAGAAAGTTGATGCTTTATCAGGTCGTTAAAGCTGTTCTGTAAAAGTGTTACAATCGTTAATGCTAAGCATAACGCAATAAAATTGATGATAAAAGATTCAGTAAGAAATTGTTTGATGAGTTGTTGTTTTGTTGCTCCCGAAACTTTTCTTACACCAACTTCTTTTGCGCGTTCCATAGATTTTGCTGTAGCAAGATTGACATAATTCACCCAAGCAATTACAATGATCAGCATAGCAATTATAAATAAGCTCCACACCACTATTGCACTTGCAGTGTTTCCGATCTCATATTCAAAATCTGAAGAAAGATGCGCTTTTAAAAGTGGCTGTAAATAAAACTTTTCGACACTACCTGAAACTTTAGCTCCATTGAAATGTTTTTCACTAAATAAAGAAAACTTTGCTTCTAATGCTTTGTAATCGGTTCCATGCTTTAATTGTATATAATGCCAAAAATCAGAATCTGTAAAATCATATTCAGCCTGCTTCCAAGGATGATTACCTGTATAAAGTGTTATGTAAGAGATGAGAAAATCAAACTGGAGGTGAGAATTCTCCGGAACATCTTTACAAATACCGGTTATTTTAAAAGGCACCGGGTCATCGCTCACGGTAATTAAATTACCAAGCACAGATTCATAATTATTTTCGTTTACTTCAAATATTTTTTTTGCAAGACTTTGTGATAGAATTGTTGAATGCGGATCTTTCAATGCAGTTTGTGGATCACCCGCAATAAGCGGATATGAGAACATTTTAAGAAAAGAATTTTCAACTGAAAACGCATTTTGTTCGCCAATCTTTTTTGTACCGAAAGTAACAATTTGTTTTCCGCTAGGCTCAATACGTGTGTGATTCACAACTTCAGGAAAATCCGCCTGCATAGCCGGACTAATAGCAGAATAAGTTATTGTTCCATGTTGTATTAACTTTCCATTTTGATTACGATCGTTGTATACTCGGTAAATATCATTTGCATTTCTGTTGAATCTGTCAAAGCTCAGATGAAAACTCACATATTGCAGTATCAAAAGAAAAGCAATCATTCCAAGAGCAAGCCCGGTAATATTGATGAACGAAAAAACTTTATTCTTCATCAAATTGCGCCATGCAATTTTTAAATAATTTCTAAACATAAAATCCTCATTGAAAATCATTCATATCTCAATGATTTAACCGGGTTTGCAGTTGCTGCTTTTAAAGTTTTTATACTTAACGTAATTAGTGCAATTAACAGCATTGAAAAACCGCATAATATAAATGTCCAAAAACTTATAGGCGTTCTGTAAGCAAAATCTTTAAGCCATTGATTAATTGCCCACCAGGCAATTGGCGCTGCAATTACAAAAGCTATTAATACCAGCTTCATAAAACCTTTTGATAATATGGATACAATGTTGGTAACACTTGCTCCTAATATTTTTCTTATACCTATTTCCTTTGTTCGTGTATTGATTGTGTATACTACAAGTCCTAACAAGCCCAAACAACTGATAAGAATGGATAATCCGGTTGCCCAGCTTAAAAGACTGGCAGTATTTCGTTCAGTTTCATAAAATTTAGTAATTGTGTCATCTAAAAACTTATAATCGAAATCTTCTTCAGGATAAAGTTGATGATATACTTTTTGTATTTGACTGATAGTTTTTTGCCATGTTAATCCAAAATTATTTTGAGGTTTTAACAAAATGTGAAAGAAATAACTTCTGTTATTAAAACTAGCAAACACAAGCGGTCCAACTTTAGAGTGGAACGATTGTTCATGAAAATCATGCATTACACCAACAATTGGCATTTTCTTACCATTAAATTCTAATCGCTTATTCAATGCATCATGAATATTTTTAAATCCAAGAAGTTTTGCATATTTCTCATTTATTAAAAATTCTTTTATTGTGTCACTTTGCTGGACATTTCTACCTGCAAGTATTTTTATATTGAATAGCTTGAGATAATTTGGATCACCCCAACGCAGCTGGACATTTTCTTTATTATCATTTGCAGCAGCCTCGTACTTTATATCGGTAAATGCAGCACCTTCATCCGCAGGAGTTAAGAAACCTCTGCTTACTAACTGAACTCCGGGTATTGTTTTTATTTCATTTAATAGTACATCTCGATGGTTGGCAACAGTATCGTTTCGCGGAACATCAAAACTTAGTATGGCATCTTTTCTAAAACCCATATCTTCTTTAAGTGAATAATTGATCTGTTTGCTTACCATTACTGTTGTAATAACGAAAAACTGGGCAATTACAAATTGTGAAATGGTTAAAGTCTTTCTGATTAGTGCATGCCTTGTTTCCTTACCGATAATGAATGACTGGTTTTTTAATACGTTTGCAGGCTTATACCCTGATAAAATAAACGCCGGATAAACACCTGAAAGAAAACTTACAATTAAAGCCAATGAAAGAAGGAACAAAAAGATATATGGTTGATTCAATGTCTGAAATTCTAGTCCGGGTGGAATGAAATTGGCAAATAACTTAAGAATGAAAGGTGCTAAATAGAAAGATATTATACATGACGTAAGCGTTAATAAAAATGTTTCTCCAAGAAATTGAAGGATAAGCTGCTTTTTTGAGCTTCCGATTGTTTTTCGTATACCGATTTCTTTCGCGCGACTGGCTGCATTTGCTGTCGTTAGATTAATAAAATTTATACATGCAAGTATTAATAAAAAAGCAGCAATAGCTGACAACCCATTTAAAGTAGACTTATTTGCGAGGCTCTGATTAAAACCTGTATATAAACTATTGAAATGAACATCACTCAAAGGCTGCAAATGAAGTTGTATATAATTAGCACCTTTATTAGCATTTTTATTATATTTATTTAGCAATAAGTTTATTTGACTTTCGGTATTCATAACATAGCTGCCTTTTGCTAACTTTATGTAAAGTTGAGAATAAGCCATCCAGTCATACCAGTTATTCATCATAAAATCATTCTGCAAGTGTGTTTGAGCAATGGTGGAAAAAGAAATAAATTCTGCAGCATTAAATGAAGTTCGGGCATTCAAATCTTTAACAATTCCTGAAACCGAAACAGAGAAATCATCATATCGAAGTTGCTTACCGACTATATCATTAAAATTTATTAATGGAAAGTATTGCTTTGCCCTGCTTTCTGTAAGAACAACTGTAAAAGGATAACTTAAGGAAGATTTTGGCGAACCGATAATCCATTGGTACGGAAGCAATGAAAAATATTGTTGGTTTGTAAAAACTATATCAGTCTGTTTCTTAAAAACGACGGGCGTTGATGACCCTTTTCTTTCAATACTTACTTTGGCAGTTGCATCACCCTGAAACTGCATTACAGGAACAATTGCTTCAATACCGGTTAATTCTTTTTCAAAAGCTGAGCTTAAAGGAGCAGGTACTGCGGCAGAATGTTCATTGTTGCCGTTAAAACTTAAATTCATTACAACACGATAAATACGATTAGCGTTAGTCTCGACCTTATCATAACTAAACTCAAATTGTATAATTAAAAAAATGATTAATGCAGCACTGATACCGATCGATAATCCCAAGACATTAATTACTGTAAAGGTTTTGTTGCGGGTGAATACTTTATAAGCAGTTTTAAAATAATTTTTTAACATTTATATTTCACCTATTCATATCTTAATGATTTAACCGGATTAGCAGTTGCAGCTTTAATTGCCTGGAAACTTATCGTTCCTAAAGCAATAAGAATTGCGAGTAACCCGGCTGCAAGGAATATCCACCAACTGATATTTATACGATATGCAAAATCTTGCAGCCATTTATTCATCGCCCACCATGCAACAGGAAATGCGATAAGTGAAGCGACTAGTACCAGCTTCAAAAAATCTTTTGAAATCATTGTTACAATGTTTGTAACATTTGCACCTAATACTTTTCGTATTCCTATTTCTTTTGTGCGTTGCTCTGCTGCATAAGTAACCAAACCGAATAAACCAAGACATGCAATTAAAATGGCAAGCACGGCAAACGTGATAAATATTTGTCCTGTTCTTTGTTCGGTGGTGTATAATTTGTTGAAGTCTTCATCCATAAAAGAATAATCAAAAGGCTGGGAAGGAGCAATTGCTTTCCATTTATTTTTTATTTGTGCAAGCACACTTGGAATATCAGATGAATTGATGCACACAGAAATATTTCCATTGTCTTTTCCAAGCTTCAATGCCAAAGGAGTTACGACGTCCCTCAACGAACTGAAGTTGAAATTTTTTATCACACCGATGATGTGCCATTCAATCAACACCTTTGTGTTTATATCTCTTATCTCATATAACTTTTTAGTCAGCAGATCGTTTGTGGCAAGAAATTTTGCGGCGGCTTCGTTGATAATGATACCCGTTGAATCAGTTGGGAATTGCGGAGAAAAATTTCTGCCCTGCAAAATCTTTATATTGAGTGTAGGAATATAATTTTCATCAACGACCCAGTTTTGCATTCCCATAGCTGTACGTTGGTCAAGCGTTGGCGAGGTAAAAAATGCATTATTGTTCCGGGAAAAATTAGTTGGCAAATATCCGCTCATTGTTGCATTTTGTACACCGCTTATCCGCAGCAATTCATTTCTAAAACTTGTTACCTGGTCTCTCAATGCATCTGTGTGCTGAACAACTAAAACCTGTTCGCGATTAAAACCGATGTCTTTACTGTGGATATAATTAAGCTGGTTGTAAATAACTACCGTTCCGAATATAAGAATGATTGAAATAACAAACTGAAACACCACCAATGCATTTTGCAGCCATGATCTTTTAAAACCTCTTGCTAGTTTCCCCTTCAACACATTTATCGGTTGAAACGATGATAAGAAAAATGCAGGGTAGCTGCCTGCAAGCAATCCCACAACCAAAATGAGAACAACAAGTGATATGAGCATCTTAAGCTGAAATAAAGTAGAGGCCTGAATATCTTTTCCAGCAAGTTGATTAAAATATGGCAGCAGCAGCCATGTGATAATAATAGCAAACACAAGTGCAATGAAACTTATCAGCAACGACTCGGTTAAAAATTGTTGCACGAGATTTTTTTTAAGTGAACCCAACACTTTTCTCACACCAACTTCTTTTGCCCGGTTTGATGAACGTGCTGTTGAAAGATTCAAGAAATTGACACAGGCTATCAGTAAAATTAATAATGCAATCACGGAAAAAATATAAACATAATCAGCATTGCCATTTCCATTCAGCTCACCCAATTTGTTTGAATGCAAATGAATATCTGTTAATGGAGTAAGGCTCGCACGCACATAGCTACCACTTTTTTAAAATCATCAAGACTTTGATTAATCATACTTTTTAGTTCGGGACCAACATATTTGTCCATCAGCGGGTTCAATTGAGCTTCTACTTGTTTTACATTCGCATTCTTTTTTAAAAGAACATAAGTGTTCCAGTTTTCGCTAAGCCAGTTATTATCACTGTTATCATCATTTTCTATCATTGGTACAAAAATGTCAAAATTGAAATGTGATTGTGCAGGTATATCTTTTATTACAGCAGTGATTTTGTAATTGCCTGTGTCGTTAACGGTCATATTCTTTCCAACTACATCCGTACTATTGAAATATTTTTTTGCAATCTTTTCTGTGATTACTAATGAATGCGGTTCTTTCAATGCGGTTTTGGAATCACCTGCTATTATGGGCAATGTAAAAACATCAAACAAGGTTGAGTCTGCAAAACTGACTTTGTTTTCCTGAATATTTTCATTTCCTTTTTTTACCATGAAACTTCCATACCAGCGAAGACGTGTATATTGTTGCACCTGTGGAATCTCATTCACCATAGTTGTCCCCATCAACGCCGGCGCTAGTGCAAGATCAAAATAATTGCCACCGAATTTTACTTCATTATTAACCCGATAAATTCTATTCGCATTTATATTGTATTTATCGTAGCTCAATTCATCGAGCACATACAATAAGATGAGTAAACAAGTAGCAAGCCCTACAGCAAGACCAATGATATTTATTGAAGTATAAAATTTACTCTTCAATAAATTCCTGAATGCAGTTTTAAAATAATTTTTTAACATATTGATATTCCTTTTTAGGTTTATTCATACCTTAAAGATTTAATTGGATTTGCCGCTGCTGCTTTTATTGCATGTGAACTAATTGTCAACACTGCGATTATTAATGCTATAATTCCCGATAAACGAAAAACCATAAATTTATATTAGTTCTATAAGCAAAATTCTTCAGCCAGTTGCTCATAATAAAATATGCAGCAGGCCATGCAATAATATTTGCAATCAGCACCCATTTTATAAAATCTTTAGAAAGAAGAACTACAATTTCAAAAACAGTAGCTCCAAGTACTTTTCGTATGCCAATTTCTTTTGTTCTTTGTTCAATTATGAAAGCAGCAAGCCCTAATAATCCAAGACAGGCAATAAAAATTGCTATTACAGAAAATGTTATAACTATTTTACTTGTTCTTTGATCTGAAAAATATAATTGATCTAATTTTTGATCTAAAAAGCTGTAATCAATAACTTCTTCCCCGGCAAATTTTTGCCACGTTTTTTCCAAACTATTAATAATATTTTTGTAATCATTTGATGAAAACAAAACTGACACAAATTGTCCATAACGTTTATCACTGTATAAATGAATAACTAAAGGACGAACTTTTTGATGCAAGGATTCGTAATTAAAATCATTTATTACTCCAATTATTTCATATTTTGTTCCACTTTCATCACCTGATTCTTCTAGTTTTTTTCCCTATCGGATCTTTAAGGCCAAAAGCTTTAACTACAGCTTCATTAACTACAACTGAAATTATATCCGAAGGATGTTCTCTTGAAAAAAATCTTCCCATTAACATTTCTATATTGTAGGTTTTTTGGAAACCATAATCGCAATATATTAGTTTTAGGTCTTGAACATCATACTTAGACTTACCTTCAACAATATACCCACTGTCCCCTATTTGATTCCCTGGAATTGAATTTGAATTACTTACGCTTTTAACAAAAGGAATATTTAGTAATGCCTCTTTAAATGATTTAATTTGGTTTCCAATATCATCTGCTTTATTAATTACAATGACCTGCTCTTTATTAAATCCAAGATCTTTGTTTTGAATAAATTTGAGCTGATTATATATAATCAAGGTTCCAACAAATAAAATTATAGATACAGAAAATTGAAATACTACTAATCCATTTCTAATTGTATAATTTTTATTTCCTATAGATTTATTTTTTAAAACTTTGATAGGCTGAAACGAAGATAAGTAAAATGCCGGGTAACCTCCTGCAGCTAATCCAATTATTATAATCAAAAATAAAAATAAGATTAGATTATTGATATTATCAAATAATCCCAGGCTCAATTCCATTCCCGACATTCCATTGAAAATTGGAAGAAATATTTCCGTAAGAATAATTGAAATAAAAGCTGCCAACAAACTCATTAATACAGCTTCAGTAATGAATTGACTTATTAATTGAGATTTATTAGAACCTAGAGTTTTTCTAACTTCAACTTCTTTTGCTCTTTTTTCAGATCTTGCTGTGGAAAGATTAATAAAATTAATGCATGCTATTAAAAGAATTGAAAATGCTATAACTAAAAATATATAGACATAACTCACCTTACTATTGGCTTCAATTTCATAATCAAGATGTGAATTAAGATGAATTAATGTTAAAGATTGCAGAGAATAACCATAACTATCTCCACGACTTTTAAATTTTTCAAATGAAATGCCAGCAACTGATTGTAATTCTGGGCCTATATATTTTGCTACATCGTTTTGGAATTTATCAAAAAAGTGATTTAGGTCAGTCCTTTTTCTTAACAATAAATAAGTATAAAAATTATTACTAAGCCAAAACTTTTCTCTGCTTTGATCATATGACGAAATTGAACCCAAGAAATCAAAATGAAAATGCGAATTTGGCGGAAAGCTTTTAACAACCCCGGTAATTTCCCAATCTCGTTTTCTATCTGCATTTAATATTTTTCCTAAAGGCTCTTCATCAGCAAAATATTTTTTAGCCATTGCTTCAGTAATAACAACTGAATTTGGCTTTGACAATGCTGTTTTTTTATTTCCTTCTAAAAACTCTACAGTAAAAACATCAAAAAATGTAGAATCAACGCAAAAGAATTTTTCTTCACTAAAAGCTTTATTTTTGTACCGTAGAACCGGGGATCCAAATTTTCTAATTCTAGTATAATTTACAACTTCAGGTAAATCATTTTTAACTGCCGCTCCCATTGGGCCAGGGCTAGTAGCCATGGAAAGCTCATGGTTGTTTATTAAGCCTTTAAGTACAACACGGTAAACTTGGTCAGCGTTTTTGTTGAACTTATCATAACTTAATTCATTTTTAACAAAAAGGATTATAATAATACAGCATGTTATTCCAACAGCAAGTCCAGTAATATTAATAATAGAATAACCCTTATTATTTTTAAGATTTCTAAAAGCTATTTTAAAATAATTTTTAATCATTTTTTTGACATTTGACTTTTACATTTTGACATTTTAATTTATTCATATCTTAAACTCTTAATAGGATTTTCAATTGAAGCTCTCAATGCTTTATACAGAATAGTAACAAATGCAAAAACAATAGAGATTAAAGAAGCAATTATGAACACATAGGGAGAAATATTGATCCTATAAGCAAAATTCTGAAGCCATTTTGTCATTATAAAATATACAGCAGGAAGGCCGATCAAATTCCCCACGATTATCCATTTTATAAATTCAAATGTTAACATCCTTAAAATGTTTGTTGATGTCGCTCCCAAAGATTTTCTAATCCCGATTTCTTTTGTTTTTTGTTCAACAATAAATGAAACTAATCCAAATAAACCTGCACATGCGATTATTATCCCAATTATTGTAAATAATCCTCCTAGCTTTGAAGTCTGTTCAATTTTTATGTATTGCTGATTAAATTCGGAATCAAGAAAGAAACTATTCATTAAAGAATTAGGAAAGAATTGTTCCCACTTACTTTTAATAAGCTTTATTGTATTTGACATATCATTCGTTGAAATATTTAATGTAAGCATTCTAAATTTAGAAGGAAGCCATTCCATTACAGCAGGCTCTATTTTATCTTGTAACCCCTCATAATTAAAATTTTTTACCACACCGATTATTTTACCCTTCCTCCCCCCATAGCCGGTAATTAGATAGGCTCCGAGCGCATCTTCTGCATTATGCCATCCGCAGCTTTTCAATGCAGATTCATTAATTATAAATTTGGTTTCTTTCTTGTTTAATGAACCTTCATCTGATTTTAGTTCGAAGTTAAATTTTCTGCCCGCAATGACTTTTAAACCATAAACCGAAATAAAATCCGGATCAATAAAAATGTGAATCCATTTCTGGTTTACTTCATTTTCGTGTCCTGCTAATTGAATACTATATCCATCCATTGTTTTTCCGGGTACAGTTGATGAAACAGATGCCGCCACCACATTTTTAATACTCAGCAATGTGCTTTTAACGTCAATGTATTTACTATTTAAATTAGCGCCGCCGATAGCGGGAATAACTAACTTCTGATTCTTATTAAACCCCAGATCATGGTTTTTCATAAAGTCTATTTGATTGCTAATTATAATTGTTCCAGCTATCATTAAAACTGTTAATGCAAATTGAAATACAACCAATGTTTTCCTTAAACTTTTCCCTTTTGCTGTACCGAGGAACTTACCTCGTAAAACAGCTATTGGCTTGAATCCTGAGATAATAATTGAAGGATATATTCCTGCTCCAAATCCAACCAGTAGAACAATAGTTAAAAGCGATAAAATAATTTCAGGCTGAATTAAATCGGCATCTTTAATGGCTGTGTGAGTAAAATAATTTATGTAAGGAATACAGGAAGACACAATTGCTATTCCTATTAAAGTTGAAATAGCAACGGTTATAAATGATTCACCTAGGAATTGAGATACGATTTGATTTTTGGCAGCACCTATCACTTTTCTCATACCTACTTCTTTTGCCCTTACCATGGATTGAGCTGTTGATAAGTTCATATAATTAATAGAAGCAATTAATAAAATAAACAGAGCAATACCACCAAATAATAAGATGTTATTAAAATTTCCTGCCGCTTCAGGCTCATCCTTATATATTGTTTGCCAATGAATTTGGCTAATGGGTATCATATGGTATCGCATTTTAAAATCAAGATTTTTAAGCTGATCACTAACATATTTATCTGCAATGGCAGTCATTTTATTCTCAAACTGATGGGAATCTACTCCATTAATTTAATTTTATATAAGTATAGCATTCGGTACCAAACCAATTTGAAAACCAATTGGCATTTTCTATTGTTTTAAGAGAAGCAACGAAATCGAATTTTAAATGGGTATTTGGCGGTAATGATTTTATAACCCCGGTTACTGTATAATTACTATTGTTGATTTTTAAAGTTTTCCTACCGGGTTTTCATTTCCAAAATATTTTTGAGACTCTTTATCTGTAATTACAATTGTGCCTGGTTGGGTAAGTAGATCTTTTTTATTTCCCTGTATTATGTTAAAGCTCAGTATGTTGAATAAATTATTTTCAGCAAAAATAAAATTCGATTCATAAAATACATTATTATTATATTGAACTTGAGTTTCTGATCTTACCTTGAAAACTCTTGAAGTATACTTGATTTGAGAAAAATTTTCTTTTAATGCCGGTGCTACAGGCCAACCAACTTGCGCAAAGCTTAAAAGATCGGATGATGTTTTTATTTGTTCCGAAACCATAAATATCTGGTTATTATCTGTGTGATATTTATCGTAGCTCAATTCCTGGTTTATATATAACAGAATAAATAAGAAACATGCGATGCTTAAAGCTAGGCTAAAAATATTAATAGCGGAATAAGATTTATTTCTTTTTAAGTTTCTTAAAGAAATTTTAAAGTAGTTTAAAATTAAATCAGGTACCCATCCATTACTATTTGATTCTAATTTACCCATAAAGTATTTGCTTTATAATTTAATTTTTATCTTCAAAAATTATTTAAATATTTATTCATACCTTAAAGATTTAACCGGGTTTGCTCCTGCTGCTTTTACCGCTTGTATTCCCACTGTTAACCAGGTAATTAATAATGCTATTAATCCGGAAGCGATAAAGAACCACGGTTCTAAGTTTATTCTAAAAGCAAAGCTGTCCAGCCACGTTTTAGCAATCAGATAACTAAGTGGTAATGAGATTAAGATTGCAGTAAATACAAGTTTTGTAAAATCACTTGATAATAAATAGATAATACCGAATTCACTTGAGCCTAAAACTTTACGGATCCCAATTTCTTTTCTTCTTCTTTCTGCAGTGAATGCAGACAAGCCAAACAAACCAAGGCATGAAATGATTATAGCCATTGCGGCAAAGTAGCGTGATATGACTGAGACTCTCTCTTCAGAAGAATATAATGCTTGATAATCTTTATCTAAAAATTTATAATCAAATGAAAATCCCGGATTGAATGACTCATAAAAATCTTTAATTTTTCTAAAGTCTCTTTTTCAATTCCTGCCTCAATTCTTGCAATAACTATCATTGTCTTTTTAGGCCGCAATATGAAAAACATGGGTTTAACCTGCTCATGCAGAGATTCGAAATTGAAATCTTTAGTAACACCAATTATATGTCTCTGTTTTCCCCAAAGATTAACTTCTTTCCCGATTGGGTTTTTAAACCCCATTATATTTATGGCTGCTTGGTTAAATATTATAGCCAGACTATCTGAACCAAAATCTCTTGAAAAAGTTCGGCCCTCTTTCATTTTGATGTCAAGAGTTTTGATCATATCATAATTTACATTTTCAGCAACAAAAATTAATTAATTCATTCGGTTTTTTGCCCTCCCAATTAACGTCATAGGTTGTGTTGGTAATTCCAATAATATTCTGACTTAAGCTTGAGGCATTTACGATACCGGATATTTTCTTCATCTCAGAAAAAAATGCATCTTGATGCTTAGGTACTTTCCCCTCAGAATCGAAATATATTACGTTGTCTTTATTGTATCCTAAGATTCTTTGATTGTATATATTCCATTTGTTTGTAAACAACCATAACAGCAGCTATAAGAATTATTGATAATGTAAATTGAAAAACAACCAAGCCTTTTCTTATAAATAATTCTCCTTTTGATGAATGGTTCAAATGGCCTTTTAATATAGCTATAGGATTAAAACCGGAAAGATATAATGCGGGATAACTGCCGGATATTATTCCTGTAAAGATTGTTATCCCTAAAAAGAAAGAGCAGCATTGTGTACCAAATTGAAGAATTAAATGTTTCCCTGTCAACGAATTAAATTGGGGAAGAATAAATTCAACCAATGCCAATGAAATAATTAAAGATAAAAATGCCAGCAATAATGACTCTCCTAAATATTGAAGAGCAATTGCATTTCTTGAAGCACCAATTGTTTTTTTGATACCAACTTCCTTCATACGAATGGATGCTTTTGCTGTGGATAAGTTCATGAAGTTGATGCAGGCAATTATAAGTATGAAGATAGCAATTAAGGAAAACAGTTTAACATATTCTATTCTACCTCCAGATTGTACACCATTTTCATATTTGTTATAAAGATAATTATCCGAATATTGCCTTATGAAAAGCGTAGCATTAGAATATTTATTTTTTGCTTTTATAAATCCGGCAATTTTATTGTTAACAATTTTAACATTTGCGTTTCTTTTTAAAACAATATAGGTGTTGGGCCCATAGTTACCCCAATTAATTGTTCTGCCAACTATTCTAGAAAGTTTTATCCATTGGTCATAAGATAAGACAAAATCAAATTTCTCGGTTGAATTTTCCGGAATGCCTTTAAATATTCCTGAAATAACAGATTCCATTTTTATGCCTATAACCTGCCATTTTATGGATTTGCCTATTGCATTATTTGTAGTCTTGAACAATTTTATTGCTAATGCTTCCGATATTACAATTGAATTATCTATTGATAAAATTTCATTAGAGTTTCCTTGTAAAAGATCATAAGTGAAAACCTTAAAGAAATCTTTGCCCGCAAATTGTCCTGTTGCTTTTATATTTTTATTGTCGGAGGATAAAGTGAAATTTCCAAACCATGAAGATGGAGTTACTGCTGCTGCATATTTTACTTCGGGAATTTCATTAGCAAGAGCATCAGCTAAAAGATCTGGTGTTCCTTCCCCGGTTACCACAGCCTGGCTTTGCTGCTGGTTGTCCATAACTTGATAAAGCCGACTGTCGTTCTTACTCCATTTATCAACATGCAATTCATCATTGACCCATAAATAAATTAATAAAGCGCAGGCGAGTCCTGTGGATAATCCAATAAGATTAATAAAAAATGTGCTTTTATTTCTTTTAAAATTTCTGAAGATAATTAGGAGATTGTGTTTTAGCATAGAATCTCTCTTGGATTTTATTCCCTGATATCTCAAGTCAATATTAAGCTAATAATTTTATGTAATATTAGACTTGGGTTTCAATATATTGATTACAATTTTTTATTGTAAAAACTAATATTCAAATGGTATTATTCTTTTATAAACGGAAAAGATTTTAAACGTTAAGCCAAACAGTGTGCCTGAATATATTGCTTAATTAAACTAGATAACTGGTTATTTTTTTTGATTAGTGTTCATTTACGAACGTTAGTGAACGCAGGCGGACAATAATTTTTTAATCAAAGCAATAGAAGAGACTAATATAAAAAGAAAAATATATTTGTAATGCGGAACGTACTAATTTAGCAGTTGCAAGGAATTGAATCTTCTACTTTTCTCCAAGTACTTTTACTCTATCTTCAAGTACATCCTCAATATATGCTGTTTGAACTAATACAACAATTACAACGCCCAAAGGTGTTGCAATCAAAACTCCTAAAGGGCCAAAAAGTATGTACATCATTACCTGCATTATAAGAAGAAAGGCGGGAGGAATTGCAACAACATGTTCCTGGACAATTGGGGTTAATACATAGCCTTCAATATTGTGAAGGACAACGTATGTAATGGAAGCATAAATTGCCAGCGAAGATGATTCCGACAGTGCAACTAAAAAAACAGGAACAAAGGCGATAAAGGCTCCCAGGTAAGGGACAAAAGCCAGCACGCCTGTAATCAATCCTAAAGCAAACGGGAGCGGCATACCGATGATATATAGTCCGGCTATGGTTAATATAGTCATTGATATCATTACAATTATACGGCCTAGTAGCCAGAATCTTAAAGCATGTCCTAATTTCCAGGCGATCTCATGAGCACGATTTCTTCTTTTCTGCGGAAGAAGCAAGATCAGGTTGTCAATATATAAAGATGGTTTTAGCCCTAAATAAATTCCCAAAACTAAAACCAGGATTGAATCTACTATTCCGCCCAGCACGGAAGAAAAAGCCCCTGTAAAAAGTGCAAAAGTCTTACCGTCACCTTTCCCACTAAAATCTGGCATCCCTGATAAAAAAAATCTACCAACGTCCGATTGTTTCAATGAAGATTCAATATCATTTATAGATTTTGGGATACTCTCAGCAAGTTTAGACATCTGTTTATTTACCGGGGGACCCAATAAATATCCCAACAAAGCCATCAAACAAACTATAAAAACAATGACGACAAATATTCCCCAGTTATGCGATAATTTAATTTTATTATGAAGATAGTTAGCTGCCCCGTCAAGAAAGATTGCAATCAGAATACTTATAAAAATTAATAATAATAAATGGGGTATATTGTACAATAATGATATTATAACAAAGAAAATAATTATTATTCCTACAGTAATTAATACTTTTGAGGAATATTTACTTATATGCAAATTGTTTTCAGGCATATGGCTTACTTTCTTTAAGTTATCATATTTTTAAGAAAATGATGCAGAAAAATATTACAAACTGGGACTCTGTATTTTAATTTAATTATAATTTGAATAAATAAGACGATACAAATCAAAATAACATTAGTGGTCTATAAATTATTAGCCAGATTTGTCCAAGAACAATAATATCTTTTCCTTTAGGAGAAATACTATTATCATAATATTGGATCACTGAAAATATTATGTGATTGTAGAAATTGGAATGTAGCAGTAATTTTCAAATCTCGAAGAAATAAAATTGAGATTTTTCAATGGAAGTACTCACAATGATTTTTTATAAGGGAATTTTAAATAACTACTTATTCATACTTTAAGGATTCAACCGGGTTTGCTCGAGCCGCTTTAATCGCCTGTACACTTACGGTAAGTAAAGCGATAATTAATGCTATTATTCCTGACAATGCAAAAGCCCACCAACCTATATTAATTCTGTAGGCAAATTCT
>CAVZSD010000033.1:0-77780 GCA_963777615.1 uncultured Bacteroidota bacterium | reverse complement strand
TTAAAATTTGGATTTATTAGTGCAATAAGTTAATCATTTCAAATAAAAGTTTAACTATTTTTTTCCAATTCAAAAATTTGACAGCTAACGAGTCTACCATCATTATAAAACAGTAATGCATGTTGATGGTTTACCGTGCCTTCTACAATGGGAAAATATTTTTGGTAAGCATTATAAACGTACATCATAAGATTTAATAGTTTCTTTGATTCCCACAATAAGCTTACTTACAATGGAAACTGTATCACCTTCGAATTTAACCAAAATATCATCCGATAATATTTTTTCCAATGCACTTACACTCCCACCTTTGATAATGGTAATGTATTTTTGCAAAAAAGGTTGGAGAAGCCATTGGTGATGGCTTGAAATTCATATCCATTTCTTCAAGCGATTTTTTTGCACGACTCAATAATTTCCTTGAATTTTCAACTGAAAAAGAAAGTGCATCCGCAATTTCTGTATGGGAATAATTGAAGGCTTCTTTTAATATAAAGACAGCCCTTTCTTTTGGATTGAGTTTTTCCAAAAGCATCAAAATTGAATAGGATATAATTTCTTCGCGGTTTATGTTTGTATCTGGTTTTTCCATTGCAATTGGCTCTGGAAGCTACATCTTATCACCAATTATTTTTTGATTTCTTTTTTTGATGTTTATAGATTGATTGATTACTCCTTTGATAAGGTAGTCTTTTTCATTTTCAATGTCTTGTTTTGAGGTCGAAACATATTTAGTGACAACATCTTGAATGGCATCCATGACATCTTCAGTAGCGCCTAAAATGTTGTAAGCTAATGGGAATAATATTCTTTGATAATTATTTAATATATCCATTTATTATATAAGTGATGTTTTATTGGTCAATATATTTTAGGACGAGAGGTTTTTCCTAGCTATTCTATTTTATTTCAATTTGCCAATTGGGTCTATGGTGTCTGTTTCCACCATAAGCATGACTGTCTTTTGAAGTGCTCTTGTCTTATGCATAACGCCTTTTGAAATTGTTGCTCCTTCATTGGAGTTTAACACAATTGTTTTGTCTTCCAAATCAATGAAGAGTTGTCCACTTAGCACAAAGAAAAATTCATCGTCATCATCATGTTTGTGCCAATGATACTCGCCCTCGACAATTCCAATTCTAACCACACTTCCATTAACCTTCGTCAGTGTCTGGTTAAACCACTTGTCGGTACATTCTTTTACTATTTCATTAATGTCAATTAATGATTGGTGGTCATACTTTATGTCCAATCTTTGGTTGTAATTGAATTCTTTCTTCATATTTTATGTATTATTATAAAATGCTCTTACATTTAGACCAGTCGTTCAGCTATGATTTTGTCGTCAAGCCATTGTTAGCGGTTCGTTAGCTAAGTTCTCAATCGCATTTTACGACTGGATGTTGTCTAAAAGGATATTGCACACATTTTTATCATCTTCAAAAGTTAGAAGGTTTGGATTCAGGGTTGAAAGAGGATGCCAAATCAACTCTAATGTTTTTGTCTGTTCATAAGTACTTTCGTCCTTTTCATAAAACAGCGGATTGTTTAGGCAGTTCACCTTGTAATAAACACTAATAAGTTGTTCGGTGGGATCAAAGGCATTCCTTTGTAAGAAATCTGTTGTGTAAAAATGTTGCCAAGTCTCGATTTCAACTCCTGTTTCTTCAATAAATTCTCTCTTAAGCGCATCTAATATTCCTTCGCCCGGTTCAACGCCTCCACCCGGAAATTGTATAAAAGAAAAATCATTGATTTTCTCTTTGGACAACAAAATTTTATGATCGTTGATCCAAATGCCGTAAACTCTTACAGTAAATTTTTTAATTTGAGCATCAACATTTTTCATATCTACAATCTTGATTTGGTGAATTTATAGGTACTTGCAACTGGCTTCAAAAAATTACCGCTAAGCTGCGTTAGCGGTTTGTTGTTTTTTATTCTGCTCTTTCATTTATTACATCTTTTAGCATATTCATTCCATTTATTGCAGAAGGAAATCCTGAGTACACACTCATTAATAACATTATATCTTCAACATTTTCTTTTGTCAGCCCTATATTCATTCCTGAATTTATATGGAACTTTAATTGCGGTTGGGCATTTCCTAATGCTGTCAATGCTGCAATTGTTGCAATCTGTCTATGTTTGTTGCTTAAGTTGTCTCTCGAAAAAATATCTCCATAACCGTATTCAAGAGTAAACCTTACCAGTTCCGGAGAAAAATCGTCATAAATGTTTTTAAGTCTCTCAACTTGTAAACTGTCCAGCTTTGACAATTCCTCTTCGCCAACTTTTAAGCGGTCAACTTTATTTGTTTCGGTAGCAGAATTACCTTTCTTATCAGTTATTCCATTTTCTTGTCGTTCTTTTAATACATCCTTTAGTGCATTCATTCCGTTTATACAACTGGGAAAACCTGAATACACAGACATCTGCAGAATCACTTCTTTAATTTCATTTATGCTACTTCCAGTGTTCAATGCTCCATTAATATGTACCTTTAATTGTGGCTGAGCTGTTCCCATTGCTGTCAATGCAGCAACAACGGCAATCTCTTTGGATTTCAAGTCAAGCCCATCTCTTGTGTAAACGTCACCGAAAGCATATTCAATGATAAATTTTCCTAAATCTGGAGAAATATCTTTCAGGCTGTTAATTACTTTTTCACCTGCTGCTCCGTCAATTTCTTTGAGTTTTTCCCAACCTCTTTTGTATCTGTTTAACTGTTCCATTTTTGTCTTATTATTTAACAACTTTGTCCTTTTAGTAAAAAAATAGTTAAACGTTATTTATCAACTTGGCTGTTTCCTGATGCAATGACCGCCAACGGTTGGGTATTGGCGAAGAAGGGGCATTTGAAAATCTTCAGCCCAATACTTGCACAAATGTACAATAGAATTACAAATGCTCAATTACTTCCGTCTGCCCCTTTTTTGCCAATACCTTGTTAGCCGTTCGTTGTTTGTCACACATTAAATTGTCTTAAATGGTGGTCGTTATGTTTGTATGCAAAAATTCCAATTTGCTCTTTTGTCATTTTACCAAAGAAGTCGTGAATAAAACTGTCGTTTGAGAAACTTTCATACGCCCTAATTTGCTCCATCCAAGTTAAAACTTCACTTTGAAAATTCCCTTCCTTCTCATTCACAGTAAACGCTTTTCCTGCTGGCATATTTCTACCTATTGGTTTATCGTCTTTCGTATTACTTCTTAAAGCCATTTTACCAAAGAGTTTACCAAGAAATTCTTGCTTATAAACGAAATTCTTTTTTCCAAGTACCCACTCGTTCCAAATGGTGTTATGTTTGGTCATTTGATACGCATTCATTTTACCCCAAACAGGTTTGCTGTCCTTTTTTAATAAGCTAATTCTTTGAATTAGTTCTTCTCTTGTCGCTAAATCAAATATTGTTTTCATTGTCAAAATTGTTTATTGGTTGCAATGAAAAATAATTTCCTGAATCGTCCTTGAACAATACCTCGGTTCCATAAAACTCTTTTGTTGGTTCTTTTATAAACTCAACACCTTTCGCTTTTAGTTCTTCGTAGGTGGCAAAAATGTCATTACAGGTCAGAACGCCACAACCGAATACTCCCTTTTTAATAAGGTCAATTAAATTCTCGGCAACTTCTTTGGGAAACATCTTGCTAACTGTAACAGGAAATAATACTAATTGCAAGTCGGGTTGTTCTGGTGGTGAAACCGTCAACCAACGAGTATTGGGTCCCATCGGAATATCATCTACAAGCTTGAACCCTAATTTATTTACATAAAAGTCATAGGCACTGTCTTGGTCTATAACGTAAATGTTCGTAATTGTCATTTTTGTAATCATTACTGTTTCTTTTTAATGTTTAAATTCAATGCAAAAGTAAGCAATGAATTACACTTTTACTTCTTCAAAATTGCTATTTTCTGTCCAACCGTGCATAAAAGCGTAGCATTTTGGAACGAATGATAACGGTTTTGCTTGTATTTCTTTTTTTCGTTGTTCATTGTTGTTCAAAAACTCAATCGGAGTTTTACCAACAGTTTTGCTAAATAGTCCGCTGAATGTACTTACGCTATCATAGCCGACTAAAAAGCATACTTCACTCACAGTTTTGTTTTGTTTCAACAATTGTTGGGCTATGTCAATTCTAACTTTTGTAAGGTATTGGTGTGGCGTTTTTCCGTAAACAGATTTGAACAGTCTTATAAAATGGAATTTGGAAAAATGTGCTTCGTCTGAAATGTTGTTAAGGTCAATTTTTTCAGAGTAGAATTTATCAATATAGAGTTTGGCTTGAACAATTCGTCTGTAAAGATAGATTTTTGGATATTGTTCTGTTGTCATTTTATTTGTCTTGTATATGGTTGTAGAATGTCTCTTTACAATGACGGCTAACGTTTTATGGTATGGTGTCGTACAAGATTACGAAGCTATTTCCTATCAGTTTACACCGACTTTTTTTACGAGCCACGAACGCTCGCAAACTTCTGAAACCCGCATGCACTATACCATTTGTTAGCGGGTTGCTGTTTTCTATTTTAAGGATTTCTAATACTTTTATATTTATCTTCCAATTTATATAAAATCTCAGTTAATCTGTCGGGACGTTCCTTCATTACATTATGTCTACAATTAATAGTTTCGACATGCCAACTTGGGGAATCTTTCAGGCATTCGTACTGTTTTGTAAAAGGTGTTGCTTCCCACCCACTGAGATAAATAAATGTACGGTTAAGAATTCGCTCATAATTTCCATTCAATTGTAAACTCTGCATGAATGTTGCCAAGGGATGTGGTCTTCTTCGATTATCTACTCCCTGTCGATCTGCAACAGTGAAGCCATCATTGGCTGCTCCAGTTACAAAACTTTGTCGGTATACTTCACTCGTAAGACTCCAGCAAGAATCTCCATTTTTAGGGACATACGCATCAATATAAACAAGCGCATATATCCTTTCAGGAACTCTATCTGCGACTCCGGTAATAACCATTCCTGCATAGCTGTGCCCACATAATATTACATTACTGATATTCTCTTGTAATAAAAAGTCGGTTACGAATTGAACATGTGTAGTTAGATTAATAATCCGGTTTTGTTCAATAGATTCTAATTCGAGTCCGGGTAGCGTTAATGAATAGCATTTCTTTTTTAATTCTCTTAACCTTTTAGTTATTGGATCAAATGCCCATCCACCATGCCACCCGCCAGGAATAAATACATATGTTTTTTCAGTTTTTGCAAGCATCACTATTATTTTTTTAATTAATTAAACCATATTGAGAAAATGTTTCATTTCGCAACTACCTTTAAATTTATAATCCTAGTTAACGTTCTATACTGCATTTGCCTTCTTATTCTTATAAGTCATCAGGATAAAAGAAATGGCGAAAAACAGATGAATAATTACAAATATCTTGGTCGCAGGTCTGCTCTCATGAAAAAGACCCCAAATGTCCAGTACGGCAATAACTGAAAAACCAACGATATTACCTATTAAAATAGCATGTCTTGCTTTGGAGGGTTTTTCATTTCGGGCTATCCAGTCGAGAACCGCAATTCCTAGTAATGGGCTGCCAAAAACCCGTAGGTAGGTAATTAGAGCAGGAGAAGCATTGGGGGGAACAGCTCCGATACCGAATGACAGGGGTAACAGAATAAAACCGAGACCCGCTATAAATAGATAAATAGAGGCCATTATTAACAAAGTCTTGAGAGTCATAATAAATTCTTTAAGTAATGATGTTATTTTCTAGTACAATTAAACCACCATAGCAAGTCATCTATTAAATCAAATTAACCTTTTCTATTAACAACTTTCATTTCTGATGTTATATTTAAGATTTTGTTAATCGCCCGTAACATCATTATCAATTGTCTCAAAGCACAGTAATTTTGTCCTTTGTTCAGAACGAGTTCTATGCAAAATATTTTTTGGCACTTTTATCATCTGTCCTGTTGTTAAAGTTTCAGTTTTATCCTCAAAGTCAACGTTTAACTCACCCTCTATTACATAAAAGAATTCATCGCTCTTATTATGTTTATGCCAATGGAAATCTTTTTGTATTACACTTAATCTAACTACATGGTCATTAATCTCACAAATTGGAAAGTTTTTCCAATCGTCGGTTATATCATTTGTGAGTTCTTTATAATCGAGTTTCTTCGTCATCTTACTTTACTTTTATTAAAAGCTCATCGTTTTTTTTGCTTGCTTACAACGTTTAGAGTATGATTACGTAATGGATTTCGGGATTCAAACCTATCAATTACCCACTAAATTTGAAGCGGGTGACAATGCCCGGAAACCGCTGAAAGCATTATGAAATTATACACATTGTTGTATATTGACGGTTACTACTATATTCTTTCAATCTCATTTTTTGTAAACTCATTCTTTTACTTATATTTCTTCAATAAAATTTTAATTAGCACAACAACAACTACATCAGTTCTTGCATACTGAACATAATGACCGCAACATGGCTGCACAATTGTTTTTTTTAAATTAGGCAGTGCATTCTTAATAGGTTCAAAATCACCTATTAGAATTTACACTTATTATAGTATAAATTTATATTGAAAAAAGTATCTTAAAAAGAGCCATTATTTGATAAAATAACCGTACCATTATTATATCACATTATGCCTAAACAAATAGAAGAAATACCATTAGTCGCATTTAAGATAAATTATTTAACAAATGTCCCTTTGTATAAACAACTTTATAATGCAATTATAAAATCAATACGTGAAGGGAAATTTTCAATAGGTCAAAAGCTGCCTGGGACACGGAGTTTAGTAGTGACATCTAAAACATACTGCAGGCTAAGGATTTTTGGTATACTATCAAAAAATAGGAACAGTACTGCTAATCCTACTAATATCTTGCTTGTCCAAAGTTTTTTCTTTGAGACAATTTTGGTATTTACAGCTATAGACATTTTTTTATTCTCCAATTATAATTTTTATTAACTTAATTTTTTGAATGCTTTTTTAATTTAACTTACTTATACATTTTCATAAGCTTGTTTTAACCATTTTAACAACTCTGCATTTATTTCTTTTGGATCACTAATTCTAACTCTATGTGTTACCATATTATTCCAAGTACCTGCTGGTTCAAATCTATTAGTAGGTTTATTTTGCTTTAGTTTTATACCAATATCCATTCGATCTGCATTAACCTGAACAATAGCAAATTTTTTCTTGTCACGAAGAATACTTAGGTAACTGCTTGTCGAAGCAATTTTAACATCCTCACCATATTCATTCAGCTTACCAATTAAACTGTCAAATGTTTTACGCCATGAGGATTTTTTCCCGCTAAAATGTTTTTCAATTTTTTGTTCAATACTTGTTATAGGCTGACTTGCTGATTTAAATACATTATATATTGCCATAGCATGTCCATGCCCCAATTCAAAATCATTTTTCAACCAGGCTACTATTTCACCCGCTTTCACTTCTTTTTTAAGCAGTCCTTTCTTTTCCGCTAACTTTAAAAAATCTTCAGGTGATTTCCCGGTTTTTAATTTTATATTATCAAGATATGCTTGGAATGACATATTACTTACCTCCTAAATATTATTAAACAAATTAAAATTTCTAATTCTTTATAATGGCTCTGGTTATAATTTCTGTTATAAACATACATCATAATCTTAATTTGTAAAATGTATAATTACGGCAAAATTAGGGGTGAAATACGACAAACGATTTGTGAAGGTAAAAATAAATTCGAAAATCAAATTGTCTTAAAATATTTATATCAAATAAAAATTTTAAATAAAGAATTGCACTCTTAAATAAAACAATAGGATTTATTGATTTTACTTAAGGTCAAAATCTTATAAGTTTATAAAATCAAATGCTATCACTTTTAAGTGATTATTGAAATAATTATTTTCGCAAAGATTTGTAGTAGATAGCTTTTCATTTTTAAATAAGATTTATCAATTAGCAAACTTGGTGAGCAAGTGTATGAGATTTTTTTGCCGGTACCAACTATCAGTTATTTTTATTATTGTTTTTCTTTCCCTTTCGTCATCACTTTTTGCTCAAGCGAATACTTTCCTTGAACAAAATTATATAAAGAAGGAATATCGTATTAAAATGCGCGATGGTGTAACATTGTTTACTGCGGTCTACTTCCCCAAAGAAACTTCCGTAAAATACCCCATTATTATTTGGCGCACACCATACAGCGTGGGCCCTTATGGTGAAGATAAATATTCAAATTACAGAAGATTTACCTGGGAACATTTTATCGAAGCAAAATATATTATTGTTTTTCAGGATGTTCGCGGAAGATTTATGTCCGAAGGAACATTTTAATGATATGACTCCATTTATCGCGAATAAAAAAAGTAATAAAGATATTGATGAAACAACTGATACTTATGATACAGTTGATTGGCTGATAAAACATATTCCAAACAACAATGGAAAAGTTGGGCTTTGGGGAATTTCTTATCCGGGATTTTACGCTGCAATGGCTGGAATTAATTCGCATCCTGCAGTAAAAGCTATTTCACCTCAAGCCCCGGTTGCTGATTGGTTTGCTAATGACGATTGGCATCATAACGGTGCATTTCAACTTGCAGAATGTTTCCCATTTGAATATGTATTTGGTATCCCAAGAAAAGGTCTTGTACAAGATTGGCCTGAAGGATTTAAGTTCGGCACTGAAGATGGATATAGTTTTTATTTGAATTTAGGTTCACTTAAAAATGTTAATGAAAAATATTTTCATAACAAAATTGCATTTTGGGATGATATGATGAAGCATGGTACTTATGATAATTTTTGGAAAATTAGAAACTCACTGCCCCATTTTAATAATATAAAGCCGGCAGTGCTTGTAGTCGGCGGTTGGTTCGATGCAGAGAATTTGTATGGAGCAATTCATACTTATGAATCAATTCACGAAAAAAATCCGGACAACAAAAATTATCTTGTAATGGGCCCATGGATTCACGGCGGCTGGGTTCGTACTGACGGAAGTTCACTTGGAGATATTAGTTTCGGTTCTAAAACCGGTGAGTACTATATTAAAAATATTGAGCTACCATTTTTCGATTATTATTTAAAAGAAAAAGGAAACTTAAATTTAGCTCCGGTTAATGTGTTTGAAACTGGTATGAATAAATGGGATCAATATAAATCGTGGCCTCCTGCTGATTCAAAAAATGTAAGTTTATATTTAAATGAAAATCATTCTTTATCTTTTAAATCTCCGCAAGCAGGCGAAGGATTTGATGAATACGTCAGCGACCCTTCAAAACCGGTTCCGTTCACTCAAAAAATTACGACTGAAATTCCAAAATCTTATATGGATGAAGACCAAAGATTTGCTGCCCGAAGGCCTGATGTTTTAGTTTATGAAACAGATGTTCTGGATAAAAATATAACTTTTGCCGGAGATGTGACTGCAGATTTATTTGTTTCCACAACAGGAACAGATGCCGATTGGGTTGTAAAATTAATTGATGTCTTCCCTGCTGATTCTGCTTCATCAGATAGTGTAGTTAACAGTGAATATGAAATGATGGTAAGAGGAAATATTATGCGGGGAAAATTCAGAGATGGATTAGATAATCCGAAACCATTTACACCCAACAAAGTTACGAACGTAAAATTTGATTTACTGGATATCAATCATACCTTTAAGAAGAAACATAGGATAATGATTCAGATACAAAGCAGCTGGTTTCCATTATTCGACCGCAACCCGCAAAAGTTTGTTGATATTTATAATGCAAAGGATAGTGATTTTCAGAAAGCAACACAGCGAGTTTATTTTTCGAAGAAGTATCCCTCAAGAATTATTTTGAGGAAAGAATATTGATATAAATGAAATGTTCAGTTTATCTTTAAAAAACATAATTTCTGAAATAAGAAATATTTAATTTTTAAGTAACTTTTTTAATCGTAAATACTGCGATCAATGAGCCTAGCCAGGCTAAAGCAACCGAAATATAAATAACAAGATTAAATGATTGAATAAATGATGTCTTTATTACTTTATTTACCCCTACTGTTTCTTCTTTTGTTAAATTTTGCGGTGGTTTAGTTTCAGCAAGGTCACGGAAATTATTAATAAGCTCATTTTTTTTAATATCCTGAATATTAATTCTATCTACATTTAACTCTAAATTATTTTTAAAGGAAATTAAAATTACCGCCCCTAAAATTGCTATTGATAGAAGTCCAGCCGTTCGCGCCATTGTATTATTAATACCTGAAGCTATTCCAGAATTATGTTCCGGAACTGCAGCCATAACAGTTGCGGTTAAAGGTGCTACAACAATCCCCATCCCAATTCCCAATATTAAAATACCCGGGAAAAATGTTGTCCAATAATCTTTCGGGCCTTCAGTTATTCCTTGTAAAGCAAAAATTAATAAACCGGTGCCTGCAAGCAGGGGTCCAAATATTAAAGGTTTTCTAGCTCCATATTTATCAGTAAATATTCCTGAAATTCGTGATAAAACTGATATTAGAATTGCAAAAGGGATTAGAGTAATCCCGGCAATTTCTTCAGAGTAACCTTGAACTTGAATTAAGTTAAGCGGAAGGAAAAATAAAGACGAACTTAACGCCGCGTAAACAAAAAGCGTTATTGCATTTACACCACTAAAAGTTTTTGACTTAAATAAATTCAATGGTAACATAGGATGAGCGCTTTTTTTTTCAAAATAAATAAATACTATTAGTGAAACGAGACCAATGATTAATGAGGCTTGAATAGTTAAATCTTTAAAGCCCTTGTCTGATGCTTCAAGAAAACCGTACGTTATTCCCGACAAACCTATGGTGGCTAAAGCTGCACCGGTAATATCAAGTTTCTTCGCTGATTCATCTTTATTTTCAGGCACTTTAATTACAAGAGAGATAATTGTGAAAAGAGCAAAAGGAATGTTTATAAAGAATATTACTCGCCATAAACCAAGTCCGGCAAGCCAGCCCCCAAGTGCAGGGCCGATGATAGTAGTTAAAGCACTGAAAGTTGACCAGGTTCCAAATGCTTTACCTCTCCTTTCAGTTGGAATAATAGCTGATATAATTGCAAGGCTTCCAGGAACCATTAAAGCACCGCCTACACCTTGAAAAGCTCTAGCAGTAATAAATAAATCTTTGTCTGAAGAAATTCCACAAAGGAAGGAAGAAATACTAAAAATGATAATTCCAATTATGAAGATTTTCTTTCTTCCATAAATATCGCCTAAAGAACCTCCTACTAATAAAAGTGCAGACAGAAATAGTGTATATGCATTGACTATCCAAAGCAGTGATTTTCCACTAATATGTAGAGAAGTTTGAATAGCTGGTAAAGCTACATTTAAAGCTGAGAAATCTATAAATACTATGCTTGAAGCTAATATAGTTGAAATTAAAGTCCATTTCTCAACAGAGCTATTAACATTATAATTTTTCATTTGTTACAATTTTTATTGAAAGGCTGAATCAGAAATTAGATTTGACTCTATTAGAATAAGAAATAATAATAATAAATCAAAAATATTTCGATAAGGTTTGCTTATCCAATGAGTAATGAATCATTTACAGAAAGTTTGTATTATTCATTACAAATTTGATAAATAATTGGTTCAATTTTCATCGGTTGATTATATTGCATATAATATTTTAGTTTAACTGCAGCTTAAATTTTTATTATGTTTGAAAAAAATATTTGAATGACTAAGTTTTTTTATACAGTAATCATATTTTCTTTTCTTGCTCATAGGAATTTCAAAAGCCCAGGGATTTGAAAGTGGAGCCTTTGGTGCCCCGGCAATTAAATACACAAGAATCGTAAATCAATCAGCATTAATTATCGGTGGCAAATGGGGCTGGGTAATCAATAAAAGATTTGCCATCGGGACTGGATTTTACTCTTTAGTTACTGGAATTAACACTCACTATATCGATGCGCAAAGCGGGCAAACTATTCTTTTCAAATTTAATTATGGCGGACTAGAATTAGAGTATTTGGTATTAAGTGACAGCAAATTTAATATTACGCTGGATATACTTTTAGCAGCAGGCGGACAAAATTTTTATGCAGAGAAAAATAATAATGCTAAAACTAATTTTGGAACCAGTAATTTATTAGCATGGGAACCTCAAATAAATTTTGAATATGAACTTTATGATTGGCTGCATATTGATGCCGGTTTTAGCTACAGAATGATTTCTAGTTATAATCAAATCTACAATGTTGAAAAAAATAATTTGGAAGGAACTACTTTTTTGATGAACTTCAAATTTGGAAAATATTGAAAAGTATCCCTGGAGAAATTTTAGTTTGAAGAAAAAAAATATTAACTCATCTTTACTGAAAAATATATTCAAATTATTTTCATTTATCACAGTGCTTATTTTAATTATCACTGCAAATATTTTTTCTCAAACTCAAAATGTTTTACCTGATTCAGGCAACCCTATTATAAATTCAAGCAAAAGTCTTAAGTCACAATATCTAAATCCCTGATTTATTCACCTATGCAGGACAAAGAAGATATACTTTAAATGGAACGCTGCCTAATCTACAAACTCAAATTCGCCCTATGACAACAGCGATAATAGGTGGAGCTTATACAGGCACACTCATCTGGCTTCATTTTCATCAGGCAAATGCCTGGTGGAGCGGAGATAGAGGTAAATTTCATTTTGAGGAAGATTGGGTTTCAGCGCTGCAAGTCGATAAAGCCGGTCACGCTTACGGAGCTTATTTCCTTTCTTATTTATTAAGCGAAGGATTTCTTGCTTCCGGATTTTCCTGGGATGATGCAACTAACTGGGGAACTTTGATGGCTTTAGTTTATCAAACTTATGTAGAAACTGAAGATGGATTTGCAAAAGATTGGGGTTTCAGTCCATCTGATTGGTATGCCGATGCCACCGGTTCTTTATTTTTTATAGCACAGCATTATGTTCCGGCTCTGCAGAACATTACTCCCAAATGGCAATTTGTGCCATCTGAGTGGACAGGTAAACCGGTAATTAATCGACCCAGAACATTTATTGATGATTATAATAGTTCAACTTTTTGGTGGTCAGTTAATGTTTATAATATACTTCCTCAAAAATTAAAAAAATATTGGCTGCCCTGGCTGGATATTTCATTAGGTTATGGTGCCGATGCAATAGATGCACCAATAGACCCAAATGGCCCGCCGGATCAATTAGCTTTAAGAAGATATGCAATAGGCTTGGATTATAATTTAGTTAAACTTCTTCCGGATGGCGGATGGTTCTGGAACTGGTTTAGGCAAACATTGAATTATATAAAACTGCCGGCTCCAGCTTTGGAATTTCAAAATAATGTAGTTCGTTTTTATTTAATGTATCCTTTTAGAATTTCTATCGGAAATATTAGATTCTGATGTAAATAAATATTTACAAATTATATACAAACTCCCTACCTAATTTAGGTATCACCAATACCTAAAATTTCAAATCATTTTACCTAAAGCAGCGATTGAATGAAAAATATTAGTGCGATATTTTTCTATTCAAATTTAATAGTAATAAAAACTTATCACTTATTTTATTTTCACTAATTCAAGGGAATAATTTTCAATGAAAAAGTTTAGCTACGTGTTCACTATTCTTCTATTGCTTTCGTTATTCAATAATTCTTTTGCAGATAGAAGATATTTTGGAAGATCTTATTTAGCATATACTTTACCTAAAGGAGCACTTGAATTTGAACTGTGGAATACAGGCAGAATCGGAAAAGATATGGGCTACTTTTATCAATTCCAGCCAAGGTTTGAATTTGAATATGGAATAACCGACAGGCTTTCAGCATCCTTATATTTTAACTTTGAACAATTAACTGCCGATAACAATTCATTTGATTCAAAGTCTTTAGGATTTTAATCGAACTCTATTGAACTTAGATATCGATTAACAAATCCTGGAGAATTTATTGTTGATCCGAATTTATATTTTGAATTTGCTTATGGAGGCGATGAACTTGAATATGAGACCAAAGCAATCTTTTCAAAAAGGTATGGAAATTTTATTACTGCTTTAAATTTGAGTTCTGAAATCGAAAGAGAAATAATTGATAATGAAAATGAATCTGTTTTTGAAGTAACCGGTGGAGTTATGTATGACATCAATCCTAATCTTGCTATTGGTTTAGAGTTTCGAAATCATAGAGAATATGAAGATATTTATGAAGATGAAGAAAGCCAGGCAACTTTTCTTGGCCCCACAGTTAATGTACAGACAGAAAGCTTTTATATAACTTTTAATTTTATTGCACAAGTTGCAGGAAGCCCATCAACAAAAAATCATCTTGATCTTATTCACCATGAAAAATATGAATTCAGAACAATCCTTGGTGTAGAGTTGTAATGAAAATCATAATCGGAATTTTATTAATAATAGTCATTTGTATTGCTTCTTGCAGTCAAGGATATATTGTCAATATGAATGAACAGACAAACCATCCGGAAGGAAGAGAATTATTTGTTTCAAAGTGTACTGCATGTCATCAGCTATATAATCCAAATCAATATACTACTGCAGTATGGGACTCAATGTTGGTTCCAATGAAAGAGAAATCAAAAATTAATGAAACACAAAAAGATGAGATACTAAGGTGGATACATGAAATTAAAGAAAATAATTCAAAGTCAGCAAAAAATAATGAACAATAAATTTTACTAGTAATTATTATGAGAGCTTATTATATAAGATTCATCATTTTGATTTAAAATGTGAGGTTCATCTCAAAGATGAGCCTCACTTGAATTATATAATATAATTATTGATTGTCCCTTGGATAAGTATAATTAACCATCCACTGCATACCAAATTTATCGGTTAGCATTCCAAAGTATGCACCCCAAAAAGCATCGGCAAGAGGCATTGTAACTTTTCCTTCTTTGGAAAGTCCGTTAAATATTTTTTCTGCTTCCTCTTTACTGTCTGCTTCAATGGAAAGATGAAAATTAGTTCCCGGCGTCACTTTATGACCCATTGATTCAATAGTATCAGTTGCCATAAGCATATTACCTTTCCCTATGGGTAAAGCAATATGCATTACTCTTTGTTTCTCAGAATCACTCAATTTTTCAGAACCCGGCGTGTCTTGAAATCTAAAAACTCCTCCGGCAAAATCTCCACCGAATACTGATTTATAAAAATTAAATGCCTCTTCTGCATTTCCTGGAAAATTTAAATAAGGATTTAGTGTTGCCATGAATGGACTCCTATAATTTGTTATAATAATTTGTTGCTTTGAATTAAAATCTTATAATTTAAATGTGTAACTTCATTAGAATTTATTACTTCACTAATCTTTATCGAAATATTTTCACTTTCAATTTTTTCAAATAACCTTATGTCTTTGCCCATTATCATTTGGACAATATGAAGATTAAATTTTTCAATCAAGCCGGCATTAATATACTCACGAATTGTTTCTGCACCGCCGGAAATTCTAACTACTTTATTCTCTGCTGCATCTTTGCTTTTTTCAAGACTAATTCAATTGGTTAACTAACAAAATAAAATGTTGTACTGCCAGGCCTTTCTCAAGATTCACATTTTTCATGTGCCAAACCATAAACCGGACAATGAAATGGAGCTTCTTCCGGCTAATTTGCTTCGCCAACTATAAACATTCTTTTACTCATTATATCTGCACCAATTCGCTTGAATGTATTTTTAATTATATCATTATCAACTTTATTAGTTCGTCCGCCTTCCTTTTTAAATGCTCTAAAAAACTTTTTTGTTTGAACATCCATTCATGAATTTTAATTCCGTTGTCATCAAAAGTATTATTCACTTCTCTATTTAGTCCGGCAATAAAACCATCCAATGAAATTCCTACATCAATAAAACTTTAGTCATTATCAATTCTTTCCTTAACTTTATTTTGTGTTATTTAATTCACGATTTTCCAAATCATCTTTTAATCTGAACTTTGTAATTTCAGTAATCAAGTCAAAAGGAATCTTTTTATTAAGAGGAAATTGAATTGTACCTTTGGAAGTTTTATATGCAGTTAATTTATCTTTAAAAATCTCTATCGGTTTTGAAGTAGGAAAAAATCCTATATGGTTTTTAAATGCAGCAAAATAAACCAATACGCTATTTTGTTTAAATGCCGGCATTTGATAGCTTATTACTTCCTTAGATTTTGGGGCAGCTTTTTTAATTGTCTTTCTTATTTTTTGTAAAATTATTTGAATTTCATCCGGGAAAGATTCAATATATTCATCAACTGATTTGAAATTTGCTTTTTCCATTTTTTAAAACTTAAGGTTAATTATTTTTATTAAGATTCTACATGAGCCGGCGGTATATTAAAATTCTGATTAAAGATATTATTAGGATCATATTTCCTTTTAATTTCTGACAAACGTTTGAGAGTTTTTTCAGGATAAATGGACAAAATATCTGCATTGGAAACAATGCTAAAAAAGTTTATGCATCCTCCATACGTAAAAGACGAAATCATTTCCCAGGGCTTTATTATATTTTTAATTTCACTTTCTGCTGCATCCAAAGGTGCAAAATTAATAAAGACCACCATAGCTTCAACATTGCGATGATGAAAAGCTGTTGACTCACTTTTAACCCGGTTCATTGCACCGCCCATACTTCTTATTTGAAATACCGGGCTATTATCTTTACAACCTGTTTCAGCAATAAACTTTATTAAATCATCACCGGGATTTTCCACAAATCCATTTTTAACAATTAATTTCACCCCTTCAGGCTTTGGACCTTCTTCAAGTATATCTGGATAATTCTTTTTTGATATATTTTGCTGAACAACCTTTCCCAATTTCTGTATGGGTTTAATTGTATCCATAGCTTTAGCTTCATCATCTCCGGCATAGCAGCATGAAACCAAAATAGCAGGCGGATTACCTGCTATAGGCGGCATTAGATTAAATGAGCTGGTAAGCGCTTCATCTGCACTCCGCATATAATCGCCCCAGCCTTTTAACAATTCAAAAACTTTATCCATCTCAAATTGTATTATTCCGGCAAATACTGCATTTAAAGGATAAGCAGTAAACTCAAAATTTGTGACAATACCAAAGTTCCCTCCCCCACCTCTAATTGCCCAGAATAAATCGGGGTTCTCATTTTCACTTGTTCTTAAAATTTTTCCATCAGCGGTTACAACTTCTGCGGAAACAAGACTGTCAATCGTCAATCCATATTTTCGCACCATTAAACCTATGCCACCACCTAAAGTTAAACCTCCAACTCCAACTGAGACAGTATCTCCAGAAGAAATTGCGAGTCCATGTTCATGAAGTATTGCTGCAACACTATGCCAGATAGCTCCAGTTCCTATTCGAACTAAATTTTTTTTCTTATCCAATATTTCTATTTTGTTAAACGCAGAAAGATCGATTACAACTCCACCCTTATTTGTTCCAAAGCCTGCACCGCTATGCCCTCCGCTCCGCACAGAGATAATCATAGAATTATTTTGTGCAAATTTAAGTGCAGCAGCAATATCACTTGCAGACAGAGGCCTAAGAATTATAGCAGGAGTGCCTTTATGTATAAATGCTATACTTGCATTTTCATATTTATCACTGTCAGGCAGTATAATTTCTCCTTTAAATTCATATTTCAATATTTCAATATTATTTTGATTCATAACCTTTAACCTCTATTTAAATTGATAAAATACAATATTGGTAATTATTGTGATAAGCCTGATCAGAACGGGATTAAGTTTTTATAATTTAGAAATTATAAGCCATATGAACAGGCACAGAAGAATTAGATTAATTATAGTATAAAATGAAAAATTATTTCAACGTAAAAGGGATTTTTAAAAACGAACAAAGGATTAATAATAAAATTGTATGTTACCTTTTTAATTTATAGTGCAGAACAACTACACCCGATTTAAAAGATTTTGTATCAACAAGCTTTAAATCTAATCTTTTATTAAAATCTTCTAGCGAGCCATCGCTTTGATCAAACATTTTTTTCCCCTTTCCCAAAATTATTGGGTGAACTAAAAACCAGTATTCATCAATTAAATTCATTTTCAACAATTGTGAGGCAATGCTTAAACTTCCGGCTGATATATTTTTACCGTTTTGATTTTTTAAATCTAAAACCAGCTCTCTGAGATTTTTATCAGCTAACCTTGAATTTTCCCAATTAACTTCAGTAAGCGTATTTGAAAAAATTATTTTTTTCATAGGGTTATATTTATCGGCAAACTTTATCATGCTTTTTGTACTTGCGGGATCATCATAAGCAACTGGCCAAAAATTTTCCATAAGTTGATATGTTTTCCTTCCCATCAAACTAATATCAATATCGTTTAATAAGTTTGTAAAAAAATCATGCAGTTCATCATCTGCGATCACGGCTGTATGATCTGCAAAACCATCTACGGTTATATTGATTGCAAAAATTATTTTTCTCATAAAGCATTATGCCTTTTTAAAATTAAGTTTTTGAGATTTAAGTAATTTCTTTAATATTGGTAAAGAAGTTGGGCCAATACCATGTAGTTTTAAGATTTCTCTCTCACTATACTTTGCCAATTTTGTTAAAGATGTTATACCTTCTCTCTCTAATCCTCTTCTTGCCGGAGCACTTAAAGAATCTAGTAATTCATTATTTGTCTTCCGTTTGCTTTCACAAACCGGGCAAGTTGGGCAATCCGAGCTTTTATAATATTTATGTCCATTAGGACAAATCCTTAAAGTTCCTTTAGAAGTCATAATTTTTTTGTATTTATATGCTAATTATTTTAAAAGATACTTTTGCGGTTTTGAATTAGTTCTTTTGATTAATTTTCGAGCTTCCAAATCAAGTTTAACAGTTTCAGCATACCAGCTTATACTTCCGGAAAATTTTCCTTTTAACTTTAAATTAATTTGTTTCATAAATCAATATGATTCAATTCATTTTTACTCAATATCTTAAGTAAAGCATCTTTAAATAAGTTATAAGTTTGCTTACTTATGTTTTTCCCATTCTTTCCTGATGGATGTTTAGTAAGAATTTTTATTTCCTGCATTTTTCAACTTTCGTTAAAGATTAGATGCTTGAACTTATACAATGATATTTTTTAATTCAAGATATAAAAATTTAATTCATAGTTTTTAACTTCACATTTCACTTAAAGGCTGCAGCATACTAACGCGATTTCCTTCTGTATCTATAAATGAACAATAAATGCCTACGCCAGGAATATCACCTGTCTCACCAGGTTTATGCGGATCGCCGCCTAATATTTTTCCGCCGGCATCTGCAACTTTTTTCATTGACTCTCTTATCATCAACAGCTATTACAACCGATGGATTCGGCGAATTCATATCTTTAATGTTTTGATAAAAACCTCCATTGATCATTCCAACTTCTTTTGGGCGCATTGTTTTTTCATCTGTTTCTGAAGTAGAAACAACCATATAATTCCCCATTTCTGCTCCAAGCTGCTGAATTTTCCAGCCGAATGTTTTTGATTTTCAGCAGGCATTTCGAAATGTACAACCAGGTTCATCTTTGACATAATATGTTCTCTTTATTAATTTATATATTAGTTTATTTAATTTTCACACAAAAGCATCCAGTTTGTGCCAAACTTATCACGTAGCATAGCAAAACGTGACGCATAAAAAGTTTGTTCCATTTTCATAAATATCTCACCTCCATCAGAAAGCAATTTATAAATCCTTTCCGCTTCTTCATTGCTTTCAACTCTCAATGTTAAATAAGCACTGCGCATTGGTTCAGCCATGGGAATATCAGCTCCCATCAAAACAGAATTTCCAATTTCAATTCTTGCATGAAGGATATCATTTAATCGCTCTTTAGGTAGATCGGTTGTATCCGGCATATCTTTAAAAGTTGACATCATGATAATCTTTCCGCCAAGATGCCGTTCGTAGAATTGAAATGCTTCTCTGCAATTTCCTTTGTAGTTAACATAGATGTCAAGTTTAAGTTGAATATTTTTAGACATAGCTCGTTTCCTTATTTCTAATTATTATAGTTTTGTATACTTCACATCAAAATCCAGGTTCCAATTTTTACCGTCTTCCGAGCTTTCCCATTTACCAATTATTATATCATTATTTGTAATAAATCTCCCTTCAAATCGTTGAAAAAATTTTTCCGCAGCTCTGCCCCAAATTTTCCAGACTCCATTTTCTAAGCTCATTTGATAAGCTCTTCTAACGCCTCTTGCATCTGAATAATTATAAAAGAATTGTTTGGTAAAGTCATCCAGTCCAATTATAACAACAATTGGGTTTGGATTATTATCAAGCCATATCTGAGGAGTTGTTGGCAGCGGCGGCTCAGCCTCAGAGTGATGTATCATAAATGCTTTGTTTTCATGCCATTTAAAATTTGTCATTGCACGGGCTAAAGGAATTCCATCTTTAGATGCCTCCATTTCCCAATTGCCAACAAATACATTTAATTGATCAAGTATTGAATTGGATTTAAATATTTTACCAGCCATATATTTTTCTTTCAACCGTTGATTTCTATAATGATTTTATATCTTCTGCTACAATTTTTAAATCGTTATTAATTTGATGGCCTCCTTCTGCAATTTCACAGAAGAGTGCATTTGTTAACTTTTGTTTATAATGCAACAAATGTTCAAATGGAATCTCTTCATCATCCCGACAGTGATACATGAAAATCGGTATATATTTTGGCAGCTTTTCGGCAAATCCTTTATTTAGTTTAAGTCCTTTGACCCAATCTTCATTTCCATTCCAAAAAGGAGTGGAGATTAGAAAAATACCAGCAATCTTTTTTTTAACTTTATTTTCCGAAAGAAATTTCAATATCATCGAAGCACCTAAAGAATGGCCAACTAAAATAAGTTCACCTTTAATAGCAGTAATTTCATTTCCAATTTGCTGCAGCCAACCGAAATCAGGTAAAGATTCATTAGTCTGCATTTTAGGGTAATGTACATCATAAACATCGCCTAATACTTTCTGCAAAGAATCTGATAACTTTGTATCAGCCTCATATCCTGTTTCACCGCCACCTTGTATAAATAGAATATTCTTTTTCATGATATTTTTTAATTTTCATCAATGACTTGTTTCGTCTTTTTTTATTCAATTACTTATTGAAGTAAACAAGTTATTAATCAGGAATTTCCGGCTCTACTAGTTTAATTAATTGGTCAAGCGAATCTTGCCAGCCGAGATAGCAATATTCAGGTGGAATAGCATCTGGGACACCATCTTGTACAATAGAAACATCTGATCCGCATGAAACTTGTTTGATGGTAACTGTAGTTACCATTTCTCCAGGCATATTCGGATCATCAAATTGATCTGAATAACTGATATGTTTACCAGGTTCTAATTCAAGATATTTGCCTCCAAATGATTGGCTTTTCCCGGTTGAAAAATTTGTAAATGACATCTTGTATGTTCCACCGACTTTGGCATCCAGATGATGTACTTTACAGGTAAACCCGTTGGGTGGAAGCCATTTTGCCTGAGCATCAGCATCAAGAAAAGCACGATAGATTTTGTCAGGTGCTGCTTTAAATACTCTATGAAGTTTTATTGTGGACATAATTTTTTTCCCTATTAATTTTTTAATTAATCATAATTTTTATTATATCAATTAGCAATCTTTTGATAATTGCTGGCTAAGTTCAAAACTAAATTTTCGCTCCAATGCGAACCAACAATCTGTAAGCTTACAGGCAATCCGTTTTTATCAAAACCACAAGGGACACTTATTGCCGGTAACCCATAATAATTTGCAAAAAGTGTTAATTCTGCTGAAAGCCCTTGAGGATTGCCGGTAACACTTTCGACGGTTGGCACCAATGTTTGCAAAGTAGGTAAGAGTAATATATTTATATCCCTAAAAACCTTATTTGCAATTTCCTTTCGATCTTTTTCAATATCACTAATTCCCTCTCCAAAATTCCAGAATGGAGCCGCAATATAATTTATTGGATATCCTAAACCACTTATTACTTTAATAGCGTTTTCGAAAATAATTTTTATTTCATTATTAACTTTAAAGTTATTAGCAACTCCAATTTTTATTTCTCTTTTCTTATTTAATCCTAAGAAGTAATTATTATTTTTATTCCCATTTTGATTTACAAGCGCATCAAGTAGAATAGCAGTGTCTTCAACAGAACGTGTAGTAATTCCCAACTGAGCCAGCCATAATATAATCTCATCAGGAGGCTGCTCTCCATCAAGAATTCCTTTAGAATCAATCAGGCCATATGTACCCTTAAAACCTACCACTCCGCAACATGCAGCCGGAAGCCGGCAAGAACCAACCGCATCTGTATCCAGAGTAGCATAACACATTCCAGCGCCAACTGCTGCTGCTGACCCTGAAGATGAACCACCAGGTATATAATGAGTATTTATAGGATTCTTTACTGCACCAAAATAACTTTCAAGCCCCGTAGTTCCCATTCCAAGCTGATGCATGTTAGTCTTTCCAATAATAATTGCTCCGGCCTCTTTTAATTTAGTTACACCATCTGCATCTTTTATTGGTATTCTATCTTTAAAATACTGAAATGCAGCAGTTGTTTTTATACCTGCAGTATCATAGAAATCCTTTATACCTACTGGTATCCCATGTAAAGGTCCTTTCCATTTTTTATTCTCGATCTCTTTTTCAGCTATTTCAGCTTCTTTCATTGCTTGAATTGTATTTACAGTTATAAAAGCATTAAGCTTAGGATTTAACTCTTCAATTTTATCTAAACAATTTGAAACCAACTCAACCGATGATAATTCTCCGTTCTTTATACGCTCACTGACTTTAGAAATTTCTAAATTTAAATAATCAGTTTCTTTCTGAATAGTTTTCATAAATTGCTCCTATTATTCACTTTCATTAAATCCCAATATTTTAGTGAAATTCGAAAAAGTTTTAAGCATTCGTTAAAATTTCAATATCAAGTTTTTTCACTGTCAGCACTTTCTGCATTACTCTTTGAGATTTTCCAGACTCATAACTGCCTAATAAATTACACCAAGTTGAGCATTTTCATAAATGAGATCTGTAAACTTTAATACTTGTAAGGAATCATCGTTTCCTTTTTGCAATTCGGGGAAAATGTGCTGCATCAATTTTTTGTTTTTCAAAATTTTTTGATTTGCCATTGTGTTAATACCTTAATATTTTATATTATTAATTTTAAATTTTATAATGATATAATGGAAATTAACTGGAAAGAACATATATCCGTAAATCCTTCAATCCGGAGTGGAAAACCGTGCATCAAAGGAACACGTATTACAGTGTATGATATCCTGGAATACCTTGCCGGCGGAATGAGCGAAGACCAAATTATCTTGGACTTCCCCGATCTTAAGCGCGAAGATATAAGAGCCAGCCTGCTTTTTGCTGCTACTCGTGAACGACGATTATCAAACTCTATAGTATGAAACTTCTTTTTGATGAAAATCTTAGTCCCAGTCTTGCGCGAATTCTGGGACCTGAATATCCGGGAAGTAATCATGTCCGAAATGTTGGATTGAAAGGTAAAGAAGATGGACAAATTTGGTTTTTTGCTAAAGAACAAGGATTTACAATTGTTTCTAAAGACACCGATTTTCGCGAACGGAGTTTCGTCGAAGGTTTTCCGCCGAAGATCATTTGGCTTGATGTAGGGAATGCAGGCACAGATAAAATTGCCGAACTTTTGAAGCAGGAACAACAAATAATTGGAAAATTCGATTCTCAAGCTGAATCTTCTCTCCTCATTCTTTCTCTTATTCATCATTCTATTTAAGCATCTCAATTTAGTCATAACTATTTTATTAGAATAATTCTCAACTTTATGCATTTTTCAAAGTTTCTATATCAAGTTTTTTCATTTGCAAAACTTTCTGCATTACTCTTTGAGATTTTCCCGATTCTTTACTGCTTAATAAATCGCCTAAAGCTGCTGGTACAATTTGCCACGACACACCATATTTATCTTTTAACCAGCCGCACATTTCTGCCTGGGGAACGGCAGAGAGTTTATCCCAAAAATGATCAAGTTCTTTTTGGTTATCACAATTAACAACAAAGGATATAGCTTCGTTAAAAGAAAAATCATGCATATGCCCACCATCCATTGCTGCAAATTTCTGTCCTTCAAGTGTAAAATCAGCATAAGCAATTTTACTATCTTTATCTGGTGCCTGTCCGTCTTCAAATTTAAAGAAACTACCTGGTTTGGCATGTTTAAATACTGATGTATAAAAATTAATAGCTTCTTCGGCTTTGCCGGTAACATTTTTTGTAAACATTAATGAAGGGATAATTTTTTGCTCTGCTTCACCTCTAAAAATAATTATCTGCCAGGATACTCCGAATTTATCTTCCAACCATCCGTATTTTTCACTGAACGGATATTTATCAAGCGCCATTAAAATTTTTCCGCCGTTGGAAAGCTTATTCCACAACTCTTCTACTTCTTTTTCAGTTTTACAGTTTACAAAAAACGAAATTGAAGGATTAATTTTGAACGCTGGCCCGCCGTTTATTGCCACAAAAGGTTGTCCATAAAGATCAAAAGTTATTGTCATAACAGAATCTTTCGGCCTTCCAGAAGCTTTAGCACTTCCTTCATTGTACCGGGTTGTAGTTTTGATTTTTGAATCTTTAAATACAGAAGTATAAAAATTTACAGCTTCTTCAGCATTATCATCGAACCATAGAAACGGGTTTATCTTTTGCATATCGAACTCCTTTTGATTATACATTTATTAGTATTTGATTTGTAATTTCTGTAATAAACATACTGCCTCATTACATTTTTTGAAAGGTGCAATAACGGCAATCATAGAGGTAAATTGCGACATATTATTTTTATTAATTATAGTTGATATAATTATACAAAATAAATAATTATAAGAATAAAATGCCATAATCGATTTGAAATAAAAAGCTACTAATTTCCGCTCTGTTTGAAAAATCAATCTGGAGCGGTATATGAATTTAGGACAAATAGTCTTTAGTCAGTTAATGGAACATTTACCTCAACATAAATTTCGTCAATGTGTAGAACGATATAAGGGCAACTATAAAATAAGAACTTTTAGTTGTTGGAATCAATTTCTAACTATGAGCTTTGCACAACTTACTTATCGTGAATCTCTAAGAGATATTGAAACTTGTTTAAGAGCAATGCAAAATAAACTTTACCATATGGGAATAAATAGTAAAATATCAAAAAGCACATTAGCTGATGCGAACGAAAACAGAGACTATCGTATCTACGAAGATTTTGCTCAAATACTCATAACAATAGCAAGAGAGTTATATGTAACGGAAGAATTTGAAAAGGAACTTGACGAAACCATTTATGCTTTTGATTCTACCACAATAGATTTATGCTTATCTTTATTTCCTTGGGCTAAATTCAGAAAGCATAAAGGTGGAATAAAATTACATACATTGTTAGACGTACAGACAAGCATTCCAACCTTTATTTATATGACTCCGGCAATGGTTCACGATGTAAATATTCTTGATATGCTTATTCCTGAAGCCGGAGCTTTTTATGTTATGGATAGAGGCTATCTTGATTTTGCCCGACTATATTCATTGCACTTGAATAATTCTTTTTTTGTTACACGTGCCAAATCCAATTTTAAGTTTAATAGAATTTATTCACATAATGTTAATAGAGCTACTGGTGTAATTTGTGATCAGACAATTAACCTCAGCGGTTTCTATACATCAAAAGATTACCCTGATAATCTTAGGCGAATTAAATATTATGATAAACTTACAAATAAACATCTAGTCTTTCTTACAAATAATTTTCGGCTAAATACATTATTGATTGCTAAGATTTTCAAACAACGATGGCAAATAGAATTATTTTTTAAATGGATTAAGCAACATTTAAGAATTAAATCTTTTTATGGTACTACTCCTAATGCAGTTAAAACACAAATATGGATCGCTGTCTCTGTTTATTTACTTGTAGCTATTGTGAAAAAAAGATTAAATATAAATCTGTCGCTTTACACTTTTCTACAGATTTTAAGTATATCAATTTTTGAAAAAAGCCCCATTTTACAGCTTATAAACGATGTTGATTACAAAACCAAAATATATGGTACTTCTAACCAATTGAATTTATTTGACTTATAACCGGACAGTAGTGATAGTTGATATTTTATTATTGCTATTTTGCTATTCGACGCATCAGCTAATAAAAATAAATTATATGTTTATTTGATGTTTCAATAATTATTTTTCTTGAAGTACAGATAAAATATTTCCTGCCGGGTCTTTAAACGAAGCAATTAATGGCCCTCCCTCTCTCATTATCCCTTTTGGATCTGTTTTTATTTGTCCTCCATATTGTTCAAAGTTAATTCCTCGTTTAATTAACTCATCAACTGTTTTCTCAACATCGGCAACAGGAAAATTTAAAACAGTATAAGTTGCAGGTACATGATTTGGTTTAGAATATATCATTACCTGACCACCACCTTCGATGTTAATGTTTAATAGTTCTTTCATTTCCGGTACTTCATTAACATTCAATCCAAGGGTCCATCCGTAAAAACCTTTTGCTTTCTGTAAATCGTTTACAGAAAAGCTGCTAAATGCTTTTGTGTTTTTAAACATTTTTTGTTCCTTTCTTTAATTCTATAATTTATTAAACAATCTTTTTATATGATGAGATTTCAATTACAAAAATGGATAAACTGCAATTCAGGAATAGATTAGATATAATTTAAAACATTTAATAAGTTTTAAGCACCAAATTGTCTAAGATGATGGTCAATATGTTTAAAATCAAGATATCCAATTTGATCTTTCGTCATTTTTCCAAAAAACCAATGTGTAAAGTCATTGTTTGAAAAATGTTTATATTTTTTAATTAGCGCAACCCATTTTTCCTTTTCAGTTATTACATCCCCTCGACTTTCTTTAATTATAAATGCTTGATTTGTAGGTGCATTTTGCTTCATGGGATTTTCGTTTTTCAGAATTCCTTGCAAAGCAATCTTGCCTAACAAACGCCCAAGGATTGTTCTTTTATACTTCTTCTTACCTAAATACATTTCTTCACACAAAACACAATGTTTCACCATCTGGTAAATTTTCATTTTACCCCATTTAGCTTCACTGTTATCATTCAGTGTATTGATTCTAGCAATCAATTCACTTCTTGTTGCCTCATCAAAAATTGATTTCATATTTTTCCTTTTATTTTGCTTTTCTGTTTGAGTTACAATTTAATAATTATTAAATCTTACAAATAAGCTTTGCATTGTTTATAATGCTTTTTCAAAATTTGCAAATGTATTTTTAACAACTTTAATTTTTAATTTGATTTAGAATAATATTCTGTACTAAATTTTTCGATATTAGTTGATGTATCAACTAAATAACTTGTCAGTTTACTTATTTTCTTATTTTTAATTATATAAATATCACAATATGCCAGGAATTTAGGTTCACCCGAATCTAGCATCTATTGTCACAGCGCTTTCCACTACTACAAATTTGCCTTCTGAAATAATATTTTTAATGTTAGTTGAAGAGAAATCCTTAATCTCAAGAGAGCATACAGCCTTAATAAATTCATTTTTACCTTTAATAGTAGGCATCCCAACAATGTTCCATTCAATATCGTTGTCGAGATAATTTATAAATTCTTGAAAATTGTTATCTGTAAATGCTTTTAAAATATTTTTAACTATTATTTTATTCTTGTCTGACATAATTGTCACTTTTCATATTTCAATTAGAAACCATCACAAATCAAAATTCATAAGTCAATACCTAAATCAAATTATATTTTTTTATGTTTTATATTTGACCATTGAGTGCTTGTTTCATTCTTCATCTATTCGGTTAATAATCGTTTCCCATTTATTTGTATCCGGTTTCGCAGCTGGATCAGTCGGATAAAATTCAACTTTAGGTGCTTTAAATTATAAATGATTTTCATTCTTCCATTTTTCAATTTTGATCTAGTCGCTATGTATTTCTGTTCAATGCGATTTTCAATTTTTAGTTTGGCTTCCATTACATTCACTTCTCTTTGTATTGAGATTATTACAATACAAAGGTAACATGACATTGATTGTCTGGGAAGGTGTGATTACGTCAATTTAAGGGGTAAAATGCGACGATTTGTATTTCTATCTCACAAATGTTTTTCAAAAATTATAGACGGTATACGCAAATGAAACCAATGTGGTGTTTAAGGGAAAACACCTGTTTCATTTATTAATTAAAGAATAATTGAATTAATAAATGCTTTTACTCATCTTAACAATTTTATTTTTTAGCCTATTTTATTACTGAACCTCCATTAACATTAGAGTTTCTTCCGAACTGTATGTAATACACATCAAATAAAAATCCCGTTGTAAATGATGAATTCTTCTTTACAGCGTAACCCGAAGCGTCCCATAGTGTCCCGTCGGGGGAAGCTCTTCTACATGCTAAATAATCACCTGCTCTTGTTATAGCTGTGTCGCTTAATTCAGGGTACCAAACAATGAAGTCCCCCCAAATACCAACTGCATTATTTCCCCAATTATTATTTCCACCCCACATTAATGACATTCCCAATTCATTATTTGCATTTGTAGCTAAAGCAGGAAAGGCGAATGAAAAATCCGGGTTCCAAACTTGAACTTGCTGTTTTTTGGTAAAGTTTGTAACATCAATTTCTACCATTTGAATATGTGCTCTCGGAAATCCACCGCCGTTAGAAGCTGTCCAGGCAAACCAAACATTATTCCCCTCACGAGCGACTCCCAAAACAGCATTACCAGGGAACGAAGTTCCTAAAAAATTAAGCCAGTCTGTAGTTCCGTCTTTAGCTATGGAGGATATGGTTCCATTTGGCCAGCTATTTATATTAATATCCCGCCAATAATATTTATTATCACCTTCTTTAAAAGAAAATACTCTGAGTGTACTATTATTTTTATGTCCTGCCCAAAATATTTCATTTCCCGTATTCTGACAAAGATGGCCTCCGTAAGTAGTATTGCCGTTTGCCGGACTTGTATAGCTTATGTTTATTGTCTGACTATTTTGAATTTGTGAAAGAGGAATTCGTGAAACAAAACTACCAGTTCCTACGGCATCTGTACTGAAGTAAAGTGAATTATCTCCTACTGAAAGATCAGGATAATCCATTGTAGTGTTGCCAAGGTTAAAAGTAGATGAAAGTAAATCCCAGTATGTCCATGAAGTTGCACTGCTGTTTATAATAGTTTGCGGGCTTGCAGATGCGATTCGAACTCTGTTTACCCCGCTAAGACAGCTTCCACCGGTATTTGTTGCAGCTCCGCAAAATTGCATCAGCCAAATAAACCGGTCTATTGAAGGGACATATTGTATGACCTGGTCACAACAGAGGCCGCCGTCAAGCCAGTTGCCGCTTGCGTCTTTTGTAGGAACACTTGGAAAAATTGTACTAGGGTCAATAATTTTATAATGCGCCCCGCCGTCAGTTGAAAGAACACCTTTTGTATTAAATGTATATAAGATAACATTTCCACTTCTTGAACCGCTTGGATCAGGTGGAATACCAAATGAGTTTATTAAACTTCCAAATTGATCATACTGTTTAAAAACAACAGGGTCAGCGCCTGCACCACCTCCATAATCATTTGCATTCTTTTTTATTTCATGCAATTTGAAATTATTATTTTCAGGAGATAAGCTGCCGCGAAGCGGCCCGGTGGGCACATGATAATAAAGAGAAGTATTACTTGGCTCTTCTCCTTCCGGGGTATCGTAATGAGGATATTTTCCTCCCTCTGCTCGATTTGGATCAACAGTTACAGTCGAAGCCGAATCACTAAATGTCACAGGTCCACTGGTTTCTCTGCGGTCGCATTTGCAACGGAACAACCATATTAAAACTCCAATTAAAAATATTGCAACAACAATGATAAGAAACCGAACCCAATTATTATTCGAGTCCATAATATTCCTTATTTAAATTACGCCTACTCTATACGGTTTTCGGCATACCCGTTTATTAATTATTTAGTTTCTAAAATATGAATCATTTTTTCAGCAGTGATAATAACAACTTGTTTATAATTTTATGTAAATGCTATAGCGCATTTGAACTATTCCATCTGGTTAGTTATTTGATTTGATTTAGTTGATTTACATCATAGAAGAATTCAATTGATTATTCAAATTATCAGTTTTAATACTGTCATAAATAATTAAATTTCAGCTTGAATCTTACCACGATAAAAAAGTTAATTATTAAGATGTGTAAAAAAGACTCCTTTAGGGGTTGATTGCGACAAATTCATTTTCTATTTTCGAATCCAGATTCCCAACACAATTGAATATTTATAAAAGAAAAACTTTTGGAAAGATAGTTTTTGGAATTCTATAATTCCAATATTCTATTACTCCATTTTTCTATTTGCCCTTGTTACAATATTTATAAACTAATAAAGAGAGACTAATGAAACATATAACAATTATCGTATCTAAGGGAGCAATATTGGGGAATGTTGAGGGGCCCCGTCAGGTATTTGCAGAAGTAAATAATCTATTAGCTAGCAAGGGAGAGCTGCCTCTATTTAAAATTCAATTAGTTGGATTAACAAGAGAATCGCAGTTGATTGATGGTCTATACACTATCAATACAGATTTAATGAAGGACGTAAAAAAAACCGACTTAATAATAATTCCCGCCATGTATGGAGATTTGGGTAGAGCTATTGAAATGAATAAAGATTTTATTCCATGGATAGTAGAGCATCACAATAATGGTTCTGAAGTTGCAAGTCTTTGCCTCGGAGCTTTTTTATTAGCTTCCACGGGTTTGCTTGAAGGGAAAAAATGTGCAACTCATTGGCTAGCTGCAAACTTATTTAGAAAAATGTTTCCCGAAATAGAACTAGTAGAAGATAAAGTAATAACTGATGAACACGGAATATATTCCAGCGGTGGAGCCTATTCTTCTTTAAATTTAGTATTATATCTTATTGAAAAATATGCCGGTAGAGAAGCTGCTGTTTACTGTTCCAAAGCATTCCAGATTGATATTCAGCGCGACAGCCAATCTCCTTTTATGATATTCACCGGACAAAAAGAACATGATGATGACTCCATCAGAAAAGCACAGGAATTTATTGAAAGTAACTTCCAGGATAAAGTTACCATCGACCAATTAGCTAACATGCTTGCTTTGAGCCGAAGAAATTTAGAACGCAGATTTAAAAAAGCTACAAGCAATACCGTGTCAGAATATATTCAACGAGTAAAAATTGAAGCAGCTAAATTAAGTCTTGAATCATCGCGTGAAAATGTGAATGAAGTTATGTATAATGTCGGCTATCAGGATCCAAAAGCATTTAGAGTGACATTTAAAAGAATTACCGGATTATCTCCTATTCAGTATAGGAAAAAATATAATAGAGAGATTGCAGCTTAAAATGAAATTAATGTTTTTTATCTCTCGGTGGATATGGATCATTACCATAACTATCTTTATCCCTAATTGTACCATTAGGCCTATGGATTACAACTTCGGATTTAAGAATTTTGGCAAATGGCTTAGCGATTTCAATTGCTTTAGCTTGTGTCTTTTGAATTGATAAAGGTGAATTACTTTTTTCTATTTTAACTTGCCATTGCTTACCTAAAGGTGTTACATGAACATTACTTTTCATTTTAATACTCCTTGATTATTTTTTTTGTGTGTAATTTCTTTCGTTTCTCTTAATCTCTGCAATTTTATGTCTTCCATAAATTTGTACTCCAGAATTATCTCCTTTCCCAATAATTGATTTAAAAAAACAATTTGCATTACAAACTTTATTCTCTTTTTCTATGGTACCTAATGACATTTGATAAATCTGTTGTCCAATATCCGATATTCCACCTGGGACAACAAATAATGATAGAAATTGTAAAACTTCCATTGAAGCCACATGCGAACTGAAAGCAAAAACATTCTCTCCATTTTTTACAACACTTTTATCAGTCATTCCTTTGATATAAGTTGGATCATCTAAAAAGCCTTCGCTTTCAAGTTTAGCGAATTCAGAAGTAAATTGACCAATACATTCCAAACAAGTACGACTATAACCAGTCGTATGGGCACGCCATGTGGCTCCAAGTAATTTAGTATTTTTTAAATTCGTACGAACACGTATACCTCCATCAATGACAGGTATTAAATGAGCATAAGAAATAAAATTTAATACTTGCCTAGCCCATGGTCGATCAACACAACTAAATAATAAATCACAATCAAGAGCTGCCTTATATCCTCTCTCTTCACAAACACTGAATTCGGAAGATTCTATAAATACATTCTTAGCTGATGAACTTCTTTTTATAGATTCAGAAATTACATTTACTTTTGAAATTCCAATATGTGATTTATATGCACCAAGAGTACGATCAAGGTTTTTTTCTTCAATAGAATCAAAGTCAATCAATACAAAATTTGTAATTCCCGCTCTATGCCAGTATCTCGGCAACTATGCTACCAACACTTCCTAATCCTACAATCCCTATTTTTAATCTTGAAATATCATCTTGAGTTTTTTGTCCCCATGATGAAATTGTTCTTAATTGCTTAATTAAATCTGTATTTGTTTTTGTAAGATTATTATTAAAAGTAATTGAGAGTTTCGCGCCTATCACTCTAACCGAACTGCACCAATTTCTGATATATGTTCTTTTTATTTTTTCATCTTTCAACCAAAACCTTGCACTCCATGACCCATCAGAACCTATTGTCAAACCTAATAATGGTAAATTTGTCAAAGCAAATGAAGTAGGAGATATTCTTTTTTCTGCTATTTCATCTGATATACTCATGTCTTGCCATCCAGGGAAAGGATGAGAATGAAGGAATGCTATCCCCTCCTTTCGTTCATTTGCAATTTGAACCGCACGCAACAAATAATTTGGATAAAATTCAGCATTTCCGTGTACACTTCTTTCATTTTCCTTGGGAAGTATTATTTCAGAAATAATTGCTGTAAACCTTTTTGTCCCTGTACTCGGGACATAGGTTGCAAAACATAAATCTTCTTGTGCATCACTTCGAATTAAATGATTACACAATTGAATATGAGTTTCTTCGTTTATATTTACACTTAATTCTTTCATATGGTTAACAACAAATTTTTTATATGAGCAAAGTATTCTTTAACTGTTTTTTTAGTAGTGTTCCATTCTTTGAAAGGACGACTCCAATGAACCCAGTCATTACCAAAGCTACTTGGATGGATACCATTATTTGGATTTATCCATCCTTCATCAATTGGTTTAAAATGGGGACCATGCGGACTGTTCAATGGAAAATCATTGAGATTCTCAAAACCAATCCAAACTTTTTTTCCATGATTTTTTCCGCCTTCAACTATAATAATAAAACAAACTTTGTTTGGAGAAGGCTCTTGAGGCTCATATCCAAGAGCCTTTACTTGTTGTATAAAGTCAGATGTTGCCATTTATTTTTCCTTATGCGACTGGGGTTCCACTTCGAAAAGCAGAAACAAATTTTAACCCAGGACATTTCATTTCAATTTGTTGATCTGGACTATCATTATATTGAATTTGGCTACCATCTGATCTAATCTGAACAAGGTAATAATCTTTCGGCTCTAAGCCAGCTAAACTCAGAATTTCTTCGGCTGATAATATTTTTCTGTCAGTAGTTTCCTGCTCGCCATCAACAGTGTAATAAAATACTTCCGGTGCCTTAACCGTAAAATGTTTTAACCCTGGTTTGGAAAGGTTAACCTTTTCATCCAAACTAATTCTTTCAAAGTCACACCCTTTGAATTTTTGGTATAATGAAAAACATTCCACCGGAGTTTTACCAGCTTTTACCAAAATTTCAGATCCAGTAACAATTGGTTCTCCAAATTCATAAATCAAATCATCAACTTTGATTTTGAATTCATGTTTCTTTTCAACAACTGAAGTATCCATTTTTTTCTCCATTAAATAATTTGAATAATGACCGTGTTAAACATAATAAGAATATCTAAATTTGTCAAGCATTTACTTTGCAACGCTTGCTATATGCTCGTTATTTTATAGTTATGCTTGCTTTTCTAAGCATAATTTTTTATTTTGACAAAGGAAAAAAAGGAGAACTTCTAATGAGCAATGAGTTAAAAACTCTGGGAGAGAATCTTAAAAAAGCTCGCCAGATGAGTAAATTTTCATTGAGAGAAGTAGAAGAACTCATCGGCATTTCAAATGCTTATTTAAGTCAATTGGAAAATGACAAAATAAAAAAACCCTCCGCAAATATCCTACATAAACTTGCTTCTTTATATGAATTAGATTTTGAACTTTTATTGGAAGTGGCTGGAATTGTGAAAAGAAATTCAAAAGAAAATGCTGCAAAAACTCTTTCAGGATCAGCTTTGTATTCAAAAAATTTATCAGCAGAAGAAGAAGAAAAGTTAGCTGAATATTTAGCTTTTTTAAGATCTCAATCTAATTCCAAAAAACAAGCCTAGTAGATGGAAGCAAATAAAGATATTGAGGAAATTGCATATAATATACTTTTAGACAGTAAAACTATTGATAAGTTACCAACACCAGTTGATGAAATAGTAAAATATACAGAGTTAGTAGTTAGCAATAGAAATCTCGCTCAAATACACCCTTCGTTTGTTACTGAAAAGATACATCTATTAAAAAGAGCTATTTCTAAAGTCTTAGGTGCCATTGACATAAGACATAAAAAGATTTATTTAGATTTGAATTTAAAGACACAGAAAAAGAATTTTGTTAAACTTCATGAAGTCGGGCATAATGTTTTACCTTGGCAAAAGCAGTGTTTAGAATTTATAGACGACGAAAAAACTTTAGACCCTGAAGAAAAAGAAAGATTTGAACATGAAGCAAGTTATTTTGCTTCTTCGGTATTATTTCAATTAGATCGATTTGATCATGAGGCAAAGAAATTACCACTTAGCATTAAGTCAATTCTACATCTTTCAAAATTATTTGGATCATCATTTCATTCAGCCGCAAGAAGATATACTGAATTTTCACACAAGAGATGTAGTATTATAATTCTTAACCCAGGGAAACCAGTTACAATAAGGGACTATTTTCAGTCAAAATATTTTACAACTGAATTTGGAGATTTAGAAAATTTTTGGGTAAATAATCTAAATATTTCATTACCTTTTATACGTGATATTGGCATGAGAAAATTGCATGAAGATGGAGTAATGAAGATAAAATATGAAGGTACTGATTTATTACTAAATTATCATTTCTTTGATACAACTTTTAATTATTTTGTATTCATTAAACCATTGGGTGAAGACGTAATAACTAAAGTTAAGTTTATTTAATTTGTTTTTCTTCACATTATAAGCTTCAAAATTTAACTGTCAATCCTAAACTAGGAATGATTGGAAACAATTCTATTTCCCTTACCTGCGGATTGCCGTCGGAGTTAAATGTATAATTATAGAATTGAACATTTTTAAAATTGAAAAGATTACTTACATCAAGAAACGCAATTAAATTTAAATCAAATAAAATAAATTCTTTACTAACGCGTATATCTACTCTTCTGTAAGCCGGGTAATTTTCCGAATTTTTATTACCGGGAAGCCATTCATAACGATTTTTTGAAGAATTGAAATTTAAATAATAAGGAGTATAAGCAAACCCGCTTCCATAATTAAATCTTACATTTGTGGTCCAATTTTTTCCAAAATCAAAATTTCCAACCATAGAAATTGTATGTGCTTGATCAGTGTACCTTGGAAATTCCCCGCTATGAGTTTCAAGATTTTCTTCCTTAGTGGAAAGTATTCCATAGGAGAGCCATCCATAAAATTTTTTCAAGTTTAACGAGATATACAAATCCAGGCCTTTAGCAAAACCCCGTGAATCATTTTTCCTTGAATATGAGATGGAGCCATTGCTAAACCGGGTTGATGCTATTAAATCATTATAACTTTTATAGTATCCTTCTAATTTTATTTTTAGCTTTTGTTCATTTGAAATTGAAAAATCTTTTTCTATTCCTAAAATGTAATGAATAGCTTTTTGAGACTGGGTGTTAGTATCCGAAGAAATAGAGTAAGCAAGTTGTCTATAAATTGGAGATTGATAATAAATTCCCCATGCCCCACGAATGGTAACACCTCCGAAAATTTTATAACCGCCACTAATGCGTGGACTAAAAGTTAAGTCTTTATTAAAATCAAAATAATCTATTCGTCCACCAATATTGAAGATCAAATTGTCATTCACTTGAAAAATATTTTCCGTGAAACCAGCTACTTTAAACGAATTAGCTCTTACATTTTTAAATTCCGGAGCAATTCTATCATTAATAGTATTTCGATTAATTACGTTTGGAAATGAATCTAAGTTGGACTTCTCCACAATTTCATCTTGATCAATTGATGTCTGATTAAAATTAATATTTTGATAGCTAAATCCAGAGTTAATTTCATAATAAGGATTTAATTGTGCATCAATTGAAGTTTTTGCTTCCAATGTTTTTATTCGAAGGTCATTTTTATAAAGACTTGTTATTACTGAATTGTAAAAATAGTTATCACTTGTTTTGATACTTAAATCATAATTTCTTAATTCAGAACTATTTTCATTATCCAGCTGATTGTAATAAGAAATCTCAGAATTAATAAATAAATTATTTGAAATTAGATATTTGTTTTGCAGATCGAACAAAGTACTAAAATACTTAGCATTATTTTTTTCATCATTCGATGAGTTAATAAAAACATTAGCATTTTCACCATTGAACAATCCCTTATAATTTACACTACCGGTTTTTATTTCCGGGTTTTCAGTAAAATTATCCCCGGCATGGATAAACTTAAATTGAAATTTATTTTTCGAAGACGTGTTATAATTAATTACCCCTTGTACATCATAAAAGGAAGGCTTGGCAGCAGTATTCACATCTAACAAGGAAAGGACGTATTCAAGATAACTTTTTCTTATTCCTAATATAAACGAGCTATTGCTGGAAATTGGGCCTTCAACAAATCCGTCTAAATTTGTTAAACTCAAAGTTGCAGCACCATCATAAAATCCCCTATTACCGTCACGATATTCTATATTTAAAACGGAACTTAATCTATCACCATATCTTGCTGAAAAGCCGCCCGGAATAAAATCGACTCTTTTAATTAAGTCAATATTAAATATACCAATGCTCGCATTGTCGGCCTCTTTTATATGAAATGGTTCATATACTTGTGTGCCGTTAACCAGGACTAAATTTTCATCAAAATTACCTCCTCTTACATTGTACCTTGCATTGAATTCATTATCCGAAGTAACACCCGGAAGATTTTGAACAGAGCGCATAACATCAGGAACGGCGCTGGTTATTTCTTTTATTGTTTGACTTTGTAAAGAAATGCTAGTTGGATTTTCGTTTTTTAAACTTTCACCTGAATTTGAATAAACCAAAACGTCCTGCAGTAAAATATTAGTCGGTGAAAGGAATACATTTACAGTAGTATCTTTTACCAGGTTAATATTTACTTTTTCAGATTTATAGCCAATGCTGCTAATAACAAATTCATAATTACTTTTTTTTAATTTGAAAAAAAACTTGCCGCCAATATCTGAAACAGTCCCTATTTCACTTCCTGAAATAATAACGTTCACATATCCCATTGGCTCATTGGTTGAGGCATCCTTAACCGTACCGGATAAATCTATGCTCTGAGGGATTGCTATTGAAGAGATAAAAAGGCACAAACAAAAAATTTGCAGTATTTTAGAAACGAAATTATTTTGCCCTAACGTAAAAAGCTTCAAAATTTTTCTTCCAATTTTCCCCATTGTCTTTAGACCATTCTATAACTTGTTTTACCCTGCCGTCTTTTAAAGGAGTAAGAAAAGTTCTATCTAAAATATGAAAATTCTTATATAAGTATTCTCCCTGAAATACTAAAGTTCCATCTTCTAATTTATTGACAAGTTTTTTTTCTTTTTGACCGCCTAAATTTGTTGCTTTATCAGTAACCCAAACTTGTTTCCATTCTTTAGTACTGCTATTGAAATAAAAAAGACTCTTCCCTTCTCCACCTTCTGATTTCCAGTTTTCAACTATAGCACAATCATTTAAAATTTTTTCAATTTTATTTGTGCCTACTAAATTACCTGAAGAATCGTAAACATCCCAATTCCCAACCCAAAAATTTAATGTTTGATATGCCGAATCATATTTACATGGATATTTTTCTTCATCAGTTAATCGTTTTTCCTTGAGCATATGAATTTAAAGAAAATAATAAAGTAACAATTATAAAAATGTTAACTATAGAAATATTTTTTTTCATAATCGAATCCTCAAATTTTTCTTTTATGTATTATCTATTAATTAAAATTTAGAAAGGAAATCAAGAAAAACTTATTGCAATTTTAAATTATAAAGATGATGAGTCAATGGTGAAATTAAGTCTTGTTGAAAATGCTTTTAAAAAGTTGTTTAAAAAGTTATAATTTTTAGTTATTTGACTTCCACAACAACAAAAGTAATATCGTCAGATTGAGTTGCCTTATTCATCCATTGATCCCCGGCCGCTACAAGCTTATTAATATTTGTTCAGGGATATTCTCTGCAAGTGCTCTAAAATTATCATTGACACGGGTATAATTAAACATCTCTTTTTTATCATTCATTTGTTCAGGTAATCCGTCTGTCAGCAGCAGAATCTTATCCCCGCTTTTTAAATCTTTCTCAATTAGCTTATAAGAAAATTTTTTCATCGCGCCTAGTGGCATTCCTTGGATAACAATTTCTTCAACCTGTTTACTTTCATTATCATAATAGTATATAGGCGGCATTCCGGCACTTGTTGCATATAACTTGCATTTATCAATCTTCAAATAGCTAAACGACATTAAAATTCTTCCCAGCTTTATTTCTTTTATCATCCTGCTGCAATGATTCATAAAATCCTGCAAACCAATTTTGATGAATCAGAAGTAAAAAATCCTTTCATTAATGTAACCATTGTTCCGGCCTGTAAGACCATGACCGGTAGCGTCACCGAAAGCAATGTTGAGAGTTCCGTCTTCCTGCACTATAAAATCATAGTAGTCTCCACCTACTTCTGTGGCAGTCCGCATAAAAGCTGCAATTCCAAGATGCGGAAGCTTAGGCAATTCTTTCGGCAGCATTGAAAGCTGTAGCTGTCTTGCTTCTTCCAGTTCTTTTGTTTTTCTTTCATTTTCTACTTCCAAAACTCTTTTCTCAGCTTCTGTTGCTTTTACTCTCAGTTCAGATTCTCTAATACGTGCTTTTTGTTCTCTCCTTTTTATTTCAACTTTTCTGACAAAATATAAAAAGCTGAAAAAGGTAATCGCATAAAACGCATAAGCATACTTTGTTCTCCACCATGGATGAGAAATAGTAATTAAAAGAGATGCACCTTTTTCATTCCAGACACCATCATTGTTTGAACCCATAACTCTCAGCGTATAATCCCCCTGAGATAAATTTGTAAATGTAACTGTATGATTTTTGCCAAGTTGAATCCAATTTTTATTGAATCCTTCTAGCTTATATCTGAACTGATTTTCTGAATTGTCAAAGTAGCTCAACGAAGCGAAATCCAGAGTAACTATATTATCTTTATAAGTTAAAAAAATGCTGTCACGTTCCGAAATGCCTTTTTCAATTATAGGTTTACCTTCTTCATCATCAGTGTTGTACCGCATATAATTTGTAAAAGCTATTGGTGGTACATAGCTATTCTTTTTTATACTGTCCGGATAAAAAACATTAAACCCGTTTATTCCGCCAAACAATAATTTGCCGGTTGTATTATCTTTTGCAAAAGCATTCTGGTTAAATTCATTCCCCTGCAAACCATCTTCGTAATAATAATTCTGAAATATTTTTTTCGATGGATTAAATTTTGAAAGTCCATTATTGGTACTCAGCCAAAGATTTTTATTATTATCTTCCACAATACCGTAAATGGTATTATTTGTTAATCCGTCTTTCTCACTATAATTTTTAAAATTATTTGTCTTCCGCAAATATTCGCTTAAACCTGATGTAGTACCAAACCACATATTACCATTGCTATCCTTAAACACTCTTGAAATGTTATTATCCGCAATACTTGATGAATCACCAGTTATATATTTAAAGTGAGTGAATGTTTTATTTTTCTTATCAAAAACATTTACACCTCCTCCGAAAGTTCCTATCCATATTTTGCCAAAATTATCCTGGGCGAGTGACCAAATTGTGTTTGAACTAATAGTGTTTGGGTCACCTTTTTTGAATTGGTAATTCGTAACTTTATCTGTTTTTCTATCAAGTATATTAAGCCCACCACCAGAGCTTATCGAAGTTTATTTTTTTCTAAAATTGTCATACATCTATAATCTTAGCATGACATTATTAATTTTTCATTATTCTCAAATAGTACATTTTGGTGTACATAAACAAAAAAATTACTATATTCATGAAGCATCACCAATTCTATTTCTAAATTAAAGAGAGAGTTTATGGATAAGGATATTAACCTGGAAATGAAATTGCCAAAAGTTCCAGATATTGAGCTTGTAGCAATAGAAGGGTTAGAAAATATGGGAAAATATTTTGGAGTTTCAGAAGATAAAATTGGCGAGGCAAAACTGTTAGTTACTGAAGCTATTATAAATGGATTAGAACACACTGGAGAAGAGAATCCATATGTTAAAGTTGAATTTTCAATGACAAAAGAAAAATTAATTATTTTAGTCAGCGATTCCGGGCAAGGATTTAAACCGGAAGAAGTTGAAGAACCTGATATTAAAAATAAATTGAGCAGTTCTAATAAAAGAGGCTGGGGATTAAAATTAATGAAATCAATGTCTGATGATCTTATAATTGAATCAGGCTCAACAGGTACAAGAATATCAATAATAAAAAATTTAGTGTAATGGAGAAATTAAAATGAGCAGTGAGTTTAATCTTACAAGTGAATTAAAAGAGAAAACATTAATATTAAAAATCGATGGATATTTAAATAATATTGGAGGTGAAAAAATCTCCCAAGTTGTATCCGACCATTTAAGTAAAGATATTACAAAAGTGGTTATGGACCTTGAAAAAACCAAAGTGGTAAATTCAATTGGCATTTCATACTTGATAGATGTAATTGAAAATTTAAATGAAAATAATGGGAAATTAATTTTTACTAATTTATCTCCAACCATTGAAAAGACATTTAATATCATGGGTTTGTTTCAATTTGCCGGTAAAGCAGATTCAATGGACGCTGCTCTGAATTAAATTTGTAATTTAATATTTAGAAAAATTAAACTTTAAAATGCCAGAACAAAATAATCTTGTTGAAAAACTTTTTCTGCAAGCAGAATCATTCCAGGAAGCATTTGAAACCTTATCCAAAACAGCAAACTTTAATGAGTTATCAAATAATTTTTACCATCTACTTAGAGGAAATTTTTTAATAAAAGATATTTATCTTTTTCATAGAACTGATCGAAAAGCAGAATGGGAAAGTTTAGTAATACAAAATCAACCGGAGAATAGCTACTTATCTTATCTTTCAATTCATTCAACCACCAAAATAAATTATCATGATGATGAAAAAATTAGTGCATCGGTAATATTACCTCTTTCAGATTCATCTTTTTTAGGAATTTTATTAGGCCGTAAACTGGATGGATCAGCATTCAATGATTTCGACAAAATTACTTTATTAATTCTTTTGCAAGTATTTAACAGTGCTCATAAAGCCTTTTTAAATCGTATAAACGAAAAGAAATTGATCTTTGATTTGAATGAAAAAGTTTTTCAATTAAATCATTTGATTGATACAGGTATTGAGTTATCAAGATTTGAAAAACGCAGCATACTTTATGAACTTGCGCTCGAAAGAGTCTCTTCTTTAACAAACTCTGCTTCTGCCATTATAAAAATTGAAGATAAAGAAAATAATTCAGAAAATTATTTTTCATTTCCACATGGTATAAAATATAATGAAATTGTAAACAGCAAATTTAAATCACAAACTTCGTTTGAACTTTTTGGAAAGTCTTATACTTTTATTTTATCAGGCAAAGAAACTCGTACGGGCTGTACAAGTTTTAACGAATTGGATATTCTACTATTTGAAGCAGTGTCGAGACAAGTATCTGCCGCAATTGAAAATGAATTTCTTCATCAAGAAGCTATTGAAAAAAAATTAATCGAACAGGAAATTGTTGTTGCTGCTTCTATCCAGCATAGAATTATTCCTGAAAAATTAGCCGCAATCAAAGGTTATGAAATTGCTGGAATAAATATTCCTTCAAAAGAAGTCAGCGGAGATTATTATGACTGCATCGAATTAAAAAACGGAAAATTTGCTTTTGTAATTGCTGATGTAACCGGGAAAGGAATTTCGGCCTCACTGCTTGTTAATACTTTAAATGCATCTCTTTATTCATATTTGGAATTTGATCTGCCATTAACTGAAATGGCTGAACGATTAAATAAATTAATATTCCGTTCTTCACCTCCAGATAAATTTATAACCTTTTTTATTGCCGTTTTAGAACCAGAATCCGGTAAGCTGGATATAGTTAATGCCGGACATAATCCAATTTTATTACTTAGACAATAATGGAAATTTGGAAAAGGTTGATGCAGGCGGTATTGGATTAGGAATGCTGGATTTTGGATTACCGTACGCATGGCCAAAGTATAAACTTAGAAAAAGGCGATAGATTATTTTTATATACAGATGGAATACCGGAAGCTATGAATGAAAAAGAAGAAGAATATTCAGATGAAAGAATGATAAACTATCTCAAGAGTAATTCAGAGAAAACAGCTAAGGATTTTGTAAATGAATTAGTGAATGATGTAAAATCTCATGTAGGTGCTGCTAATCAGAGTGATGATATTACGATTTTAGTTTTGAATAAACTTTAATGCAAAGTTAAAATTAAGAAAGATCAATTTATAATTATACTTTTTTCACTCACACTAGCTTCCAAGCAAATAAGCAATAAAAGATACCAATCCCGCAAGTAAAATTGAGTATAAAATTAATTTTAGTGATTTAATTTGATCTTTCTTTCTAAACTCTTTTTGTAATACTGACTCAGTTTTCCCAATTTCAGAACTGAAATTGAAAAGCCCTCTCATTCCGAAATGCACACAGAAATGAGTAAACGCTTGAGTGAAACCAATTGATGAGGCTAACGCAGGAAAAAATAGTAACAAAAAAAAGCCTGCCGAAACATCTAAATAAGAAAATAAAATCCATAGCACGATTGTAATTGCTAAACCTACCCATCCAATCAATTTCCTATTTGATATCTCAGCAGGGCCAATATTGCAAATGCCAGGAATATAATTTTTTTTATTCACAATTATCCAATATCAAATTTCAATAGCCTGGTCACTATCTTGAATAGAGATAAAGTTAAAATGACTTACATTATTTATCCTGCTCTTAATCATCTTTCATATTAAGAGCAGATATTTAAAATTATAAATACAATTTATTCTATTTACCTACGGGAACCAATTTAGGAGAATCTGATTCTAATTTAGTATCGTCTTCTATTATTTCACCTTTAGTTTCTCTTTGAATGACTTGTAAATCTTGCCAACAAAGTATAAACCACAGGAACAATTAATAAAGTTAAAAATGTTGAAAAGAACATTCCGCCAACTACAGCTAATCCTAATGGACGCCTTGATTCGGCACCGGCACCAAATCCAATTGCAATTGGCAATATTCCAAATATGGTTGCAAATGATGTCATCAATATTGGGTCGTAAACGAATTATTGATGAATTTATAACTGCCTCCATAAATGGAACACCCTGCTCACGCTGCTGATTTGCAAACTCAACAATAAGTATAGAGTTTTTAGTTACCAAGCCTATCAACATTATCAAGCCTATCTGAGAATATATGTTTAAGCTTTGGCCAAAGATAAATAGAGTTAGCAAAGCGCCAAATACAGCAAGCGGAACAGAAAGTAAAATTGTAAATGGATGCACAAAACTTTCAAATTGTGCCGACAATACAAGGTAAATAAAAATTATTGCCAGAATAAACATAATATACAATGCGGAACTCGAAGATTTGTATTCTAATGATTGTCCACCATACTCATGTTTAATTCCCGGAGGTAATTTAGATGCAGCAATTTGATCAAGATCATCAAGTGCTTTACCGAGTGTAACGCCGGGTGCAAGGCTTGCAGTAATTGTTGCTGAACGCACTCGATTATAATGATTTAATTCTTTTGGAGCAACTGTCTTTTTCACTTTCACAACGTTTGCAAGTTGAACTAACCCACCTGTACTTCTGATATAAATGTTCTGAATTGCCTCAGGTGTTGCCCTGTACTCCGGTTTCATTTGAAGAATCACATCGTATTGTTTTGTCCCGCGCTTAAAATCAGTAACCTTTCTGCCGCCCAATAATGTTTCTAAAGTCGAACCAATTTCAGTAACGGAAACACCGAGATGAGAAGCACGCTCTCGATCGATATCAATATCAAGCTGAGGTTTATTCAAACGGAGGTCGCTATCCATATTAATCAAATATCCTAACTTTGAAGCTTCACCCATCATTATGCCCGTGGCTTTGCTTAAGCTCTTCATAGCTATCAGCTTGTAGAACATATTCAACCGGGCTCGAGTGAAAATTAGCACCCAAACTTGGGGGATTAATTACAAACGCTAAAACTCCAGGAATAGAAATTAATTGCGGGAATAGCTCTTGTATAATTTGCTGTTGGGATTTATCCCGTTCGCCTCTGGGTTTTAAATTTACAAACATAAAACCGTTTGTAACACTTCCAGGCCCACCGAAACTTAAACCGATTGCACTAAATAACCCTCGCAATTCAGGGCGTTTTAATAAAATTTGCTCTATTTGTTTAACATAAGTATCTGTGTATTCCAGTGTAGCACCTTCAGGGGCAACCACAATACCAAAGGCAACACCACGGTCTTCAATAGGAACAAGTTCGCTGGGTAAAAGTTTGAAAATGAAAAATCCAATTGCAATGGCGGCAACACCTCCGGCAATCACAATCCATCTGTGGCGTAAAGTCCACCGTAAGAAGTTTTTCGTATACTTTATTTAACCATTCAAAAAAAGTATCAAAAGATTTAGAAGCCCAATTCTTACCTCCTCCATGCAGTGGCCTTAAAATTTGAGAAGAAATCATCGGAGTTAAAGTAAGAGCTACAAATCCTGAAATTAAAACAGCTACCGCAACTGCTATTCCGAATTCATTAAATAATCTACCAACATTCCCTGATAAAAAAGCAAGAGGAATAAATACAGCAACTAGCGCAATGGTAGTTGAAATAATCGCAAACCCGATTTCTTTACTACCATCAATTGCAGCCTGCCATCGAGTTTTACCCATTTCCATGTGGCGATAAATATTTTCAAGTACAACTATAGCATCATCAACTACTAATCCAATCGCCAAAACAAATCCCAGCAAAGTGAGAATATTAATAGTAAACCCTGCAAAATAAACTGCTGCTAAAGATCCAATAATTGAAATTGGAATTGCAAATGTAGGGATAATGGTTGCACGAAAACTTTTTAAAAATGCCAGCACAACAAGAATTACTAAAATAAGAGCAATTATTAAAGTTTGTTCGACTTCGGAAATTGATTCCTTAATAAATTCCGAGCTATCATAAGCCACTTCCAGTTTCATTCCTTCAGGTAATAATTTCTTAATTCGGGAAGTACATTTCTGAATCTCATTAGCTACATCAACGGTGCTCGCTTTTGATTGTTTTACAATACCCAACCAATTGCCGGTTCACCATCCCACCGGCAACTGTTCGCTCATCTTCTGCACCTACTTTAACATCAGCAACATCACGGAGACGGACAATATCATTTCCTTTTTGTGAAACAATAATAGCTCCAAATTCTTCAGGTTTATCAAGGTCACCACGAGTACGAACGGCAAATTCACGCTGAACTCCTTCAACCCTACCACCAGGTATTTCCGCATTCTCACTTCTAACAGCAGTTTCAATATCCTGTGAAGTTAAACCATGTGCAGCCATTCTTTGCGGATCAAGCCAAACGCGCATGGCATATCGCCGTTCACCACCGAGTATCACTGAACCTATCCCAGGCATTCGCTGAATTCGTTCTTTCAATACCCTGTCGGCAAATTCAGATAATTCTAAGCCAGAATGATGTTCACTATGAAAGTGCCAGCCAAACAATAGGCTTGAGCATTTGCATCAACTTTGGAAATAATCGGATCGTCTATTTCTTGCGGAAGAGTTCCTCGGATGCGCGAGACTCTATCCCGGACATCATTAGCTGCTTCATTTACATCCTGGTTTAATTCAAACTCAATAGTTATAACCGAACCACCTTCTCTGGCTTGAAGAAGTTATTGTTTTCACTCCTTCAAGTGTTGCAAATTGTTCTTCCAGCACATCTGAAATTTCAGTTTCAACAACATTTGAGCTTGCACCACGGTACAATGTTACAACAGAAATAATAGGCGGATCAATATCCGGGTATTCACGAACAGGAAGCTGAGTAAAAGAAATAATTCCGAATAGCAGAATTGTTATACTCATTACTGTTGCAAATACAGGCCGCCTAATTGATATATCACTAAGCTTCATAATTAAAACTCCTAAAATCTAATAACTTAATCTTTGACATTATTTAATTAGTTTTATGTAAAAATATTTATGTAATAAAATTATTCGCTAAATCAATTTGAATAACATTCATGTTGTTCTACAAAATGCTATTTCATTTAATCACTTATTCCATTCACAATTTTATCAAATCATTAATTCAACATGCAATCATTTAAACATTTAGTCATACACTCACTGCTTTACATCAGCTACAGCATTAGAAGGTATCGGCATAACTTTAGCACCATCAAAAAGTTTTTGATGACCGGCTCTTACTACTTCCATTCCATCTTCTAATCCATTTACAACTTCAACCATTTCTGGAGTCTGCAAACCAAGAGTAACTGGTGTAGCGGCAACACTGCTGTCTTTCTTAACTACATAAACAAATGATTGATTTCCATTTGCAAATACTGCTTCATTTGGAATTGTTAATGCATGAGGCCTTTCACTTAAAATTGCGGAAACATTTGCGGACATCCCGGGACGAAATTTTTCTCCCGGGTTTTGGACTCTGGCAACTATATTTACATTTCGGGTTTCAGAATCTAACATTGGTTCTATTGAAATTATTTTTCCTTTAACTTCGTAACCCGCGAATACAGTTGAAGTTACAGTTACTTCCCATTTCTCTTGATCTGCGCAAGAAATCTTTCAGGTGCAGAAAAATTTACACGTATTTCATTAAGATTTGCGAGTTCAGTTATTTCCTGTCCAGTACGTAAAAATGCTACCAACGCTAACTTTACGTGCCCCGACTAATCTCCATCAAATGGAGCAACAATCTGTGTTTTATTCAATCGTGCTTTTGCAAGCTCATTATTAGCTTCAGCAACTTTTAGATTCGCAATAGCATCATCAAGATCCTGCTGGTGTCCCTGCATTTTGATCTACGATTGATTTAATCCTTTTGTAAGCTGCTTTACTTTGAGTATATAATGCTTCTGTTCGATTTACTTCTGCAGAAAGCTGTGAATCGTCAAGCTGTGCAATCAGGTCACCTTTTTTTATAAATCCTACCTTCCTCAAATGGAAGACTAATAACTGCAGCATCTATTTCGGAAACAATTGTAACTCCTTCAATTGCTTCTATTGTGCCTACAGCTTCAAATTTATCTGCAACATTTTGCTTTATAACATCAGCAATCTCTACTGGAGTGGGAGGCATTTTAAATCCGCCTGCTGAAGTTTGCTGATCAGAACAGCCATAAAAAACAAGTTAAACCGCTTATAAATTAATTATCCAATAACTTTTAAATTTGGATATTTTTAACATAAATTCATTCCTTTCTTTTTCATAATAAAATTTTTTTATTGTATTATTCTCCTGATGGATAATATCCCGGAAGTTAATTGTTTCAATTCAGCTGCTGCCTTAACAGTTTTAACTAACGCATCAGAATAACGCTGCTGTGCAACTGCAAAATCTTCACTTAACCGTACTAATTCAAATGCAGATAATCGACCGTTCTTAAATTCAATCATTCCTATTCGAACCTGTTCCTGTGCGGCATCCACTCCTTCTCTCGAAGCTTTTAACCTATCATTACCATTCCAAGTTCTCGGTATGAAGTTCTAATCTTTTTTCCAATTGACGTGAAAGCTCTAATATAACTTTGTTGGCACTCAATGGCCAGCTTCAATCCGTCCTTCTCACCTAAGCCCGCTTCTTAAACCAATTGGAACACTATATCTCAACTCCAACACTCCATCCAGGAAATTTTCGTTTAAATACTTGTGAAAGAACATCGCTAAAACTACCGCCATTAGTCGAACGCAATGTGTCACCGCCAAATATTACATTTTGCGAAGTATCCGCCTAAAGCCATGGCTGGTTAATGAACCAATAAAATCAACCTGAGGCATTGCCTGCCATGAAGCAGCATCAACCAAAGCATTTGCAATCTCAACATTATTTTGAGCGGCCTGAAGATCGAGATTGTTTTTTAATGCATAATCAACAAGTTCCTCCATCGGCTAATAGGAAAGCTGCCGGGTGGATTATCAACTTGTCAAAAATCTTTCGTTGCCTTCTCCGGTCTTTTGCCAATTAGAACTGCAAGATTATCCGATTGAGTATCGAGATCTTCATCTCTATCAATCATCAATAATTTTTGCTCGGCCCAAAAAGTTTTAGCATTAGCAACTTGATTTGGTCCGACAAGCCCGGCTTTTTCACGAAGCTGAGCTTCTTTCAAAACTGCTTCAGCACGTTCAAGTGTAAGTTTTTGAACTGCATAGTTACGTTCTGCAGTATACAAATTCCAATAAGCCTGTTCTACGGTTGAATTCGTCTTAAGCACTTCTTGATCATATTGTGCTTTTGATGATTCAGAATTCAATTCAGCCTGCTTTAAATTTTTACGGGCTGAAGCTGCGAACCCGGACAATAAAGGCTGACGAAGAGTGATAGATCCAAAAGCATCATATTCAGGATTTAAGAATGCAAACGAAGAATTTGTTTTTAATCTAGTTGAATTGAACGACAAATCTAATTTTGTTCCTATCGGCAAATTCAAACGAAATCCTGTTGAGGCATCTGTTTGTTGTGTAGACAGAACCGACGCACCGGCGAAAAATGATGCTTCCGGTATCTTATTATTTTGATAGTTCAAGTCAAAATAAAATTCAGGGTCAAAAGCGCCTCTTTCCCTACGCAACGCACCTTGGGAAGCTTTGTAACTTGCCTCAGCTATTTTAAGCGAGGTTGAATTTTCTTTTGCATATTGCTGAGTTTGCAATAAAGTTAGCTTTGTGCCTTTCAAATTATTTAATATTATTTGAAGCGCACTATCGGGGTTCACAATATTCTGCGCATTATCTGTTTGCAGCAATACTACAACCACGAACAAACCTATTAATTTTATTCTCTTAAAAATTAACAACATACTATATTCCTTATTCCTTCTTTTTATACAGAAATAAATTTTGTCTTATAATCTTGATAGCTTAATTTCCTACAAACTTACGGTTGCACTACATATTGTAAAAGGTGCAATAACGACAGTAATAAGGGCTAATTGCGACATAATTAAAATATTTAAAATAATTACCGCAAGACAGCTACTGCTTAAGCTAAAAATTTATTGAGTTTATTGAGTTAACTAAAAATATATCGAACTAATGAAAGTGTATCAACGGAAAACGGATTTAACAAAACGAACAAAGGATTAATCAGCTTATTTCCAGTATATACTTATTCATATTTTCCTCCGAATTTTATTATTATAAAAAATATTATAGTTTCTACGTAACAACAAATGAAATCAAAAGAACTGGACATACCTTAAAACTTTTTCATCTTAAACTTTGAAATAGTTTAAATTACTTCCTCAACTTTTGTTGCATCAAATCGTTTATTATAGAATATTTATGAAATTTATTCTAATCAAAGAACTTTTAAAAGAGCCGGTATTAAATAATTTTCCAAAGCCACTTTTTAACACTACATCTTCGTAAGTAATAAATAAAAGATCAAAATAAGATTAATCATGATTAACCTTAGTCATAATCGCCCTTAAAATTATTTTATATTGAAGAAGAAAAGTGCAGTTTAATTACTATTATCAATAAAAGAGTATTAAATAAAAATAGAACAGTAACAATACCAAAGAATATAATTCTATTGCTTTAGTTTTGAGTAAAAGTTTAAATTGGAATTTGAACCGTTAATATAAAAAATTACAGAATAAAACATATTAAATTAAAATTATATTTGTGTTTCATAATAGTTCTGCAGGCAGAAATACCTGCAGAACTAAATAAATTAAGATTAACGTAGAATGGAAAAGGCGTATGAAATACCTCCTCCAAAACTAATGGAATTAAATTCCTGGCTATCTAAACCAGGGTCGCCATTCTTCGAAAATCCATGATTATACTTCCCGCGAACATTTATTGCAAATGCAGGATTGATCTGAAAGTTTACACCAAGTATACCTTCCAAAGCAAAGTTGGTAGATTTTTGTTCATAACCGTTTGTCTTTACAGTGTTCCCGTCATTTTGTAATAAAGTATTTAAAGCACCGGCAGAAATTCCCGCATAGGGTTGAACCAGGTTTAAATCAAATAGCTGCCCGAAGTTATACGTAAGCCCGGCAACAACAGGAATTTCAACTAGCTTCAATTTATCAACGTTGTCATAGTTTGTCCAGCCATATCCTGATTCTGCAAAAATAGTAAGGCCTTCACCAACACCATAAGCAAAAGTCCCACCAAAATAAGGGCCTGCAGTACTATTAGTTGAATTCGTCCCAACCAAGGCCAATCCGCTTGAAACTGCCTCAATCTTTATTTTGTTTTGAGGAACCACTTGTGAGAAATTAGAAGTGATACTGAACGCAACTAAGGCAAGTACCATCAACGATAAATTAACTAACTTTTTCATTTTTTTATTACTCCTTTTTTTAACATTTTGTTTTTACTATTGATCTCTTCATTTTGGATATCCTTATTTATGAAGTCGAATCAAACTCATTTTTATTTTTGATTTCTATCACAATTAATGTTTTTATAATTAATTTGATTTCCTAAAGACTGATTTTACTTATAGACATATCGGAATGTATCTATATATCTGTCAAAAAAAATTCTAATTAAATTATTTATTCACTATAAAAGTATTTTTACTAAGGCTCTGTAAGTTTTTTTTCTTTAATAATGAATGCTCACTTACCCATTCGTCAAGACTTAACGGGCCTGAACCAAAGTAGGTAACCAAAACTGATGCACCAAGAATTGACATATTCTTAAAAAACATTACCATTTGCATTTGCTTTGTCATTGGATCCGAAACAGACCAAAAATTATGCATCATAAATGAAACAGGAACAAGAAATAAGACCAGGAGCCAAGCACCCCATTTAGCCTTGTAACCTAAAGCAACACTTAATCCTCCAATTAAAGCAAGAATTCCAGAAATTGGAACAGCTATGGATGCTAATGGAACACCTGCCGCAGCTGCAAAATTAATAGTGTCTTTAGAAAAATGAACTGGAGCGGACATAACAAATATGGAAGCAAAAATAATTCTTCCAAATAAAGCAGCATATTTCATAACAGTATCTCCTAGTTTATGTATTATTTATTTAGTTAGTTGCCAAAATGCTTTTAATAAATTCTACTACTTACGATTTCTTCCTATTTAAATTATTTTCCATCACTTTGTTCATATCCTCTAATTCATAACAATGTTCATAGTTTTTTATGAGAATCATTTCTTTTATCACAACATATGCTTAGTTAATTCATTCATCTATACATATAAATATTGAAATATGTCTATATAAATAACAAAAAAAATGTTTTACTATTCTACTAATAAAGAATCAGCAATTTTAATAGAATCTTTAATTATTGAATTAAATTCTTCAATTGCTTTATTATTTACAGATATGATTACGTGACGTCCATCCTTTTCTGCATTTAATAAGCCGGCATCAATAAGTATTTTTAAATGATGTGAAAAAGTAGGTTGTGAAAGGGTGGCAACTTTTTCAACTTCTCCGCATGAAATACTTCCTTTTGCAGCTATTTCTTTAAGAATCTTAATTCTTGTCTTATCTGAAAGAGCTTTCGCTATTCTAACTATGTAATCTTCTTCTGTTTTCATATTTACCTATCGAAATATATCAATATGTTATTGCTTTGTCAAATAATTATGCTATAAAACACAAAAATAATTTTTATGTGCTTATGTTGAAAAAAATTGTTAGGATCTTAATCTCCCTATTAGGAATATTTTAAAATAAATAAAATATGCAAATTATCTCTATAAAATTATTTTATCATTTTTCGATAATAATAATAAGTAAAACTTTTATAGGTTATTAAACAAAGACAGTCTTCGCTTCTAAAAAGCATTAGGCTGGCTAAATTTGGTTAACTAAATTTTAATTTTTGTTAAAAGCAAAGAGGGAGTAAATTTTATTTTCTTATTACGGTTAAAATTTGCTTCCTCTTTTTCGTTTAAATATTTATAATATCTAAAGGTAAGATTTTCATTTCCGGTTATACTAAAGCAGTTTCTTTTTTCTTTTGATTTAAATACTCTACAGCACTTAAAGCCGCGACTGTACCGTCTGCAACGGCAGTAGTTACCTGTCTGTATTTTTTCTGAATTGAGTCCCCTGCTGCAAAAACACCTTCCAGGTTAGTTTGAAGATTTTTATCTACAACAATTTCATTCTTTTCATTTAAGGAAATAATACCCCTAATAGATTCTGTATTCGGTTCATAACCTATTAGTATAAAGACACCGTCAACTTTCACTTCTGTAATTTCATTTGAAACCGATTGAATTTTTACAGAAGTTAATTTTTCTTCACCACCGAACTCAATTATTTTGGATTCCATTGTAAAATTAATTTTCGGGTTTCTCCTTGCTTCCTCAACGTAATGTTCAAAAGCCTGGAAATGATCAAACTGATGAACTACTGTTACTTTAGATGCATACTTAGTCAGAGAAACTGCTTCCTCCAATGCAGAATTTCCACCACCAACAACAATAATTTCTTTATCCTGGAAAAAATCCCCGTCACAAGTAGCACAATAAGAAATTCCTCTCCCTTTAAAAATATCTTCTCCAACTGCTCCAACTGTCCTGGATTTTCCACCAGTGGAAATTATTACTGCATCGGAAGTATAAGCATCTTTATCATTCACAACTATTTTCTTCAACTCGTTTTCTAAATCAAATGTTGTAAGTTTGATATTTGATTTTATAGTGCATCCGAATTTTATAGCTTGAGATTTCATATTCCTTGCCAGTTCATAACCGCTAATACTTTCAATACCAGGGTAATTTGCTATCTCATGTGTAAGAACCATTTGTCCGCCGACAGCGCCTTCATTTAAGATTAAAGTCTTCATCTTTGCTCGTGAAAGATAAATTCCTGCAGTTAAGCCTGCTGCGCCTGCACCGATTATTATTACATCAAAATGATTTTCCATAGCTTTATTAAACTTTAAAGTAAATAATTACTTTTTTGTGAATATATTAAAACAAAGATATTGGATAATTGGAATCCGGTAATATAGGAATTCAATTAAATTATAAATTCCATTTTTCCATCTACTCCAATATTCCGTTCTAATTTTGATTGTGATTAAAATGTTGATCGAGTACGGAAGTAATCTGATCCCTTGATTGAATGCTGCTGGTTGCCTTTACTACCTGCCCGTTTTTATAATATATGACAAAGGGAAGTCCTTGAAAGCTGCTTGTTTCCGGCAGTCTTCTAATTACACTTGAAACAGGCGCATCAAATTCCATATCAACAAATTTCACATGCTTATATTCAGGTTCTAATTCTTCCATCGATTCATAAACTGGAACGCACATTGGGCCCATTCTTCCACAGCAAACCATTACATTTTCATTTTGATTTAATAATTCGGAATGTTCTTGTTCTGATTGAATGTGAGTAAGATTTGTTCTTAACATTTTTTTACCCTCTAATTTATTTATCCATTTTTCTACAAAGAATTTTTAAATCATTTTATTTTTTGCTTGCAATTTGATTCACAAAAATTAAAAAAGATTCAAATATTTGTTACTTGGGAAAGAATAGTAATGAGATTTGAAATTGGATAAAAATTAAAAAGGCAAACAGAATAATTCCCATTTGCCCATGAGAGAAAAAAAATTAATTACCCAGGTTATGCAATTCTATTTAATCTTCTGTTTAAATCTTTTTTATGTGATAGAATCCCTAGTGCCAGATTTTCAACAGCATGTACCTGACAATTTTCATAATTATAATTTAAGGTTGCAAGAGAAGTTTTCTGTGATGCACCAAGATCGCCCATTGATGATGTATCTGTTTCAGAAGAATCAGTAGTTGTTGTATCTGTGGAATCAATAGAACCGGCTATATTATCTAATACAGCATAAAGCTGGTTCAAATTGTTTAAATTTGAATTATATCCTACAGGTGCATAAGAAGAAGAATCAGATTTTGTTGTATCTGTTTCTGTAGAATCACTATCGGAATTCACAACATAATTAATTGCGGCATATAAATTACCATTTGAATTATTTAGAAAACCTATTGGGCTAGAGGAAGTATCGAATTTTGTCGTATCAGAATTTGTTGTGTCGGTTTCTGTTGAATCACTATCTGAACTTACAGTATTATAGTTAATTGCGGCATATAAATTACCGTTCGAATTATTCAGAAAACCTATTGGACTATAAGTTGAGGTATCAGATTTTGTCGTATCAGAATTTGTTGTGTCGGTTTCTGTTGAATCGCTGTCGGAAAGAGTAGTATAATTGTAATTAATTGCTGCATATAAATTACTTTTCAAATTATTCAGAAAACCTATTGGACTATAAGAAGAAGTATCAGATTTTGTTGTGTCAGTTTCTGTTGTATCTGTTTCAGTTGAATCGCTATCAGAACTTACAGTATTATAGTTAATGGCAGCATATAAATTACTGTTCGATTTATTCAGAAAACCTATTGGGCTATAAGAAGAAGTATCTGATTTTGTCGTATCAGAATTTGTTGTATCGGTTTCTGTTGAATCATTATCAGAAAGAGTTGTATAATTGTAATTAATTGCTGCATATAGATTTTTATTCATGTTCATATTCAAAAAACCTATTGGCTTGTAAATAGAAGTATCAGACTTTACACCTGAACTATCGGTATCTGTTGAATCACTGGATGAGCTTGTTGAATCACTATAGTCCTGGGCATTTGAAATTGTTTGGAAAGCAAAGAACAAAAGAAGAAACAGCATAGTTGAAAAGATGCTTATTTCAGATCGCTTTTTCATACGTACTCCTAAATTGGTTATACATTAAAGAATTCGGGGACAATTATAATTCATAAATCAGCTACACACTATTGGTGAAATCACAGTAAGAAGCTTGATGTGATAGAGAAAATCTAATTATCACTGTATAACTATTAAATAGTGAAAGCTATCACAAAGTGGGTTTGTTTCAACTCACATAAGTTAAAATAGCTTTAAAATAAAAAAAGCAGGACTTGAAATATCCTGCTTCTTTAAACCTGAAAAATAAAATTATAATTATCTTCCCATCCATCCGCCGTCAACTGTTACAACGGTTCCATTTAAATAATTAGACGCATCTGAGCTTAAGAAAACTATTGTCCCCATTAAATCTTCCGGTGTGCCCCATCTCCCGGCAGGGATTCTATCTAATATTGATTTATTGCGTTCAGGGTTTTCACGTAAAGCCTTGGTATTGTCTGTAGCTATGTAACCAGGTGCGATTGCATTTACAGTAACACCTTTTGATGCCCATTCATTTGCAAATGCCATCGTCAATTGTTTTATGCCTCCTTTAGAAGAAGCATAACCCGGCACCCAAATACCACCTTGAAATGAAAGCAGCGATGCAATGAAAACAATTTTACCATAACCTCTTTCAACCATATCTTTCCCAATCTCTCTAGTTAAAATGAATTGAGAAGAAAGATTTACTTCAATTACTTTATCCCAGTAATCGTCAGAATGAACTGAAATAGGGTCACGTAAAATAGTTCCGGCATTGTTGACAAGAATATCTATTTTAGAGAAATCTGATTTTACGTTTTTAATGAAATCATATAAAGACTTTCTATCGGAAAAATCTGAAGTATAAGTTGTTATTTTTCTTCCAACACCTTCAATCAAATTTATCGTTTCGCTGAAATCCGATACATAAGAAACTCCAATAATATCAGCACCCGCTTCGGCAAGTGCTAAAGCGTATTTCTGCCCTATACCCTGGTTTGAACCTGTTACTATTGCAACTTTTCCATCTAATTTAAATTGATCTAACACCATATCTTAAATTCCTTATTTAATTAAATGATAAATTAAAATAATTCATCCATCTTTACAGCATCCATGTCATCAAATGCCTGATTCTCACCACCCATGGCCCATATAAAAGAATAATTTTGAGTGCCGGAACCTGAATGAAATGACCAGCTTGGAGAAATAACAGCTTGCCTGTCTCTAATTACAATATGACGTGTTTCGGATGGACTTCCCATGAAATGAAAAACAACCGCGTTATTTTCCAGGCTGAAATACATGTAAATCTCAGACCTCCTTTGATGAGTGTGAACCGGCATTGTATTCCAAACACTGCCTTCTTCAAGCTCGGTTAATCCCATAACAAGCTGAGAACTCTTTATGCCATTGGGATGGATGTATTTATAAATTGTTCTATGATTTGAATCTTTCAAACTGCCGAGACGGGCTGGTTCGGCTTCTGAAAACTTTGCATGAGTTGTTGGGAATTCTTTATGCGACGGATAACTAACAAAATAATATTGAGCCGGTTGGTTTTTATCTTTGCTTTTGAATTCTATATTTTTCGTTCCTCTACCTATGTATAAAGAATCTTTATGATCCATTTTATAATCTTTCCCATCAGCAATAATTGAACCTTCATTTCCAATATTAATTATTCCAACTTCTCTCCGCTCAGCAAAATAATCTGCAGACATTTCTTTTTTGCTTGCTTCTAATTTTAGTCCTTTATCGGTTGGAACAGCAGAACCAACAATAGCCCTATCAACATCCGAATACACTAAATAAATTTTTCCCTGTTCAAATAATTTATCTACTAAGAATTCATTCCGGAGTCCGGATGTATCCAGCTTTTTGAATCCTTCAAAGTTTGGTGAATATCGTACTTCCATTTTTTACCTCTACATTTTTAAAAAAAATAATTCCTTACTTAAGAACAACTGAAACCGGGTTATCTAATACTTTAAGAGTGTTATTTAAATAGTTATTAAATTCATTTATACTTTTAATTCCATTAGGTTCTTTATCCCATGCCGCAGCAAAATAATAATCTAGTTTTCCATTTGTCGGGTTTAGCACAACTACATAGCTGTCTTTGTCGTTAGTCAACTTTATTAAATCAGAATATTTATAAAAAACAGAAATTCCTAAATTATCTCCCGATAAGCTTTGTTTTCCATAAATGGCGATAAAATTCCAGCCAATTTCATTTTCTGTTTTAAAATATTTAGTTCCAGGGTGTTTTGCAAGTCCGGTACATAATTGCACATTGTCAACATTAATTTCAAGGATTGAATGAGTTAGTCTGCTGCCAGCAGAAATTGATAGATTAGAATAAATATCATATTTATTCTTTCCAACTTTCCAGCCATAAAATTTTGTATAAACATCTGATCTAATGGGGCCGTTGGCAGCAATAGTTGTTATTACACTGTCGGTTGTACTTACAGTAGCAACTTTATTATTGCTCCACATTCCTATTGAACCAATTCCAAGTGATTCACCTACTTTAAAAATATCCATTCCCCAATCAAGCATTTTTGTATAGGATTCCTTGCTGTTGGAAACCAAATCATTAACTCCAACTTTTTGGAGAATCAGTTCATGTTTCTTTTTACCAAAGAGATCATTTCTATTTCTAGAATCAAGATAATATCTATAAGAAATTAATTCTGATTCCCAGCCCGGGCCTTCAATCCTATATAAAGCATCATGGGCAATATGATCAGTAGGCATTTTAGTTGATTTCACATCTTCAAATCTGCCTTTTGTGTATTCACCTTTTACTAATTTGTAATCTACTTTTTCTCCTAAGACGGCCTGAGTTCTTTTTTTGTATTCTCTTGTCATTTCTCCTTCTTTGGAATATCGAATGAGTATGTTTTGCTTTTCCATTGGATTTAAATTAGTTAAGAAAAGAATTTTATCAGGAATGTTATCACCGTTAATATCTTCTGTTTGGCTTGGTAGTTCTGTAGTATCATTAATAACAATAAATGCTTTTGGATTGAAGTCGGTATGTTTTTCTTTTATGGCAGCAATATCCAACTGTATCGTTTCATCTTTTCTCAGGCTGTTCAGTGGATTAGAAACTTCAACTTGAAATGTTTCAGGATAATCATCTTCAATCTTATGGTTCTCGGTGTTGGTTTTACTGCAGCCAAATAATAATAATGATAATAAAATAAAATTTACTTTTAATAGTAGTTTCATTTAATCATTCCTTTTTTGAAATATTAAAGAATTAATTCTTAATGCAAATAGAACACTTAAAAGCCTGCAAAATTAATCCTGTCATTTCGACCGAAGGGAGAAATCTCTATATCATTTATTAATAGATTTCTCACTCGATGACTCGTTCGAAATGACAATAATGATTGTTCTTTTATTACTAATTAAACGTTATAAGTTGATGAAGCTGTTTTTCCACCTCTGCCTGTCCAGTTAGTATGGAAGAACTCACCTCGTTTTTTATCAACTCTTTCATAAGTATGAGCACCGAAATAATCTCTTTGGGCTTGTAATAAGTTAGCCGGCAAACGGGAATTTCTAAATCCGTCAAAATAATTTAAAGCAGTTGAAAGGGCCGGTGTCCAGATACCATTTAAAACTGCTGCTGAAATCACTCTCCTCCACGATTCTTGTGATGATTCAATTTTTTCTGTAAAGAACGGATCAAGCAATAAATTTGATAATTTAGGATTATTATCATAAGCTTCTTTAATCTTTCCAAGGAAGATAGAACGAATAATACATCCGCCTCTCCACATTAAAGCAATACCGCCATAATTTAAATTCCATTTGTATTCTTTAGCAGCATTTCTCATTAAAGTATAGCCCTGTGCATAAGAAACAATTTTAGAAGCGTATAAAGCTTTCATTAAATCTTCTACAAATTGTTTTTTATCACCTTCAAATTTTGGTTTAGGCCCGGATAAAACTTTTGAAGCTTCAACTCTATCATCTTTTAATGAAGATAAAGTTCTTCCATAAACAGCTTCACCAATTAATGTTAAAGGAGCTCCTTCATCAAGTGAAGAAATAACAGTCCATTTACCGGTTCCTTTTTGCCCTGCTGTATCAAGAATTTTCTCCACTAGCGGCTGGCCATCTTCATCTTTATAAGCAAGAATATCTCTGGTTATTTCAATTAAGTAACTGTTCAATTCACCCTCATTCCATTCTTTGAACACTTTATACATTTCATCATAACTCAGACCTAATAAGTCTTTCATAATCTGGTAAGCTTCGCAAATTAATTGCATATCGCCGTATTCAATTCCGTTGTGAACCATTTTAACAAAATGCCCTGCACCATTTTCACCAACCCAATCGCAGCAAGGAGTTCCATCTTCAACTTTAGCTGCTATGGACTGAAATATAGGTTTAACTTCCGGCCAAGCTTCGGGAGAACCGCCAGGCATAATTGAAGGGCCTTTCAATGCCCCTTCTTCTCCGCCTGAAACACCGGTACCAATATATCTTAATCCTTTTTCTTCAAGATATTTTGTTCTTCTGATTGTATCCGGGAAATGTGAGTTTCCGCCGTCAATAATAATATCACCTTTATCAAGATGCGGAATTAATAATTCAATAAAATCATCAACCGGTTTTCCAGCTTTTACCATCAGCATTATTTTTCTTGGAGTCTTTATACTTTTAACAATTCTTCTATTGAAGCAGTGCCAATTATTTTTTTATCTTTTCCTCTCCCGGTAACAAAATTATTTACTTTTTCAACTGTTCTATTATAAACAGCGACTGTAAATCCATGGCTTTCCATATTTAATACAAGATTTTCGCCCATTACGGCTAATCCTACAAGTCCTATATCGGCAAGTTTTGTCATTTTATTGTCCCTTAATTATTATTTTATTTTTGATTATGTTTTTATTTTGAAACCAAGTTCAGATAATTTTTTTTCTATTTCTTGATTACAGTTATTTTAGTTCTAAAGTGTAATAAGGAAATTCCCTTCTTATAGGATAATTTCCTCTTTGCTTTTCAAAAGTCTCAACTGAATTTCTCAATAGTTTTATCATCACTTAAAATATCATAAGTAGATAATAACTGCCTTACTAAAAATTTGCTGTTCAGTTTTATCTGCACAATCAATTGATAATTTCATTTGAATTTTCAGGAGCAGGTAATTTCTTTGGGATACCAATTTTTATCAATATCTAAATTAAAAAATTCGGAAACGCTTCTTACACAAACAGAAGTACCATTTGCTTTTCCATCAGCAGAATAGCCGGCTATATGGGGAGTTGCAATATCAACCAATTTAATAATTCCAAATCAATATTCGGTTCGTTTTCCCAAACATCAAGAACAGCAGCATTTAATTTTATTTTTCAATGATTGCATTTTTTAATGCAAGAATTCGTTTACAACCTATCCTCTTGATGTATTAAAAACTATCATTTTACTTTTTAAGTTTATTAAAGAATGATTCATCAGCTATGTGATATGTTTTATCAATTCCTTCTTTTATTAAAGGCACATGAAAAGTTATAAAATCACTTTCCGAAATCAATTCATTCAATACTTACAAAATTATTTCTTCCTTCATTTCTTTCTCGTGGAGGATCATTCAATAAAACTTTCATCCCAAATACTTTTGCTAACTCTTGCAACTTTACTTCCAACATTTCCAACACCTACAATTCCAATTGTTTTCTCGGATAAATTTAAATTTTTTTTACAAGCAATAGTTAACAATGCAGAAGCAATATACTGCTTAACAGAATATGAATTGCAACCCGGGGCATTTATCCATTTAATATTTTTTTCTTTACAATATTCCAGTATCTATATGATCATATCCTATTGTCGCAGTTGCAATAAATTTCACATTTGTATTATCTAGTAAGTTCGGCATTACAATTTGTTCGTGTTCTTATAATTAATGCATCGGATCCTTTAACTGCTATCATGTGTAATTTCAGTTGGATTTAAATATTGAATTTCAGCAATATTTTCAAAAACTCCTTTAAGAAAAGGAATTTTATTATCAGCAATAATTTTTAATTTTTTACTCATTCAAATTTCTATTTCTGATTTTCCAGCAGTGATTCATAAGAATTTTTTGACTTTTGACCTATTTACTTAAATTTTTCTTTATAAGCCCAAAGCCTAAAGCAGGATTTGAAATATAAAAAATCTCTTCTCCGTCAGGCATTATATTAAACACCATCAATCAATTTTTCAGGATTATATTTTTTAGTCATCTTTTTAAATCAGCATATTTAAAATTTACACTTTCAATTTCTTCTTTAGTTAGATGACCCGGGACAATAAGTTATTGAAAATCTATTTTCTGATGAACCGTGAATTAAATGAGCAGCAGCACTCAAATTTTGTCTGAAGCTCTTCATTTTCATCAACAAATTTCAAAATTTCAGGAGTAGTTTTGTAACCATATTTTCTAATCAGCTTATCAATTGTTTTATCTTCACCAAACTCTTTTAAACCAGGAGCTAAGATAATTAATTCACCGTCATCATCAATAGCCATGCGGGTTCTATAAATAGCTTTATTACCAAGCCAGGTACTTTTAAATTCTTGAGGTTCCAGATAAACCACAACTTTTTTTAAAGGCTTATCAAGCATTTGAAAATTTACTTTTAATGATAAGTCGGATGCTTTTTTAAACGTTTCAAAATCATCACCGATAAATAATCCTTTCGGAACCATTTTACCCTCATCATCTTTTCCTACAACAGTTAACACATATAAAATCGGAAGGTGATTTGCAAAATGATCCGAAGCATAATTAAGAACTTTTCTAACAGGGGTATCAGCCCGTCCCATCATTCTTTCCATTCCATAAACTGCACCGATGTAGTGGCTTTTATTTATTCCTTCAACGCCGCCGGTTCCAACAAAAATATTTTTATTATAATTTGCCATACCGACAACTTCATGCGGCACAACCTGTCCGACAGATAAAATTAAATCATAATTTCCTTCAACAAATATTTTATTTACTTGTGCAGGCCAGGAATAATTTACTTTCCCTTCTGAAACTTCGTTTACAAATTCTGAAGGAACTTCACCCAAAGTTACAATATCGCTTCTCCAATTATGAACTCTGAATAATTCTTTGGGAACACCTTTATACATCTTTTCTATTTCTTCATCCGTCATTGGAAAGTGAGTTCCTATTGAAGGAAGAACATCTGTTAATGATTTTCCATAATAATCATAAACAAATTTTGTAAGAATTCCTGAATAAGAATAGAAGCGTGTTATATCAGGAGGAATTACCAATACTTTTTTCTTAGTTCCTAATTTATCGAAAGATAGAAAATATTCCTTCTTTCATTTCCTCATTAGTTAATGAACCTTTTTCATTTTCTTTTACAAAGTATTGCATAGTTTAATTATCTATTTAAGATTAAATTTATATTTATTTTATAATAAAAAGAAATGCTAAAATGAATTAACATTTCCCTTAAAAACAAATTGTCAAATAAAAACTTATATTGTGTCAACCATATATTGTCCAAAATGAGACTCTCTAAATAAACCTTATCCTTTCTTTTAAAGAAATTGGGTTTATAAAAATTGGTTACATGAAGTTGACGCTTATACTAATTATCTTTGAATACGAGCCGAGCCGCCTTTTGCAAAAGCTTTTACTTCTTCAATAGTTGCCATTGTTGTATCGCCTGGATAAGTAGTAAGCAAGGCGCCATGAGCCCAGCCAAGTTTTACTGCTTCTTCAGGTTCTTCATTGCTTAATAATCCATAGATAAATCCGCTTGCAAAACCATCACCGCCGCCAACACGATCAAACACATTTAGTTCGGCAGTTGGAGCAGAATATGTTTTACCATTTACCCATGCAACTGCACTCCAGCTATGATGATGAGTCGCATGAACTTCACGCAAAGTAGTTGCAACAATTTTTACTTTCGGATATTTAGCAGTAACCTTATCAATCATTCCAAAAAATGTAGTTGGATCTAAGTTTTGATTTTGAAGTAACTTCTGGTCCAGGAATTCCCAAACCTTTTTGTAAATCTTCTTCGTTGCCGACTAACACATCAACATGTTCAACAATTCTATCTATAACTTCAACGGCTTTTTGTTCACCGCCCCAGATGTTCCAAAGTTTTGCACGGAAATTTAAATCGAAACTTGTAACAGCACCGGCAGCTTTTGCAGCTTTCATTGCTTCAACAATTAATTCACCTGTAGTTTCGGAAAGCGCAGCAAAGATTCCACCACTGTGGAACCATCTTACACCTTTACTAAAAATTTCTTCCCAGTTAAAATCACCGGGTTTTAATAAAGAAGCCGCTTCATTGCATCGATTATAAAAAACTACAGGGGCACGCATTCCAAATCCGCGGTCGCTGTAAACTGTTGCCATGTTTGGACCGTTAACACCATTGTGTTTAAAATGTTTGAAGAATGGTTTCACTCCCATAGCCCTAACACGTTCTGAAATTAAATCACCGATAGGGTAATCAACTTTTGCAGAAACAATTCCTGTATTCATTAGGAATCCATCTGATAAATTTGCCGCAACATTAAATTCTCCTCCACTAACATGAATGGAGCATTGGTGAGCTTTTCTAAATGGAATAGTTCCGGGATCAAGTCTGTGAACTAACGCCCCTAAAGAAATCAAATCAAATTCACCATCAGATTTTATATTTAAACCAGTACTCATGTTTTTTTATTCCCACTTTTTTATTCGTTACTATTATTATTAATTAGTTTGTTATTGTTGGACAGACATACTTTGCTGTTAAATGTTGTTCTAATATTATTTCAAATTTACTCTCTATCCGAATTTCTGAGAAATACATCAAGTTAATTTTATATGTTAATCTTAAAAGTTAAAACAATTAAAATATATGTTAAAATGACAATGCTAAGTTATTCCTACAAGCAAGCCCTTCCATTTTTAAGGGAAGGGTTGGGTTCTTTGTTTGGCTGAATATTTTGAACCCTCTCTAATCTCTTCCTTGCAAAGGGAGAGACTTATTATCATTTTAAAACTTTACATTTTCATTTATATCGTTATAACTTTTACTTCTCTATATTAATTGTTAAAAATTTTTCACCAAATTTTTTAACTTAAACACCTGGATAAGCACTAAACCCGCCGTCAACGGGAATGATTGTGCCTGTAATAAATTTTGCATGCTCGGATAACAGAAACAATGTGATGCCTTTTAATTCTTCAGGATCACCAAAACGCTGCATCGGTGTAAGACTAATAATTTTCTTACCGCGTTCTTTTAATTCGCCGGTCTTTTCATCTGTTAATAAAAATCTATTTTGTTCATTTAAAAAGAAGCCCGGTGCAATTGCATTCACCCTTACATTTACTCTTGCAAAATGAACAGACAACCACATGGTGAAATTATTTATTGAAGCTTTTGCGGCAGAGTATATTCCAACTTTAGTTAACGGTTTGTAAGCACTCATTGAAGAAATATTTACGATTGAACCGCTTTTATTTTTAACCATCAAATCAGAAAAGATTAAAGTCGGAAGCAGTGATCCGATAAAATTCAAATCAAACACTCTCTTTATATCATTTAAATCTAAACCGAAAAAGGTGCCGCTTAAATCATTTAAATTTTTCTCTTCTAAATATTCCAGAGGAGTAGTTGCTTTTGGATAATTACCGCCAGCACAATTAATCAGGAAATCAATACTGCCAAATTCTTTTACCACTTTATCTTTAATCTTTAAAAGAGTTTCTTTGTCATTTACATCCGATGGTAAACCAAGTGCTTTTACTTCAAAATTCTTTTTCACATCTTCTGCTTTTTTCTCAACTTTATCTTTTGATCTGCTAATTATTACCGGTTGAATGCCAGCGCTTGCAACTGCATCAACGAGCGCAGAACCAATACCACCCGTTCCACCGGTTATTACACAAGTCTTTCCTTTTAATGAAGATAAATCTAATGGCTGCATAATCTAATTCCGTTTAATGATTAAATATTTTTTTCAAATGGAGCTAAATGTTTTCTAAAATGATTATAAAGATATTCATCATATAATTCTTCATTTGCTTTTAAACATTTATAAACATCATCTCTAAATATATATTTGTTATTAGCATCTCTATCTGTAAGAACTTTTCCAAATGTAACATGAAGTATTTGCCTTACATTCAAATCATCAAATAAACCAACCAGCTCGTTGTCTTTATAATCTTTGGCTGCTTTAACTTTTTTATGTCTGCAGAAACATGATAAGTTTTCTTTTCCTGATCATAAAGACCAACACAAAAATCAAAAATTTTTCTGAATAAATCAGGTTCCTTTGCTGCAACAACTTTAATAGCTTCAAGATAGCTGGTTCCAGCAGTTTTAACATGAGTAACAATATTTTTATGTTCAGCAATAATATCATAAACACTAAACTTATCGCTGCCGGAATGAAGACTAATTTTATAATTTCCGAAATACTCAGTTATAGCGGCATGCTTATCAAAATCCGAACTGAAAATATTCAAATCTCCTTTGTAATCTATTCCTTTTTCAAAGTCTCCGATAAAACGCGGAGCCAGACTCACAAATTTCACATCTTTTCTTTTCAACTCATTTACAACAAAGAAATGATCAAAAGGAGAAGTTACTGTATCTGTTTCATCAATGGATATTTCAACTTCAAAATCATAATTTTCAAATGACGCCAGGTGCTTGTACATTTTTTGTCCTTGCAGCACAACACCAAAATATTTTAATACTGCAGAATCGATCTCTCTTTTAGATGGAGATAAGTTAAAGCTGTTGTTAATCTTTATATTTTTATTTTCATATCTTCATAATAACTTGGTCATGTTTCATCCATATTTCTCCCAGGCAAGATTTTTTATTTTTTCTTCTATTTCTCTATCACTCATTTTTTCAACACCGGGTACTACATGATCACTCGGATCAAAGGTGAACATTGTAAATCCTGCAGCAACCAGCCTATCAATATCTTCAATAGTTTTCAGGTGATCTGCATCGGCGCCAAATCCTTCTACATAATTTTCCTGAAATACAGCCCAAATTGCAGCGCTCATAATATCATCAGGATTACGTTCGGTTCTTGTCATTTCTCTTATTGACTGCTGAGCAAGGATTACACCAATTTTACGATTTTTTATAGCCTTGAGATGTCCTGGATTCGCAAGCCCGATTCTATCACCAAAGCCGTATGAATAATTCAGCCCTAACACTTTTGGTTTTGTAAATTCAAAATACTGTTGCAGCGCTTTTGCATTTTCATTTGAAGTCGGACATTCTTTAATAAAAAATGACTGATCTAAACTGTGATCAAATACTTTTTGTCCTGCGAAATTTTTCGAAATATCATTTTCATTGTTGGAAATGATGTAGAGATATTTTTCTAAATTCTTTTTTCCCAATAGAAATGTAGTTCCCTCTAATTCATTAACTGATTTCTCATATACTTTAACACCTTCTTTAGAAACCTTAAAATCAGAAAAATCTATTTCACTGCCTTTAACATTTGTAGTTTTCATCTAATTGCCTCTTTAACTTTTAATAAAATAAATTTTCCAATCAAAAATATTCACTTAAATATTTATTAAGTAATATTACTCGGTAATAGGGTTTAAATTTTCATCTAATGGGGTCATTTTAGGCATAAGTAAATGGACTCCACCGAGGATAATTAAATACATGGAACCTGCAATTAAAAATGCCCAAAAATAGCCACTATTATTCGCTTTATCTAAAACTGTCCCAAGAATTTTATCCCCTAACATTCCAGCCACAGCTCCAATCATTCCACCAATACCTACTACAGAAGCGGTAGCTTTTTTAGGAAAAACATCCGACACAAGAGTGAAAATATTTGCCGACCAAGCTTGATGCCCTGCAGCACCTAAACCAATAAGAAAAACAGCAATCCATTCATTATCTGTAATAGCAACAAAACTCACTGGAAGGATAATAAGTGCACAGATTAACAAGGTTATTTTTCTGGCTTTGTTAGTTGACCAACCCTTTTTCATAAAAGCACCCGATAAATATCCACCTAGAATACTCCCCCCGTCAGCCAAAACATACATAATGAAAAATGGGATTGCAATATTATGGAGGTCTACACCAAATTTTGCAAATAAAAATTTCGCACCCCAAAATAAATAAAACCACCAGACAGCATCAGTTACTTTGGCCAATCCAAATGCCCATGTTTCACGTTTGGGGAGTACCTTCCTCCATGGTAGTTTTTCAGTATTTTCCAATACTGAATCACTTTGTATATAAGCGAATTCTTCTTTTGATAATTTTGGATGTTCCTCTGGTTTTTTATAAAAACGCAGCCACAAAAGGACCCAGAGTGAACTTAAACCGCCTGTAATTAAAAAAGGTATTTGCCAGTTATCACCATTTTCAGATACAATTGCTGCAACAATAAAGGGAGCGGTAATAGCACCTATGCTAGTAGCAGCATTAAATATTCCTGTAGCTAATGCTCTTTCTTTTTTGGGAAACCATTCTCCAACTGTTTTAATTGCGGCCGGGAAATTTCCGGATTCACCAAATCCAAGTCCAAATCTTGCGATAGAAAAACCTATTATGCTGAAAGCTGGGCGCACTGCGGCATGCAGCATACCAAAAATACTCCAAATACCAATCGATAAGGTATATCCTTTTTTTGTTCCCAATTTATCAATTATACTTCCCATTGTAAGCATACCAATTGCATAAGCAGCTTTAAATGCAATCATTATATTTGCATAATCATTATTTGACCAGTGAAACAACTTTGAAAGGGTTGGGGCTAATACACTAATGATACTCCTATCAAAATAGTTGATTGAGGTAGCATAGAATACCAAAGCAAGAATTGTCCATCTATACCTTCCAACTTTAGTATTTATTTTGGAGCCGATGGATTTGTTATCTGATTCTTTATAATTTTCTTCTTTAGCCATCTAGTTCCTCTTTTGTATGATTGATAAATAATTTGATTTTTGTAAATAAGAATTATTAATTCATTGACACAACTATTTATTAAAACTATTAACGAAAGTTATAGCATTTTGTGTTAGCTTATTGTAATCTTCTTCTTCAATTGCTTTTTTATCTAATAATGCCGAACCAATTCCAACAGCGCATGCGCCGACTTTAATCCAATCACCGGCATTAGTTAATGACACACCTCCAGTAGGCATTAATTTTAGATGAGGAAGTGGAGCTAACACTCCTTTGAAAAAAGCCATGCCTACAACATCTGCCGGGAAAACTTTTATAACATCAGCCCCAGCTTCATAAGCAGTTTGAATTTCTGTTGGAGTAAAGCAGCCAGGCATAGCTGGAACATCATTTTGATGAGCAATTTCAATTAATTCTTTTTTAAAGATTGGAGAAACAACAAACTTGGCTCCGGCATTTATTGCATCGGAAGCCATTTGCTTATTGATTGCCGAGCCAACACCAACCAGTATTTCATCTCCCATTTCTTTTGATAAGCTTTCGATTGATTGTAATGCCCCTGGAGTTGTCATTGTAATTTCTATTGCCGACACTCCGCCGTTGTAAATTGCTTCAACTACTTTTTTAAGTTTTTCAGCGTTGCTCATCCTAACTACGGCAACTGCTTTTAATTTAAAAATTTTATTTAATATTTCCTGTTTAGTCATAAATTGAATTCCTTTTTAACTAGTATAGTGTCAACTTGTAACGATACTTTATAAACCCAATTTCTTCAAGAAATTTTATTTATTTTCAAACCTACACGATCATTTTATGATTGACAATATACTAGTTACTGCTATTTATTTTTTTATCTAATAAATTTAATTCTTCAACCGGATTCCATTTGTTATGGAATGTCCATTGAACTGTAATTTCCTCAGGCTTTGGGTTTCCTTCAGCTTGATCTAAATTATTTGAGAACCATGAAAAATCATTACCAAGACTGTAACAATTATAATAATAAACTCTCTTCCCCCATTTCAATTCTCTTGGCGGATTTGCAGAAGCATGATAAATATCTTTATCAGCCATATTTTTTGAGAATGTACAATCTATTAAATAGAATTGAGAATCTTTATGAAATCTCCCTAAGGGGAAATTAGAAACGCCATCGAAGAAAGAATTTTTAATTACAAAATTTTGATCTTTATTTGCATTTCCGTCATGCCAAATAGAAGCTGAAAGATTGTGTCCGAAGAATTTGCAATCTTCAACATAACAATAACCTCTCGGACAAACATAATCTACATATCCTTCAAAGTAAGAATTACGATGATAATACATTCCATCATTAGTGTTCCACAAACTTAATGTATCACCACCGTCGGCAATTATATTGCAGTTATCAATAATTATTTTTGTTACGCCCATCGACCCTCTCACAGCAAATTGATGCCCAGTGTTTCCGTATAATCTCCCATAATTATTATAGACGGTCAAGTTTTTTAGAATTAGGTTCGAGACATTATTTTTAATATTAATCACAGCCGAACCGTAATCATCTGGATGCTTGCTTCTCCAATTTTCTCTCAACTCTGCATAAACGATTCTTGTACTGTCTCTATTTTCTCCAAGTAAAACAATGTCGTCTCTTTCAATATATACTTTTTCATTGTAAACACCATTTTTAACAAAGATGATAACTTGATTTTTATTAGAAGAAGGTATTGCATTTACTGCTTCTTGAATAGTTGTAAAATCGCCGCTTCCATCTTTTGAAACAACATAGTCCGGGGTAAAACCGAATAAACTTGAGGCTAAAAATAATAAAAATAGGTTTAAATGATAAACCTTTATCATTTTAAATTTCCTAATTAATTTATTGATAAAAAAAGAGAGAGAACAAGAGAATTTCTAAATAAAAAGATAATAAAACCCTTTATGCAACTTCGGTAATTAAACCTCTTTCTGTATTAACCAGAAGTCTTGTTGGAAGAACAATTTTTTTTGGTTCAAACTTATTTGGCTCTTTAATCATTTGAAGAAGTAAATTAAATGCCTGCTGGCCCATTTCAACTGAAGGCTGTTCAACAAAATTAAACACCGAAGGGACGTACATGTTAAACGGATTAATTCCAAAGCAAGTTACTTCAATATCTTCAGGGATTCTTATCCCAAATTCTTGCGCTGCATTATAAATACCTAAGGCACCTGGATAAGTTGCCGCAAGAATAAATGTAGGATAATTTTTCTTATCAAATATTTTTAAAAAACCATTATAACCGTCTTCCTCACCGAAGCCGCCTTCAATTATCCAGTCCCGGGTTAACAGGCATACCATATTTATTCATTGCATCAAGGAACCCTTCTTTACGCGCCCTGCCAATATTTATGTGCTGGAAACCTCCAATATGTGCAAGCTTTTTATGTCCTTTTTTAATTGCATAAACAGTTGCAGCATAAGCACCGCCTTTATCATCAACTGTAACGCTTGAAATTCCTTCGATAGCAGGCACCCTATCTATATAAACAATCGGAACATTTTGATGCTTTACTCTTTCAAAGATTGCCAGGTCTTGTGCGTCCTGTGTAACTGAAACTAACAATCCATCTACCCGCATTGAAAGCAAAGATAGAATATGTTTTTTTTCTCTTTGCTCCTGTTCCTGCGAAACAGTAAGAACAGTTTCATAATTATTTTCAAAAGCTATATCATAAATAGATTCAATTATAGATGCGAAAAATAAATGTGCAATTTTAGGAATTACAAGGCCGATAGTATTTGAATTCCTGGAAGATAAATTCCTCGCCATTAAATTAGGCATATAGCCAAGCTTCTCAGCTAACTCTTTAACTTTTGCTTTAGTTGCGGGGGAAATGTCGGGGTGATCTCTTAGTGCTTTTGAAATAGTGACCTTGGAAACTTTTAGCTTCTTTGCAAGGTCATCCAGCTTAATAGGACGCTTTCTGTACATCATTGTAGTGTGCTTTATGTTAGGTTCTTAAAAAGTTACCTTTCAACTCTCCCTGAACCGCTTCCCTTGGCAAGCTTTTGAACTTCATCAACAGAAACGAGGTTAAAGTCACCGGGTATGGTCTGCTTTAAACAAGAAGCAGCAACAGCAAATTCAAGTGCTTCTTTTGAATTATCTTTATTTAACAAACCGTAAATTAATCCGCTGGCAAAAGAATCTCCGCCTCCAACTCTATCAACAATCTGCACATCATAAATACGTGACCTATATGGTTCTTTACAATCTTTATCATCATGAAGCAAAGCGCTCCAGCCGTTTCTTGAGGCTGAAAAACTTTCTCTTAATGTTATTGCAACGGTTTTAAAATTAAATTTCTTTTTTAATTCTTTGGCAAGATTAAAATATCCCTTTTCATCCAATTCGGCACCTTCAACATCAGTAGTACCGGCTTTGAATCCTAAACTTTTTTCGGCATCCTCTTCGTTGGCAATACAAACATCAACATAATCCATTAATGGAATCATAACTGATTGAGCTTCTTTTGTTGTCCACAGCTTTGCTCTATAATTTAAATCAGCACTAATATTTACACCAAGCTTTTTTGCTGTTTCGCAAGCAGCTTTTAACGTTTCATGTGCATCTTTTCCTAACGCCGGAGTTATGCCAGTCCAATGAAACCACTTTGTATCTTTAAAAACTTTTTCCCAATCAAGCTCATCTTTTTTAAAGTAGTAACAGCAGAATTTGCACGATCATAAATAACTTTGCTTGCTCTTTGACTGGCGCCAGTCTCTAAAAAATAAATCCCTACCCTTTCGCCACCTCTAACAATATAATCTTCTTTCACTCCATATTTTCTTAATGAGTTTACAGCAGCCTGCCCTATTTCATGTTTCGGCAGCTTTGAAATGAAATAAGAATCAAAGCCATAGTTTGCGAGAGAAACTGCAACATTAGCTTCACCGCCGCCATAATTAACATCGAATAAATTTGTCTGGACAAAACGGCTGAAGCCCGGAGTGGACAGCCTTAACATAATTTCACCGAAGGTTACTACTTTCATTATTTACAAATTCTCCTTTTTTTACTTTTTAATATTTTCTGATTTTAACATTAACCAATGAAATAAATTTCTTCCTGCTTTATAATTTTGAAATTCGGCAGGTAAATTTCTATTATCAAAATATTCATTGTATATCCACGGATCACCAACTGCAAACACAAACCCTTTCCCATAATCTGAGCCAGCCATAATTACATTCCCTTTTGATTCTAATATAGGATATGCCTTGCCGGATAGATTAAGTGTGCTAATTTCTTTTAAATAAATTTTATAAACTGTTTCAAAAATCGGATGATCAGGAAATGTATCGAATTGCCCCATTTCATATTTATGATTTAATACTTTGTTCTTACTATCACCATTAAAATGAATCCCGAAATTTTCGGAAAGATTATTTAAATGTTTAAATTCACAATTAGCACTGTCATTAGCCATTAAAACTAAGATACCGCCATCTTTAACCCATTCAGTTATACTTTTAATTGATGCTGCGTCTATATAGTGAGGATCCTTGGTTTCAGCAGGCGTATCCGGATCTACAATAATATATATATCATAATTTTTCAAATTATCTGAAGTTGGAGCTGAAGTCAGTTCGCTTAATTCAGCATTCATATTAGTTAACATTTTTCCTAGCTCTGAATAACCTGAATTGACTGTATCTTCCCATATATAATGAAACCTTTCTTCTTTGCCTTCTTTATTTTTCTTCCATTCATTATTAAAGTAATAATCCAATCCGATTACTTTTTCCGAATCTTTATTGAAGAGAGTTTTTTCAACAAGATATTTTTTTAAAGGAAGATCCAATTCCGAAATTCCATCAGCAGCTAACCCGGCAATTACATAAGCACCATATTGATTAAAGTGAGTATTATCTTCTTTCCCTTCCGGCAGCTTTGCATACTTACCAGCAGGAACCCATAAGAAAATATTTTTTGTCCCTTCCGGCCCAAGCTTATTAAACAAAACTTCACTTTTATTATAGAGATCGATTAAAGGAACATTTTCCTCCTTTGCTATCTCTCTAACTATACTCCGGATAATCGCCATGTGTATCTACAAGCTTGCCTGATTCATCAAATTTTCTTCTGTTAATTGGAGTTAATAAAATTGGTATAGCACCTCTATCCCTGGATTCGCTTACAAACTTTATAAGATTATCTTTATAAGCGCCATGCGGAGCTGCATATCTTGAAGTATCTTGCTTCTTCTCATCATTATGCCCGAATTGAATAAAAACATAATCACCTTTATTTAGCTTATTGTAAACTTCTTTCCACCTGCCCTGGTCAATAAAACTTTTAGTGCTTCTGCCATTAACAGCATGGTTTTCAATTAAAACTTTATCGTTAAAATAAGCAGGGAATAATTGTCCCCATCCTCTTTCGGGATTATCGGCAAGCGGCTTATCAGCCATTGTAGAATCGCCAATCATGTAAACTTTAACTTCTTCGTGCCCCCTAAAGAATGCAGTAAACAAAAAAACTATAATTACTATAACTAAAATTTTTCCAAACAATTTATTTCTCATTTTTACCCATAGCTTTAGTTGATATAAAATAATTTATTTTTCTAATTCAATAGCTGCTAAAATTAAAGGGCCATAACCTTTAAAATCATTTACTCTTTTAGGTTCGCTGATATAATATTCAAAGCTGCCGTCACGGTAGGGTTTCCCGCCAAGACCGGAAACTGAAACAACGTCATTAAGGTAGATAGTTCCTTCTTCGTCAGTTGTAATTAAATATTTTTGAACAGCATCAAATGATTCTCTGGCAATCTTAAAATATTTTTTATCAAGATAACCTTTGTTTGCGCCTTTGGCAAAAGCATATATAAACATTGTAGAAGCAGAAGCTTCTATATAGTTTCCTTTCCGGTTACCTTTATCGATCACTTGATACCAAAGTTTTTTATTATTATCTCTAAATTTAAGTAAACTTTCAGAAAGATTTTTTAGAATATTAATTAATTCACTTCTTTTAGCATTGTCATTGGGATAATAATCAAGCACATCAACAAGCGCCATCATGTACCAGCCAATAGCTCTTCCCCAAAAATTTGGAGAGGCACCAGTTTCAGGGTTAGACCATTTTTGTTGTTTGCTTTCGTCCCAGCCGTGATAATATAATCCGGTCTTTTTATCTTTACAATGATCTTGAATCAAAATGAATTGGTTGGCAATATCATCAAAATCTTTTTTATACTCAATTCCATTTTTAACATCAAACATTGAAGCATACATAGCATAAAAAGGTTCAGCCATGTATAAGCCATCAAGCCACATCTGGTTAGGGTAAATCTTTTTGTGCCAAAATCCCCCGCTTTCTGTTCTAGGCTGCAATTTAATCTGCTTCCTCAAAATATCAGCAGCTTTTTTATATTTTTCTAATTTGGTTACTTTATAAAGATTTAGAACAGCCCTTCCAGATGAAATATTATCCAGATTAAATTTATCCATTTCATAAGTTTTGATGTTACCGTCATCCTGCACATAGTAATCAATATTTTTTTTAATATAATCAAGATATCTATGTTCACCAGTTTCTTTCCACATTTCATAAAATGACTGAAGAATTAATCCCTGCTCATAATTCCAGTTATAGCTTTTTACTTCTGTTTTATAAGCTACAGTATCAGGATGAAGCTTTAAAAAATTATCAATAAGTTTTTTAGCAGTTAATGATTCCTGCCCTGAGCAGTTTACAGCAAGCAAAGTGATCAACCCGAAAGCTGACCACTTCACAAATTTATTTATTCTGAATTCAAACATATTATTAAATTATTTATTTAAGAATTATTTTAGAAGCATCATCTTTTTGGACATTACAAAATCACCGGCAGTTAATTGGTAAATATAAACTCCGGTGGCAAGATTATCAGCATTAAACGATACTTCATACTTTCCGTGCTGCTGCTTTTTGTTTATAAGAGTCGCTACTTCATTTCCCAGAACATCATATATTTTGAGCTGCATTAAAGCCTCTCTTTTGGAGAGGTCTGGAGAGGTCTGGATTTCATATTTAATTTTTGTTGATGGGTTAAACGGATTCGGGAAATTTTGTTCTAATCTAAAATTAATTATTTGAGTTTCTTTATTACTAACTGAAGTAATAAAATTAGATTCAAACGCACCGATATCCGGTGCCGTACCATTAAATTGGATTCCAACTTCTGTGCCGGCATCAATCATTTTACTGCTCTTTGACAATTTAAAAAGATCAGTAGCGTTAATACTGCTATCGGCATTTCTGTCTGATTTGGCAAGAGAAATATCCAAACTTAAAAAGTCGGAATCTGATACTGTAAATCCATTCCAGCTATTTTTTACCTGAACCAAATTTGATTCAAGACTATTAGAACTTCCTCCCCTATATGATAGATTGTTAATTAGGCTATCAACACCAGTTGTTGGAACCTCAGGGAAAGAAAAATTTTTATTTTTATTTCCTATTCCTGTACAATTAAGGACAGTAACACCAGCTGTGTTATGATTTTGATCAAATCCTTTTCCAAGATTATCGAATGCAACACAATTCATTAAGAGGTGATGAGTTGGCACGTAGTTTCCGCCGACTTTAAATCCATTTCCATCGCCTTGATAACTTTTATCATTCCAGATATTGTAACCATTATCGAATGACCAGCAGCTATCAAGTATAACTTCGTTTTGAGATTCGTAAAAATCCCAACCATCGTCGGAATTATTCCACGCACGGCAGCCTCGAAATATATTGCCAGGCCCTATATCAAGCTTTGGAGCAAAACCATCTGCATTTTCACCGTGAGTTAAAGAATCATAATTCGCATAAGAATCACAATTGTGGATATAATTGTAACCGCCGCCACCTGAAATTTGTAAGCCTGTATCTCTATTACCATATAATCTGCAATTCTCAATTATATTATGCTGGCCGCTAATATTAATTCCATTATCACCTGCATTTCTAATTATTAATCCTTTAAAGTATATATAGTCTTTGGATAAATTAACTCCCCTATACGCTGAGTTATAAAGCTGTCCCGTAAAATCCAAAATAGGAGTTTCGCCAGGATAAGCCCAAAGTTTAATGTACTTTCCTTCAGAACCGCTTCTCGGCGGTTTCAAAGTTGTAACAATTTCATAAACTCCTCCTCGTAAATAAATTATACTATCTTCATAAGCATGACTTAGTGCAACCGAAATTGATTTGTAGGGTTTGTCAAATATTCCCGGATTTAAATCATTGCCATCAGGCGAAACATAAATTTGTGCATAAATGCTTTGACAAATCAAAACGAATAGAACTAAAAAAATATTTTTTTTGACAAGATGTTTTCATGAAATATTTTACTAAAATGAGAATTTATAATATTATTATTAAGTATATATTTAAAGCGATTTTGGGTGCAAATCCGAAAAATGCTTTGGATTAAAATCTTTTATTTTAAATGCGGCAGGTTAATTTTATGAGATTAAATGAATTATGTGATTTTATTTTTTTTAATTTCCTAGGATTATTTAATAAGAACCATTTTTTTCGTAATAACATTATCATTGTTTATTAGTCGGTAGTAGTAAATGCCACTGGATAAATTATTACCTTCAAATAATCTTGTATATATTCCAGGATTTAACCGCACCGTTCCGGCGTGCCAGCGGCAAGACTGACAATTACTCGAAGATCGTAGTTATCTGGCTCTAGTGCCCGCCCCTGCTCGGATAGCCACCAGAATTTGACGGCGATGACTACCGGTAACCCGCCCCACAGTTCCTCCAGGCGCACGCACACCCGGCGCTTGCCCTACCCCATTACTGAGCAACCGCATTGCACCAGCGCCGGACTTCGCCCTCGACGACGATCAGTGGGTATTCGCGGAAGACCCGCCGGTCACGGGACGTAGACATCAGGCGCGACGATGCAGTTGATGTAGCCATTCTCGCCCGCTCATACACACTCCGACATACCGAATGTAGGAATTGCAATTCCTGTCAAAAATGCACTCCAAATTCAGTATTTCTATCGGCGCGCACTCAACGGCAATAGGTTAGACTAGGGCAAAAGTAGTTTGTTCTGGTCTCATGTCTTAACTCTTTCTGACAAAACCAGGGATACCCCATTACGATCGCAGCATACCTCCCGGCAGCGCTTGGTTCAGAAAGTAAACGCGCAACCAGGTTGTCGTTTGATTCTCGTTTCTGCTCCGGCAGGCTTCGGCAAATCATCTTGCCTGAGCGAGGTGGCACATTCGATGCAGCAAGCTGGCGTCAAAGTGGCATGGTATGCCATCGACGAGCAGGACAACGATCCCATCCGCTTTGCTGCTTACCTGATCAACGCTTTCCGGGGAGTCGACGAACTCCAAGCGCTACTCCAAAGCGACGAGCGGGTCGATTTGCAGGACGCAGTTACGTTGATTC